>NZ_CABFVS010000029.1 GCF_902150025.1 Bartonella massiliensis
GTGGTTGAATTCTGTCGTGCGCCCAAAAGAAAACAGCGTATCTCCAGCGGTTAAGCGGATACCGCTCTCAAAATCCAGCATGCTGTCATCAAGCCGTGACATATTGGCTTGCGTAGCTTGCACCTCATAACCCGTGACACCACGGCGAAAATCAGAGCGCAAGCTTTTGGAAAGGTCGACAATCGCTTCAATCGCCTCGAGATCACCTCGTTCAGGCAATTGGTCAAATTCAAGTTGAAAGGAATTCCACCATGCACGCTCTGTCCACGCGGGTGTAAAGTGTACTGAGAGTCCAAGCCATTGAAGACCCCTATCAATTGCCGCTACAGAGCCACGTATCTGTTGCCATTCAAGCCCTTGGTCAAGAAGATCATAAGAATTCGAGAAATAAGGGATGAGTTCTTGTAAACCATATTCGTCAATTAAGAAGGGCAACCAAGAAGGGGGACGCGTAATCAATTTGGCACGCACAATATCTTCGAGCACCCTTTTGACTTGCGGGGAAAGAGCCATGGCCCCAGCCAAACAGCGTTCAAACAAGCTTGAATTGGGGGGCAATAACAACGCAGACATCAATAAGCATGCCCCCGTTTTGACAAAGCAATTTCCCCTAGTGCTATCGCCTCATGAGGGGCAACAAGAATATCTTCCTGTGGCTTTGTAACCTCCACATGATGGACACCTTCAACCATCAGGCGGCTTAATATCCAACTTGAATATAGATCACGCCCAAGCCTGCCCGCACGCGCCCATTCTTCTCTTAAATTCTGCTCTGCTCTTTCTAAAAGCTGTTCTCGCTCACCGGGTAACAACCAAAGGTTAGCCGAAATATCGATCACCCGCTGTACAGCACTCTTGACCAAGAGGGTATCATTGGTCATTTTAACATGAGGATCATCAAGGGCTCTTTGCACCTTGGCAATCAAAGCCTCATCGGCCACTCCTGAAGGGGCATCACTAAAAAGAGCCACATAAATAAGCGGGCTTTTTCCCACACGATAAACAAAAGCATCTTTGACACGGATATCACTGGAGAGAGCAAAATATTGATAGCGAGGTGCTGTCCCCCCTGTGGAATGCCCTTGCCTCTTCAAACGAATGCGGCGGCGAAAACGCTCATCATCCTCATCTAAAAGGCGCGTGACCCCATGAAAATCCCCCAAATGGTCTAAACTTGTGCCATGCGCAAATTCGAGCAAATTATCTCGTGCCACTTCATTAATCCGCTGGCGCAACAGCAACTCTTCATAAGCAGCCGCTTGTAATTGAATGACCACAGGATCATAAGCGGTCTTTTCCACATTGTAAGGGATATGATGAGCGGCAAAAACATCCATCAAACGCTTAATCTTTTGCTCTAAAAGCCTTTCAACAGAAAGCTCTTCAATCACTTGCGGCACAGGGCGTTGTGAAAGGGATAAACGTTCAGGCTCTGCCATAGGAAACCTCTAGCGGAAATTGCCTCTCTTGCCCATGGGACCAATCCCCCAAATGCCCATCGGGATAAAAAATGCCCCTTAAAACAAAGTGGAATGTTCCCTCACGCGTTGCCTTGGTCAGATCAATCCTCTGTAATGAGAACCCAGGCTCTCCGCATTCTGGATCATCAAGTGCGCAAGCAATGGCTTGATAAAGACGTAAAATCGTTGCAGGATTGGCATTGGCATCTTGGAACTCTCTAACATCACACCCATAATGGCGACGCAAAACCCGTGTTCCCACCCTTGTCATTAAACATTTATGGATGGATTGTTGGCAATGCGCAAAGCCATATAAGAGAGAGCCATCTTTTTCGCTCACCCCACAACGCATGATTTAAGCACCCTTGGTTGTCTTTGTAAGAGAAGTCGTTGGGGCGGAAGATACGGGTTGAGCAGAAGAAACCGTTGGGGCTGGTTTTTCAGCAATCTGACCCAGAAGCAAAGGATATTTTGCCGCCTCTTCACTGAAACAAATTTCCTCACCCTTCCCCGGTGAACGCTGACCCGCCACAAAATCGGCATTGGTTAAAATAACATAAGTTTTCTCACGCATCATAAAACTCCTTTAAAGAGGGCTAGAGGTTGTGGAAGGACCCATTTTGACCCCACCGTGAACATGGCTTGCACCAACCGATTTTTGGTTGTGCTGTAAATCTTCTGCTTGAATCTGCACACTGTCTGCTAATTCAACACGGGTTGATTGGTGGCAAAGCATGAGACCTTTGGCGCTTAAACGAATTTGGTTTTCCCCATGGGAGAGAATAAGTTCATCTTTGGTCATCCGCAGAGCGCCTCCCGCATAACAAAGCGCAAGCTCTTGCGGTGAGCGTGCTAGATTTTGTGCATCATCGCTATAGCTATCGCGTACCACTAAAGAGGCAGAGCCTATCTCACCATGGGGGTTTAACAAGCGCACCGGATCACCAACATGCAAAGGCATATTGCTAGAGACAGCACCAGCGGCTTCTTGTGCTTGTAGCCAAGGTGATAAAACTGCTTGCCCATTGGCACCTTTAGAGAAAAGTTTTACCCGCACCCTATGCCCATCAATTTGTGCCACCCGCCCCACCATGTGCTGGTTGGCAAGACAGCGTTCAAGCGCATCAAGACGCTTCATAATTTGCCGAAAGGTCTCGCCCAACAAATGTGCATCATTCATGAAGACACCTCATGGACCTGTGTTTCATCATAGGAGATTAATCCAGCTTTAAGTTGACTTTGTTCCGCATCCGCAAAAATATCTTGCCCCAACTGATGCAAATCTTGGCGCCATTCCACCACACTAATCGACACGCCCCGTTGTTTAATCGCCGCAGAGATAATGGGATCAATCGACACATCCCGCGGGGCACTCAAATGGGTTAAGCCCCATAATTGTCCGCTATGGCATAAAACCCCTATGGCTTCTGCTAAAAGCCAACTGGAAACATCACGCTCTTTGCCCGTGGTGATAATAAAAGCCCCTAAATGAAGTTCAGCACTCATCTGACCAGAAGCAACAGAACTCAAGCGCCCTTCTAACACCGCAACACGTATTGCTGGCGCAACAAGCATCTGTGTTTCAAGTTCTTCTAAATTAAAACGCCCAAATTGACAGGCACAATCGCGCACATCCGGCAAAGCCCTTTTAAGGCTCCTTATTACCGCCTCACGAAACGCATTAATACGCCCCAGACTCTCAACAGCTTGTCTCATGAAAAGATCCTTCCCAGCCAATCTTCTGCCGCTTTGACAATTTCCACTTTATTGTGTTCTGAAAGCCCTAAATAGGCACGTGCCGGCATGGTCACTTGCGGCACACAAACAAAGCGCTGTGCCTTGCTGCTTTTTAAGAAAAAGCGCAGGGTTTTACCATTTTTCGGGCGAATGACGCCACCCAATTGATGAATCCGCGCATAAACCAACCCAGAGCCAATCACCACCTGTTCTGGTGAGGCTTTCATATCAATAGAGCGTGAGAGCGCCCCACTGGCATAAAGAATGGAGGTACGAGCATAATTGTTTTTCCACTTCTCTCCTTTGGGGGAGATTTTTTCGCTTTGAATCCGCCGCCTTGTGCTTTCTTGAATAAGGTGACCAACCCCTTGTGATAAAGTTCCCATTGGGGCATGAGCACTCTTTTGTAAAAAGGATAAAGCCGCTTCAAGCCCCGTCTCTTTAATCTCAATATGGGTTGAAACAGACATGTTATCGCCCCATCAAACGCGGTTGAGCGTGAAAAAAAGCCCCATCCCGCACGGGTCCATCTTCACTCATAATTTTGGGTTCATCGACCCCCAAACCCGCTTTGCCTTCCGCAATGCGTTTGAGCAAATCAACCGCCTGTTTGTAGCGATCTTCAATGGTTGTGGTCAGGGCCGTATGGCGTATGGCTAAATTATAAACCGCAATATTTACACAGATCATACCCAAAGCTGCTGGTTGTCCAGCAATGGGAACCAAGTAGCGACGAGACAGATGAGCATCCATCTCACCACTTGCTTGGTTTAGAGCAAGGGCAATGGCTTGATCTAAAAGCACTGGATCAGAATTTTCATCATCAAAAGCACATAAGTCTTTTAAGAAATCATCCCCCCAGAGCTCTTCAATCAATGTCTTGCTTGCATAGGCCATTCAGTCTTTTCCTTAAACAACATCTTGCAGCAATACACCGGCATCTTTTGCGGCAACCAATTCGCACACCCGTTCACCCACACGCACGCGTTTACCACCCGACAAACCGATATCTGGATCAGAGATCACCCCAGAGATACGCTCACCCAACTGAGCACTAAAGCCCCAACTGATGACAGAACCATCCGCCTGTTGCTTGGTGGGATCAATATAAAGCAGAGCAATCTTATTGCCCCAAACGCGTGCCAATTGCACTGTGCGTCCTTTGCGGGCTAAATTGACTTGCGATTCACCAATCAATAACCGATGAGAGTCTATTTCCATCAGATCTGCAAATTGCGCTTTGGTCACAAATCCATCAGCTGTACCACCCCCCTTAACCGCTTTGATAATTTTGGGGTGACGTTTGAGTTTTGACCAAACAACTTTTCCCATGACAATGGTGTTGGGTGTATAGACGAGAGCTTTATCCTTCGCCTCATCTAAGACAGCATAAGGGTCTGATTTGTCATAATCACTGAATTTATTCTCACCCTTCAAGTTAATCACCCGCTCTGGTGCGTAATTTTCACTCTTTTGCACAAGCTCTGCCACACGCACTTCACGCCCCAATTCCAGCAAATTAGCCAGTCCTTCCACGGCTGTCTTTTCAGGGTTATAACGAGAGCGCTTTTCGGCTCGTGCGCGGGCTGCGGCTTCAATATCTGAATTGGGAATAAGATCATCAAGCCCGTAATCTCTCACACTAGCTTCCCGTTCAAAGGCGGAAAATTCCACCACATTCGGGCGCCCTTTACGCCCTATCTCCAGTTCAGGGACTGTAAAACTTTCCGCGAGGGGAAATTCACTATATTTAAACACTTCACTTAAAACACAAACACGCGGCAAAACTTTATCGCCAATCAGTGAGCCTTCGGGATTGCGATAGCCAATAGCAATGGCGGTAAGGGTTGGATCAATGGGAAAAGGTCTGTTCATCATAAGCCTCGATTAATTAATTTTAAAAGAAATAATATCACCAGCAGAACCATCACTCATGGCAATACCAATGGTGCGATCTGCCGCTTCTGCCTTAATGGCGTGCCCCTTAGGGTCAGAGGTTAAAAAGTCACCAAAGGAAACATTGCCCCCACATATCACTTCCCCCCAACCGCATTGACCAACATCGATCATTTCGCCAGCCTTTGCTTTACAAGAGCCGGCAGTGCCTAATAATTTATCACTCTTTCCAGAAGCTGTTGCCACCATTGCCTCACCGCGTGCTGCAACAATGCAATAAGGCGAGATCTCTGCAAAAGCGCGAAAAGATTTAATTAAAATCGTCGTACTCATGATGAACGCTCCTTGTGCTCATAAATATAATCAACCGCTTGGCTAATGGTGATGTCGAAGCCTTTTTGCTTCTGTTCTTCTTGATAATGGCGTGCGGCAAGAGCAATCTCTTCTGGCGCAAGCTGATGTTCTTGCACCAAGGCACATACTTCTAAAGGACTTGTCGATGCCAGAGCCGGTAATTTCTCGATCAAACTTTGAAAATGTTTTATGCCCCCTTCAAGGCGACAAAGGGCACGATAGTCTTCCCGCGCAGCCGGCAAAATCTTGCCCTCTTCAACCGCTTTATCTAAAAGCCTCTCAATGGCAGTGTTTTTTTGCTCTTCTTGCAAAAGCGCCAAATCTTCACGCGCTTTTGTTAATTGGGCATTTAATTCCACCCGTTCTTTTTCGCGGGCTGCAATGCTTGTTAAAATTTCTACAGGCTTTGCATCTTCTGCCAGCGATAAGGCGCTCGCAATGGCTGTCAAATCCATCATTTCCTCCATCAAAGTTGTTGGGGACACCACAAGAGGTGTCAAAGGGGGGGTTAAAGGCGGTGTTGAAGGGTGTTCACGGCTTAAAGCCGTCATCACAAGGGCGGGACGGTTCACCAACCCTGCCCCTGCCAAACTTAAAATCTCACCATTTTTAGAATGACGAAACTCAGGGGAAAGATAACGATATTCCCCAGTCACAATCTTTTTAGCAGCCATATCGGTCCATTTAACCCGACCCCAAATCGCACCATCCCGTTCTGTGAGTTCTTCAATCCAACCGCTTGCCGGCGCTTCTAAACCGTTTCTCGCTCTGTGATGTTGCCCATGCTCATAATCAATCACAAGCGGTCCTTTATTGGCTGCAAAAGCCTTTAAAATCCTTTGCGGACTATAATGCCATTGCCGTCCATCACGTGCCTTCACATGAGGTGCTTTGGGCAACAGCTCGACCCATTCCGGTGCTTGGCTCATAGTGAGATCTTGGCAAAGATCAATAAACTTGCCATGAAAGGCACCGTCATAAACGCTCTGCCCTTCTTTATCATTTTCGTGAAATTCTTGTTCCATCATTGCCTATTGCTTTACAATTATCATTGGCAATACAATGCATGAAACCACCTCAGCTTATAAGTCTGACAATGTCAGTCAAAAGAGCACTTCTAAAAAAAGCACTTTTTTCCTCTCTTCTAGCTTATAAGAGAAAACCCAATGCCAAACCTTCTCATAAAACGTTTTCAAAGGCACTTCAAAGGCGATAGAGCGCCATTGTGAAGTTAGAGGTACAAATTTATCACTCCACACAAAAAACCTCTCTCAAAGCGCGTTTTCTTAAAGATTGCTTTTGTACATTTAAACTGTTAGCGTACTCACGAGGCGTGAGCCAGTTATGCCAGGACGGCTTTGCCGGATCTGCGAGGAGTTGACCGCCCTCCACGCCTTCTCATGTTTCCCCACACACTGGTTCCTTCTTTACAAAGCCAACAAAGCTTTGCGGTGTGCGCTTTCTTGCCTTTACAAAAAAGCCTCTCTCAAAACGCGTTTTTTTTAAAAGATTGCTTTTGAATGTTTAAACTGTTAGAGTGCTCACGAGGCGTGAGCCAGTTATACCAGGACGGCTTTGCCGGATCTGCGAGGAGTTGACCGCCCTCCACGCCTTCTCATTCTCTCACACACAATAACTCTTTTCACAAAAGCCAATAGGGCTTTATAGTGTTCCCTTTATAACAACCGTTCGTCCTTCTTTTCAGCCGCCTCTAACAGACGTTGAATTTCGCGAAAGCTCTTTTTATGCATGGAAGTCAGCCACCACTCTTGTTTGCTTGCCACAAATTTGACCGCTAAGCGCCACCATGCCCCTCCACTTTCACCAAAAAACAAAACGCTCGGCACATCTTTGCGTCTAATGATACCATAGGGCTTTATGAAGGTTTGAATGGCACCACGAAAATCCTCCAAGTGAAGAGCACGTGCTTGATGTTCTAATAAAATATGTTTGACACTGTCTGAAGATAAGCGAATAAGAGAATTGTCCGCGGAAAAAACATCACGCACCTTTTGTATCATCGGGGCAATAGGAATAAATCCACACGGCATACGCCCTTCAAACATCGCTTCCAAAAGCGGTGAGCCAACAATATCTTCAATGGCAATACGCTTGCCATTGTCCCCCATTACAGAGACTTTATCACTTAAAAATCGGCTTAAATTTTGTGCGCGCTGTTTTCCAGGATTAGAATGCCATCCAGGATCAATGCCTACGGGTATCTTTTCAACGCGCCCCGTCCGCTTATTGCGCCAAACCCGCGTCTCCACATGGGGTGGCTCTGCGCCCTCTTCATAGCCTAAATTTTCTGCTTCATAACGGCTTACCTGCCGCACACTGCATTTACACCGCCAACCATTGGGGGGATAAAGCCAATCCCAAATGGGATCATCAACCGGTGCCGTAAATCCCACCCAACTTTCATGTTCTAAACGCTTATGTTCTGAACTCGATAACGCATAGGTCAGGTAAGGCAAAAATTCTTTATTATTTTGTGTGCGTTCCCATTCCCCTGCCGCATGCGCACTCATGGTATTGGCCCAATAGACCGTTTCTAAACGCCGCGGGCTGCCCAACTGCACCACGCTCATTTCACCCGTTTTCGGGTCAATGCCCATCTTTTTCCCCCACCAGCCTTTTTCTTGTAAAATCGGCATCAGATTTTTCTGAAATTCTTGAAAAGTAACGTGATGTTTTATGGCGTCTCCAACCGCTTGCTTAAAATCCTCTAAAATGTCATAGCCTACCGATTTTGCCACCGTAAAGGAAAAGGCATGCTCTTCTGGTGCAACATCACGCCAATCAAAACTTGGAACAATATTCTTGGCTGCAAAATAACGGGTGACCTCTTGGGGTGCCGTCTTAAAAAGTTCCTCATCCATGATGCCCCAGTCCCCGCGCAATCATTTGCACCTTTGCCAAGCGTGCTGCCAAGGCATGATGATCCATCTCCCCCAACAATTCATCTAAGCCTTTGAGGATATCTTCATAACTTTTAGCCTCTCTCACAAGCTCTTTAAAGGGCTTTAAAAGGGGTTCTAAATCCTCTTCCCAATCACTTAAAGCTTCCTCAGAAAGCCGGTCCAATTCGTCGTGATGTTTTCCACTCTGCTCTTTTTCCACCCCTTCTTTTCTGGTTAAAGAAACATCAACTCTACCCCCACAATCCGTACAAATATCAGCTTTTTGTTTCTTCTCATCATCAGGCCTAAGAAAAGCAGCCCTTAAAACATCCTCTCCCTTTTTTGGTTGCGAAAAGCCAATCTTATTGCGCACCTCTTGCGCCCCAACACGCAAGCCTAACGGCACAAGTTTTTCTAAAGCATCACTAATGGCTTTAATATCTTCATTTTCCGAAATCGGCCAATAGACAAGGGGGTAGCGCTCTTGGCGCCCAAAATTACTCTCCACAAAGGGTACAATCAAATCACGATTAGCCGTCAAAGCCAATTGCCGTGCATCAGCTCTGGCAATATCATGACGCACATTTTCATGAATACGCGCTTGCGAAAAAGACGCCCCATCATCCGTCGTCATGGTTTGTCCCAACACACCCTTTGAGATCTGCCGATCTAAATATTCCGCCTTGACGCCAAAAACCGCATTGCCACTGCCCCCTGCCGCTTCAATAAACTCAATCTCCATCTCTTTGGGAATAATCGCCGCCGCATCGCTGGATAAATCACGCACCGCTTGAATGAGAACCCGCCGCTCCTCTTGAGAAGAGCTTGCCCCATATTTGCCCACACGCAAAGGCATGCCGTAAACTTCTAAGAAAGCCATCCAATCTTTCAAGGTGTAAGACTTAAACAAAAAAGCCCAAGCCGCAAGTCTGGCAAGCCCAGAGCGAATAGGCAAACCACTTTTCAACTTGGGGCGGTGAATGGAAAATTTATAAGCAGGCAACTCTGTGCCATGAAGAGATCCCTCTTCTTTTAAACGCAAATGAAAGCCATCTCGCCTGTCCAACTGAAAAAACCGCTGGTCACGCCACCGCCAAGCAACCGGCCACCATTCCTTAGCGCTCTTGTCCCACAAGGTCTCAACAATCGCATAGCCTTTACCCAAAGCATCTAACAAATCTGCCACATAATCATCAACAAAAGTAGGCGCGCTAATCACCTCGCGCACCGCATCGGCTATTCTTTTGTCCTGCGCACTGTTGCTTGCCGCAATCACCCCAGGCTCTACACCGGTAAGGGCATTTTTACGCATACCCAGCACCGCACGATAGTGCAAATCACGCTCTTCCATATCATCAGCCAGTTGAAAAAATTGTTCGGGCGTCCCTCCTGCTGCCTGCTGCAAAATATTGGCAAGTTGAACAGGGGTCAGACCACTGACAACAGTTTGTGACCACACATCACGAACACCCCCAATGGTAGGGCTTGCAACCTCCCTCCCCAATCCCTTCACTTGAAGAGCTTTGCCCCATTGATCAACCAATTGTACCATCTTATCAATTCCCTCAGTAGATCTTTGATCTTGTTGTTAAAAAGAGCGGGTTTTCATCAAAGCTATAAACATCCAGAACGGGCGTATATTCGTAAATTTCCGGCGTCTGACGGCTGGCAAAATAAGCCAAAGCACAAGCAATCGCACTATCCCCATGGCGCATAAAACCATCACTGCCTTTAAAACGATGATTGTCTGGAATTTTGACAATGCCATTGACATAAGCAAGTGCTTGATGATCAGCAACCACATCACCATCACGCGGCAAAACAATCATCCTATCCCCAAAAGCTTCTAAATAAGCCGGCATTTCTTTGCCATACCAACTTTGTGACAATTGAACCTCTTGCACACACGCCCCATAACGTTGTGCTGCTTTTTCCGCTAAATAAGCCCCATTGCCCCGTGCATCTAACGCGCCACCCAACAAACGTGGCAAGCCCCCCACCCCATAAAATAAAATCTCTCTTTGTTGATCAAACGGCATATTGCGCAATTCCACCATAAACCGCACACGGCGCACCAAATCTTGCCCCACCTCCATCACCACAATTGATGTCGCATCACCACTGCGGGCAAAATCAACCCCAAAAACATGTTGACGCCGCCGATCAAGCTTAACATGAAGAGGCTTTATATGCGTCTCACACCAAGCAAAAGCTGCTTGACTTCGTTGATCATCCGATTGATTTTTAAAATCATCCACACAAGCAAAACGCAACACCGCAATATCTCGCGCACAACAATTTTCAATCTGCAAACGCGTTAAAGCCGCCCCTTCTTGATCAGCTGGTATGGCATCCAATTCTTGCCGCATAGCACTCAACCGCACCCCATAAGAAGCGCGGATTTGCGTCTCCCATTGTTGTTGGGAAGCTAAACTCCATGTCTCCCCCTTCATGGCACAAACCCGTTTAAACAAGCCATTTTTAACCGCCATCTGAAAAGGGTAACGATGCACCGAAAAAGGAATTTTGCCCGCTCGCGCCTCACGGATCAATTCATTGAAAGGATTAAGCACCCCATTATGGGTGGAGATCACACGGATTTTGCCCCCCCAAATCAACAAAGCATTCACCGCATCCAAAACAGAGCGCACATCCTGATGAAACGCCGCCTCATCAATCACCACAATGCCCTGGAGTCCGCGAATATTTTCTGGACGGCTGGAGAGCGCTTCAATACGAAATCCCGAAGCAAACCGTACCCGATAAGCAGAGATATATTTTGTCGACCCATCTTCTTTTTGATCTGGAAATAAAAATTCCTCCACATCCCCACTGTGGCTGGTAATCGCTTTGGCAAAATGGCTCACATAGCCAATAAATTCACGCCCCTTTTCTTTGGTATCGCCAATGTAAAAAACATTATCCCCCCCTGCTTTAACAGTTGCCGCCGCAATCAGCGTATCATCTAGAGCCTCAGCAAAAGTAATGCCGGTCCGGCGCCCTTTTTCAACCAACTTTAAGGGGGATTTATCCTCAATCCATGCCCGTTGATGCGCCATTAAAACCCCTTCAGCTAAGGGATCTTTCTCTTTGAGACAAGCACTTGTCTGCCAAAGATCAAAACCCAAACGATCATCAACCGCAGCATCTTTTAAAGGAGTTTGTTTAAAAGTCTCACGCCCCTCAGTCATGTTTTATCCCCAACACCTGCGCGCGAATAGCCCGTGCCGTCTCTTCTGAAAGCCCCGCTGCTGCTGCTGCCACCTCAACCGCTTTACTTGCCTTACTTGTAAAATCCTTCTCTAATCTTTGCCGTCTGGTGGTCGACAAATGTTCAGCAGCCAACACCCCTTTAAGCGCATTCGCCAACTCTTGGGCTGCCTTTGGCGAAAGGCTTTTCCCACTGCTTAACGTGGAAAAAATAAGCTCTTTAATCGCTGCAGCTGTTAACAAAGTAATATTATCAGAAGCTTTGGCATCAAAGCGCTGTGAAAGGCTTGCTGCTATTTCGCGCGTTTGTTCTAAGCGCCGTGACATCACCGCGAGCCGCAAAGAATAACGATTAAAACTCGAAAAGGAGGGAATGGAAAAATTGAGATCTGTTTCTTTTTTTAAAGCCTTCAAAGCCGCTTTAAATTCATCATAAATGGCTTTTTGCGTCTTTTCACGCCCATTTAAAGCTTCAGCCGCCTCTGCAATAATTTGATCACAAGCTTGTGGCAATAAATCAATCGCCGTTAAGCGCCCACGCCCGACCTTGCGCATCCCTCACCTCGTCTTTTATTGATGAACGTTTGGGACGCTTAATCCCCTCAATGGAAAAGCTACGATCTAAATGACGCGCTCCCCGTTCTGTTAAAGCCGCAAGCAAAACAGATCCCACACATTTTAATGTAACAGCGCCTTGCTCTTCCATAAAAGCCAGTTCATTGTGCACAAAATCGCGATCACGCCGGATACCATAACTGTATAAAAGCCGCTCAATCATCGCACTCGATAATGTTTCGCTGCGCTCACAAGCAAGCCCTTTTAAAATAATCAACCGCGCTTCTTCACGAATGATTTTATCCATATCTGCTTTCATTTCTTGGCATTCTCCAATAAAAACTCTTGCAAGCGCTCACCTATGGCTGCCACCGGTTGCAACTGTGCAGAAAACGTATTGAGGCGCCCATTTAAGCGTTCTATATTCACTTCCAACCTTTGCATGGCATCACGATCAGGCAAAAAATCCATCTCCGTTTCTAACTTTTGCACACGCTCTTTAAGCACCATCATGTCTTTCAGCATTTCCTTCGTACCAGAAGAAAAATAAGCTTTTAAAACCCCAGAAATGGCAACAATGGATAACAACAACGAAAGCCAGCCATTGGCCACACTAATATCCAAATTCACGACCCCCTCCTTGACTTCATTAAAATGGCTTTGACAGCTGCTCGTCTGTGCTGTTCGCAGATCAATAAAGCAGCACGATCACGGCTCCAATAATGCACCACTTCGCGTGCATTCAAAGCGCGTTCGGGCAACAGAGAAGGGCGGGCACACACCATGCGAACAACAGGCGGCAGTTCAACCGATAAAAACTGATAAGAAAAACTATCCCTTGGCTTGGGTATTGAGCAAGCGCACACGCTCAAGCCCAATGCCACCGCCAGTAGTTGGCAATACTGCATTGACCTCCTCCATTTTTGTAAGCCTTTGTCTTAAAGCAGAAATCACCACTTGTGCTTGAAGCTCTGCTCTTTGTGCGGCTTCTCTTTGTTGCTTCTGTTCAAGCTCTGCTTGTAGGGAAACCTTGGCAATTTCTAAGCGCCAATACGCATCACGCGCTTTTTCTGCTTTTAAAATTTGCCCCTTCATCCAACCAAACAACGCGAAAAGCAAAAGCGCAAAAAAAAGCACCCCAAAAGACAGCTTTAAGGAAGGATTAAACATTCACCCTCTCCCCCTCCATAAATCATCATTGCCCCCATACTTGTTGCTCTTGAGGCGATTGAAGGGCTTGCTATTGGAAAAGTCCAAGGAACCAAAACCGCGATGCACCCCCAAATTCCCAACGATAATCGCCACCATGGAAGGAATAGAAATGGCTGCCATATCAACAATGTGAGCCCCTCCAAACAAACCACCCAAAATCAGCAAAAAAATAACCCCCCAAGCAAACCAAAAGGACCACCATAAATAACGTCGAGACCCCCGATACGATGGCTTCATGACGTCACCTCGCATGAAAGCCCTAAAAGCTTTTTTGCCCGATTAAGATACGTCAACCGCTGAACAAGACCATTTTTCCCCCCATTAATGGCTTTGGTAATCCTCACGACATCATCTTGATCAGCAAGCTTGTTCAAGCCTTTCCCCTGCCAAAACCACACAGCCGACCAAAGAGCGGCTGGAAACTGTTCCACCACTTCTGGAAAAGCCTCACAATCAACCGCTTGGCTCTCTACCGAACCCAAAAACTGCGTAAAACGGCGATAATTATTACGCCCCGTTAATTGAATTAAACCACGACCTTTAAAGCGCACACCATCACCAGGGGTGACATTGCCTAAATCACGCCGTCCTTCATAAGCACGCCCTGATCCATATTCACAAAGGGTAAAAAAGCCATCACTTTCATGGGCGCATTGGCTTAAAAAATGCGCAATACGCAAAGGTGTGGTGAGTGCTCCATAAGATAAAGCTTTAGGCAAGAAACGTGCCATCTCAACAATAATATAATCTTGGCGTGCATGATGCGCCAGCTTAGGCGCAAGTTGATGAAGAAAAGAAGCATCTATTGAAATCATAAAAAAACCACTCAATGAATAAAATTCATCCGCAGTTTATGAAATCTCACGCCCCCCATATAAGCCTGACACTGTCAGTCAAAACTCTCAATACTCATAAAACTCTGGAAATAATAAACCTTGTGGCTCTTTTGAAGAAATTCTCTTCTTCAAGCGATAGGCTGTACGCACATGCATACCAGAAACAGCCGCCGCATCATCTACCGACCAGCCTTTTTGCAGCGCTTGCATCATTTTTTGCCGCCGTTCAGCATCTCTACCAAGGGGGATAAGAAGGCGCACACCCGAACCATTAAAACAAAAATGGTTGATCAATTGCTGCGCCTCTTCAAACCCAACAATTTCAATCAACCAATCCGCATTCTCAAGACGCCCAGGGATATAAACCTCTCGTCCGCCAAAAGCACGCATCATATTCCATGCCGCCTCACTGCCCGCAACATCGGCTATTTCACGCAATAAGGCAGGAAAATCGCTATAGATTTCCTCGTGCATGCATGCTTACCCCTCGCTTTTAACACCTTTTCGGATTTTCCGCCCCCAAACATTCATAACGTGCATAAAATCGCCCCCACTCATCTCGCCCAAAGCTTTACCACTTAACGCCATAACACTTTGATGAAACGCTTCCCCATCAAACACTGGGTCAAACACAACATCGGGATTCAAACGTTTCCATTGGGCACGCAAAATCAAATATCCTGGCATCTTTTGCCAAGAATCTTGAATCTTTTTCCCTTTCCAGTCAACCCCACCCTCACGCTGCAACCAGCTTTTCAACGCCTCAATGGCTTTTCCCGCGTCGTCACTATCGCGTAAAAAACGAATATGATCAATCCCTGTCTGTCTTTTGACAAAGCGAACTAAGGCTTGATCTGAACGATCACGAATGATGCCAAGATTCCACCCTGCAATCCATAAAGCTTGAAGCTTTTTGGCATATTTGCCCTCTAAAACTTGTCTCTTCGGCTTAAAGCCCCAAGCCTGCATTTCATCCATCACCAAACGCTTCTCTAAAACACTCAAATCTTTTGCCGAATATTTTCCTGTCAGGCGATAAAGCATCGCCCGATAGGTTTCATCATCAAGCGCTAAAGCACGCCTTCCCATATGAATAGCCGCTAAAGACATGGTTTCCCTCACGTCTTCGCCATATCAAGAGTCACCGCACGCCAAGGGCTTTCTAATGTGTCTCGTTCATAAAAACGCACATATTCCTTAGAGGTCGTCACACGAATGGCTTCACGGATCGCCCGCATCGCTTCCCTCCAACGGGGATCACTAATATCCAAGCGCAACAACATAAAAATTTCACCCCGATTCACCTTGCCTTCTTTATCCGTATTAAAAGCACGCGTAATAATCGCGCGGATTTCCGGGCGCGCATCCGCAGACCATTCATTCAAACACTCATCAAGAAGGCTTTTGGCAATTTGCAATTGCGGACCAAAATCAAAGCTTTCTTGTACCTGCACCTTAATACGCTGCAAACCATCAAAACTTGTGTAAGTACAATTGCCCTTTTTACCACGCCGCGCTACACCATATTCTTGCGCAAGCAAATTATCAAAATCACTCAAATCCGCAATCGTATGGCTGTTAAAACGCGCAATCCGTGCTGACAATTCTTTGGCATACCCCATAACCTTCCGCACCGTCTCATCTTCCAGCAAATCCGCAGGGCGGATCATATCCACCGGCACCAAAGCGCCTTTCGCATCCTTCATATAACGCACACCTTCAAGTTCAATCTGTTTATTCATCGCAGAACTCCTCCTTCTTTTCTTGAAAACGACGAAACGGCAAAACAACACCCGATAAAGGGTCGTATCCCGCTTTCAATTGCCAACGACACCGCATAAGCTCATGACCTAAAATGTGGTTATAGCCTGCTAAGCGCCGTAAATACGCATTCAATTCTCGAACATCTTGTCCATGCAAAAAAATCCCATCTGTTTCATATTTCAAAAAGCCAGAGCGCAGAGCAATCAAGCAATCTCTCACCATATAAGGGTTCCGTTCCATTATTTATCTCCTCCAAAATCCATATAAATCACACGATTGCTCTTATCTGTATCCGCATGAGAACCTTCACACTCAGATAAAACTTCTGAAACTTCTTGTTCCAAAACCGCATCTGCTTCCCCCAAACGGTGAACACTCAACTCCAATTCAAGCGATAAAGCCAAATCAACACACAATTTAAGTTCTGCTGCAATATCCAAACCACTTTGATAATCATCATAAAGACCAACAAGCGTATCGGATAATTCCTTAGGGCTTAAGCTCATCATGCCAATTCCCCCACATCACGGTTTTTCCATGCGGCTTTGACATGTTTCAGTGTTACTTCCTCACCCCCATCTCCAAGCGCTGCCATGCGTGCCAACATCATGGTTTTATCAATCTGCCGCAAAGCCCCAGCTTTCAAACCAATACCAGTCAAAAACTTTATCGCCCCAGCATCTTCAATCCCCCAATCATGAATGCGCGCTGCAATATCTTCACTATAAGGTTTGCGCCGCTTCAAATGCATCGCCAAACGGCTTTTAATTTGCGCATAAGAAGGTCCATTTTGACGATGCACGAGACGCCCCGAAATCTCATCATTGCCAACCAAAGCAAGCCCTGTGCCATTGATATCAACAAAGTGACGCAACTGATTAATCGCCTCATCCGTTAAATTTTGCGCCTCATCAACGATCAACAATGTTCCACCACCCACACGCTCTAACTTTTTACCAATAGCACGCGTCAGACGCGCAGGGTTATATTCCACCACTTCTAATTCTGCTGCCATATCATTCAAAATGCCATGAACACTGCGCGTATGCGGGCTTGCTGTGACCAGATAAACATGCGGGCGGGTCGCGCGGTAATAGCGGCAAGTTTCCGTTTTGCCACTGCCCGCATCAAGGGTAATCATCACCATATCCCCCGTACTTTGCGCCAGTGTTAGCGTATCAATGATTTCACAAGCTATACGGTTCTTTCGAAACGCTGGCTTTTCTGGTATCATCTCCAAAAGCCCTGCTGTTTCTTTTAATGCGTCAACCCATTGTTGAACCTTCGCATTTTGCTTGCCAAATTTTCCCGCATAACTACCCGCATACCACTGCGAAAAGGTGCCATCCGGCATACCTATGCGCCGTGCTACTTCTGCTTTAGTCCAGCCATTCGTCTGTGCCAGAGCGATCACTGAATCCACAAGTGCATTCCATAAAGCAATATCATCACTATTGCAGTTTTGGGTTTCTTCATCGGGCTGTTTTTTAGGTCGAGCCCAAGGATTTTTATCAACGGTTGCATTTATCGCGTACTTCATATATATTCCCCTCTTGTATTGATTTAGACAAATGATAAGGGGAAGGACTAGGGCCTTGTCCCTTATCTTTTCTCTTCAATGAACATTTAAAGCCGTACGCAAAACACAAACCGGCTCCCTGACAAATCCCCCTCTCTTTCTTACACATCGGGGAACTTGCTAACTTCACGGCTCCGCGCTCAAATCAAGGCAAAGACACCTGAAAACTTAATTGTATTGATTTAAAATATTGAAATGGATTAAGACTTCTCCTCCCCCCTTTCTTTGTTAACGATTCAAGCTGGTACGCGATACAAAACCAGCCCCCCTTGTAGGCACTCTTGTAAGTCCCCCCCCTTCCTTTCCTATCTTCTAGGAAACTTGATCACTTCATGTACCTCACTTGAAGCGCTAAGGCGTCTTAAAGCTTGGTGCAAATGTTGACTAAATTCTCGGGAATCCAAAGCCTCATCATCCCCTAAAACCGCATCAGGAGCTTTTAAAGCCAGACTCCCCGCATTCTTTGGCATCAAGCGGCTTACCTTTGGGGAAACAGGACGCTTAGATTGTGCATCATCCCCCCTCCTTGCAACTTTTGCATAAACATCCGCCAATTGATCCGGCGCAAGTTTTGCCGCCAACTGCTTTTCTGCTTTAACTGCCTTCACATATTCTTTACGCAAACGCCCATTCAAACGTGCTGCCTGCTGGTCGTAAAAACCCACATCCGCAAGGCAAGGCGCCAAACAAAGCAACTGATTATTCAAATCATAAACCCGCAAATCTTGATGCAAATGATCAGGGTCAAAGCGCACAATCACCTTCTCTCCCGCATAGCTATTCAACGCCCGCGCCCAATAGCGATTGTCATAAAAATGAATCTCACCCGTCCCCTTTTGCGTACGCAATGCTTCTGAAGTCAAAAGCCATAAAGCCCTCTGAGCTGCTGTTGCTTGACGAACAATCGTCCCTTCTGCCTTTAAACTTTCTGCAAAAGTCTCATCAAAACTGCGCCCCGCACATGTCAGCGCCTTACGTCCTGCTTGCGCATTATGCGCCACAATCTGCGCCCCAACATGGGCTTTAAATTCTTCCAAATCCATCGCCCGCTTACCATAATCTTCAGGCTTAGCATCCGGTTTATTCCCCGTATAAGCCCCCGCACATAACGGGTGTTTAGAAATCGCTTCTGCCAAATCACGCCATGCCCGCTCAATCGGCTTTGACTGCCCGCTATAAGGGGTCGTCCATTGCAATTGAATACCCAAACTGGTCAAAAGACCCTGCGGTTCATCCGCCTTAATCTTAAAACGAAAGCGGTTTTGCACACCCCCAGAAATCCATTTGCTGGTAAAAGCACGCCCATTATCCAAAGTCATACGCTCCGGTATCCCATAAGCTTCCACCATATCCCCAATCACCAAGCGTACGATTTCCCAAGTCTCAGCATCTGATAAGCGCCACGATAAAATCTTGCCTGAATAAAGGTCTTGAATGGCAATCAAATAAAGCCGTACAGGCTTCGAGCCCCAAGGAACATTCACAAAAACATCCAACTTATGCCCGTCCATATTCACCGCTTCCATTGCATGCAAGGCACGCCGATCACGCCGTTGGGCGGGATAAAGCTTTTTTGCCGTCTCCTCGCCCTCACGCGCTAAAGCCACAACCGCTTTGGAAACTTGTGCCTTAAAACGACGACGTAACGCCCGCTCTGAAGGGATCGGCGCCCAACCTTTCTCACGCGCAACCCCAACCATCCGCCGATAACATGCCGAAAATGCAGGGCGAGAAGGGCGTAAATAATCCGAACATAAAATCTCAAAAGCCCCCTCATGACAGGGTGCAAACGGCGAAGCAGTCTCCTCACCATAACAAGGCGCCAGCGCTGCCAACCAATCACAGCGGTCAACACCTTCAACCATCTGCCGCCAATTAAAAAGCGACATCCGGCTAACCCCAAACTGAACCGCACATCGGCTTGCCGCATCATGCACCCCCATACCGGCATGGAGTAAATCTTCCCAAAAACAAAGCGCCTTCAAACGTTGTTCACAACGGCTTTTATGCGCCTTTGAAAGCCCTTCATAACGCGCCCAAAGCGCTTCTTTTTGTCTCTTTTCCTCTGCCTTTTGCAAAACATCAACACTCCCCTCCCGCAACAACAACGCCGCCCGCGCCCCCTCCGGCAATAAAGAGATATGATACTCCCAAACCGGCTTGGTCTTACCTACTGTTTGACGAAACAATTGTGTATTCAAACGCCATTTCTTAAGCGCAAGATTATTGAGACTAATTTTTGTCTGCGGCAATCCTGGCAAAGCCGCTTCAGCCAACTCAGCAATACTAAACCATTCCTTCATGGCTGCCCCCGTCTAATACGCACCGGAACCGCACGCATCGCTTTTAATTGTGCGGCAATCTCACGCTGTTCCTGCTGCAATCTTGCAATTTCTGCCAAACGCGCTTCATCCCCTTGCAACAACAGCAAACCATCCTCACTCACCACCTCATCCCAAAGCCAAAAGGCACCCGTCGCCCGCACAAAAGCTTTAAAACGTGGCAAGGAAATATCCACCTGCTTACTTTCAGCAACATAAGCATCCAAACTCGCCTTACTTAAACAACCAATGCCTAAATAATGCGCCATACGCTCTGCAATCTCACTGCGCTCATAGCGGCATTCTCGCAAAGCCCGCGCCATAGCCCGCTTAATGCGAGAGCGAAACCGCTCTAAATCAATCTGCGCAACAGGTTCACGACAGGGGAAAACCGGACGTTGAAAAAAATCAAGTTGATGGGAACCACGCGTCTTCATGCCTGCTCCTCCCCCGATTGCTTATTCAAATAATCATAAAACCGCGCCCGTGTCTGTGCATCCGCTCTCTGCCATACCCCCAACAATTGAGCAAAAATCCGTTCCTGTTCATTAACTTTCGGGGGTATATTAATCCCATTGACCAAATCAACAGCCCGCCGTAAATCCCCCTCAACCTGTTGCAAAGCAATCGCCACCCGCCGTTGCGCAACCGGCTCCATCTTCGCCAACTTCAACAACTGCGCTTGATTATCCGCCAAAGCAGTCCCCCGCAAAACAGACCGCAACTCCGGCTGTAAATGTTGGGCAATGCTGTTAAGACGTCTTACGGATTTTGAAGACAAACCAATGCGGTCCGCCACATGTTTAGCAAAAGATAAAACTGTCCCTTTGCCATCCTTTCCCTCTATTTGAGCAATAGGTGCAACTTGCACCAATTGCTCTAAATGCGCACCATCACCGATCAAAGGTGCAACTTGCACCTTTGATTTTTCATCCCCTTCACACCCAGTTTCATGGTGCTCTGTAGAACCATCTTTTGGCAAAGGGACAACTTGTCCTTTTGCCACTTTGTCCTTTGTATATTGATTACCATGGTCACCACCACGTTGAATCTCCCCGTACTTCTTTTCCCACAATTCGCGGTACGTCTGCACAAACAAAGCGCGGTCAATCACTGACAATTCATTGCGAAACAAATTTTCCGCAACCTCTAAAAGCGCAGCATTTTCTTTATCGGCTTGCACCACAACCGCTTCAATAGCGCTATACCCTAAAAGCTCAGCCGCCCGTAATCGATGCGCCCCCGCAATCAACGTATAATGCCCCTCTTTCGCATTGGGCGTATGGCGCACGGTAATCGGATTCATCAACCCTTCTCGTGCCATTGATTGGGCAAGCGCCTTGGCATGCTCATCATCAACAGGGCGTATACGCTCCGGTACAACAATCAAATCTAACGCAATCTCTTGAAACCGTGCCATTATCCAACCGCCTTATCCATTTCTCGTAAAAACAAATCCATTGCACGCCCAGCCCACCTTCGATAGGCTTTAGCAAATACAGGCTCTTCCAAACGCCGATTAATGACTTGCAAAGCAAGGAAAATAGCAGTTTGCTTGCGTGTTTGCATGGCAACAATACGCCGCCGCGGAACCTCAAACTGATAATGCAAAATATGAATAGCAATCTGTCGTGCTAATACCGCATCAAACAAGCCATGCGGAGGGTCAATAATATACCGGATTGGCAAATGCCGAAATCCACCACTCACCGCTTTTAAAGAACAGGAAAGCATCATTTGTAACCGTTCAGCTTCCGAATACGGATTAAAAATTTCTCTTTTAGCCTTTGGGGTCCATAAATTATAAGCCGCAACCATAACCACCCCCGATAAAGAAAATTTGACCACCTAACCTAAAAAAACAACCCATCCAATCGGCTGCTTGATGCGGCAACAGTGTGCAATTTCTCTTGCCTATTTTGTATTGATCTTTAGACATTGATAAACCTTTTTATCTTATGGTATCTAAATACATGGCAAATGCGCTAACACGCAGAGCCTAAAGCTTAAGCAGCATTACCGCGTGATAGGGAAGAAACAACAGAATCCGTATTGGCATGTTTTGCTGCTTTAAAAATGCGACGGCGACTTTTAGGGTAGCGGTCGCTAAAAACCTGCTCGACGGGCAAACCGATAAAATCGGCAATGGCGCGTTCGGCTTTCTCGTTAGACCGTGTCCAAATGTGTTGAACACTGGATGACGAGAGTTGATAAGCTTTCGCGAGCTCCGCCAAAGTCATGTTCCGGCGGCGTAGCTCGGCTAAAATACTATGGCGATCCCATACTTGAATGCATGTTTGTGTGATAGTCATAAACTTTCGCTCCTGCTTCAAACGGATGCTCCCACATCCGTTTTTTGTGGGGTTAATTGTAAAATATCTGCCCTCTATATCGGGCGGTAATAATAGGTATACAGCCTAAATAGGCTTTTGTAAATACCCAAATGTCATTTGGAGTGATTTTTTTTGGCACGCCCTGAAAAAGAACCTGCAACAGAACTTGCAAAACGATTGCGTGAAATACGGCACACCCTTGGTTTTACGGAGCGCAAGCAATTCGCTAAACATTTTGAAATCCCCGAAACGACTATGCGCAATTATGAAACGGGATTACGAGAACCTCCTGCATCTATACTGCGAATATATAAAGATCGTTGTGGAATATCCTTAGATTGGCTCGTCACTGGAGAAGGTGAAATGTTTAGTGACATGGCAAAAGCAAAAGCAGCGGGTTTTAAAGCACCTACCATTCCTAATGGTCTCATGAAAAAACTTGGTCGCATAGCTTATACAACCTATCGCAATGAAAATATAAAACTCCCCCCCGAAGATATAGCGGAACTCGCGGCGGAACTTTATAAAAAACTGCAAGAGCTGGTTCAAAACATCAACGACACAGAAGAAGTCGAAGCAAGTTTCCCTCTTCTTAAGATTCATTTAAAGCGCCAAATAGAAGCTGAAAGAGCACATCTAGAAACTACACAAGATACGGCTTAATGCTTCTTTAAAATGAAAAATCGATATGAAAATCTTTTTACATTAGAAAAGTTATGTAACAATTTGATTTATAAATATAAATTACCTCTAAAAATAGATAATCACCTATAGGTGAAAATCTTTTTTGCTTTTTTGGTTATTTTTGGCTGATTTTGCAATGTGCTTCACACTTTATCGGATTTTTTTCAAAGGGTCTTCAAAGGCGGTTTTCTGGGCTTTCACAGACTTTTTAAAAATCTTCAAAGCCTTTTCTCATTTTTACGCTCAAATTCCGATTTTCGCTCTTTTTTACCATTTTTTGCAATTTTAGGTGTCAAAATTCATTTTGACAAAACACGCTTTTAATGCTAAATTTTATACATAAAAACAACAAATTATCACGTATTCCTATCTAATCCCACCTAATCCCACTTAGTACAAAACCTAGTGTCAAACTACAAGGGGTTCTCAAAGGGTCTTCAAAGACCTTTCAAAGGGTGTTTAAAGCCCCTTTGATGAATCTTTTTCTCTGCTCCTATAAATCACAATTGGTAATGATGAGTTCCTTTGCCGGAATCGCATTATTTGACAAATTACAGGAATAAGTTGTTCTCACCTCTTTTAAGGTAAACTGGCTAAAAGTTTTACGTATCTCTGGCACATCATTGAGAGAGAGAAGAAACTTCCCTTTTAATTGTGCAAGCAGCATAGACATCGTCTGGTAATCCTCTCGCTTAAACAAGTCCTTGCCATAATAATCCTCAACACCAAAATAAGGTGGATCAAGATAAAATAAAGTGTTTGGCCGGTCATAACGCACAATAAAATCAGACCAATCTAAATGTTCAATGGTAACACCCGCTAAACGGCGGTAAATAAGCTTTAAGACACTTTCAAGTTTCAAAGCATTAAACCGCGCATCATGGTCTGTCGCAACTCCAAACGTACGCTCTGCTACTTTCCCACTAAAGCTTAATCGCTGTAAATATAAAAATCTTAAAGCCCGTTCTAAATCCGTAAGCGTTTCTGGATTTTGTGTCTTTAAGCGTTCAAATGCCTCACGGCTGCTTATTTGAAACTGCAAAAATTCTATAAAAGGGTGATAATGGCGTTGTAATACCCGAAAAAAATTCACCACATCTCCTAAACGATCATTGATAATTTCAGTAGGGGGTATCAATTTCCGTCTAAAGAATATTCCTCCCATGCCAACGAAAGGTTCGGCATAAATGCTATGCGGAATATCCTCGATAATCTTGATAATGGTTTTGGCTAATTTTCTTTTGCCACCAATATAAGCAGCAGCGGGTGAGATGGGTTTAACAGA
>NZ_CABFVS010000030.1 GCF_902150025.1 Bartonella massiliensis
TTACTGGAGGGGATCTCTAAATCATTGCCACTGTCATCAAATTCTGCTTCAAAGCTATCGGCTTCATTACTCGCATTGTCTGTAATGGTTGCCGTTAAAAGACGTTGGTAAAAAACCTCATGAACAAGTTTCTCCCCCACCCTTACCTCAATAAAGGGATATGTGCGCATTAATCCCATAGCCGTTTGACCACACTGTTCTTTTCGCATGAGACAAATTCAGGCAAAAAGACTTTTAAGCCCCGCGGCAAAAAAGCCCCATACCCCGCAATTTCTGGATTAGCCTCCAGCGTGGCTTCTAAATAACCTTTTAATAAACCCGCTTGCCGCCGGTCTCCTAAAACAGACAAGGCATGGTGATAACAAATCAAGTCTAAACTCATATCCTCTAATTCGATCACAAACTGCTTTGCGGGGATCTTCATGGGGTGTCCTCCTCTTGTCCCCCCTGATATTGCCCTATTTGATACTGACCTTGCGGTTTTCCCCCATCAAAAAACGGCAACAGGCTAATGGAATAGCGAATGCGCCCCGATTGACCAGAGCGGTTAATGTAATCATGGTCTTTACGAATATGGGTAATGACCACAGAGCCATGCATTAAGGCACTGTAGCTATCATCACGCATCCAACGGATCATCTGAACCGGTTTTGCAGCACGAATGGTTCTGGTGATGGCATCAATGGCAACACGGTCTCCAAACTCTTCTGGAAACAATACCCCGTGGAGGGTTTTGGGATCATTGCCATAGCCGGTAAATTGCAAACTAGGGGCCCCACCAAAACGTTCTCAGCAAACCCACGAGGCAGAAAACTCTTCCTCAAAAGATTGGAAATTTAACCAGTCCACATAAAATTGATGCGGTCCTAACATCAGCAAAGGATCTTGCATGCTCTCTCTCCTCATTCTGTTTCTTGTATTATTCTGTTCTGCCATTCCTCTCTTGTTTTAATATACCCATGAATATTGGCATCAAAGCACATCTGACCATTAATAAAATATCATGAGGAAATTCTCCATGCCTTATAATATTGCACTAAATACGAAAAAGTATTTTTAACTATACTAAAAAAATACATTATAAATTAAACTTAAATATTGCGTATTTAACGATAAATTCAACTTTAACTTTGACAGAGAAAAAAAAATAAATTATCAAAGCTATGAGTAATTAATGAAAAGCAATATCTATTTCTGTTCTTCTTTTGAAGAGTGCGGGGAATAATATTGGGGGCTTTAAAAGGAGAGCATTCGTGTATAAAAAATCCCTTCTGTCATCTATGGCAACAGCAGCTATTGTGCTGTTTAATATCCAATTCAATGTTCATGCTGAATCTCTTGAAGTTTCTGGAGAAAAAAAAGAGATCAAAGATGCCACTTATGAGACTCTTCATGCTCTAAAAAACGGTCAAATTATCGGAACTGATTTGAAGGTAACTGGAAATAAAGACACAAACTCAAACACAAACATTTACGTTATAAGCACTGAAGGTAAAGGCAGTTCAATTGAATTAAAGGGCGATAACACAACCATTAAAGGAACGGATTCTGACATCCGTTTGGGTCTTGAAGTAAAAAATGACGCGATACTTCAAGTGACAGGGGGCACTATTACAGTTTCTGACACTGGCGTTCACTTCTTAAACAGTAATAGCAAAGAAAACAAACTGGAAAATGTGACCATATCGAGTGGTAAAGATGATGCACCACTACACGCTGGAATAAAAACTGAAAACAGTACCATCACTTTAGAAAATGTAAAAGTGACACAAACAAATAATGCCGTAGTTGCAAATAATAACTCTACAATAACAATCTCTGGAGGATCATTTGAAACGCAAAAGGTAACATTAGGCGCTCTTAATGGCAGTACCATTACTTTAAACACCAACGTTCAAATTACATCCGAGAACTCCGGACTTTATGCAAAAGATGGTGGCGCAATCAGCATGACGGGGGGAACCATTAAAACTTCAAAGGTTGGTGCTGGCTTTGAAGGCAGTAACAACGAAAAAATAAACTGGAAAATGTGACTATATTAAGTAATAAAGACGGTGCACTCCTGAACGTAGGAGTATCTGCAGACAAAAATAGTACAGTCGCTTTAAAAAATGTAACTGTAAAACAAGTAGAAAGCGCCGTAGTTGCCGATAATGAATCTACAATAACAGTCTCTGGAGGATCATTTGACGCAAAAAAGGCAACGATATACGCTGGAAAAGGCAGCACTGTTATTTTAACTGACGTTACACAGATTACATCATCTGAGAACGATGGACTTCTTGCCGAAACAGGTGGCGCGATCAGTATGACGGGAGGAACAATTAAAGCTTTCTATAATGGTGTTGACTTTGAAAGCAGTAACAGCGAAAAAAATAAACTGGAAAATGTGACTATATTAAGTAATAAAGACGGTGCACTTCTGAACGCAGGAGTATCTGCAGATAAAAGTACAGTCGCTTTAACCAATGTAACTGTCTCTCAAGCAATAAACGCCGTAGTTGCAGATAATGAGTCTACAATAACAATCTCTGGAGGATCGTTTGATGCAAAACTAGCGACAATAACTGCGAAAAATAATGGTACGATTATTTTAACTGACAATGCCGAAATTACATCATCTGAAAACACTGGGCTTTATGCAAAAGATGGTGGCGCGATCAGCATGATGGGGGGAACCATTAAAACTTCAGAGTTTGGTGCTGGTTTTAAAGGAAGTAACAGCGAAAAAAATAAACTGGAAAATGTGACTATATTAAGTAATAAAGACGGTGCACTTCTGAACGCAGGAGTATCTGCAGATAAAAGTACAGTCGCTTTAACAAATGTAACTGTCACACAAGCAGAAAACGCCGTAGTTGCCGATAATGAATCCACAATAACAATCTCTGGAGGATCGTTTGATGCAAAACTAGCGACAATAGCTTCGCAAGGCAATAGTATCGTTACCTTAACCAACAATGCTCAAATTACATCATTTGAGAACGATGGACTTCTTGCACAAAATGACGGTGCAATCAGCATGACAGGAGGAATCATTAAAGCTTCAAATGTTGGCGCTCATTTCGAGAACAGTAAGAGAGAAAAAAACAAACTGGAAAATGTGACAATATCAAGCAGTAAAGACGATGCGCTGCTTCTGAATGGAATATTAGCAGTCCAAAACAGTACAGTCGCTTTAACAAATGTCACCGTGACAAAAGCAAACAGCGCCATAATTGCAGATGATCAATCAACAATAACGGTTTCTGGAGGGGAATTTGACGCAAAAAAGTAACTATAGGTTCTCAAAGAAACAGTATCATTACCTTAACCGACAATGCCCAAATTACATCATCTGAAGACACTGGACTTTATGTAAAAGATGGTGGCGCAATCAGCATGACGGGGGGAATCATTAAAGCTTTCTATAATGGAGCTAGCTTCGAGAACAGTAAGAGAGAAGAAAACAAACTAGAAAATGTGACCATATCAAGCGTTAAAGATGAAGATGATGCGCTATTACACTATGGAATAGAAGCAAATAAAAGTACCCTCATTTTAAACAATGTAACCGTGACAAAAGCAGAAAGTGCCATAATTGCGGATGACCACTCGACAATAACAGTCTCGGGAGGATCATTTGAAAGCAAAGGTGATGGCATATATGCAAAACAGGGAAGTTCCATTACTTTAAATAACGCTACGATCACATCATCTTATGGAGATAGTGTCTATGCAGACGGTCCAGATTCAAAAATTATAATGGTAGGAGGAAGTGCAACTGCAAAAAGTAACAGTGCAGCATTATTGACAGAAAACGAAGGACAGATCGATGCCACAAATGTTACGCTCACAACAGATGGTATAGGAACCGGCGCACTTGCGCTTGGTGAGAGCACAATTCAATTGCATGGCAAAACGACAATCAACAATACTTTAGACGGTCTTAGAGCAGCTGATGGTGGTAAAATTACCGGTGAAGATTTAAATATCACCGGTGGAAAAGCTATCAATTCGGATCCCGACACAACACGCTCTGGTCTAACGACAGAAGACGCTGGAAGTGAAATTAACTTAACAGGCAAAACAATCATTCAAAATGTTGATGAAGGTCTTTATGCAGACGGTGGAAGCAAGATCACCAGTGGTGATCTAGTAATGACCGGTGGTGAGAGCAAAAAAATAACCACTGCTGTAGGCTCTTACGAGCCTGAGAGCAAAATTGAATTAAATGGTAACACAACCATTGAAAGCTTTGATCTTGGTCTTGCTGCAGCTGGTGATGCCTCAATTATCATGAAGAATGGCACTAAAAATGAAATAGACGTCAAAAAAGTTGCACTATTCGCAGCAGCTAGGGGAAAGATTGACCTAGCAAATACTGATGTAAAAGCAGAAAACATAGGTATGCAACTAGTGGCTTTATCGAAAAACAATACAGATAAATTAGATGATCTACAAATAGATGGAAATAGCGAAATCAATCTGACCAATAGCAATATTCACGTTGATAATGGCACTGGAATTCTTGTTGGAGCTTTCTCCGCAAAAAGCATTGAAAATAGCCCTACTCTATCAATCGGTACAATTAATCTTAATAATTCAAAAATCCACGCCGATATGTTATTAGATGATAGTATTTTTTGGGACAAAATTTCTGGCAACGATAAAAATTTCTGGAATGATGAAACCATGAAGAAGATCTCCAACGGTAGCTTCACATTAAATGCAGATCATTCCACTTTAGAGGGCAGAGCCAACATTGCACAAGAGAGAAACGTACACTTTGACCTGAAAAACGGAACACAATGGTTCTTAAAAAACAGCACACAAGAGAAAGATGCTGAAGGTAATTTGCTTGATATCACTCAAAGGTCACGTTCTGACATTTCTGTTCTCGACCTCAATGACAGCTCTCTCATTTTTCAAGAGCCAACAGAAGGTCATTACCACACATTGCATATAGGTTCGGGAAAACCAGATACCAAAGCCGTTTATAATGCAACAGGCAACGCAAAAATTTATTTCAATACAAAATGGACTGATGGCACGCCAATCACAGAGCAAGAAACCGATCATCTTCTCATTCACGGTGATGTTTCAGGCTCCACAACAGTTTATATCAAAAGCGATTTAGGAGATAAAGAGAGTGTCACAAATGCTTCCGATCCTTCTAATATAGGGGGGCTTTCACTCATTCAAGTCTCTGGAGAGGCAAAGGAAGATTCCTTCAAATTAGCGCATGGTTATACCACAAGAGGTGGTTTGCCTTATAAATATACGCTAACCGGTTACGGACCAGACTCAAGCCATGGTGTGGCCGATATTGACCAAAACCTCTTTGATGAAAAGAATGAGAATTTCTGGGATTTCCGCTTACATAAAGGCTTTCTTGCCCCTGATTTAACTACAGAAGAACTTGTTCCACAAGCAGCAAGCTATATTGTAATGCCGAATGCTCTCTTTCACGCTGGATTAACCGATATTGCTAAACAAGACGAATTTTTAGCCAGTATGAGAATGTCAGCCATAGGACAAAGACTGGGACTAGGAATAAAGAACGCATTCTTCTTAAACACCTATGGAAATACAGCAACCTTATCTTCCAAGCGTGGTCCTCTCAAATACGGTTATGGAGCTGATTTCCGCTATGCCTCTCTCCAAGCCGGTGTTGCATTGGCAACCTTAGAAGGACAAAACACCACAACTCATCTAGGGCTGGGCGGCACCTATGGACGTCTCTCTTTTACTCCAAAAGATATGGCAGGTGCAGGAAAGAGCACGTTGGATAAATGGGCCGTGACAGCCTATGGGAGCATAGAACACAACAGTGGTTTCTATATTGATGCACTTTTATCTTACGGTATCCTTAAAGGGCATATCACCAATGCCATCAGAGGAAATACCGCAAAGTTAAAAAATGCAAAAACACTGAGTGTTGCCGCCACCATTGGGAAACAATTTGCAACGGGTCTTGAAGGCGTTTCTTTCGAACCACAAGCCCAACTGGTGTATCAACGTTTAATGTTTGACACCCTTGTCGATGTCGATAACTTAAAAATTGATATGAAAAATCCTCATCAATGGTTGGCACGAATTGGTGGACGTCTAACAAAAACAGTCTCCATTCAAAAGAATCGTCCTCTTTCTTTCTATGGAAAGGTAAACCTTCTCAAAGCCTTTGGGGATGATAGTAAAATACAGATAGGCAAAAACTTTGATCTTGACGCTACGGGAACTTCTCTTGAAGGGGGTGTTGGCATCAATGCACAACTTTCTCAAAATCTCTCCCTTCACGGTGATGTCAGTTATCAACAAAAGCTGCAAAAAACCGGTATTTCTGGAGCAAACTTTTCAGGCGGCATACGCTATGAGTTTTAAATAAAAACCGTAATAACAGCCATGCTATTCAATTTAACAAAAAGGCAGCACAATACGCTGCCTTTTTGATTCTAGACACTCTTTCATAAAAAATTGCTCGAATAGCTTTGTTGTTGATCCCCTACAGCACTATCTGCATCAAGATTTATTGATTGATAAGGCTCGCTGTTATTTTTTGAAGCATAGAAACATATCAGATTGAATGTGTCCATCTCTCTCAAATAAAATGTCATAAAGCGCCTTATCTCCAAGTGAAAGCAAAGTCTTCAGAAAAAACACCTAGAAATAACTACACCCACCCCATATTTTATTGATATAATTTCACTTGTTTCATCCCCCCTTCCCTTTTGAGAGAGAAAAAATGTAAGGTATTTTTATCTAGAATATGTCAAAGTTCAAAATAATAAAAGCGGAGAGCTTTTAATAAAAGTACAATCTCTCATAAAAGTGCTATTGTATTGGCCACGCACTATTCATTTAAAAGCTTCAACATGAAGCTCTTTATATAACGTTTTTCCACTCAAAATAGGTTTTTCCTCCTCTTCACACGAGTCTCCCAGCCATATTTTATTCGCGAATTTATCCATAAAGCTTAAGAAAAATACATTTCTAGACAATATACAGACAACCATATTAGAAAAAGATTATAAAAAGTCCCTGTCTTTGCACCCTTGCTATATTTACCCCCCTATTCTTTCAATTACCGCACTTAACACCCATCTATAAGGCTTCATTGACACTTCCCTGTACCACCCTTTTAAGCAAATAGTTTTGAGAAAGTTCATCCCTCTCCTATCAAGCGCATCTCACTGAAAGAAAATAAAACAATGGAAAAACGATCAAAATCAGTGGAATAGAGATGAATTTATTAAGCGCAATATGATGCTATCAATCTTAAGGTAATATTGTAAAAGCAGTGCCTATTTTTCCTATTTTATAGCTCTTATTATCTAATAAGAGGTAAAGTTGTACAACAACATATTTAATAAAACATTAGTATATTTAAATATTTTTTGTATAAATTTAAGTTATAATAAAATATACTATTATTTTTTAATAGTTTACATGTAAAATTAATATTATAGATAAATATTTATTTATTAATATAAATAGAAAATAAGAAATATTTATATCTAAAAAAATATTCTATCGTAAACAGAAATTGTAAAAATTTTACGATTTTCTACCTGTCATGCAGAAACTAAATCCCTCGAAGTTTTTTACGCAAAAAACATATTCAACGGAACTTTTGAGATACTTCATACAAAAGCTGATAAAAAATCATCAACGGATATTTAACAATAACAAAAGAATAGAAATACAAATTGCTGGCGCTTAAACTGTTTCTACGGCTGTAAAAACTGAGGGAAGGAACAGTATAATTATTATAAATATAAGGAATTTCATGGATTTATTGTATTGATTTATAAAATGTATTCATTATTGTGCTTGTTGAATGAGTGTCTCCAATGCCGTAAAATTTCTCTCGTTCTAAACCTGTTTTATATTGAATCAATTAAAATCATTCGCTTATACAGCACGAACAAAAAGAGTTATGTGGATAAAACGATACAAGCAAAACCTAAAATGCCTTTTTATGAACGATCTCAAAACCAAGAATTGTATCGCTATATTGGAGCAGGCCCAAGTATATGATGAGCTTGCTTCTTTCATGAAGGTGTCAACTTACTCCTTCACAAGCATAAGATAACAGGATTCAATCTCAATGGCTTTAGCGTTATACCGTTCATGGTCGCCATCGCAAAATGCGCTGTATTACCTTCAGTAAAATAAGCTTTGCCCCTTTTAAGAAAGGTTTCTTTAAAGAAAAACCGTAAATATCCTCCTCTTTCTTTTTCTTAGTGCAGATTTTTCTTCTATAGCAGAAAAAATTGATTGAGATTTTCTGAGTGCCTAAAGTGATCCATCTTAACATAAAGCTTTTATAATGATTGTCCCAAAATCAATAATTTTTTAAATAGCATGCTTCATCGTGTTTTTAGCATAAACTTATCAAGTGAAATCTTATGGAATCCATTTTTCCCAATTTTTTTATGATCATACAAAAAGCTTTTCTAAAGCAAAATTTCAAATTATAGAGAACATCACAATATAATTTGTTTTGTTATTTACAATAAAAACATAATGATATAAAAGCTGGTCGGGTACTTGCGCCATCAGGGGAATGAAGTAAGCATCAAAGCATACCAAATACTAAAGGCATATCTATGTGTAAGAAATATATTTATAAGAAGAATCTTTTGTTATGTACAATTGCTGGAACTTTGATTTTTTCTCATTTTGGGTCAATTTATGCAAATACATCTGCTCCTGAAATTTTGGGGAAGATTGAAGTAAATAAGGGAGAAGAAAAGACTTTTAATAATGTTCTAGTTCGTGATAAAGGTCCTGGAATATTAGCGCATGAGAAAGCAGTTATCACAATTGCAAAATCAACAATACACACAGAATTGTCTGCACTTTCTGTATCAGAAGGAGGACGTATTCATGCTAGAGAAATTGAAGCCAATACAGTCTATAAAGGTTTAGAAGCTAAAAACGGTATAATCAATGTTGAAGATTCAACCATAACCGTTCAACGTGCGGGAGGTGGCGGTATTGTTTTTTATGAAACAAAAGATTACGCTCTAAAGAATGGGGAAAAAGTTATTAACCAGGTTGTTCTTACCAATACCAAACTTCTTGTGGAAAGTGGTACCGGTATTCTTGGTCCCTACTGCTCAAGAGCTGTTGCTGAAGTTCAACTTACAAACTCAGAAATTCGAGCTGACGTATTATTGAGAAATAAAACAAAACGTAAATATTATGATGAAGACACTCTTCCTGTAACGCTTGCATTAACCGCTGATAATTCAACAATAGAAGGAAGAGCAAGAACTTTAAAAGTAAATACAACGGTTGTAACTTTAAACAACAAGAGTAAATGGCACTTAAATACATCTCAAGAGGAAGTTGATACTGACTTTAGTGTATTTGACTATGATCTCAGTGATATTAAACAACGAGCACTTTCTACTGTTTCTGTACTAAATCTGAATGATAGCTCTATCATCTTTAAAGCCCCGCAAGGACGGGAAAAAGATCAGTATCACACCTTGTATATAGGGCGAACAGCTGAGGTTCGTAGACCGCAAGAAAGTAAAATTCCTGATATAGAAAGCACTTACAGGACAATTTACAATGCCACAGGCAATGCAAATATTTATTTTAATATTGAATGGAGTGATGGTCTTGCAAAAGAGCAGCAAAAAACTGACCGCCTGCTTATCCGTGGTGATGTATCAGGCAGTACAACAGTCCATATCAAGAATCTTGCAAAAGGTGAAGGGATAAAAACTGAAGATTCTGTTTCCTCTAATATGCGTGGTTTGTCACTCATTCAAGTCTCTGGAAACGCCAATGAAGATTCCTTCAAACTTGCACGCGGCTACATCACAATGGGAGGCTTACCTTATAAATATATACTCAATGGCTATGGCCCCACATCCAGCCATGGACAAGCCGATAGGACACAAAGTCATTTCAGTGGAATATCGCAAGAATCGAAAGAAAACACTCTCAAAGACTACACAATCTATACAATATCAGGAAAAATGATCGAAGGCGTTTCACCAAAAGAGAAAGATGCAAAAAGTCCCGATGCATTATCCCTTGGAAAAGCAGACGATGTCTCTCCTTCCTTGGAAGAAAAAGAAAATTTCTGGGATTTCCGTTTGCAAAATGCGACTCTTGATGATGAAGGGAAGATTAAAGCTCTTGTTCCCCAAGTAGCAAGCTATTTGGTCATGCCGAACGCACTATTTTCAGCTGGATTAACAGATGTAAACAATCAAAATACTTTATTAAGTACAATGCAAGAAGCCGCCTTTGAAACAAAAAATTATAAAGATAAAGGGATCTTCTTATCTGCTTATGGCAACAGAGTAACATTATCCTCTCACCATACGCCATTACAATATGGCTATGGTGCTGATGTTCATTATGGTGCCTTACAAGCAGGCATGGCATTAGTCGCTCTAGAAGATGAAAACATAACCACTAATTTTGGTCTTTTGGGAACATATGGAAAATTAGCCTTTACCCCCAAAGATATGGAAGGGACTGACAAGACTACGCTCGATAAATGGTCGATTGCTGCATATAGCAGCCTGCGCTATAAGAATAGCACATATATCCATGCACTTTTCTCCTATGGAATGCTCAAAGGAAATATTACCTCAGCTCTCGTAGGAAAGACTGCAGAATTAACGAACACTGATACATTCAGTGCATCAGCAACTATTGGACAAAAATTCGAAACCAGCACGAAGGGATTAGTCTTTGAACCTCAAGCACAAGTTGTTTATCAACGTCTTATGCTCGGCACACTTTCAGATGTTGATGGCTTTGATGTAGATATGGGCAATCCTCATCAATGGTTGGTGCGTGTTGGAGGACGCTTAACACAAACAACGCTTTCTAGTCAGCAAGACTCTCTTCTTTCTTTTTATGGTAAATTAAATATTGTTAAGGCTTTTGCCGATAATAGCACCATACAGATTGGTAAACCTTTCCACCTTGATTCTATGGGAGCCTCTGTTGAAAGTGGACTTGGTGTGCACGCACAATTATCAAAAAACATTGCCGTGCATGCTGATGTTAATTATCAACAGAAGCTTCAAAAAGCTGGTATATCTGGAGCAAGCTTTTCAGGTGGAATCCGCTACCAATTCTAAGAAAAAGCAAAAAACAACTTATAGTCTACCCATTTTAGCAAAAGGCAGTACACATGTACTGCCTTTTTCAATTTATCGAAAAAAAACATCAATAACTGTGCTTTTTATACATCTTTCTTGAAAAAAATAATTTCACTCAAACCCAATGTAACAAAATACTCTATCTCTCAATAACGATTGAAACCTCAAGAGAAAGTTGTCTTTTTGATTGATAAAAATCAAATGGACTCAATGAATTCATATATCGATATAAAAATACAAAACATTTTTTTATAACATAAAATACATAGTAAATGCTCCTATGTAAAACAGAGCGCCATTGGTTTGCACATTCACGCCTTTTTTTAAGAAACATTTTGCAATGCCCCCAAGCCCATTTCACGACGACGCTCGTGAGTGGTATAATGGTAAATCCATTGAGCACCAGCATCTTTACGTTTATGGAGTAACAAGCCGGCACCATTATACACTTTGCCAACCTTTGAGTGTTGCAATAAACCTTGGCACGTAAAACGGTTTATGAAAAGCCATTTTATGCCTTTCTTATACAAATTTATCCACATACTCATCCCACTTGTGATGTGCAAACAAGTGATTTGGATTGATTCAACTAAACAAGTTCGAAATGAGAGAGTCCTACGGTATTCGGGACTCTCATTCAATATACAAAACAATGAATTATCTTTAATTAAATCAATAGGTTGTTGTATAAGAAAACCAATTAATCACTTCTTTTAGCACACAACGCTGCTTTTACAAAAAATTGTAAAGTTTCCATAACAACAACTTTAAGCAATAGACGATCTTTAAAAGTATTTTGATTCTTCGCGCCTTAAAACAAAATACTTATTAAATTAACTTTTCTGCAATCCACCATTACGAATGTACTTTCTATTTTAAAAGCTCTGCTAAGGCCAATTTTTTAACGATAAAGAATAAACCATTTAATATTTCGTTTTGTTGTTTACAATAAAAACATAATGATATAAAAGCTGGTCGGGTACTTGCGCCATCAGGGGAATGAAGTAAGCATCAAAGCATACCAATATTAAAGGCATATCTATGTGTAAGAAATATATTTATAAGAAAAATTTTTTGTTATGTACAATTGCTGGAACTTTGATTTTTTCTCATTTCGGGTCAACTTATGCAAATAAATCAGCACCTACAATGACTATGGCTCGTGCGGATAAAGCAGAAGAAGAAAAAAACTTTAATAACGTTTTTATCCGTGGTAATACTACGTCAGTAGTGGCTGATGACAAAGCCTTTATCATCATTAAAAACTCAACAATGCATGCAAGTGCGAATATATTTTCCGCGCGTACGGGTGGACGTATTCATGCTAAAAAAGTTGAAGGAAAGTCAAATTCCCGCGGTTTAGAAATTTCAAACGGTATCATCCATCTTGAAGATTCGATCGTAACTGTTTCCGGACATCACAAAAGTCGTGGTATCCTTTTTGATTACATCTCGGATTCTCAAGTAAAAGAGGGGGAAAAAGTTGTCAACAAAGTAATTCTTACGAATACTAAACTTCTTGTTGAAAGTGGTATTGGTATTTCAGGACCAGATTATGCAAAATCTGTTGCCACGGTAGAACTTAGAAATTCAGAAATTCACTCTGATATGTTATTAAAAAATAAAGCGCCAGAAAATTCAAAAGATGTCGATCCTCGCACTCTTATATTAACCGCTGACAAATCAATTTTAGAGGGAAGAGCAAAAACTTTCCCCCAAAATACAACGATTTTTACTCTCGACAATAACAGCAAGTGGTACTTAAAGGTTAGTCAATTCGAAGTAGATAAAGAGTTTCACTCTTCTAAAGGGTACGTACTCACTGATATCCAACAACGTTCACAGTCTACTGTTTCAGTATTGAACCTTAATAACAGTTCTATCATATTTAAAGAACCGCATAAACTCGCAAATGATCAGTATCAAACCTTGCATGTAGGAAGACAGCCAATAGCTAATGTTGCTAAACAAGAGCAAAACAGCAGCTCTCATGCAACAACAGCTTACAATGCAACGGGTGACGCACGGATTTACTTGAATACCCAATGGAGTAGTGGTCTTGCAAAAGAACAACAACAAACTGATCGTGTTCTCGTTCATGGAGATGTATCAGGTACCACGACGATCTATTTCAACAATCTTTCAATGCACGCAGCCTTCTTCAATCAAGAGGAAGCAAAAGATTCTATTCCTTTGAATATGCGTGGTCTCTCACTCATTCAAGTCTCTGGAAAAGCAAATGAAGATTCCTTCAAACTGGTACATGGCTACACCACCATGGGAGGCTTACCTTATAAATATGTACTCAATGCCTATGGACCAACATCTAGCCGTGGGAAAGCGGATAGAACACAAAGTCATTTAAGCAGAATATTACAAGAATCAAAAGAGAAAGATGCGCAAAATATCAATGAACCATCCCTTGGAAAAGAAAACGATATCCAAGTTCCCTTGGAAGGAAATGAAAATTTCTGGGATTTCCGTCTACAAAATGCTACTCTCGAATTTATTGAAGAAATTAAAGCTCTAGTTCCTCAAGTGGCAAGCTATTTGGTGATGCCTAACGCAATATTTTCCTCTGGATTGACTGATGTAAGCAATCAAAATACACTGTTGGATAATATGCACTCAACAGTTTTTGGATTAGAAGGTCATAAAAAGAAAGGTATTTTCTTATCTACTTATGGCAACAAGGTAACATTATCCTCTCACCGTAGTCCATTGGAATATGGTTATGGTGCAGATGTGCATTATGCTGCTATACAAGCAGGTATGACATTGGCAACGTTAGAAAACCAAAACATGACCGCGAATTTTGGTCTTTTAGGCACCTATGGAAAGCTCGCTTTTACACCAAAGGACATGGAAGGCTCTGACAAAAGTATACTAGATAAATGGCTCTTTACGGCCTATGGGAACTTCCACCATGACAATGGTCTTTATGTTAATGCATTGTTTTCTTACGGTGTTTTAAATGGGCATATCACAACAGCCCTTATCGGCAACACCGCAGAATTAAACAATACGGATATATTGAATATATCGGCAACCGTTGGACAAAAATTGGCAACCGGCGTTGAAGGATTGGCCTTTGAACCACAAGCACAACTTATTTATCAACATATTGCATTTGGTACGCTTTCAGATATTGATGACTTCCAAGTTAATATAAGCACCCCCCAACAATGGTTGGTCCGTATTGGAGGGCGTTTAACGAAAACAATACTTCCCATTGAAAAAGATCGTGTTTTTTCGTTTTATGGGAAGCTGAACGTTTTCAGAGCTTTTGGTGAAAAGAGCACGATCGATATTGTTGAGCCTTTCCAGCTTGATACTATGGGATCTTCTTTTGAAGGTGGGCTTGGTATTAACGCGCAACTTTCCAAAAATATTGCGCTTCATGCTGACGTGAGCTACCAACATAAACTTCAAAAAGCTGGTATTTCTGGCATTAATTTTTCTGGTGGAATGCGTTATCGCTTTTAGAAATTTTAGCCTTCACTTTTGATAAATAAGCAGTGCTGGAATGTAGACAGTACTGCTTAATTTTGCTCATTACCAAAAATCGTAATGTGTCAAAAAGTAGTTCATTTTTTATCAAAAAAAGAAAAATATCATTAAGGAACATCTTTATGCATAAGAATCTTTTGTTCTGTACAACCGCTTGTGTTTTGTTTTTTTCTTCTTTTACCTTCATGTCGATAAGTCATGCCTCTAGCTTAAGCCCTCAAACACGCCATGCTCTTGAAGAAATTACTAAATTACCAGAACAATATCGCTATGCCATTGATGTAATGGACACCCCAACACAAGCCGAAAAAAATCTTGAGATGATAGCCTCTGGCGTCATGATGAAAAATAATTCGCAAGTACTTCAAGAAAGCTTAGATGAGACAGACCGTAGAATTAATAGCTACTTCTCAGGGCTTGATCGCTATGGTTCTGGTGCACATACAAATATGTTGCAGAAAGAAAGAGATTATATACATGCCCAAGCCATGGCAAACCAATATAATCAAGATATGCAAACTCTTCTCTACTCCAGAACAAGGCAAAGAAGGGCTTATGATAAATTACCATCCGTGAATGTTGTTTCACAACATAAGGATAATGCAGCTTTAAAAACAGACCATGGAATTACACAACTTGGGATAAATAAAAATACCCAATCTGATTTTGATCCCAAAACGACTCTTAAAACGTCCGCAGAAGATCATGTGAAATTACCCACAAAGATTGGAAACACCCGCACCGCTAAGGCTGAGAGCACCTCTCCACTTACAGAAGATAAAACAACCGCAACACCTTCTTCTCTTGATAAAAAAGCAAACAGCAAAACGCTTACGCCACAAATAGAAAACTCTTTAATTATGCCTATTGCAATGTTTGCTGTTGGCGTTGCTGATGTCAACAATCAAAATATCTTGTTAGACAATATGCAAATAACAATGTTTGAACCTAAAAACTATCAAGAGAAAAGCATTTTCTTATCCACTTATGGCAATAAAAATACGTTTTTCTCACTGTTTCATTCAGAACAAGAGAACAGTCAAACAGAACAAGAAGGCGTTCAAAAAGAACAAGGGAGCATTCATGCCGATATTCGCTATGCTGCATTGCAAGCAGGCGCAACATTAATAACGCGACAAGATCAAAATATCAGCACCAATTTTGGTCTTTTTGGAACCTATGGGAAATTGTCTTTTACTCCTAAAAAAGCAGAAAGCTTTCATAAGAATATATTTGATAAATGGTCATTTACTGCCTATGGAAACGTTCAACATGATAGCGGAATCTATGCAAGTGCATTTCTCTCTTATGGAATTTTTAAAGAAAATATGAGCAAAGATTTCATCAAAGATGCTTCAAAGGTCAATGATAAGAAAACGTTAGGGGCTGCTGCAGTTGTTGGTCAAAAACTATCAACCAGTTTTGAAGGTGTCATCCTAGAGCCACAAGCACAACTTGTTTATCAACGTCTCATGCTTAGTTCTTCCTCAAATGATAATTCTTCTTCAAATGACAGCGCTTCTTTAGATGAGAATAATGCTAAAATAAACATCAGAAATCCTCATCAATGGTTGCTCCGTATTGGTGGGCGTTTAACGCAAAACAAAGGCCACGCCCTTTCCTTCTACGGCAAACTGAATTTGATCAAAACTTTTAGTCAAAATTTTCAACTGGCTGCTATGGGATCTTTAGTCGAAGGTGGTTTTGGTATTCACGCACACTTATCACAAAATATCGAGCTTCATAGTGACTTGAGTTATCAGCATAAATTCAAAAAAGTGGGTATCTCTGGCATAAATATTGCCGCTGGAATGCGCTATCACTTCTAAAAAACTTGTATTCCTATCTTGAAATATAAAGCACCCTCATTATGTTTCGTTTTGTCTCTTACAAAAGAGACATAATGAGATCAAAGTTTTATCTTTCATGAAAGAGGGGAAATATTTAGGAATACATCTATATGAAAAAAAGTTTCTTACTATACACAGTTTCTGGTGTTCTGTTTTATTCTTCATCAAGCTTGTCTTATGCGCTTCAGAGTGCAACTCCAGCACCAACGATAGATCTCACTTCTCCACAATCTGCTCGTGCTGAGAGTTCGGTAGATACAGCCAAAGTTTTTTAATCCATATGGTAATTCATCTGATGGGTTTGGAAACGCTTATCCACCCTATCCTTTCTCTCTGCGTTCAACATCTAACGCCCCTACCTCCCCTACCCCATCTGAGAAACCAACAAAATCTGAAACGGCTCCAGTAGCAGAAGTAGCAAAATCGAGAAGACGTTCAGGTGCTTCCGATACTTCCTCTTCGAGTGAATCCAGCGACAAAGCACTTCCGAATTCTGCTTTATCTTCACAGCCAGAATCGATACAATCTTCACCCTATTTACGACCAACATCTAACGCTACAGAACCAATACTTAGAAGATCAACAAGAGGAGTATCATCAGAACCAGAACGCACACAACCAATATCTTTAAGGCCAGCAGGTGAACAAAACGCATCATCGGTACAATCAGCGCAATCTTCATCTACACAAAACGTACCTGAAAAATCAGAGCTTACAAAACCAATATCTCCCATACAGCCTAAAAATCCTGCACAAATCGAAGATATAAGTGCTAGAGTTGAGGCTAAGAATGGTAAAACGATCACTCTGCATAACAAAAAAATTCAAAACAGAGGGTTCACTGTACATGCGGAAGGGAATAATTCAAAAGTCAACATGACAAATGGAATAGTTGATGCGGGTTTTGTTGCATTCAGTGTATCAGAGGGTGGAACAATTGATGCCGCAGATATTATGGCAACAGCAGAAACAGCTGGTTTGGTCAACATAGAGGGGACAATCAATCTTAAAGATTCAAGCATACATGTCACAGGGGAATTTGAAGCGAATGGTATTATTTTCCGCAGTGATCCATATCGTGCCCCTCAAAAGCGATATACACGCAATGTTGAAAGCAATGCCAACGCCACTCAAAAACAAGTTATTGCGGGTACAGTAAATCTAGAGGGTACAAAGCTGGTCGCTGAACATGGTTCAGGAATCAGCCTTTATGGAATAAACACAAACGGTATCATCAACCTTAAAAATTCAGAAATTTGTGCCGATATTTTAGTAAAAAATACGAAAAACGAAAGCGACTCCACAAACACTCTTACACTGGTTGCGGATCGCTCTTCTTTAGAAGGTCGAGTCAGAACTTCTAGAGATAATAGGACAATTTTTGATCTAAAAGAAGGGGCGAAATGGTACATAAAGCCCAATAAAAATGCTTTAAATAGTGATAATATTTCAGATGATGATACTGTTTTAGATGACTATGTACGGTTTGGTCTTGATGAAAAATCATTCTCTAACCTTTCTACCTTACAGCTTACAGATAGTGCCATTATATTCGCTAAGCCTATGGAAGGACATTACCAGACTTTGTTTATAGGGTCTCAATTTCCACAAGAAGATGGAACTGCGCATACAGCAGCGGTTTATAGTGCAAAAGGTGTTGCAGAGATTTATGTAAACACTCAATGGGACAAACATTCTCCTATCAAAGAACAACAAACCGATCGCATTCTAATTAATGGTGATGTATCGGGGCATACTATTGTTCATATCAATCTCCAAGAAATAGATAAAAAAGCAACCGATAATTCTGCTGTCTGGGGAGACCACATGGCGTCACTTCCTTTAGGAACACATGGGGTTTCAATCATTCAAGTTTCCGGACAAGCAAACGAAAATTCCTTCACGCTCGCCGGAGACTATATGACAATAGGTGGACAGCCTTATAAGTATATCCTTGCAAGCTATAGACCTGGAACATCTCATGAAAGCCAAAATCTTTTGGGTAAGAATAATAATTTCTGGGATTTCCGCTTACAAAATGCCTACGTTGATAAGGATAAAAAAGTTCGAGCACTTTTACCACAGATGGCAAACTATTTAACTCTGCCGAATGCTTTATTCTCTTCTGGATTTTCTGATGTAAACAATCAAAACGTGTTGTTAGACGCAATGCGAACAACAGTGTTTGACGCAGAAGACAATAAAAAGAATAGTCTCTTTTTCTCTTCCTACGGCGAGAAAGTCAGCTTATTTTCCAACCGTGGCCCATTGCGCTATGGTTATGATGCTGATGTAAACTATGGAGCATTACAATTGGGGGGTATATTAGCCACCTTTGAAGGCAAAAATATAAGCACACATTTTGGTCTTATAGGAACATACGGAAAGCTTGCCTTTACACCAAAAGAAATGCCAGATTCTGAAAAGACAACACTTGATAAATGGTCACTCACCGCTTATAGCGGCATCCAGCATAGCAATGGTCTCTATGTCAATGCTCTTCTTTCTTACGGAACCTTAAAAGGAAACATTACCACAGCTCTTGTTGGGAATGCTGCAAAATTAGATGGAACTGAGTTCCTTAATATATCAGCAACCCTTGGTCAAAAATTAGCAACCGACACCAAAGGACTGGTCTTTGAACCACAAGTGCAATTGATTTATCAAAATCTCATGTTTGATATTTTTTCAGATGCCAATGGTTTAAAAATAGACATGGGAAATCCACATCAATGGTTGGTCCGTTTTGGTGGACGTTTAACAAAAACGATCATGGCTACGGAAGAAAACAAGGCTGTTTCCTTCTATGGTAAAATGAATGTTATCAGAACTTTTGGTGATGGCAAAACAATAAAAATTGCCGATACCTTTGATCTTGATCCTACAGGCTCTTCAATTGAGGGAGGCATGGGTGTGAATGCCTATCTTTCTCAAAATATTGTGCTGAATGGCGATATTAGCTATCGACAAAAACTGCAAAAAACTGGTGTATCGGGAGCTAATGTTTCGGGTGGCATACGGTATCGTTTTTAAAGCAAAAGAGCTTTTAACTTCAATAAAATAAAAGGGCAGCACAAAGTGCTGCTTTTTTATTTTAATTTATATTTTAAAAACTCTCAAAAATCATTATTTTATCAAATAAGATATTGATTTATAATATTTTTATCAATTGAAGAAAAACTGTATATCTTAGCATTTTCTCATTCATTTCCAAGCTTTGCCTCTTCAAGTAATGAAAACGCTCCTTCTGCACATCACAAGTGAAAATATTGATATACGGTAAAAACAATTAAAGAAGGGCATAAAAATACCTCTTATGAACCCAAAAGAATATTCAAGATTGGCAAAGTCAATAATCATACCAACTTGTTTCCTTGCACTGCATAAAAATAGCAGCTTTGTACCATTCTTTTGTACCCCTATAAGAGGCTTGATACACCTTCACAAAGCGCGCCCTTTATATTGTTCATAAACGTCACTCGTGAAATGAATATGAGCATTGAAAAAGTTATCCTTAAAACAAGCATATGAATTGGCAAAAACAAATCTATTCTATTTTGGGTATTATGCTGTTCATGAAACGTATTTTCTCATGAAAGACTCACCCCTATCATTATGATATCTCAACTGCAGCAAAAAGATCAAACGAACCATTTTAGTGATTGCTTAAGGGCTCTGTAACACGCCTCATAAAGATTTATTTGAGCTTCACAAGCAAGGCTTTTCTTTTTAAGAAGCATATTTTTATGAATTGAGTAAGCACGCCTTAAAAAAATTGAACGGCAAACCGCCTTTCATAAAAAAAATCTATCCGTTTCAAAAAAATGATTTTTATTGCCAAGACCCTAAAATTACTCTACACATTAAAAGATGTTTTGGTCGCATACGCAACGACCAAGTGGGCCTTGAAAACCCTAAATCCGAGCGTGAAAATAACCCCACTGTTGTGGGTGTCCCGGAATTCCGGGAGATTTTGTTATGTCCAGGTGCATCTTACGCACTAAAAGCAAAATGCTGACTCGGATTCAGTGTTTTCAAGCTCCCGGAATACCAATGCGAGGGCGCTCGCAACCGGAGGGGGCAAATGCAAGCTCAAAACCTTAAACTTGATCTTTTTGTTGGCAAAAAAATTCGCTTGAGACGAAAAATCTTAGGAATGTCTCAAAAAACATTAGGACAACACTTAGGTGTAAGTTTCCAACAAATTCAAAAGTATGAAAAAGGCTTAAATCGTGTAAGCGCAGGACGTTTAAAGGAAATCTCCGATATTTTGAATGTTCCACTTACCTTTTTTTATGCGGATATCATCACAAACGAAAACGCCCCGTACCATCATGATGAAATTGCATCGAGCAAAGAGGAATATCTGCTTTTAAAAAGTTTTAGAATTCTTCCCTCTGTCAAACAGAAAGCCATTTTAAAATTAATTTCTGATCAAAATTAGAATGCTTTAAATGACCTTTATCCTTTAATCTGCTTTCTATTCTAAGAGCAAAGCGCTGCAATTTATAAAAAACTCAGCTTCTTAATTTAGCAAGTTCCACTTAGTTGACTTCCTGCGATATAAAGCACGATATTTTCTCTTCCTAAACATTCATGCTCTTTGTCAGCCTTCACAAAGGAATCTAGAAGTGCACCATAGCGATAGCACTTTTATTTTTCTTTGCATTTCCTCCCCAAATCTATAAACAATCCACTTTCTCATCGAACCCAATCTTAGCTTCTGACCACTCACATAAATGCATCTCCTCAATGCCTCTGCACCTATCACCCCCTTAAAAGTAACATATTGATTTATAATCATAAATCATAATTTTAACTGTAATACCGAAGAGTGTAGGATTCTCTCATTACCACCCTTCTTCTATTGAGCAATCAATCAAAATCACTTGTTTTCACATCACAAACAAGGGGGAATGTATGCGTAAAAAAAGCATAAAAATACCTCAAGAATCTCAAGTGCCAAAAGCTTTCGCAACATTAAAACTGGCAAAGTGTAGAACCTTTCTGATAAATAAGAAGAAAAGTCTTTGCAATGCAAAACCCAAATTTGCATCAATCATGCTGACTTTCTTCCTTTCTTAAAGAACAAAGATCCTCAAGCAAAAACCAATCTATAAACAATCCATTTTCTACTAAGTCGCATCAAATGGGTTGATAAAGAATAATTTTCATCTCAAATGCAATACCCCTAATACTTTAGGATTCTCTCATTCCAAATCTATTCCATGTTATATCAACAAAAATCATTTGCTTAACATATCACAAGAAAAGATATTAGATAAAAAACATTTAAGAATTGCCTAAATATGCCTCAAGAATCTCAAGCATCAAAAGCTATGATGAGCATTAAATGCTGGCAAAGTATATGACAATGCCAATGTGGTCCTTTATTTAAGTATAAAGATAGTTGTACTCTATAGATTTTATATTATTTCCATTAGAAGCTTATTATGATCTTCATAAGCACCGTCGCGTCACAAACCGATATTGCGAAATGCGCTCTGTTGCAAAATGAGGATGACTTACCTTGAGAAATATTTTTTTAACAAGCACATGAATTGACAATCCAAATACATTCCGTTTGGAGTATTCTATTTTGCGTAAAGGATAGCCCCCATTAAAATCGTATTTTACAGTTACTGTTCCAAAATGGGCGCTATTGCGAAATGGATTGTAACAAACCTTGAGAAATATTTCTTAAAAAAACAAGCACGTACATTGGAAGCAATAAGTGTATTTTTTTTGAAAAATTCTGCTTTGCATGAGGGATGTGATCGCCTTTAAAAATGCAATAAACAAAACCATGAAGAAATGTATCATCTTCACTCTTTAAAAGGCAATGTATTAAATCTTTTTGAAAATCATAACTTTAAACAGCTTGGTAATTCTCCTCCAATGAAGATTCATCCTCTTTTTAATATTAATCCTAATAAAGATACACAGTATGTTCACTCCAATTTTGGATGCTCTTTCCAATCTGGCATACAAAAGCTGCAATGACAGAAAAAAACCTAAACCGCCTTAATCTTTGTCTTAAACATGTAGCTTCCAACACCTAACTGCTTTACATTCCCACCCTTAAAAAACTATTTTATAAAACATCACGGGGGAGATCAATATTCCCTTAGCCCCTTCCCCGAAGGAAAAAATAAAGCGTCCACTCAACTAACTTTGTAAAATAATGCTCTGTAAATAATCCGTTTTCTCTTAAAGCCACTTCCACTTGGGCTTTCCACAGCATGCGTTTTACATCACCACATTTCCAACAACAGTGCTTCATAAGGTTTCTAGGCAATATTCATCAAATACTCTAAAAAGTACTTAATAGGTAAAGATTCACATCATCATACTTTAAAGGAAGCCATTTCATAAGACATCACGGAGTGGTCTTAATATTCTCTTGGCCCCTTCCTCGAAGGAAAAAATGAAGCGTCCATTCAACTGACTTTGTAAAGCAATGTTTTGTAAACAATCCGCCTTCTCTTAAAGTCACTTTCTCATAACTTTCCACAGTATGCAGTCTATATCACTTCAGTTAAAAGAAAACTGATTTAAAAACACTGTTTTACGACACAACAGAATGATAATATTTTAATACCCAAACGCGCTTAAAACATATACACTCAACGCACATCCTCTTTATGCCATAACTGCTCTACCTCATCATTATAATCACAAAGAACAACCGATATTGATCGGGTTTGGATCATTCCTCTGTTTCTTTTGCATATTTAGGTATTTGCATAGCTTCGGAAAGATCATTAACGGCACTTAAATGTGCTTGCAGTAATTCACTATTACGTTGTAATTTTTCTTGTAAATCAGACAACAAACTCTCAACTTCATGCTCAATATCTTGATTCATGTAGCGTTTTACATCGCTCATGGATTTATTAAGATCACGCAAACCACGTATTTTACATAAATTTATTTCTTCGTAATCTGGAACACCACTGCTCTCTAGCATATTGCTTTCATAATCAACTACTTGGGCCAATCCCTTAACAGCAGCAACAAATTTTGTCATCGCCCAATCACGATCAATAAGATTATTATCAAGAACTTTTGCTTTTGCTGCAAAACTATCATCACCATATTGCACTACAGACATTTTTATTTCCCCTTCAACACTCTTGTTCAATCTTGCTTTCAAATGAGGGAGATTAAACAGTTCCTTTTCAATGCTGATACACTCAATTGAGTTCATTGTGCGAATATTGCTCAGACAACAACACGACAATCCTTAAAAGTGCATACCACTTCGACGTTTAACATATTAAGTTCAACGCATTTTATGAAATATTTTCTGCCTTGCTCCAAAACCATCATTGCCACCGCAGCAATTCACCAAAACACTATAAACTTGAAGCCTCTACACTATCAAAATTTCCACGTTTTCTTTATCTCTTTCGTCTTGCCGATTTTCTCGTTTATCGATTTTCTCGCCACCAAAATTAACAGAAAACAACACTGCTTTAATGATATATTGGCAACAAAAAATACCTGCCAATAAGACTTGCAGCATATAAAGACTTAAGCCCATTAAAGATTTCAGTATCTTACCGATAACAACATTTCACCCTCCGTAACTTTATGGCCTTTTCTACACCTAAACCCGTACCTTATCTCACCTCGTAAGGTAACACCCTACAAGATTAGTTGCAGCCATCCAAAAAGATACAGCCTTTCTCTCTTCTTTTTGCATAGACGCAAATTGCATACACGCGAAACCCCGCATAAAGTACAAAAAGAATGCACTCCTGAACAGATCAGCCATATAGCACTCTCAAAAAAGACATCTTAAAATAGCCAAACAGCCATCAATCTCTCTTTTTCGATTATCATTCGCTTTTCTTTGCAACGAACAATTATATAAGATTTTTAAAACCTTTTCAAGCGTTTCTTAGTCAATCAGTTCGCTATACCTTTAATCGTATAGTCACTACGCTTATTTTAAAGAAACATCTCTCACCGCTCGTCCCCCCTATTTCGCACTGGCTCCCATAAATGGTAGAACGATAAATCCCCCCATCTTTACGCTTAATAAAAGAACAAGCCATGATATACTTTTCCCTTCTCAATGTTAGATCTTCCTTAGCGCTTTGAGATGGCTCATAAGAAGCATAGCTTTCTTGTACAGTTTTTACCACGGCCCTCCCCGTTTGTAATGTGCAAAAGACATGGTTTTAGGTATCTTAATATAAAAGGATTAAAAATGAGAAAGCTCTACGATATTTAGAACTGCTATTTAAGTTGAATAACGCTAAATTATCCTTATAAGTAAAAATATTATCAATGCATAATACTTTCCCACATTGATATTTTTAAAATTCCCCCCTCATCTTCCTTTAGATTATTTCACGCCATACCGCGCAGTTTATTCTTCATATCGCTGCTTTACATGCGCTGTTGGTATAAAAACTACGGCATTAAGAGAAAGCTCTAGATATTCTCTTGACTTCTTTCCCAAACTAAAAAATGAACCGCCTCAAAACCTGACAATAAACAATGCATAAAAACTAATCATTTTATAATAAAAGCACAATTCTTGCTAAGAACTCTTTCTCATTTTCACCCCTCTCAATGAAGCTCTTCTCTTTCATAATCATACTGAAATGTTTATCCTTATAAACTAGGATATTGATTTAATAATGATATAATCAATATTTTTTGTGCTCAATGAACAACTTACAGAGCTTTAAATTATCGTATTTAAATCTGTCCACTCTATTCCGTGTTAAATCAATTAAAATCACTTGGGCTTATACATCACAAACAGAACCTGATGGATTGATAAAAAACACTAAAAGAAAAACACCTCTGATGATCCCACTCAAATGCTAAAGATGATCATAAATATTGAAGGAAAGTGTATGATGATGACAACTTTCTCTTTCAACAAACGTAAAAATGGTAACGTTCTATAAATTTTTATAATATTAAAATTTTATATCATTTCATTAAAAGCTTTGCTGTTACACTATCCATATTGACCGTTATACCATTCACGAGCGTCGTCGTGAAATGGGCTTGGGTGCTTTAAGAGATGTTTCTTTAAAACAAGCCCGTGAATTGGCAACTGGATGACGCTCTGTGTTACGTGAAGGTCATGCCCCCATTAAGGACAAAGACTTTAACTCAATCTGCTCTTGTAATAAGCAAGACCCCATCATTACATCTTGGAACCTCCACTGTTGTGGGACTGACCTTAGCATTTGAGACAGTCTATAAAAAGGCATTTCATTATACAGTTTTTACCACACAGCTCTCCCCGCTTGTGACATGCACGCAACTGGGGTTGTTTAATTCAATATGAAAAATATTGAATTATTATTATAAATCAATATCTTGTATTTCACAGTTCCATTTTTTTCCAAACAATCTCCCTCTCCAATTTCCCCCTCATGTGATTTACTTAAATGCAAAGCTCCAAAACACAAGCCTATCAATATTCACTACACACTCAAAAACACTTAAACGTTTCAAAAAAGCTTATATGCCTTATTAATATGCCATAAATGACAATATTTTAGGACATAATAGGATAAACGAGTTTTCTGCAAACGAACCTCCCTTTCACTTTAAAAGCTTTTCTTTTTTTATGCCTTACAGCACCCCAACGTCTCAAACCTTTATAAAAAAAGAAAAAATTTTAAGCTTGCCGAATAGCATATATCAACATATATTACAGATTGTAATATATTGTTATGTACAAAATCACCTTCCCAAGAATAGCAAGAGGTTCTTATGGCTGATCTCGTAAAAACCGCAATGCTTTATTCAACCTTGATTATCAGCATCAATGCTTTTGTTGTTATTTTAGCTCTCGTCATAGAGATATACTAAACATAATTTTTTCTAATCGGCACAAAGTAATGAGCCTCTTCATTTCCCATAAAATCAAAAACAAAAATTTAACTCTATCGATGCCCCCAATTTAAAACGTTACACGCAACTCTTTTAATGTTAACCTTGTTTAATATGAGCCTTAGCGTTTATATACATTTTTAACCGTCAGTTTCCGTTATTTCATGCTTGCTTAAATCTCGATCTCATCCCCCTTCTTAAAGGACAAAGATTTCTACCAAATCCGATCTATAAATGATTTTTCTTCTTATAAAGCGGATTTCACTTGATTTCTCCCTTCAGTGCCTATCACAACCTTAAAGGATACTATTTAATGAAACTTACGTTGCTCATTTACACGCTTGTTTTAAAGAGATATCTAAGATCGCAAACACATTGAGCAACGACCCGTGTGAATAAGCATAATGATTTATCCACTCCCCCATCTTTACATTTAGGCAAAAGTAAGCCAACACCATCACATGTTTTGCCAGCTCCCAATACATACAATCACCTTTTACACTTGATACGATTCATGAAAAGGCATTTATATTTCTTTCTCAATAGTTTTTATTCACGAGAAAGCGCGCCCGTTTTGAATGTACAAAAGACATGAGGTTTTGATAAACTCAACATAAGAGAGATTTGGAATGAGAAAATCCTACGAGTGCCAAATACTCATTCAATATGAAATAGTGAACACTCTTTATAAATCAAAGCATTTTCAAACAAATTAACATATTGATTTATAATGACAATCTAGCATTATTTATACTGAATTAGAACCCCGAATACCGCAAGATTCTCTCATTTCAAATCTATTTCATATTGCATCAATCAAAACCCATATCTCTTGCACGTTACAAGCGAGGAGAACCGTATGGATAAAAACTGTTAAAGAAAGGACTAAATATGCCTTTTCATAAACCGTCTTACGTGCCAAAGCCTATCGCAACACTCAAAAATTGGTACAAGTGTGTGAAAATACCGGCTTGCTTTTTCATAAGCGTAAAGATGGAGGGCTCGATGGATTTACCGTTTACCATTCACAAACCGCTGTCGCGAAATGGGTGTGGTGCGCGCTTTGAGAGATGTCTCTTTAATTAAATCACATTAATTAAATCACACACTCGAGAATAAAAATACCCATAAAGTTTATGCATGGGCACCACACCACTTATACCACCGCTCCAAACGATCATCATACGACGGCACAATTATGATAAAAAACACCAAAAAAAAGTCATGAAAATTTGGAAGAGAAAGAAATTGAAAAGGCATGGAAAGCGGTAAACTCCCTACAGATCCGACAGAGCCGTCCTAGTATAACTGGCTCACACCCTACTTAATACGATAGCCTTCTCAAATAAAAAGTAGTTTAAAAAAAATAGTTTGAGAAAAACATTTAAGTATAAAACGATAATCAATCCATTCAGTATGATTTTTTCTCTCTTAAAAACAGAGAAAATAAATTTCAAACAGATATTTTCCTCCCAAGCTTGTCGGAATTAGCTATAAAGATTCAAGCTGTTCCTTAGTGTGATAAAATATTTATTTGTATTAAACGCATAAACACCCAAAACATAGATTTAATTCCATATTTTATCATACATGCAACCAAAACATTAAAAAGTCAGCGCATAGTTTAAAAAAAAATTAGCAGCTGCATGTTGTTGCTAATTCCGATACAATAATAGTACCACAATTGAAAACACTTTTAGCTGAACAGATACCCCTATGGCACCTGCTTCCACAAAGAGTGCAAACTATACAAGGCTAACTCTTTAAAGCCATCAAAAAGCTCCCCAAAAGTTAGAGACGGAACTCTCAAAAAACGTAATAATATCAATAATGATAAAATCCCTTATTAAGATAATAACTTATTGCGTTTCATGTTTTTTACGAACACCCCAAAAAAACTCCATATACGCTTGGTGACTATGCAACAATTTTGAGATTTCTCTCTTGAAGATGGTTCCATCTTTTCACATTTCATTCCCCATTCTTGCATCAGTTTTTCATTTTTTTAAAATCTTCTACACTATAAGTTTTCTCACAACCAGCAACAGTAAATCCTGTGCAAAACAATAATGCTGTTATAACGACCTTATTCATCAATAAAATTCCCCTTCTTTTAAACGGATAAAATTTGGACACTATTTAGGGGTTCAAAAAAAGTTCTACATATACTTGTCGAAGGTTTTTTACAATTTTTGAGAGGATTTGAGCGGTGAATCATCACTCTCACATTTTTTTGCCCATTCCTCATATAATTTTTGATTTGTTTTAAATTCTTTTACACTGTAAGTTTTTTCGCAACCAGCAACAGCAAGTCCAGTGCAAAGCAACAATGTTGTGATAACGAATTTATTCATCAATAAACTCCCCTTTTCTCTTTCAAGTTTAAAAAGTTTGGACACAATTACCCATTAAAGTTACGGGCTAACCGTGTGTTTTATTGCCCCTCTCCATGCTTCACATGACAAAGTTTCTTAACTAAATCCACTCTGTAAACAATTCGGCTACTTGTAAAACGAGCTCCGTTTGGCTTCCCATTGCATATGATTGACTGACATAAAACACGCCAAAACTAAAAATATTTTCCCTAAAAAATACTGTATCTGTCAAAGAAGCTTACATATCTTATATCGCCACCATATCTTATGTCACCACCATAAAAAACAATGTTTATGGTATAATGGAATATTTTTTAAAATGCCCTATAGTATAACCTTTTTGTAAACAACTGTGACAATTCCCGTGTTGAGAAAACGTTATCATCAATCTTTCTTGATGATTTAATTGTTATTCTACTGTTTTTCAGTTTTATTCCCATTTTTGCTATTTTCACGAAGTTCCTTTGCAAGATTTCTATAATGCTCTTGAAAAAGCTCCATATCGGCTTGCATAGCATTTTGACAGTTCTTGGTTGAAAAAGCAGAGACTCCCATTTTTTCGCATTTTTTTCCCCATTTTTCCATCAATTTTTTATCTTTCTTAAAATCTTCTACACTGTAAGTTTTCTCACAACCAACGACAGTAAGTCCCGTACACAACAGTAATATTATGATAATCGCTTTGTTCATCATGATTAATTCCCCTTGTTTTTCTCTTCAGTTTTTTCCTCATCTTCATGCACAAAACTTGCGCCAGGCCAATCATTTTTATGAACTTCACGATAAGCTTTGTCGGCATTTTGACAATTTGTTGAATTAAAATTTCCTGATATCATACATTTTGTTGCCCATTCTTCGAGTAATTTGGGATCCTTCTTAAAATCTTCTACACTGTAGTTTTTTTCGCAACCAGCAATGATAAGTCCAGTACACAACAATAGTGCTGTTGTGATAGTTTTATGCATGTTTTTCCCTCTCTTGTTTTTATACTTTAATAACGATATCGTTAATTTCACATCATTCCCGTATCGTGATCTTGCGTCTAATTTTCCTTTGATAAATATGCACATTTTCCACGCAAATATGTTGAATTATGAAGGCCGCTTTGATTAATCAGACTTGCATTTGTAACATTATCTGTACTGCTGCTCTTTGTATTTAAACTGTTTAAATTGCAGCAGAAATTTTGATATAATGCCTCTATCCATTGCAAACTTTCCGCAAACAAAACAATATATCTTTTAATGAATGGATTGCACTCTTATTGATTTCTTTCACACACCGAAAAAGAAAGAAAACTTTGAAAGCCCCCAGCACTTTTTAAATACCCATAGAACGACTAAAAGCAGTCTTATACATCCCGATAGAAGCAAAAAGGATACCCCCTCGCTTACTATTACAAGTAGCATTCCAATATCTGAAATGATAAAATCATATAAATACCAGAAATACTTTTTATGCTTAATGGTTCTAGCATCATACTCAACGCTTTCTATGGTTATTAAGAAATCTTATAACCCAATCATATAAGTAAATCCTATTGATTTTTCTTCCCCCCTTTATCAACATGAATATAATTTAAATAATGAAGTGCTTTGTAGCAGAAAAAAATAACAGACGCTACTCTTAATTTACATTATTGACGCCTGTATTCAGTAAAATAAATGTATTCAGAATAAAATAAACAAGAAATAACTTCACATTTAAAATCATAATTAATTTCTATGGAAGAATAAACTGATCTATTCAGCTTTTATATGTAAAATAGAGGTAAGCATACTGCGTATCTCTATTTGGATAAATCTCTGAAACGAGCAGATAAGCTAATTTGGAGAGAATATGAAGTTTTAAAGGCGAAAACCAATTCCCATCTTGACCTTCATTCTTTAATTCAGCTTTACTGCTTTCAAAAGTGTCTAAAGCAATATCTTTTAAATAATGGAGATTTACGCTTTCGTTTTTCACGTATCTTTGAATGGGGTCACACCCTTCACGTAAAACAGAATGCCCCCCAGTTACATACGCACGAGCTTGTTTTAAAGATACGTTTTTCAAGGCTTGTCACACCCATTTCGCGTTAGCGCCTGTAAAAGGTATAATGATAAATTCATTGCCCCCACTTTTACGATTATGAAAAAGCATGCCAACACCATCACACGACTTGTGCCAACCCTAAAATATCGGACAAACCTTGGTACGTAAAACAGTTCATAAAAAGGCATTTTTAATCCTTTCTTTAACAGTTTTGATCCACACAGCTCTCCTCGCTTTTGATCTTCAAGAGACATGGGTTTTAATTGATGCAACATGAGAGAGGCTTGAAATGAGAAAAGCTTACGATATTCGGAGCTCTCATTCAAATTGAATAACGCTAAATTATCATTATAAATCAATATCTTACTTCTATGATATAAGATCACAAGAAGTATGATAATGATCATCTCTATAGGAGAAAAGTTGAAACGAAGAGTTTTTCATAAGCTCATAGCTTTTTCATAAGATTTATCTCAATGAAAAATAACTTATATGAAGCAACCTTCATGAAAAAAGAGAAGCGCTTTTATCACAATTAACGCCGCGCAAAAACAAACTGATATCACCTTTTAAAGAAAACACTCAAACCAACATAAATTTATCATCGTATACCATTTTTTATACTTTTCCGTATTTTTTTGAAAGCAATTCGCGGATCTCGTCAGCCATTTTGGTTCCACGACTGGCACAACTGACCTTCATTAACCGATGCAAAGTTTCTGGTATATCAATCGTGAGACGCTTCACCCCTCCACTCATGCTCCCTTTTTGACTTCCTATCCATGCATCAGCCGTTAAAGGAATGGATTTACTGGTTGGTTTTGTACCAATTTTAATTTTTTTATTCATCACGCTAACTCCTTGATTTCCGCTGCAACAGCTTCAATCTCTGCTGTTGCTGGTCCTTGCTTATCAACTTCATAAACAGCTTTTCCCTGTGCTGCAGCTTCTGCAAAAATCACACGTTGTGCAACACTAGAAGAAAGAACAGGGACATGATATATACCAAGAGCTTCATTTACATCACGCCCTATCGCTGTATTGACTATTTTACGATTAATAACAAAAGCAGATTTGAGATTTTCTTTATAAACACGTGCTTCATCAATCAACTTTACAATTCCATCAGCAGCCCAAATATCATAAGGACTAGGCAAAACCGGTATAAGCACCAAATCTGAAGCCATAAGAGCACTCCGCGCAAGATCAGTTACACGCGGAGGACCATCAATAATAATATGGTCATAACTATGACCAATCTGCGCAATCTCTTTGTGAACCGTTGCACGCGGTAAACCAATAACCGAAAACAAAGGAGCATCTTCACGCGCAGCAGCCCAGTCTAATGCGCTCCCCTGAGGATCAACATCAATAAGCAATACCCTTGCACCAGTACGCGCAAAACTGGCCGCAAGATTCACGCTCAACGTGGTTTTTCCAACACCCCCTTTTTGATTCAAAAATCCAATGATCATTCGTTACGTCTTTCAGCATTATCGTTTTTACGACTATACAGAAAACAATAAAAGAAGCAAGTATCCAATACGTGTAAAACAACCGCTTTTCTTAATTTTTACGACAAAAAAGACGCCCCTTCATTATATTGTTCTTTTAGCAGAGCAAAAATATTATGCAGATCGTATTTTTAAGAATAAAAATTATAAATTTAAACAAGAAATACACTCCCTTCCCCCACCTTAAAATGAAGCTTTTTAAACCCATGATAATTTGTAAACAATGGTCTAGCAATAATCTATACCTCCCCCTTCCACTTCGTATAATGCATTGATTTATAATAATATCGTATTATTCGATTTGAATGAGAGACCCGAATATCCTAAAATATTCTCATTCCAAACCTGTTCCATGTCGAATTCATCAAAATCATGTTCCTTGCACGTCAAAAGCAGAATTAACGTGTGGAGAAGTGAAACTGTACAAGAAAAGACTAAAAATGACTTTTCATAAACAGTCTTACCTGTCAAGCGCTGTTGCAATATTCTAGGACTGGCACAAGTGTGCGATGATGCCGGCTTTCTTCTTCATAAGCGTAAAAGGTGTTCAATGGATTTATCGTTATACCCTTCACGGATGCCAACGCAAAATGGGTATAACAAACCTTGAAAGACGTATCTTTAAAACAAACCTGTGAATACACAACTGAAGGAGCATTTTATTCTTCATCTCCCCCCTTTCTTCGGCTTCCCCCTTCATAAAGCTCTACCCTTCAATAGATAACAAATTATCAGAAAAACTCACTGTTTTGTATGGTGGATAAGAGAACCGAAATCCATACAATCCAATCATTTTCTCCTCTCTTATATCTTCAATCAATTAAATAACTTACTTACCCATCACCAGCAGAGCTGACATATGAGAATAAACACTCAAAAAGAGGAACAAAAATACCTTTTATGTTAAAGACCAAGAACTGTTACAATAGTGGTAGCTTGTGTATAATGGTGCTGGTTTGTCCCTTTTCTTGAACTAAAGCGAGGGTGCACAATAAGTTTTATACTCTTTGCACATAACAAAGTGAAATGGAGTTGAGCAAAGTAAGGATATCTCTGCCCCTAAACAAACACCCCAATGAAATAGTCTCTACTTCGCAACAACAGTGAATAAAGAGAAAACTTGGAATAATCAATAGAGAGAAAACAAGTGTCGTGTCTTAAGGGTAAAAACAACTTCTCATCTCTCCTTAATTCAGCTTTACAACTTTAAAAGATATCTTAAGACAATATCTTTTAATAATAAAGATTACTCATTGCCTCACGCTTTTCTTTATCGCTTGTCTTTAAATTAAGAGCACGCCTCTCATATAAAAATGAACGCAGCAAACGGAATAGATTTGGAGTACATATTCACAGGATTGTTAAATAACATCTCTTAAAGTGCGCAAACCTCTTTCACAACGACATCCATGAATGGTACCATGTAAGTTCCATTAAGCGCCATCATCTTGACGCTTATGACGAAGCAAATCATCCCTATTACACGACTTTAACAGCTCCCAACGATAAATTCTTGACACTTGAAACAGTTCACGAAAAGGCATTTTTTGCCCTTCCTTGTACCGTTTCACGCTACATAAGGTTCCCGCGCTTATAACATACAAGCAAATAACGCTAGATTATCATCTATCATCAATATCTCTAAAAATCCACGCCTTGTTAATATTAATAACAAACATGTTGCACAGGTGAATATTTTGTACCTTACAATGCATTTTTCCAAGCAAGTCTTCTCGACAAAAAGAATATTTTTGTTAAGATATCCTTGAAAAATCTTAATCTTCATCATGTCCTTTTAGAGACTTGAGAATGTCATAAAAATCATGCAATTGGGAATAAACAAAAATGAATTTACAACAAATTGATCCTGATATTTTTATCGGCGCTCAAATTAGCATAGAAAATATCAAAACATTAGCACAAGCTGGTTTTAAAACAATTATCTGTAACCGCCCCGATCACGAAGAACTTCATCAACCTGATTTTTCCAGTATTAAAACGGTAGCAAATGACTATGGCATAAAAGCCTATCACATTCCTATCTCTCCTCCAACCATAGAAAAATCAGATGTTGAAACCATGCAAAAAATTTTAAAAACAGCGTCTCTGCCTCTTCTTGCCTATTGCCATCACGGAACGCGTTCACGACATCTTTATCGTTTAGCACGTCTTGAATCATAAGCTTTATGCGCTTGCCATACGTTCTAAAAGATGGAGATTCTTCCACCCACACCAATCTGGAAACAATACTTGGTCAATAATCTTTGTCTCGCATCTTCCCCTTGGATTTCTCTCTTTATAGAAACAACTTTATTCATGGGGACCACTTCATAAAACTCGATAAACAAATTTTTCTCTTAAATAGACAGCAAAGCCCATCCTCTAAAGCCATAAAAAATGCATGCAAATTAATGAAGCGATCAACTTTTAAAATAAAAAAGTCATCGATTTTAAATTTTGTGAAATTCCAAGGTTAAAAGCGCAAAAAATTAAAAAACAGCCTTTCCCCCACTTCTCTTCTTGCCAAATGCGCTGTGTACTTATTCATTTACTTTTCATCATGAATTTTAACGGATCAGAAAGGAAAAATCAGTAAAGTTTTGATTGATAACAAATGCCATAAAATGAACTTTGAAAAAGACGATGCCGCAATCAGATCTTCAGATATTCGATTCTCCCTCTCAACAACGGAAAAAGCATATATTCCATGATATTTTGGAATATATCTTTGTGATGATCATCACTTTAAGTGCTATTTTTACAGCCCTTCTCTCTTTTTCAGATAAACTTAGAGCATATTTTTAAAAGTAAGCAGCTGATCCAATTTTGATAAGGGTTGGACTGTCTTTAAAATTTCTTTTGCTTTTTTTTCATCACGGTGCATTTGTGCAATCAAAGGTTCAAGTCCATCAAATTTTTCTTGTCCGCGCAAAAACTGGAAAAAAGAGACGGTACAGCTTTCTCCATAAAGGTCATCGTTAAAGTCAAACAAATAGGTTTCCAAAAGCGGCGCCCCATCTTTAACAACAGTTGGACGACACCCAAAGCTTGCAACCCCATCATGCAAAACACCGTTAGCACGACGCAAGCGTACCGCATAAACACCATGTGCCAAACGAACTTGAGGAGGCAATATCTGATTAGCGGTAGGAAATCCCAAAAGACGTCCAAGTTTATCGCCTTGAATAATAGTGGAGCATACCCGATAGTGATACCCTAACAAATGGGCTGCTTTATTCACTTCCCCTTGTGAAAGAAGTTGCCGAATAAAACTAGAGGAAATGATCAACGGTTGTGAATCTTGCTGTGAGTCTTGAGAATGAGAAACGCATGTATGAGAAACAAAAGGAATCTGCACGACCTGAAATCCCTCTTCTTTTCCTCTTTGGCAAAGAAGATGAACATTTCCACTTTTCTGATGACCAAATTGAAAATTTTCGCCTGTCACCACAACAGAAACATCAAAATCGTCCTTTAAAATCGACTTGATAAATTTATCCGCTGAAAGAGCGGCAAATTGAGCATCAAACGGCTGTTCAATCACGCCATCAAAGCCAAGGATTTTAAAAATTTCAGCTTTTTCAGCCGCCTCTGTCAAACGATAGACAGGCGCTGAACGTTGAAAAAAGCTTCTTGGATGCGGTTCAAAGGTTAAAACAACAGCGGGTTTCTTTTTTATCCGCGCAAAATCAAGAGCTTTTTGCAACACCACCTGATGTCCACAATGAACACCATCAAAATTTCCAAGTGCCAACACGGCGCCCCGCCAAGCTGAGGGAAACATATGCGTTCCCTGAAGACGCAAAAAATTCGCCATTACTGAAGTGCCCACATAATTGCTTTTGGTTTATAATCATGGCGTTCTAGAAAAGAATGCAAAGCTTGCTGATCCATCACACCATTTTGCATATAATCATAACGATGAATCCCCCCCATAATATAAAGGGCATCAAGACCAAAATGAGCCGCCCCCTTAATATCTGTCAAAAGACCATCACCAATCGCTAAAACTTGACTTTTTTCTACTGTCCCACGAATTTTTTGAAGTTTTTCAAAGGCACACTCATAAATAGGTGCATGAGGTTTTCCAGCAATGCGAACGTCCCCCCCTAATTGCTGATAAAGACGCGCCAATGCACCAGCGCACCAAAATTCCTTATTTCCATAATGAACAATCACATCAGGATTAGCACAAATAAAAGGTAAATTGCGTGCTCTTATGCGACGAAACATTTCCTCATAAGCAGAAGGTTCTTCATCAAAATCTTCAAGAAAACCGCTACAAACGACAACCGAAGCTTCCCATTCTTCAACAAATTCACACGCCAATCCTTCAAACAGCACCAAATCACGTTGTGGACCAATGAAAAAAACTTTACGCGGCGCAGCACAAATGAGATCCCGCGTAACATCCCCAGAAGTAATAATGGCATCATAATAGTCACTGTGAACATTCATGCTTTGTAATTGTTCTGCAACATCTTCCCGTAATCGAGGAGAATTGGTCAATAAAATGACACTTTTTCCCATTTGTCGAATTTTATACAATGCTTTCAACGCTGGTTCAAATGCCTGTACACCGTTATGTACAACACCCCACACATCAC
>NZ_CABFVS010000031.1 GCF_902150025.1 Bartonella massiliensis
AAAAAACAGCATCATAATGCGCTATAATAGTCTCAATATGGGTAAGTTCATTCATGGTGCACCTATCTCTATTTATCATTTATCAAGCTGTCTTTTAACTTCAAAACTACTTACCGAAAGATAAAAATTCTGTCATCCGCTTTTTCAAATCCTATCTCAACTTTGTATCGCTTATAAAAATCATAAAAAATGATAAAATAAATCCGTTATCGTTAAGTTCTACAAAATTTTAAAACGCTTTATAGCAAAAGCTTATCATTCCGCAATGTCCATTTTCTCATAAAACTTTCAAGTCTTTATAACAACTGCATTGATTCAGTTTTTTAGCGAAAATATTCAAGTTCTTAAACTTGAAAATCAACGGATAAAAACCCGCCTAAAAATCGCTTTTTTCAGTATAAAATCATTGATTGACAACAATCATTTATTATTCACGCTTAATGAAAAGCTAAAATATTTTTTCTTAATTTCAAATCTATTTATATTGAATCACTCAAAATGCTCTGTTTGCACATTTATAAGTGGAATGAACAATAAAAACACTTAAAGATAAAGAATAAAATATCTCTTTCTCTCAAATGCAAAAATTTTCTTAACATTTTGAACGAACAAAAATTATGCTCCAGCAATATATGCTGTCGCGCATCTTTTTTTCAGTAAAGATAAAAGTATAGTTTTTATCCTATCCATAAAAGCTTTACCTTTATACACTTCATAAAGCACTACAAAGTTCTGTTGTGAAATGAGTGTAAACACTGAGAAAGATCTCTTGAAAATAAGCAGATAAATATACGAACAACCCAATCTATTCTATTTTGCCCAATCCGCTCTATTTTAGTTGTGTTTTGTGTGTTCATTGAGCGCTTCCCTCTCATCATAGTTCTGAAACCATATAAAAACAAACCTTTTTGGTTATGCGTTAGAATCTTCGTTAAGCGTGCCCTCGAGAGCTTAATCTTAAACCCTATGGATTTGTTTTCTCCCTTTACCAAAAGCAAAGCTGATAGCATAATTTTGGCAAATAAATATGAGAAAATTTGAAAGGCCCCCTTCTCATTTAAAAAAATCTATCCATTTCAAGAAAAATTATTTTTATTGCCAAGCTCCTAAAATTACTTTACCCATTAAAAAATGTTTTGATCGCATACACACCGATCAAGAGGAAAAACACCCCCGAAACCTCGACACATAAATTTATCCCACTCTGTGGACATCCTAGGATTCCGGTAGATTTTGCACTATCCAGGTGCGTCTTACGTACTAAAAGAAAAAAGCTGACTGAGCTCAGTATTTTCAACCTCCCGGAATACCAATGCGAGGGCGCTCGCAACCGGAAGGGACAAATGCAAACTCAAAATCTTAAACTTGATCTGTTTGTCGGCAAAAAAATTCGCTTGAGGCGAAAAATATTGGGAATGTCTCAAAAAACATTAGGACATCATTTAGGTATCACTTTTCAACAAATTCAAAAATAGGAAAAAGGCTTAAATCGTGTAAGCGTAGGGCGTTTAAAGGAAATTTCCGATATTTTAAATGTTTCGGTTTCCTTCTTTTATGCTGATATCATCACAAAAGAAAACGCCCCGTACTATCATGATGAAATTGCTTCAAAAAAAGAAGAATATTTGCTTTAAAAAACTTTAGAATTCTCACCACAATAAAACGCAAAGCCATTTTACAATTAATCTCTGATCCAAATAAAAGCTTTTAAAATCATGTCCTAGAATGTTAAAGGTTTTCTTTCTCAACAATTCATGCATATTTAAAGGACAGCCTTCTCTTCAGTTACGCATGCTTTTTGATTTAAGGTAATCTGCACTTAAACTTAAGAAAAAACTAAAAAGTACCGCGATAAATACCTAAAATCCTGTTCTTGATTTTCCTCCGCTCAAAGGACGAAAGTTCTCACCCGTGCTGCTCTGTAAACAGTCCAGCGTCTTATCTCACCTCTCGCCTAGTTCACTTGATAGCACCACCCTAAAGGAAGGAAGCATAAGCTCTAAAGCCACTCTCCCCTCAATATTTACAACACTCTCTCACCAAGCTCCTTATGCATACAGCTTTATGCCCGACATCACCACACTTCAAATGATGGTGATGTAAGGCACAGCAGGATAAACACTTATCCATATTTTTAAAAAGATCCTCCTCGTCACAATAGAAGCACCATTTATTTTTGATAATATACATTTGATATACGAAAAACTTGTAAGATGCCTCCTATAAGGATTTAGTATCTGTTATAAATTTCTAGAGATGGTTTTTTTCCTCTAAAATCTCAATACTGCACCAACACCTATCATAAAAAACGCGATCCAATACTCTCGTAAAAATAATCCTCAATTTGATAAAGTTGAAACAAAAAAATATTGTTGAATACACATTAATAATATCTTGATTTATAATGATAATATACTGTTTTCATATTGAATGGGAGCCTCAAATATCGTAAGATTTTCTCATTTCAAATCTGTTTTATGTTTGAATCAAACACAACCATCTACTTGCACCTTAAAAGCAGGATGAATGTGTGGGTAAAAACGATTAAGAAAAAACTAAAAAGGGCTTTTCGTGAATCGTCTTAAAAGAAAGAACTGTCGCAAACACTCAAAGGCTGGCACAAGTGTTTGATGATGCCAACTTGCTTCTTCACAAGCATAAAAATGGAGGTGCTTAATCGATTTGCCATTATACATGAACAATCATCGAGAATAACAAATGATAACGATTACTTCCATAAAAATAATTGCTTCTATAAACATAAAAGAAGTTACAACCAACAGAACAGTAGCTTCTTTATTTGGAGCTTATCGATCACATCCATTGTTAAGATATGTACTGATTAAAAGCCGTGTCCACGATCTGTAGAATCAAGCTTTGGTAAGAAAAATATTTAATTATTTGCTTTTAGCAACATTTTGACAATTTGAGAGTCCTTAATAGCTTATCTTGATAAGAAAACATTTCTTTCCCCATTCTTCTCTTAATTTTGCATCTTTTTTAAAATCTTCCACACTATCGTTTTTTTTCACACCCCGCTACCAATAATAGAGCCATGCAGAATAAAATAATTTTTTTCATTTTAGCCCTCTTTAAATAGCTTATCTGTTAACATTACCCCCAAGAATGGGTTTTGAATTTCCATATTTTATAAAGATACAGTGTTATTACTCCTTGTTTTCTTTCATAGTGAACACTCTAAAGTCAAATAACGCAAGATAGCTATTGTATGAGTTTTTCATAAAATACAATGAGAAGAAAAAGGCCAAAACTGAATAAAAATGACAAAATAAGAAGACGCGCGCATGTTTTTATTCAACGGATTTCAAAGAGAGACATTGTAATAGGAATTGTTATTTCCTGAGGAAAATTTATAAGCATTATAATGCTTGATATCACCCCCAATGAACCACAAAACCATACCAAGAAAAAGACAACCCCTTTTATCTATTTGTATTTTTAGTCATTTTTCCCCCTATTAATGATCTCAAAATATAGAAAAAGCAATCAACAATACAAATCATTTTTATGAAGTTTTTTTCATAAAAGCCTATTTGAAAGCAATCCATTATTTGGAACGACTGAATTTAGAAGCAGATCGTTTTATAGAGCAACAAGGACCACAGCTTAATTACTTTTGAAGAAGTGAGCAGCATTGCCTAACACTAAAGACAAAATTTTGATAAAAAAACGCTTGCGATAAATTGTTTCAAGCATTGTGAAATATTCTATCTATTGTATCAAACATTATACTATTTTGGGGATCATTTATTTTTTATCTTTACCCATCTTGCTCTAGAGACCCGTTTTTTGAGCATTTTTTATCTTCCCACTTTCTCCTTCAAGGATAAATACTTAAAAAAAACCTGTGCCACCCAAAATAACATTCTCATTCTTTTTATAAAGTATAAAAGCATATAAGCAAAGATAAAAAAACTATTTTGAGAGCAAATCTCTTTTGAAAATGAATAACGCATCCGTTTACTTCAAAAACGAAAATAATCTCACGGTTTATTCCAATTTACCCTATGGTCTGTTGCAATTTTATGGGTAAAGTTTTCTCTATAAAAGTTTAAGTCAGTATATTCGTTAAAGCCAATCACGGGCTTGCAAACGGGTTGTAAGAGCCATTATCTCGCCGCCACTTGACAGGTTCGGTGAAGTTGCTTGACCAAAGACCAATCTTATTATCACGTGCTTTTTCTTCTGCATAATGATACTGTGTTGGAATAGGATTTTTACCCTCCTTTGAAAGTACCAACATACCTTCGCTAAGACCTGCCTCAGCTAAATCAACCCCTTGAACAAAACATTGCGCATAATAAACACCATTGTGCATAAAAGCCTGCTGACAGGATACATCCACACCAAGTGTTTTGGTGACAAGCCAAGCCATTGTAACCACACCACAGGGCCATTCTTGATCCTTTAATTTTGCTTTTTGACGAGGTGCACATGTATCCACGCCATAAAGATGAATATCACGCGTCGTATGGGATCGCCAAGATTGGGCAGTAGGTGTTAGTAATTTAAATGTGACCCCACTGGTAACCGATGCCCTACCATGAAAAACAACAGCATTATTTGCAACTTCGTTTGATGCAATACTCTTTTGCAGAGAGGAAGATGGTTCTTTTTTTTCTAAGGACTGTTTGGTGATCAATTGACTCAATTTTTTTTCTTCCTTGTAGAGATCAACAACATCTTGAATATCTTGCATCTTAAATGTTTTAAAAACGCTGAAATCTATTTTATCTTTATATTGGATCAATCCCCAAATTACAGAACCCATAATGTAAATAATAACAATCAATTTAAATAACATCTCTTGACACGCTCACTTACAAAATTCATTGTTTTTCTCTCCTTTCACATTATTTATCAGTAACCTCCTTGTTTTTAAAGAAAAAATCAAAATATATTGTGTTACACATTAACTACATTTTGTAAAGAATAATATTCTTTCTTACCTCGTTTTAATATTGTTGTCTTGATCAAGAAACACAACTTAAAATTGCCATTTTCATATAATACAATCTCAATTTGAAAAGACTTCTGTCTCTTTAAAAAGAAGCGTTTGAGAGTGAAGAGATCCACGATCAAGACTTTAAAAAACAAAAATTGAGGAGTTTAAGCTGTCACAAAATAACAGAATTCTCCCGTTGTTAGAGACAATGGAATGTCAACATAGGAACAAATATTGTTTGTTAGAGAGAGGTAAAATGACAGATAATAGATTTCAGAACATCGTTTTTATCGTAACCATGCTGCTTTTTACAGCAGTGTTTGTGTCCGATCTTTCTTATGCTGCTTCTACTGCTAGTGGGGGTGGTTTTGGAAATCTTGATGGTGTTTTAGATAACATTGTCAAAATGATGACGGGTTCAACGGCAAAACTCATTGCCATTATATGTGTTGCCGCGGTGGGTATTGGCTGGATGTACGGCTTTATTGATTTACGCAAAGCAGCTTACTGTATTATTGGTATTGGTATTGTTTTTGGGGCTCCCGCTCTCGTCGGTAAATTAGCGGGCACGACGACATAAAATGAACGAAGATACTCTTTTCCTTGCCTGTACACGGCCTGCCATGTTTGCCGGTGTGACAATGGAAGCGATGGCGCTTAATGCCATGGCAACCTCCATTCTCTTTATTTTGACCAGTGGTTTTACCATGATTGGTCTTGGAATTGGGATGCACTTTATTTTGCGTGAAGTGACAAAATATGATCACAACCAATTTCGCCTATTATTTGCGTGGCTCAATACAAGAGGAAAGCAAAAAAATCTCAGCCGATGGGGAGGCGGTTCGACTTCCCCCTTACGCCTTATCCGCACTTATAAGGAACTAAGCTGAAGGAATAAAACCGGTGAAACAGATAACAATGATGAAACGGGAAAGTTTGCCTGAGGAATATATTCCCTATATCCGCCATATCAACCAGCATGTCATTGCGTTAAATTCACGCTGTTTAATGGTTGTTATGGCTGTTGAAGGTGTCAATTTTGACACGGTAGATATTGATCAACTCAATTCTTTACACAACCAATTAAACACTCTTTTGAAAAATATCGCCGATGAACGGGTTGCTTTATATTCTCACATCATTCGCCGTCGTGAAACAATTTATCCAGAAGGGCATTTTCTTTCATCTTTTGCCACAACATTAGATGAAAAATACAAAAAGAAAATGGTTTCGCAAGAGCTGTATCGAAATGATCTGTTTATTTCACTGCTTTGGAATCCAGCAGTGGATAGAACAGAACAATTGGCTTCATTTTTTCAGCGCTTGAGCAAAGCAAAAAAAACACAATCTGAACCTGACGCAGAAGCTATTCATAAACTCGAAGAGTTAAGCCAAGATCTCATGCAAGGTTTGGAAGAATATGAGCCCCGTCTCCTATCAATTTATGAACATGAAGGGATTTTATTTTCCCAACAAAGTGAATTTCTTCACCAGCTGGTAGGGGGAAGACGTGAACGTATTCCTCTCACATTTGGAACCATTGCCTCAACGATTTACTCAGATCGTGTTATTTTTGGGAAAGAAATTATCGAAATACGCCATGAGAGCAATGAACGCTTTGTCGGCATGTTTGGATGGAAAGAATACCCTTCTAAAACCCGCCCAGGGATGACCGATGGCTTGCTTACGGTACCCTTTGAATTCATCTTAACCCAATCTTTTGTTTTTAAAAGTAAAGCGGCCGCCAGTGCCATTATGAGCCGCAAGCAAAATCAAATGATTAATGCAGCCGACCGTGCGAGCTCACAAATTGATGCGCTGGACGAAGCCCTAGATGATTTGGAGTCAAACCGTTTTGTTTTGGGTGAACATCACATTTCTTTAGCCGTTTTTGCGGATCACCCCAAAATACTGACTGAAAACTTATCAAAAGCCCGTTCCCATTTAACCAATGGGGGGGCTGTCATTGCCAGAGAAGATTTAGGGTTAGAAGCCGCATGGTGGGCGCAATTGCCTGGAAACTTTAGCTATCGTGCGCGTTCAGGCGCCATTACCAGCAGAAACTTTGCCGCTTTATCGCCCTTTCATTCTTTCCCCGTTGGCAAATTAAACGGCAATGTTTGGGGGGCAGCTGTCGCATTGCTAAAAACCCAAGCCGGTTCACCTTACTATTTTAATTTTCATTATGGTGATCTTGGAAACACTTTTGTTTGTGGTCCATCGGGATCTGGTAAAACAGTGATTGTTAATTTTCTGCTTGCACAATTACAAAAACACAATCCAACCATGGTTTTTTTTGACAAAGATCAAGGAGCAGAGATTTTTGTACGAGCCGGAGGTGGAAAATATAAGCCTTTAAAAAATGGACAGCCTACCGGTATTGCCCCCTTAAAGGGCATGGAATACAACGAAAAAAATAAAATCTTTCTTCGTCATTGGATCTTAAAACTCGTGAGCAGTGAAGGGCAGACCGTGACCGAAGAAGAACGACAAGATATCGCCAAAGCTATCGATTCCTTGGAAAATCTCCCTCCAACACAACGCTCTCTTGGTGCCCTTCAGTTATTTTTTGACAACACATCCAAAGAAGGGATTGCCATACGGCTACAACGCTGGATTAGAGGCAATGATTTAGGGTGGGTTTTTGATAATGATCAAGATGATCTCAATTTAAATGCACAATTCATTGGCTATGACATGACCGATTTTTTAGACAATGAAGAAATTCGGCGCCCTTTGATGATGTATCTCTTTCACCGCATTCTTGATCTGATTGATGGACGGCGCATCATTATTGTCGTTGATGAGTTCTGGAAAGCTTTAGAAGATGATTCCTTCAAAGCTTTTGCGCAAGATCGGCTCAAAACAATCCGTAAACAAAATGGTATGATGCTTTTTGCAACACAAAGCCCCAAAGACGCTTTGAACTCCACCATCGCGCATACAATTATTGAGCAATGCCCTACCCAAATATTTTTTCCCAATCAAAAAGCAAATTACAATGATTATGTCGAAGCTTTCAAACTCTCTGAGCGTGAATTTGAACTGATACAGTCGGAATTAAGCAGAGAATCGCGTCGTTTTCTTGTCAAACAAGGACAAAATTCCGTCGTTGCAGAACTTAATTTGCGTGGAATGAATGATGAGATCGCCGTCTTAAGCGGCACAACCAAAAATATTGAACTCATGAATGAAATTATAAACGAATATGGCACAGATCCTGATAAATGGCTCCCCATATTTTATCAAAGGAGAACAAACCAATGAAAAAATATAGCTTAGTGGCACTGTTATCTTTTCTTTATTTCGCCTGCGCTATCACAAACAGCACCTGAAGCGGATGAATATTATAAACAAGCACTCGACACCACACAAAAACTCAATGCAGCAAAATCAGAAACCGCTGAAACCATTTATAAAACTGCCGTTGAAACTGCAAAAGAAATCAAAGAGATAAGTGCTAAACTTGCACAAGTTAAATCACAAATAGATACAACAACAGACACTAAAAAAGAAACTAAGCCTGAAGAGTTGCAGAAACTTCAAGCTCTTCAGCAAGAACTTCAGGTAAAAGTTTCTCTTCTTCAAGCCGATCTTCAAACGAATATTTTAAAACTTCAGGCTCTTGATATGATTCAAGCCAGAGATACAAAAACAAAAGAAGAAATACATGAAGAAGAGGTACAAGAAAAGCATAAAATACTTCAATCACAATTAAAAGAAAAAGAAAAAGAACTCAAAGAAAAACTTGAGAGTGCTGGCGCAGATGTCAAACTATAATTTCCCTACATTTGATAAGTTTTCTCCCTTTGCAAGCATTTCTGGGTATATTTTAAAACCCCTCGACAATGTGATGAACACAACGGTGAGTGGGTTATCTTCTGCTATTTCAGCGCCCTTAAATCTTGCTGCCATCATTTTTATTTTTTTGTATGGCTATAATGTTATGACAGGTCGCGTTGCGCTTTCTATGCACAGTCTTCTCAATAATGTTGTTAAAATCGTTATTGTAACAACAATGGCAACGAATGCAGAGACATTTAACACCTATGTTAAAGATATTTTCTTTAATGATTTATCCAACGCCATTGGGAATGCGTTGAACAGCAATCCTGCAAACTCCAATGTTTTTGATTATATTTTGTTAAAGGCAAGTGACCGTTATCAAGAAGTTTTATACAATGCTTGGTTTTTTGAAAAGATTGTTGTGGGCCTTCTTGGTTCTATCATGCTTCTTGCCGTTATTCTCTTTTGTATAGGTGGTTTTATTGTGCAAATGTTTGCACAAGTTGCACTGGTTATGATTATAGGTCTTGGGCCTCTGTTCATTAGTTTATATTTGTTCAATGCAACGCGAAAATACACCGATGCATGGATTACAACCTTAATCAATTTTACCATTCTGCAAGTTCTCGTGATCATGCTTGGAACTATTATATGTCAAGTTATCCTACAAGTTCTCAACGTTTCATATGAATCAATTTACGTTCTTTTTCCTCCTGTCATCGTCATTTCGATCATAGGGGTTATTATCTTCCGTGCGCTTCCTGGTATCGCTACAGCACTAGCCTCTGGTGGACCATATTTTAACGCTGGTGTCTCTTCAGGTGGACAGATTTTCACCATGCTTGCCAATAGCGCCAGAACAAGTGGTAATGCCGTTAAAAGTGCCGCACTACAAATCTCAGGGGCTGCCGGTAATGCTGCTAAAGGAGCGGCAGGTGCTGCAGCAAGAGCAGGAAGATCTGGAGGTGGTCGTGGTCGATTTTAAGATAAAGAACCTCAAAAGAAGCAGAATTTTTGTTTCTGCCTTGCGTGCGCTAACAAGCGCACGCACCATAATCTTGTTCCATATAAGACCCGACATCTTGGGTCTTAAAACAAAACCAATCACAATCTTGCATCCCATAAACTTGTAAAAATGTTTAAAATAAAAGGCTCTCATGCATTGTATTCCAAGATATTTGTGCGTTCAAAAAATCAAACGAAACATAACTTTTGTTATGATCATAACAATCGCTCTTTCCGGCTGTGCTTCTTTGAGTGGGCCGAAAAAACCACCACGCTGTAATGGTAAACAGACACGTGCTTTAAATAAAGATAAGTGGAATTGGGACAATAAAAACATTGCCTTCCCAGAAAAGGTCGAAAAGTCTGTCACCACGCCCATCATTCTCAATACTTTGGAAAGTGAAAAAGCAACAGCCAACTTAGCAATTCATCCAGCTTTATTAAAGCCGATTATTTCTGAAGCACGATCTGATAAAACTGTGGAGGTTCCGCGTGAAAAGTGATGCCCTTGAAGAATATATAAAAGAAGCACGCTCATTTGATATTGACCGCATGCATGGCATGCGCGTGCGGATGAAAATTTCCATGGCTTTAACAGTGCTTTTTGGATTGATGACAATTGCGCTTGCTTTAGCTGTTGCAGCTTTAACACCCTTGAAAACGGTAGAACCTTTTGTTATCCGCGTTGATAACTCAACAGGCATCATTGAGACTGTAAGCGCCCTAAAAGACTCTCCTAACGATTATGATGAAGCAATAACCCGTTATTTCGCCGGCCAATATGTTCGTGCTCGTGAGGGGTTTCAAGCATCAGAAGCAGAAAATAATTTTCGCTTAATCTCTCTTTTATCTTCTCCAAAAGAACAGAACCGTTTTGCAAAATGGTACGCAGGCAATAATCCAGAAAGTCCGCAAAATATTTATCATAACATGATTGTGACCGTCGCAATCAAATCCATTTCTTTTATAAGCAAAGATCTTATCCAAGTTCGTTACTATAAAACGGTCAGAGACTTTAATGAAAAAGAAAATATTTCCCATTGGATTTCCATCTTAAATTTTTCTTACGTGAACGCACACATTTCAACGTCTGATCGTCTCATCAACCCACTTGGTTTTCAAGTATCGGAATATAGATCTGATCCAGAGGTGATAAAATGATCAGACTTTTACAAACACTCTTTTTAATTTTTACGATTATTCAAGGCTTTCACACAGTCCTCTCATTTGCGGAAACAGCGCCTGTTAGTGCACGTAAAGACAACCGCATCAGATTTGTCAATTATGACCCCTACAACGTCGTGCAAATCATTGGCTCCATTCGCTCTTCGGTTCAACTGGAATTTGCCGATGATGAAGAAGTAACTTATGTAGGCATTGGAAATTCAATTGCTTGGCAAGTTGCACCGGCTGGGCACTTTCTTTTTCTCAAACCACGTGAAGTCCAACCTGTGACCAATTTACAAATTGTCACAAGCCGCCAAGATGGAACACAACGCTCTTATCAATTTGAATTGCAAGTGCGTGAAGGCGATGTTTCAGCTGGTAATGAGACTTATTTCTTAGTAAAATTTCGTTATCCAGAAGATGAAGCTTTGCGCAAAAAATTAGTCGAAGCTGAAAAAGCCAAACAACGTGAAGAAAACTTTGTCAATGATATTTTAAATATCCATGAAGATTTTGGACCACGCAATTGGGCTTATGAAGCCCAGGGCTCATCCCTCATTGAACCTGCTTCTGTCTATGATAATGGGAAAACAACAACCTTCACCTTTTTAGGCAATATTGAAATCCCTGCCATTTACCTTGTATCGCCTGATGGGAAAGAATCCCTTATTCCCAAGTCGATCAAAGGCAACAAGGTCATTGTTCATGCAACAGCAGCACAATTCACACTACGACGTGGGAATGAAGTATTGTGCATCTTTAATAAAAGGTTTGTTCCAGAAGGCATTAACCCTGAAACAGGAACGACATCACCATCTGTACAACGTAAAGTGAACATAGGAAGCAGCCATGAATAACACCGTGGATGAAAAAAACATTAATGATCGCGATACCATAAAAAATGCTCAAGGAAAAAGTCAACAGAACAATGTAGGCAAAGCAATTGCGCTTATTATTCTTTTCAGTGTCTGTCTTTATTTAGCCTATTCAACACTTGTCACAGACAAAAAACAACCAATTGAATCTTTAAAAGAAGGAAAAGTTATCAAACAAACAGAGCTTTTTCGCCCTGCAAAGCCTGTCCCCCCTCTCCTTGAACAATCCCAACAAAATAAGGCTCTTTTACCCAAAGTCGAGCTCCCATCCCCCAACATCAATCAATTAAATTCTGATGATCCGCTGTTGGAAGCCGCACAACGTGCTCCTGTATTAGCTTATGCAAATGCACAGCAAGGCAAAACAGATGCACAAGTCAATAACGGAACTTTGCCTCACCAACAGGAAAGCAAGCCTGATGAAACAACACAACGCTTTAATCATCTTCTCAAACCCACTGTTCTTGAAGGTGTTCGTGCTTCAACCCTTGGCAATCGAAATTATATTATCACGATGGGAACGTCTATCCCTTGTATCTTAGAAACAGCCATCAGTAGTGATCAACAAGGCTTTGCCAGTTGTATTGTCTCCAGAGATATTTTATCCGATAATAGTCGTGTTGTTCTTCTTGATAAAGGCACTCAAATTGTTGGTGAATATCGCGCTGGATTAAAAAAAGGCCAAACCCGTCTTTTTGTACTATGGAACAGAGCCAAAACGCCCAATGGGGTCATTATATCCTTAGCTTCACCGGCAACAGACAGTTTAGGACGTTCTGGTATTGACGGTAATATTGATAATCATTGGTTAGAGAGGATCGGCTCTGCTCTTCTGGTATCCTTGATAAAAGACGCAACAACCTATGCCAATAAACGTTTAGCCAAAAAACAAGACAAAGAAGAAAATGACACTCTCTCTTCTGGACAAAACATTGCCAATATCCTTGTCGAAAATTACGCCAATATTCCTCCCACCTTATCCAAAAACCAAGGGGAAATGGTCAACATTTTTGTTGCCCGTGATTTAGATTTTTCCAGCGTTTATAGATTAAAAGCCATTGAAAATAAAAAACAGATTATCAATCGAGCTGTTTCAAAAAACTTTTACAAAAATTCTGCGATACCTTTAGAATGAACCACACCTTACTCACCATAAACAATGAAACTATCGCGATTGTTCTCACGAAACTTGAGCCAATCAGTGCTTTTTTGAAAGATGAGAGTCTTTTTGAAATTGTTATCAATCGTCCCTATCAAGTGATGACAGAAGGGATTGATGGATGGAAAACAATAGAAGCACCGGCTCTGTCTTTTAATGAGCTTATGGGAATTGCAAAGGTTGTCGCGTCTTATTCCAAGCAAAACATATCAGACAAGAACCCGATATTATCCGCAACCCTGCCAGGCAATGAGCGCATTCAAATTGTCATTCCCCCCGCTGTCGAAAAAGACACGGTTAGTATGACCATTCGTAAGCCATCATCACAAAGTTTTTCTCTCGAAGAGCTCGCTCACAAAGGTCTCTTCTCATTATGTGAGCAGGTCTCTTTCACACCATTAAATGATTATCCTTCTCGTTTTAACGAACTCAAAATCGCCGAGCATGACTTAGCCAACGCTTATTGCAATAAAGACTTTGTTTTCTTTTTAAATCAAGCTGTCAAATGCCAAAAAAATATTTTGATTGCGGGAAAAACCGGTTCGGGGAAAACAACATTATCAAAAGCATTAATCGCCAAAATCCCTCAAAACGAGCGTATTATCACCATTGAAGACACACAAGAATTGATGATACCACACCCGAACCATGTCTCAATGATCTATTCAAAAGATGGACAAGGCTTAGCCTCCGTTGGTCCCAAAGAATTGCTTGAATCATCTTTACGCATGCGTCCTGATCGCATTCTTTTGCAAGAACTTCGGGATGGTACAGCCTTTTATTATATCCGCAATGTCAATTCAGGTCATCCAGGGTCCATTACGACGGTTCATGCCTCAACAGCTCTTGCAGCCTTTGAGCAAATGACCCTTTTGGTCAAAGAAAGTGACGGGGGAAGTGATTTAGAGCGTGATGATATTAGAGGTCTATTGATTTCAATGATTGATATCATCATCCAATGCAAACGGATTGAAGGAAAATTTAAGGTCACAGAAATTTATTATGATCCCTTCAAACAACGAAATATCTTTGGCGGGGACTAAAACGGTTGAAGGCTCTTTTAAAGCAACGATTGAACATACATCGCCCATAAAAGGAAAAATGCATGAAAAGCAAAACAACAGGAAACAAAGAAAACCTTTTATCGATGACAGCGGAAGAATTAAAACAACGCCGCCAAGCCGTTGATGCCGCCTTCAACACCCATACGATAGAAGGGATAAAGCTTCATTCCACAACGCTAAAAATTTTAGAAGAATACGCAAGAGGAAATATTTCACTCGAAGAATTTAATACGCTTATGGAAAACGCGCCACTATAAGGAGATTAACAATGCCCAAAGCAAAAGCAAAAACCAAAAATATAGACCACCCTTCGCCCCATAATTATCTCTATCCTGGCACCCAAACACTCAAAAACAAATATGGAGAAACAGATTTAGATCTCTTTCGGGAAAAATGTTCGCATGATATAGAAGAAGGCTTAAAAAGGCTGCGTAGAGAATCTGTTCCAGAACATTTTAATTGCCATTATCTATGCTATATCCATCGTCAGTTATTTAAAAACACATTTGAATGGTCTGGAAAAATCCGCTCTGTTCCCTTCACATTTTCAGACGAAAGCATTGCTTTCATGCCATTAATGCAAAGAGCCGAATGGAACGGTGCTTTTGCAAACGATGAGGAAATCCACGAATCTTTACAAAGATTCGAGAAAACACTTGCCGAAAAAGATTATTTAAGAAGCTTAACACGCGAAAATTTTATTTCAGAAGCACTCCCACTCTTTGTCTCTCTCAAAAGTCTACACCCATTCGTAGATGGCAATGAACACGCAATACAATTCTTTTTTGAAAATCTTGCCAAAGGAGCAGGCTATCAACTTGATTTTTCACTTGCCACGCAAAAGCGCATGATGGCCGCCTACGAAGCAGCACACCACGGCAATACACAACTGATGCAAAATCTTTTTGAAGATATCTCCAATCCAGAAAAAATATGTCTTTTACAGGAATTCATGAACCACTCAAAAGCGCTTGGACACAATGTGAATAATCGTCTTGTTATGGCTGCAAAAGAAGATGAAATCTACACTGGAATTTATAAAGGTGCGACTTTAAACGGATTTATGCTCGATGTGGAAGGGATGTACATCATCGGCAACAAAGCAGATCTCACACCAGAACAACTCAAAACATTAACACCTGGTGAAAAATTGACCTTTAAAGTCCCTAAAACCGACAGCATTCTCATTCCAGGAGAAAGCTTAGCCCCTTTGACAAAAAATGAAATGGCCGAAATGGTTGCAGAAGATGCTTGTGTCCAAACAGCGCGAAACCAAATTCAAAAGTTGGCAAAAATTGTTTATGGTAATAAAAAAACATTAGACGAGCAGATAGTCGCAATGATTAAAAATCCAAGCTTAAGCCAACAGCTCGCTGAACGAATTGAAAGGACACCAGACTCTGTTGCGCATCTTGCAGGTTTGAGTTTATGTGGACTACAAAATCAGACACGTGCAAACGCTAAAAATCATGTTGAGATGCTCTGTAGTGCCGTTGTCAATTTTGCGCATGCCGTACAACATGCTAAAAAAGAAATTACTCAAGAACATGCAACAGAACAAAAACGCCGTGCAAAAATAGTAGAAACTCCAAGTAAAAACTTGCAAGATCTCCTCACCTTGCCAAAAGAAATTCAGCAAGAAGCTTTAGCAAAAAATCCTATCCTTCAAAAAGAGCTGACCAACTTTGTCAAAAACATCAATAGCCGTCTCTCAGAAACTGATCATAAAACTGTCAAAAATAATGCGTATGAAACATTAGCTCAAAGCTTTGGTGTATCAGAAAATAAAGCCAAGCAAATTACACAAATCGTTAAGCAAGCCAAAGAAGCACACCAGCAAACCTATACACACACCGTCAACCGTTCAAATGTACTCGCTATGGCCAGCTAAGAATGAATAAAACCTTTCTCTTTCACGAGAAGAGTGCATAAACGAAAACGGATTAATGTTATCTGCACCTTTGTAAAAAGAGAGTATTACACCCTTTAAAAAAGAGTATTTCACAGCATATTCTAAAGAGAATTGAAAGTAAAATACAATGAAATATACCAAGACACAAATGGTCCTTATTTTAGCCCCCATTGCTTTAGGTGCTTTAACGATATTTCTTGTCCCTCATTTTTTATTGCTAATAACAAATGGACTAAGGAGTGATCAAGTTTATTGGACTCTTCGTTCAGAGCCTTTATTAGTTCTAGCCCTAACAGCTGCTGTTTCACTGTTTTATAGTCTCTCGCAAAAACTGCATTTACGTAAAACAATCACTTTTGTTTCCCTAGTCTTTTTTGTCATCATTGCTCTTTACTATATTGGAGGTGAAATAAAACGTTTAAGCCCCTATGTTGGTCAACAAGGAATAACGTGGAGCTATGCACTTCAATTCATGGATCCCATGATTGTCTTTGGCATTATCATTGGTGCTTTTTTTTCCATCATTCAATTCATCACAACCTCTCCCCCTAAAAATAAGGTCAAGCGTGCAAGAAAAGGTGTTTTTGGTGATGCCTCATGGATGAATTTAAGAGAAGCAGCAAAAATTTTTCCTGCCAATGGGCAAATTGTTGTGGGGGAAAGATACCGTGTTGATCAAGATAATGTATGCAAAATTCCCTTTGCCCCTGGCAATAAAGCAACATGGGGAAAGGGTGGAAGTGCACCTTTGCTAACCTTTAATCTTGATTTTGGTTCAACCCATATGATCTTTTTTGCTGGTTCTGGTGGTTATAAAACCACAAGCACAGTGGTTCCTACGTGTTTAACCTATCCAGGTTCTGTTGTTTGTCTTGATCCTTCAACAGAAGTAGCTCCAATGGTAAAATTTGCGCGTCAAAAAATGGGCAATAGAAATGTTATTGTTCTTGATCCCAATTCACTTTTAACAAAAAGTTTTAATGTCATCGATTGGCTTTTAGATGACAGCGTACCACGCACACAACGTGAAGCCAATATTGTTAGCTTTTCCAAATTGCTTCTTACAGATAAAAAATCAGACAATTCTTCAGCGGAATATTTCTCAACACAAGCCCATAATCTTTTAACAGCTCTTCTTGCTCACGTCATATTTTCTGATGAATATGAAAACGAGGAGCGCAATTTAAAAACATTGCGTGGAATTCTCTCTCAATCAGAAACAGCCGTTGTCAATCAATTACGCATGATTCAAGACACAACCCCTTCTCCTTTTATTCGTGAAATGGTGGGTATTTTTACAGAAATGGCAGAACAAACCTTTTCAGGAGTCTATACAACCGCCTCAAAAGATACCCAATGGCTTTCTTTGTCCAATTACGCAAATCTTGTTTGCGGCAATGATTTTTCCTCTTCAGATATCACAGATGGCAATACAGATGTTTTTCTCAATCTCCCTGCCAGCATTTTAAACAGTTATCCAGCAATCGGACGTGTGATTATTGGTGCCTTTCTCAATGCCATGGTTACAGCAGACGGTAATTATAAAAAACGTGTTTTATTTGTCTTAGACGAAGTTGATCTTCTAGGCTATATGAATATTTTAGAAGAAGCACGTGATCGTGGACGTAAATACGGAACGTCCTTGATGCTTTTTTATCAATCCTCTGGTCAGTTAGTCAATCACTTTGGAGAAGCAGGAGCACGTTCATGGTTTGAAAGCTGCTCCTTTGTCAGCTATGCTGCCATTAAAGATCTTCAAACAGCGAAAGACATTTCAGAACGCTGTGGACAAATGACCGTTGAAGTCACCGGAACGAATAAATCAAGAGGCTTATCTTTAGGAAAGAGTTCTTACAACATCAATTATCAACAAAGAGCTCTCATTTTACCCCACGAAGTTATTCAAGAAATGCGTCAAGATGAACAAATTATTCTTATGCAAGGGCAACCTCCTTTGCGATGTGGTCGCGCCATCTATTTCAGAAGAAAAGAAATGTTAGCCGCAGCTGCAAAAAACCGCTTTGCTCCGCAAAAAAAAACTAAAAACCATTCTCTTATAGAGACCATGATGCATCAAAACAAGAACGGCAATATTAAAGAGTAAAACAAAGATTCTGTTTTATAAAAAACCATAAACAAGGAGTTTCCATATGATCCAGCAAGAAAAATATGGGGGGAAAAACTCTTTGAAAGGGGCTTTTATGTATGCACTCATAAAACTTAATATCCTTTATAAAACATCTCAAAATCTCCAAACAATGAAACCATATCTCTGCCTTGAAATACCTATCAAAAAGCTTTTGAAGGCAACGCGTTTATAAGAAAATCATCTCAAACAACAGAAGAGCAAAAGCGCTAAAAGAAGGATTAATACAAACAAAAACATCCATAAATTTGAGGGGACTTTATTCCCTCACTCAATGCTCAAAATCTTAAAAAATACGCGAGGGGAAATATTTCACGAGAAGAATTTAACACTCTCATGATCAGCGTAACATTATAAGGAATGGAACAATGCCAAAAGCAAAAGCAAAAACAAAAAATATATCCCCCGCTTCTCCCCATCATTATATCTATCCCGGTACTCAAATACTCAAAAATAAATATGGAGAAACAGATTTAAAAAGCTTTCTGGAAAAATGCTCACATGATAGAGAACAAGCGTTAGTGAATCTGCGTGAAGAATCTCTACCAGAATATTTTGATAGCTCTTATCTCTGCCATATCCATTATGAGTTGTTTAAAAATACCTTTGAATGGGCTGGATATTTGCGCCATACTCCCTTCACATTTGCAGACGGTAGCGTTGCTGCCATGCCAGAAATGAAAAGAAGCGAATGGGGCAATAATTTTGCAACTAGTGAAGAAATCCCCAAACTCTTACAAAATTTAGAGCAAATACTTGCCGAAAAAGACAATTTGCAAGACTTAACGCGCGAAGAATTTGTCGTGGAAGCAACGAGTTTATTTCATTCTCTTCACAAAATTCACCCATTCATAGATGGCAATGAACACGCAGAACAAATCTTTTTTGAAAAACTCGCCAAAGCCGCAGGACATCCGCTTGACTTTTCGCTTGCCACACAACAACGTGTGATGGCAGCCTGTACTGAAGCCATACAATATAGCAATACACAACTGTTGAAAGATCTTTTTGAAGATATCTCCAATCCAGAAAGAATGCGTCTTTTAAAAGAGTTTATGGACCACTCAAGCAATACGGGACTCAACGTGAATGAGCGCCTTGTTATGACGGCAAAGGCAGGAGAAACCTATATGGGAACCTATAAAGGTTGTTATGCAGAATGTTTTGTGCTTGATATGCAAGGTACTTACATCATCGGTAACAAAGATGATCTCACCCCAGAACGATTAAAATCATTAAAACCCGGTGATATCATTACCTTTACCACCCCAAAAGCCGCAGAATTAAAAACCACACTCATTCCAAAAGAGACATTAGCGCCTCTCACAAAAAGTGAATGTGACAAAACGGTTGCGTTAGATAGTTATGTCCTTCAAGCTCAAAAGCAAATCCGAGAACACGCAAAAGCTGTTTATGGTAACGCAAACACATTAAACCAACAGATAGAAGAGATGACTAAAAATCCAGAATTAGGCCGACAGCTTGCTCATCAGATTCAACAGGCACCGCACTCTATTGCTCCTCTAGCAGGTTTGAGTATATGCGGTTTCCAAAATCCCGCACGTATACAGGCTCGAAATTATCTCAATCATCTCTCTCTTGCAGTTGAAAATTATGCCTATACTGTGGAAGCTACCTCTAACGTCGTCACTCGAAACCATAAAATTAAACAGGAACGCCTTGGAAAAGCGATAGAGAATCCCAGTCAAAACTTGCAAAACCTTTTTGCCTTATCACCAGAACAACAAAGAGAAAACTTGTCTCAATCTCCTCAATTGTACAAAGAACTCCGCACTTTTATAACCAATTTAGAACATCGTCTCTCAACAAACGAGTGGAGTGCGATAAAAAACAAAGATTATGAAACACTTGCCCAAAGTATTGGTGTATCAGAACACAAAGCACGAGAAATTACCAACACTATTCAAAAAGCCAAAGAAGCGCATAAACAAAGCTATACATATGCACAAACTCGCTCAAATGCGCTCTCTATTGCCAGCTAAAAAGTATAAGGCCTTATGATTTAAACACCCATGGAAAAGAAATGTTTTGACGCTGTTCTCTCCATGAAAAAAGAGCACTTAAGTGCCCTATCATCAATTTTGTAAAGAGCATGGATGCCATCCATGATGACAGCTGTCGGTAACTATAAAAGGCGTATTTTGTTTATCTTAGATAAAATAGATTTTTATGGTTATATCAATATTTCACACTGATTTTACCGCATGAAATTATTCAAAAAATGCACCAAGATAAATAAATTATCCTTATGTAAAGCCTCCCCCCTTTACGATGTGATCGCATGATCTATTTTAAAGGGTGAGAAATGTTAGCGGCTGCTGAAAAGACCTTGTTTGCACTCAAAGCACAGAAAAGTTAAAAACAGCTGCTTGCCGGAGATCATGCATTAAAACAAAAACAACATCAAAGAATAAAAGCACAGGTTTTGTTTCATACAAGCCCATAAAGTAAGGAATTCCCGCGTGACTGAGCAAGAAAAATATAGGGGAAAGAAATTCTTGAAGACTGTTGTTATGCGTGTGCCAAGCCAGCCAAATATTTTTTATGAAGCGCCCTCCCCATCACCAAACAATGCATACCAACCATATCTACGCTTTGAGATTCCCATCAAGAAACTTTTGAAGGCAACGCCTTTACAGGAAACTTGCCGTCTCTCTCTACAAAAAAATAAAAAGACAATATGCATGAATTTAAGGGATCTCTTTTCTCTCATAACACTCAAAGTCTCAAAAGAACACGCAAAGGGGGATTTTCAACATGGCCCACGTTTAAGACGCGCCTTAACCACCACCCTAGCTTTTCAGGAGAAACGATATGTTAGAGCAAAATTATCTCTATAAAGGAACCAAAACACTCAAAAATAAATATGGCATCAAAGCCCCTAAAAAACTGTATGAGCGCTGTGCCCAAGATACATCACAAGAAGCCACCAATTTTCGTCATGAACCACTTCCCCAAAAATTTGATACCGCATATCTCAAACAAATCCACTGGAGCTTGTTCTACAAAACTTTTGAATGGGCAGGTCAGACCCGCGATACAACCTTTACCTTTGAAGATGGTAGCAAGGCTCATATGCCGGCAATGCGCCCCAAAGGGTATGACGTTCCTTTTGCCATCGGACCACAGATAAAAAAAGAGCTCAAACAACTTGAAAAAATGCTAAGCCAAAAAAATAATTTACAAGGCTTATCGCGCCAAGAATTTGCTGAAAATGCTGCTGATGTTTTTATGGCGCTTGAGCATGCTCATCCTTTCCGAAAAGGCAATGGACGCGTTAACCGAATGTTTATGGAAAAACTTGGACAAGCAGCAGGATATCAGATTGACTTTTCGTTCATCACAAAAGGACGCATGACAGCAGCTTGTATTGAAGCCATGCAACATGGCAATCCCCAACCGATGAAAGATCTTTTTGAAGATATCACCCATCCACAAAAAGCCTTTGTTTTAAAAGAATTCATCTCCCAAATGAGAGAAGCTGGATTGGATGAAATTAACAATCGCGTTGTCGTTGCAGCAAAGGAAGGCATTCTCTATGAAGGCATCTTTAGAGGCACTTCAGCAGAAGGTTTTGTCATGGAAGTCGATGGGGCTTTCGTCGTCGGTCACAAAGATGATCTTCCTCCAGAACAGGTTAAAACATTACACAACGGTGCCCGCCTCTGTTTTCAAAAATCCAATGTTCAAAATGTAAAAGAAATACTGATCCCAAAAGAAACATTAGCCCCTCTCACAAATGAAGCGTTATTCACAAAAGTTTCAAATGATGTTTATGTTGAAGCAAGCCGAACAGAAATCGAAAAACTATCAAAGATTGTTTATGGTAAAGCACAAGCCTTAAAAACAACATTGGATATTATAACGGCTGCTCCAAACTTAAAAGACCAATTTGCTGATGAAATTCTACAAAACCCTCAAGTAATTTCTAAACTTGCAGGGAGAAAAATATTTGGCATAAATAGTCCAAATCGCAGACAAGCCAAACAAGCTGTTCCACAACTCAGTCAAGCCCTTAAAAACTATGGCATAATAACCCAACAAACAAAAGATGAAATTCTAGGACACCACCACAGAGAACAAAAGCGTCTAAGCCACGTGGTCGAAAAACCTGGAAAAAATTTACAACACCTTTTTACTTTACCAGAAGAACAACAAAGGGAAGTTTTATTGTGTTCTCCAGTCCTGCGACAAGAACTCCATACCTTTTCGTGCCAACTACAAAGTCGTCTTTCCGCAGAAGATCGGAAAGCCATACAAGAAAACGACCATACAAGACTGGCGTGTCTTCTTGGAATATCAGAAAGCAAGGCGAAAGAAATTGCACAAACTGTCAAGAACACCCAAGAAGCACAATGCCAAGCCCGCAGCTTAAAAGTTAGCCGTTCTTCATCGCTGGCTCTAACCGGCTAAAAAGGTGTGCTCCCTTTTATCTTCCAACCGAAATCTTGACACCACTCTTCATCGCGCCAATTATTCTATCGCAATTGCCCCCATAAATTGTTTTAGAATATTACAAAAAGTAATTCCAAAAACGAATCCAGTAATTTATTCTAACTTATTGATAAGATTTCACAAAAAAACTGTATAAAAGACATAAATGTCCATTATATATCGATGTGAATAGCGCGAAATCTTTGGAGGCCATTCAATTTGATATTTTCTTTTAAACTATCAAAAAAAGTGGGGAATGTCCCAAAGAGGTTTTCTAAAAATATTGAAAGGAAACAGCCATGAAAAAAAGTTACCCACAACCAACCCCTCAGACCCCAGAAACTCAAAGCCCAGATCCCCTCTACGCACAAGTAAATAAACCAAACAGAAGAAGAGGTCCGCATATACCAAGTCCAGAAGAAATACAAAGCAGAAATGCTAGAAACCCGGAAAGAAGTCCCTATGATACGCCCCACTCTCAACAACCACTAGAAACTGTCTATGCCCCCCAAAATCCACCACTAGGCACGATCTATGCCCCACAATACCCATTAGGAGCTACCCGTGCAGCAGCCGTTGGGAGGGGTTCGCGTACCCCCTCCCCAGAAACCCTCGTAGATCCCTATGCAGTCGTTAATCTGACGACGGGCGAGATAGAGTCCGAAACTCGAAAAAACCCCCTCTATGACTCACCTAGCGGAAGCACTCAGGATGTGCGCGCGCCCCAAAGTCAAGGCGAGCACCTTTATGCGGAAATTGACCCCACAACAGAAGAGAGGCGCCATCCCCATCAACCAATAGAAACTGTCTATGCAACTCTTGGCATGGGGGCTGAAGGCGGACAAGAGCCCCAACAACGCGAAAATCCCCTCTACGAAGGCGTTGGCAGAGCAACAACGCCCCCTCCCAGAACCCAAAAAGATGTGGTTACGACAAAGCTTTTACAAGATACAGGTTTTCAATATGGTGTAAGAGAAGTCCAAGTCTGGTGCGAAACTGTTTATGGGAACCAACATGCTTTGAATGAGCAACTTGCTAAGATTCTTGAAAATCCTAAGGGTGCAGAAAAAGTCTTATGGGACCTTGCAGAACAACCTGAAGGACCAGGGAAACTTGCTGGTCGGCAGGTCTTTGGTGTAAAAAGCCCTGATCGTAAAGCGGCTGAAGAAGGTTTTTCTCCCCTTTGCTCTGCTCTTGAAAGACATATACATAACGCACAAAAGCTCCACAAACAGTTTACACGTGAACTGGAAAGAGGTCAAAAACAAGAAAGTCCAGAAAGCAGCCCTGAACACAGACGCCATCACCGTCATCATCACCACGCAAGAGGACAAGAACAAAACAGTCCAGAACACAGCCCACGACAACAAAGATACGGAGAAAAAGGAATGTCTTTTGCCATGTAAGGACGCATAAACATAAAAACAGATAACATTTTGTTTTTTATATCATCTCTTTTTCATTTAATTTTTGGCGCTCATCGTTTTCCTGCGATTGCGCCAAGAATTGTTTTAAAATGTTACAAAAATAGTCCTAAAAGAGACCTAAAAGTGGATCCTGTTATTTATTGTAACCTATTGATAAAATTTCACAAAAAAACTGTAGAAAAGACACAAAGCTCCATTAAGCTGAGGGTGAATAGCGCAGATCTTTGGAGCGCATATCAGTGCGATATCTTCTCTTGTCTCAAAGCAACCCAAAGCATAAAGGGCGAGAATACCTCCAAAGAGGTTTTCTAAAACAATTTTTGAAAGGGAATATGCATGAAAAAAAATCACCCTCATCCTTCTTCATCCTCTTCAATAAGAAAGATCATAGAACTCTATGAACAAGCAGCAGCAGAAGTCTCAGACCCCGCCCCTCTTCCTAAAGAAGCGCCTTCAAAAAGCAAAAGACTATCAACGATACCGGAAGAAGATGAGGGAAAACATTCTCTTTTAGAAGAAGCAACGGTTATAGAAGAAGGGGCACAGGCATCCGTTAGAATGGCGCATTCAACAACGCCTCTCACAAGAGGCGGCTCGACCGAAAGGCGGCAAGAAGCTGAAAAGACACGTGCAACAGTTTCTTCACAAGTTGCCCAAAGAGCAGCAACACGCCTCTCAGAAGAAGAAATCATTTTATTGCTTCCACACAATTCATTGATTCAAACATTTCAAGAAGAAATCGAACGTTTATCCGAAAAAGCCTATGGCAACCCCAACATTTTGCAAGAAAAAATGCAAGAAATTCAAAGAAATCCTCAAGCGGGAGAGGAGCTTTCATGGCGCATGGCAGCCTATCCCGAAAGCATCGCTAAACTTTCTGGTATTAATGTATGTGGCATCAAAAATCAAGCACGCAGACATGCAGAAGAGAGTTTTTCCGCCCTTTGTGTCTCCGTTGATTGTTATACACAAGCGGTAAGACAGGCAAAAGAGAGCCTATCACACTCTCCAGAGCAAGAACTCAAAAACTATGAACGCCTCATGGGCAAGGACGCCGTTACTGAACTGCTCAGAAAACCCAATCACTCTCAAAGGGAAAAAGAAAACCTTTCAGAAACAGATATTTCCACCCAAATTCACCAACATTCAAAAGTCAAAAGACACCATGCTCAAATCCAATATTGGTGTGGTGTTGTTTTTGGTCAATCAAATATTTTACAATCACAAGTGGAAGTGCTTTTCCAAAACCCTGAAACAATAGAACAACTCGCTCAACAACTTGCCGGAAATCCTCGCTCTTTTAACAAATACGCTGGGCGCAACTTTTGTGGCTTTAAAAATCAAGCACGCAGACATGCTGAAGCGGGTCTTTCTCACCTCATTGACGCCGCAGACAATTATGCAATGACTGTAAAGCAGTTAAGAGAAAGTCTTTCAAAATCTCAGCAAACCCAACATGAACGCCATGAAGCAGGAGGCTCTGAGAGAGCACAAAACTTACATCAGCAACAAAACCTCTCACAATCTACTCAACACCTTGAATCTTCAACAGTAACTCTTGAAGGAACAACGCCCCCTAATCAACAAAGAGAAACAGATTTGCGTCCTCGCAAAACTACCGCCTCAAAAGCAATGGCTTTTGCCAGCTAAACAGACATAAGTTTTCACCTTGAATTCAACATCTTGGCACAACACAGCAAAGAGGTGATTTGCGCCAAGAAAGAGAGAACGTTAAAACAAGTTCATTCCCCCATCACTTAATCTAAGCTATCGACAAAACAGTCTTTAAAGAGTGATTATGATCTGAATCCAAAAAGCGAAATCTCATCAAGTCGTTCAGTTTCATATTTTCTCTCATAAAGTCCAAGTGAAAAATAATAACACAGAATAAAGGCCAACTCGCGTTTCTAAATAGTATTCAAAACAATATTGGAAGAGCTTGAAAGGAAACATGCATGAAAAAAAGAACCCCCTCCCCTTTAATAGCTGAAATGATGACAAAATTTCAACAACAAGCTGAACAATCATCCACCAAAACTTCCCCTTCCCAAGTTTCTCAAAGCGCGCAAAAACCACCTGCACAAAAACGCTCAGAGAATTTGTCAACCACCCCAAAGATTGCACCACCAAAACCTCCACGCGTGAGAGACAGAGCGCAAGCCAGCACAATATCCCCTAGCACTCCCCCCTCCAGTGCCAAAACCCAAGAGACATCTTCTCTAGAGACAAAAGTCGCTCCGCCAAAACCTCCACGTGCAAAAGAGAGGCAACAACCCAGCCCTCAAGTCCAAGCCTCCCCATCCCACCCCAAAATGGCTTCCACCCCTCCTCCACGCGTAAGAGAAAACCCCCCCACCGACGCAAAGGTCCAAAAGCTAGAAACCATCGAGCACCCCTCCACGCACATAAAAGCAGCGCCACAAAGACCACCGCGTGCAAAAGATAAAATACAAACCAGCACAAAAATCCAAGAGCTTGAAACCCTCGAACGCCCCTCCGCGCACATAAAAACCGTGCCACAAAGACCACCGCGTGCAAAAGATAGGCTACAAAACAAACCAACAACTCAAGAGAACGAAGGTCTTTATGCAACACCTAGAGCGCAAACGCCCCCACACATAAGAGACACAGTGCAAAGCGGTGCAAAAATTAAAGAGACTCCCCCTCTACAGACAGAAATTGCTCCGCCCAAACCTCCACGTGCAAAAGAGAGACTACAACACGGCATAAAAATCCAAAATCCTGAAACACACGCCCCAAATGTTAGACCCAAAACATCCTCACATAGGATACTCAAACAGCAAAGCAGTTCATCTTCACAAGACAGTGAAACATATGCAGTTCCTCCTTCAAGAAAACCCCACCGTAAAGGAGATAGACAAAAAAGTGACGCAGTCGCCCAAAAAACGGGTTCTCCACAAACAGCAATTAAACAGCCAAAACCGTCTCAGGAGCAAAAAACATCCCTTAATAAAATGGAAAAAGAGCTCTTACTCGTAGCATATCAAGAGGAAATACGCTTTTTATGCGAAAAGGTTTATGGTAACCGGCTTATTTTAGAACAAAAAATAGAAGCAATCAAAGAAAACCCCGCTATGGGAGAACAGCTCTTATGGGATATTAAAGAAAACCCTCTGTCTATTGCTAAGCTAGCGGGAAAAAAAGCTCTTGGCATAAAAAATGGAGCCCGAAAAACCGCTGAAGAATCTCTTCCCTCTCTATGTGACGCTATTAATGGTTATCTCTATACTTCAAAATACTTACAAGAGAATATTTCACAGCATTCCCAGACAAGACCGCAAACGCATGAACAAGAAAAACAGGAAGGCTCAATCAAACAACATATACAAAACCCGTTCAATTCAGAAAAGACAATCAAGCCTCTCTCAAATCCAGAAATCGCCCGTAGAGTTCAACAAGATCCAACGGTTCAATATGGTCAAAGAGAGATCCAATATTGGTGCAAAATTGTTTATAAAGATCCACTTATTTTGCAATATATAATGGAAGATATGCAAAAAATTCCAGGGATGGGAGAAGAGCTTGTCTTTCAAATTGAAAGTAATCCTACATTTTTTGCTCCACTTGCTGGGAGAAAAACCCTTGGCATAAAAAACGGAGCACGCAAAGCCGCTGAAGAAAATCTTCCGACCCTTTGTACTGCTATTAAAGATTATGCTGAAACGATAAAGCAGTTAAGAGAAACCATTGTACAAAACCATAAGGAAGAACAAGAACAACAACGCCATCAATCGCTTACCGATCCCGACAAAAAACTGCAAAAACAGCAAAACTTATCGCACCTCACAAAGCTGCCTGAGCACTCAACAGCAAAGCGACGTCAAGAGCTTGCAGAAACATCTCGACAAGAAGAGCAACCACCTGTTCGAGCGCGTAGAGTCGAAACATCAAAAGCAATGGCTTTGTCGTGATAGTCTCATAACCGTTGGCTTTTCATACAAAGCTTTGGTGCCATTATCTGGCACAAATTGCATCAGGGATGTGTGTATAACATACAGAAAAATTTGAATAAACCATCATATAACAAAACGCATTGATAAAGCTTCACGATAACATTTCGTAAAAATGACCAACGTTGATTTTGTTCTATCATGAACTTGAGCGCCATGCGAAGAGGGTCAAACTTTTTTCATGATTCAAATCGGCATTCTTCTTTGAAGAAAACGCTATGAAAAATGATATAAGGCAAAAAATGTAAAAAAAAAGCTTTTTTAAAAAATAAATATTAAAAGACTTGAAAGGAAATATGCATGAAAGAAAATACAGAACATGATGCCTCCTCCACACAGGAAGAATTGCAAGAACAACACTCTGTAATGAATGCAACCATTTCTATGCAAATCAATGCAGCAGCGCAGAATTTCTTTTATCCCAATAGCAAAGTGCTAAAAAATAAATACCGCATTAAAGATAAAGAAATCTTAAAAGAACGCTGTTCTGAAGATGTAAAAAAAGAAATGATCAAACTTCGCCAAGAGCCACCACCAGAGCAGTTTAATACCTCCTATCTTAAATATCTTCATCACCGCCTCTTTTCTCGTGCATTTGAATGGGCAGGCCATACCCGCGAAAAGCCTTTTACATTTGCAGATAACAGCGTTGCTTCTATGCCCATTTTGAAAAGAAAAGAATTTAGCAAACCTTTTGCGATTGGCAGAAAAATACAAGAGGGACTAGAACAGTTAGATAAAACACTTGCTGAAAAGAACAATTTAAAAAACTTAAGCCGTGAAGAATTTGTTGAACATGCAGCTATAATAATGAGGAATTTGCATAACTTACATCCTTTCAGAGAGGGTAATCGACGCACAAAGAGACTGTTTGTTGAAAGGCTCGCTGAATAAACTAGACTTTTCTATCGTGAGCAAAAAGCGCAAAGATTTTGTCCGCGCAGTCGCCATGGAACGTGGTGATTCAGAGCCCATGAAGCATCTGCTTGAGGATATTACCAATCCAGAAAAACTACTCATTTTACAAGAATTCACCAATGCTATGAGAAAGCTTGGAATGGGTGAAAAAAATTATTATCTTGCTGTCGTTGCAAAAGACGGAGAAATCTATCATGGATCCTATAGAGGATGTGGCTCCAATGGCTTCATGATGGATGTTCAGGGGACTCTCATCTTAGGAAATAAAAAACATCTCTCACCAGAACAAATACAAACATTAACAAGTGGTGACACCTTCTCCTTTACAGCACCAAAAGCTCAAAGCTCGCAAAAAAAAACAGCAAAACATATTGCTTCCAGAAGAAAAAAGAGCCGTTCTGAAAAACGATGAAATAACTGAAAAGAACAAAGACAAGGTATCCCTTCAAACAAAGAGAAAAGAAAAAGCCCATTTTTCGCCATGGGTTGTGCCTCATGCTTTAGATGACAACGTTGAAGTTGTACCCCAAAGCCTGCAAGAAAAAGAACAAAGAGCACAACCAATAGTTCAATCTGTTTCCTCCAAGAGACAAACACAAAAAGATTTCCAAGAAATCAATTTACCGACCAACAAGACAACGACAAATAATCAAATATCTGACAAAATAACAAAAAAAACACGCGCTGATCATCAAGAAAAAATAAAACAGCGCCCGCAAAAAGCAGTGGCATCTTGGGACACAGGGACAAAAACAACGGACACCGCCCCTTTCGAGAAAGTATCCTTATCACCTAAACTTAAAGAAAGGCGCACACCAGAACCAATACAAACATTTAAAATGGGGGATGCCGCCTCCTTTACAGCACCAAGCGCTCAACACCAGAAAGAAGTGCTGATCCCCGCAGAAAAAATCCCTCCTCTTACAAGCAACGAAATTGCTAAAAGGATAAAAAACAACGCATCACTTCAAGCAAAAAGAACAAAAATCGAAACTTTGTGCCAAATTATTTATGGCAATCAACATATTTTGCAGGAAAAAATTGAAAAGATCCATGAAAATCACAGGACAAGTGAACAGCTCCCCCATCAAATTGCTACATCTCCTCAATCTATTGCTAAATTTTCTGGGAGCAATATATTTGGCATAAAAAACAGCGCGCGCACTGAAGCTGAAGCCAATATTTTACCCCTCTGTCGCGCCATTGAGCACTATATTGATATTTTTAAACAAACAGAAAGAGACATTCTCCATAACCATCACGCAAAACAAAAACGCTGTGAACAGTTAGTAGAAATGCCTAAAATTTGGATGCAAAATCTCCTTTCCTTATCCAATGAACAACAGCAAGAAATGTTATCAAAATCTCCTGAATTAAGAGAAGAAATAAAGACTTATATCAAAAAAATCAACGAACGCTTATCCTCAAGCGAACATGACGCGATAAGGGAAAATAATCCTGAAAAACTTGCCAACAGTCTTGGAACATCAGCCGTCAAAGCAAAAGAGATTCTGGAAATCATCAAGCAAACAAAAGAGATAAAACAAAACATACTCTCCATAAATTTTTATGATCGCCAATTGAATGAGCATTCAGCACCAAACCAGCATCAATCTCTCCCGTATCCATTAATAAAGAAAAATACTGAAAAAACATGTTCGAACACAATTGATAAAGAAGCAAGTAAAACACAAAAAATGACCGAAAACGTTCATCACCCCATCAAGAAACAAGAAAATATTCCACCTCACAAAACACAGCATGCAAAAGCCATGACTCTCTAAAAATTTCTATAAGCTTTGATTTTTTTTGCATTTTCTTGTCCAAAAGCCCTCTCCGGCAAAAAAATTGCCTTTACTTGTTTGCCTTCATCGGAAAACCAATTGTGCATCAACGAGATGTAAAAACCATAAAGGAGAAATTTTACTTATTTTCTGAAACTTTTACCTCTCAACAATGAAAAGGAATCTGAACAGAGAAATTGATAAGGATTGATCATTTTTGAACAGATCAATTCATCCCTTTCATTGCCTGTGGCGCTAGAAATAGGCAAAACGCCATTGAAAGATCACATCTTGCTACATCTATTTATGGAACTCCCTCATTTATTGTCGAGAACATCAAACCGTAAAGATGAAAACCAATCACGCGCTTTATCATAACCTTTGAACTCAGCCTGACAAACTTTTAAAAGCATTAACAGCCCTGTCTACTCAATAAAAGCTCTGTCTTTTAAATCATGGAAATTGCATATTCCTTCACGCTTTTATTTTACGTTCTTTAAATGAAGTATAACAAATTGATTTATGAATTAAGTATTCACTATTTTGTATATTAAATGAGAGCCTCCAATATCGTAAGATTCTCTGATAATAAATCTCTCTCATGTTGCATCAATCAAAATCATTCGTTTACACGTTACAGATGGGATTAACGTATGGGTAAAAACGATGAAGCAAAGCGTAAAAATGCCCTTTCATGAATGCTCTCCATGCAAAGTCTGTCACAACATTATAAGGCTAACACAAGTGTGTGATGATACCGACCTGTTACGTCATAAGCGTAAAGATGGGTTACACCCCTCACGTAAAACACAATGCCATTGGGATGCACTCTTCACAAACATCATGCCTTAAAAGAGAAATGATCATTCTATATCCCTAAACTGTTATGACATCACACCCATATTTCATTTTGAAAAAGAAATTTTAATTATTTTATGGCAACCATAAAAATTGTAATGCAACAATAAACAAGGAGCATTTAAAAAGTCTTCACGCATCATTATTGACAGAAAGACAAACACCGTCGTAAAACGCTGAAAATATATTTTTGTATGGGTATACAGATCAGATTTTCACAATTTAAAACGGTTTATTTCTCCTGTCATCACTTTTCTTTTATCACAAACCCGATAGATCTTTATGACATTGATTAAAAAAATTGCAACAGTTGCTTCTGGAACTCTCATGAGCCGTATTTTTGGCTTTGTCCGCGAAATGCTTATGGCCGCAGCTCTAGGGACTGGTCCTGTTTCTGATGCCTTTAATGCTGCTTTTCGTTTTCCCAACACATTCCGCCGTTTTTTTGCTGAAGGTGCCTTTAATGCTGCTTTCATTCCTCTTTTTGCCAAAAAAATCACTGAAGATGGTCAAGAAACAGCATGCAAATTTGCAGAAGAAGTCTTTGGTGTTCTCTTTTCGCTGCTCTTATTGTTAACCATTGCGATGGAACTGAGCATGCCTTTTTTAGTACGAACCATTATTGCGCCAGGTTTTAGCGAAGATGCCACAAAATTTAACGCCACAATTCACTTTACCGCGATTATGTTTCCCTATTTAACCTGCATGTCGCTCGCCGCGATGATGGGGGGCATGCTCAATGCTCTGCGACGCTATTTTATTGCTGCTGTTGCTCCACTCTTTTTAAATATTATTCTGATTGGTGTGCTCGCCTATGCTTGGGTCTATCAACTTGACGCTTGGCATATCGGCTTAAATCTCTCTTGGGGCGTTTTGGCCGCAGGGCTTCTGCAACTAGCCTTAATTGCTGTTGCTTTACGACAAAGTGGCATGAAAATTTTCTTCCGCCGTCCCCATTTAACCCCTAATGTTTGCAAGCTCTTAACCTTAGCTTTCCCCGCCGCCATCACAGGTGGTATCACGCAAATTAACTTGCTCATCAATACCAACATTGCTTCTAGTCAATCGGGAGCTGTCTCTTCTTTGATGTATGCTGATCGCCTTTATCAACTGCCTCTAGGTGTGATTGCCATTGCTGTTGCAACTGTTCTTTTGCCAGAATTAACCCGCGCTTTACGAAGCAAAAAACATGAAGAAACCCACCATTTGCAAAACCGTTCTATTGAACTCACACTCTTGTTAACACTCCCCGCCTCCATCGCTTTTTTGCTGCTCTCAACCCCCATTGTCAGTTTACTCTTTGAGCGAGGCCAGTTTACTGCCCAATCAACACAGCATGTTGCACAATTATTGGGACTTTATGGGTTAGGACTTCCAGCTTTTGTTCTCATAAAAGTTTTTATTCCTAATTTTTTTGCCCATGAAGATACCAAAACACCGATGATTTTTACAGGCATTTGCGTTTTTATCAATATCAGCCTTGCCTTAACATTATTTCCTCTTTTTTCAGCACGCGGCATTGTTATTGCTGAAATTACTTCTGGATGGGTCAATACCCTATTGCTCTGGGGGATCCTTATCAAACGTGGTTATTGGAAATACGACATCCAACTGATAAAGCGAATATTATGTCTCATGATCGCTTCCCTTTTGAGTGCACTAGCCCTCTATTACGGTTTGAATGTGCGTGGATTTTTATCTTTTCCTTTATCTTCAGGGGCTTCCTTTTTCTTGCGTGCCGGCACCTTAGCTGGAATCATGCTCGGCATATTCTTGATCTATTTTATTGCCTATTTTTTATTCAACACCCGTTACTTTTTTCACATGCTTAAAAAAATGAAAAAACGTCCATAATATCTATACTTTGTCAAAAACAATAAAACAAATAACCTTAAAATTAGAAAGCACACTCCTATGGATACCTTTACACCTCTTGTCTTTTCCGGCGTACAACCGAGTGGTCACTTACATCTTGGCAATTATCTTGGAGCCCTTCAAAATTGGGTTGAACTGCAAAATTCTCATCACTGCCTTTATTGTGTTGTGGATATGCATGCACTTACCGTTAACCCCAATCCCCTGATTTTACGCGAATCCACCAGAACAGTAACAGCCGCCTTTCTAGCCGCCGGTATTGATCCTAAAAAACACATTATTTTCAACCAATCACGTGTTTTTCAACATGCTGAACTTGCCTGGATTTTGAATTGTGTTGCCCGTATCGGCTGGCTTCAACGCATGACCCAATTTAAAGATAAAGCAGGAAAAGATCGCGAAAAAGCATCCCTTGGACTTTTTGCCTATCCCACGTTAATGGCTGCTGATATTTTAGTCTATCGTGCAACACATGTTCCAGTGGGTGAAGATCAAAAACAGCATGTTGAACTCACACGCGATATTGCACAAAAATTTAACAATGATTATGCAGACCGTATTGCTGATTTAAATTTTGGCATCTCTATGCAAACGGATAAAGAAAAAAGACAAAGCTTTTTCCCTCTCCCAGAAGCACTGATTGGGACAACAGCGCCACGCATTATGTCCTTGCGTGATGGAACAAAAAAAATGTCAAAATCAGATCCTTCAGATTTCTCCCGCATTAATTTAACCGATGATGCTGATCTTATCGCTCAAAAAATACGCAAAGCCAAAACGGATTCTGCGCCTCTTCCAGATTCCCTTGCTGCTTTAAAAGAACGACCAGAAGTGGATAACCTGCTTGGTATTTATGCCGCCTTTGCCAAAACCCACAAAGAAAAGGTTCTTTTAGAGTTTTCTGGTCAACAATTTTCGCATTTTAAAACAGCTCTAGCCGACCTCGCCGTCCACAAGCTTGCACCTATAACAGAAGAATTACGTCGACTTCACCAAGAAAGCAGTTATATTGACTCTGTTTTGCATGATGGCGCAGAACGTGCTAGTATGCTCGCAGAAGAAAATATGAAAAAAATTCGTGAAATTGTTGGATTTTTGCACAATACATAAAAACAATAAACTCAAAAACTGTAGAGAGCAAAAAAAATCGTTTGTACAAAATAGAGAAAGTGCATGATTTCTAAACCCAAAAATCCGAAAAAAGAACCCAAGAAAAAAAACCTCGTCATCATCGATGAAACTCCAGAATGTCGGCGTGCCGTTGCTTTTGCCGCACAACATGCCCAAAATACCAATAGAACATTGGTCTTGCTTTGCGTCGTTGATAGTGCAGAATTTCAACATTTTTTGGGTGTAAATAATGTTATGCGTACAGAATCAACGCAAAGTGCTCATAAGATATTAGGAGACATTGCCAGTGAAGTCCGCGCCTCCCATGCGCTTGAAACAGAAATAGTAGTGCGTGAGGGGAAGAAAATTGATGAAATTTCTAAACTGATCGATGAAGATAAAAGGGTTGCACTGATTGTTTTAGCCGCCAGTGGACATACAGAAGGACCAGGACCCCTTGTTCAATTAATCGGAAATAAAGGAACAGCTTTTTCAATCCCTGTCATTGTCATTCCCAGCAATCTTGCCGACGAAGATATTAAATCTATTGCCTAAAAAATATAATATTTTAAAATGGTCTGATCTTATCTAATTCTTCATGATAAAAGGAGAGGCAATGTTTATTCAAACTGAAACCACCCCAAACCCTGCAACACTTAAATTTCTACCAGGGCGTGTGGTACTTTCCGAGGGTGTATTAGAATTTCGTGACCGTGAAGAAGCGGCCAAAAACTCACCTTTAGCAGCTAAGCTGTTTAATATTCAAAATGTCAATGGTGTCTTTTTAGGCTATGACTTCATTACCGTAAGCAAAAAAGAAGGGGAATGGCAACATCTCAAACCTGTTATTTTAGGCACAATTATGGAACATTTTCTGTCCAATGAGCCTGTCATCACTACCAGTGCGACAACACAAGCCCAAGCTCATGCCCTTAACGAAGAGTTTTATGACAAAAAAGACGCAGATATTGTCCTAACCATTAAAGAGCTGCTTGAAACACGTATTCGCCCAGCCGTTGCCAATGATGGTGGCGATATTACTTTTCGCGGCTTTGAAAATGGTATTGTTTATCTCAATATGCGAGGCGCCTGCGCTGGCTGTCCCTCTTCAACAGCAACACTTAAGCATGGTATTGAAAATCTTTTACGCCATTTTATCCCTGAAGTTTTAGGTGTTGAAGCCATGCCGCAATAAATATTGCCCTTGAAATGAGTCAAAAGACGACACATGTCTTTCTACAACAAGGCTTAAACACAATACAGCGTGTGGAAATCTTACGCTATTTTATCCCTGAATAATTTTAAACAAAAGCCATACAGCTATAAAAATACCATACTGCTTAAAAAAACGAGAAAATGATAAGGTTCCCTTTTCACTTACCCCATAGAATTTAAAATGGTTTTGCCCCTTTAAGGCATCGTTTCTATGAGCCCATCATAGACATGCAAGGATAATACATCGGCTGGAGCGCGCTTTAAATTTATTTTTCCTCATGAACTTGCCATGCAATTTTACGTTCCAACATAGCGGTCTGTTACAGAAAACAGAAAAGAGTCATAAGACAGAATACACACTTGTTCCCTTTATCTCATCATTTTCAGTGTTTCCGATGATAAAATCCCGCAAAATATTGTTGTAAGCCCCCAAGCGATAAAGATCACACTTTTACGCTTTGCATAAACATTCTGATAATCTTCTCATTTCAATTTTGTTTATTGCATCCACCCAAACCATTCGCGGACACATCACAAATTGGAGGATAAAAAAACGATTTTTAAAATACCTCTTATGAACATTTTCCGATATAAGGATGCAACTAGGAGTAAATATAAAAGCGAACTGTTGCAATATTGAGAACCAGCAAAGTATGTAACGGTGTTGGCTTACCTTTTTAAACGATAATACTCATAAATTATAATGCTTAACGGCGCTTGTCTTATACCATTCATGGGCTTCATCGCAAAAATAGGTTTAAATATCTTAAAAAAGTTTTTTTTAAATATCATACCGGCTTTTCCTATTCTTGAAATCAAAAATTCCCCTCTCTATTTCCCTTCACTCTCATCTTTATCAATGAAGATGCCAAAGGTATCAAGACCTTAAAAGGTTCATCAATCAAAGCCAGATCTATGAGAATTGTTTTGGAAATGATCTGAGAAAAAGCGGAAAAATTCCTTCAATTCAGCCGTTATCAATTTCTCACTTTACGGTGTTTTTTCTTATAAAGCACGCACTTTGACTATTTTTTTATCAATGAACATCTCGTCCTTAACCAACCAACATGCTTGAAAGAAAAGACAACATCCATATTCCTCTAGCAAAATATGGCTTTTATATTCCAAGGAAAAACATATTTATTCGATGAGCACAATCTTTGAGAGAAGAAAAAAACTCTTGGAAAAGAATAGACCTTATTGAAGATAAAAATAAAAAAAACAACGAACAGTAAAAACAATCGTAAGAGGATAAAGACTTAAACTTTTTTAACAAACTCCGACTTTAAACTCATCTGACCAATCCCAGGAATTTTGCAATCAATATTATGATCACCCTCCACCAAGCGAATATTTTTGACCTTCGTTCCACCTTTTAAAACAGAGGAAGCGCCTTTGACTTTCAGATCTTTTATAACCATAACGGTATCTCCGTTTGTCAAGATTTGACCATTGGCATCATAAACACTCTGAGAAAGGATAGCATCATCGTCCTTTTGGGGCCATTTATAGGCGCATTCAGGACACACAAAATTTTCACCCTCTTCATAAGTATAAGGACAATCACAACGAGGACATTTGGGATATTGGGTCATAAACTTCCCTTTTTAAAGAAAAACCATTCATGATAACTGGTCATAAAGAAAAAAGTGTTTATTGTCCATTATTTTAGAAAAAGGCTTCTCTTAAATATCCCCTCTCAACAGTGTTCATGCATACAATCACCCCATACAATAGATGTATTTATAAGCATGATTACACATTTTTCACCTTCAATCCCCTCATCATAAGATTTATGTATTGTCATCCTTTCTTGTCAATCAATCAAAATCATTTTCTAACCCATGAGCAATAAAATAAACCAATGGATAAAAAACACTTAAAAAAAGAATCTCTTATCAACTTATCAACGCTCTCAAAAGCTAAAAACAATGACAACATTGAAAAACAAGAAAGTGATGTGCACACCTTGCCCTTTTATTTTTTAAGAAAGACAACGATCATCATGCTAGAGAACCTATTGCTTTATAATCATCGTCAATGATTTTATATGTTCAATGAGAGCTTTCAAATATCGTAAGATTCTTTCAAACTCTCTTAGTATAAAATGAGCTAAAGCTTTTCGCTTACATATTACAAGATGGAAAGAGCCAACGATTTTAAAAAAGACTAAACGCTCTCAAATGCAAGGACCAACCTTAGAGCAACCCCAAGTGAATGATGATAGTACTTTGTTTCCTCACAGCGCGTAACAATGATGGTATTCAATGGCTTAGCCGTTATCCTCTTGATGGATGGCATGCACAAAGACCGGAGATTTAAGAGAATCTTCTTAAAAACAAACATATGCAGTTGCAACAACAATCATGTTTTGTTTGACGTAAGAATGCTCCTCCTATCAAATAAATATTCTTATCAAACCACCAGAAATCATTGGACATAAAAGCTCCAATGGATCATCATCTACCGCATCCATTTTTAAGAATCCAGTAATTTTAGAAACCCAATCGATATATAAAGGTGGAAAAATAAAACGCCGCAACAATGGAAACCTCTCTTATGGCTCATCCCCCCACCTAAAATCATGCCTCCCTTAAAATCATGAATGTGATCAATCATGATATCTGTGCAAGAAACAGAAATATTTCAATAATCTCATGTGATAATATCAGGGTGATCTCGTCCCAATTCTTGTTGTATGTTTAATAATTTTAGGGCTACCTGTTGCAAAGGTTGAAGAACTTCTTGCGGATTTAAATTATGTTTGCGCGGATCACCTTCATATTGTTCAAAATAAAGCCGTAAGGTTGCGCCAAGCGTCCCTGTTCCCGATAAGCGAACCACCAACCGCGCACCATTTTCAAAAAAAATACGGATACCTTGCCGTGTGCTCACACTTTGATCAATAGGATCATGATACGTAAAATCGTCTGCTTTTTTGACCCAAAATCCAGCAATTTCTGTTCCGGCGTGTGGTAAGTGTTCCCGCAAGTGCTCTAGGAGTGCCAAAGCTTTGTCTTCTTCAACTTCTTCATAATCATGACGCAGTGCATAAAAGCGCCCATAGCTGTGCCAATGTTGTTGAACAATTTGTGCAACCGTTTTTCCTGTTACCGCTAAAAGATTTAACCAAAATAAGATAGCCCATAAACCATCTTTTTCGCGGATATGCTGAGAGCCAGTTCCAAAGCTTTCTTCACCACAAAAAGTTACTTTTCCCGCATCCAAAAGCGTTCCAAAAAACTTCCATCCCGTTGGTGTTTCAAAAAAGTTTAATCTGTGTTTTTCAGCAACCAGATCAACCGCACGCCCCGTCGGCATAGAGCGAGCAACCCCCACAACGCCTTTTCGATATCCTTTAATGAGATGAGCATGCTCAACCATAATCGCCAAAGAATCCGAAGGCGAGACAAATTGCCCACGTCCAATAATAAGATTACGATCGCCATCACCATCAGATGCAGCGCCAAGATCTGGTCCTCGCTCTGACATCAATAAATCATAAAGAGGCTTAGCATAAACTAAATTGGGATCTGGATGACCGCCTCCAAAATCTGGTAAAGGAAGACCATTGACCACCGTCCCTTTAGAAAATCCTAAGCATTTTTCAAAAATTTCATGAGCATAAGGCCCTGTTACCGCATGCATGGCATCAAACCGTAAAGTAAGACCGCCCGCCACGGCTTTGGCAATACAATCAAAATCAAAAATCTCCTGCATCAAAGCAACATAATCAGCAACAGGATCAATAATCTCGATCTGCATGGCTCCCATAAAGGTCATCCCTTGCCGATCTAAATCCACATCTGGAGCTTCAAAAATTTTATAAAAGGAAAGACGTTGCGATGTAGCAAAAATAGCTTCACATAAAGCATTAGGTGCTGGTCCACCGTTGGAAATATTGTATTTGATTCCACAATCTCCATCTACCCCTCCAGGATTATGGCTTGCAGAAAGAATAATTCCACCATGCGCATGGTATTTACGAATAAGATGCGAAACAGCAGGTGTCGAAAGAATACCACCCTTTCCTACTTTAATACGAGAAACACCATGTGCTGCTGCCATCTTCAAGACAATCTGAAGAAGAGTCCGATTAAAAGTGCGCCCATCGCCCCCAAAAATCAACATTTTTCCTTCAAGAGGTCCAATGTTATCAAAAAGAGACTGTATAAAATTTTCCACATAATGGGGTTGCTGAAAAACAGATACCTTTTTACGCAAACCAGAAGTTCCCGGTTTTTGCCCTTCAAAAGCCGTGGTCAAAACTGTCTTTATGGTCATGGTAATACCTTCATATTCTTTCTTTTAAGTTTAAGATGAAGCGTATTCAAAGTCGACCATTAATTCCACTTGACGCACGTGTGAAATATTTGCACACTTATTAAAGATTAAGAATTTTTAAAGAAGCCCTTTGATTTAAAACGCTCCTTTCCATACGCTTTTAAAGATGAAGGCTATTTTAAAACACAATTTTTGTAAAAAATACAGGAGCATCCATATGATGAAAAAAACAGTTCCCAATGTCACATTTCATACACGTGTCCGCGATGAATCAGTGGGGGGCGATAATCCTTATCGATGGCAAGAAGTGAAAAGCGATGCTTACTTTAAAGGAAAGCGTGTTATTCTTTTTTCGCTTCCTGGTGCTTTTACCCCCACATGCTCAACCTTTCAGCTACCTGATTTTGAAAAACTCTATGATGAATTTAAAAAAGTCGGCATTGATGAAATTTATTGCCTTTCCGTCAATGATGCTTTTGTCATGAATGCTTGGGGAAAAACACAAAACATCAAAAACGTAAAATTAATTCCCGATGGTTCTGGTGAATTTACACGCAAAATGGGTATGCTGGTTTCCAAAGACAATGTTGGTTTTGGTATGCGATCATGGCGCTATGCGGCTGTTATTAATGATGGTGTGATTGAAAAATGGTTTGAAGAAGCAGGTTTTTCAGACAATTGTGCAACGGATCCTTATGAAGTTTCTTCACCACAAAATATTTTAAAAGCCTTGAAAAACTAATTCCAACCCAAAATCGTTGATTGAAGTTTTACGACACAAATTTCTCTAGAAAAGGGAATTTGTGTCGTTTGTATTTTTTAAAATATCTATTTGTAATAATAATTTGATTAGTAATGATAATTTAGCATTATTCATATTAAAGAAGAGTCTCGAATATCGTAAGATTCTCTCATTTCAAATCTGTTTATGTTGCATCAATCAAAATCACTTGCTTGCATGCCAAAAGTGGGGGAGCCATGAGAACTAAGATTCGTACAATAAAAATGCCTTTTCATGAAATTGTCGAGAAATGCCAAGGTTTGTAGAAACATTTGAGAGCTGGAAAATAATGCAATGGTGCCAGCTTGCTCCCTCACAAGCGTAAAGATAGGGGCTCAATGGCTTCTATATTATTTCATGAGGGGGGTATATTATTCCATGGGAGCTTTATCGTTATAGCATTCATGGGTACAGCCCATGAAATAGACGTGATGTGCGCTTTGAGAGATGTCTCTTAAAAACAAGCTCGTGAATATGAAACATACCTATATTATATTCCATTTAGGGTGTTCTGTTTTACATGAAGGTCGTACCCCCATGAAAGAGACGCAATAAACTAAAGGCAATACATCATCTTCATTATTAAAAAGATACTGCTTTAAATGCTTTTGAAAGCCATAAAGTAGAACCAAAGAAGGACAGTAAAGATGGACATTGTTTTTTACCATTACGTCTTTATATTTGCCCTAAATGAGATTGTTTACCTGTTTCAGAGACTATACAAACTAAAGAAACCCAATACCCCTGCTTCCATCTGGTATACAAAAGCTGAGATAGCTCAGAGAGTTCTTAATCTGGTTTAATCTTTGTCTCAAAACATGAGAGCTACCTTGAGATTGGCCGTTGATTGAAAAGCAATAACAAAAGCTCTCTTAAGAAAAACAACGCCATAAAGTCAAAAACTTATCCTGCACTGTCGCAGCCAATTGCTTAAACCATTACCGCCTTTGGGCTGCCAAAATATCCTGTACTGTCTGCACCAATTGCTCTTCATCAACCATTACTTGTGCAGGACGGCTTTCACGCCATGTTTGATTATCCTTAATTTCATGAGACAAACGTGCCCCTTCAATTAAATCTTTAATCTGTATTTTCCCACTCTCACGTTCTTGAGACCCTTGAATGACCACACAAGGCGCTTTACGTCGATCAGCATATTTCATCTGCGCTTTCATTCCCGCGGCCCCTAAATAAAGTTCCGCACAAATTCCCGCATTTCGCAATTGCATTACCATTTTCTGATAGCGCGCAACCGCTTCTGGCTCTTTGTCCATCATCAGCACCACAACGGGTCCAAGTGCATTTTTCACGGATAATTTTTCAAGGTTTTGCAAAGCAGCAATCAACCGTGAAACCCCTATGGAAAAACCTGTTGCCGGAATATTTTCCCCGCGAAAACGCGCAACTAATCCATCATAACGCCCCCCCCCCCAATAGAACCAAAGACAACTTTTTGCCCCTCATCATTGAGAACATCAAAAAGCAATGCCGCCTCAAAAACAGGTCCCGTATAATATTCCAATCCACGCACCACCGAAGGGTCAATTTTAATGCGATTGTGATACCCATTAACCGCAAAGATTGTTTGCATTTCCTCAAGCTCACGAACCCCTTCAAGCCCTTGCACACTCTGACCAACGACTTTTCTCAAAGCATCAAGCGTTTCTTCTGCCGTTTTTGCCTCAACGGTCAGTAAGGAAAGAATACATTCAATCTCTTTATCTTGAAGCTCCGCTCCTTTTGTAAAATCACCACTTTCATCCAAACGCCCCTTGCCTAAAAGCAAACGCACCCCTTCAGGACCAAATTTATCCAATTTATCCATTGCTCGAAGAACAGTTAAGCGCTTTTCAAGCTGTTCCGTTTCCCCTAAGCCAATCAACTGCAAAACACCTTCTAGAATTTTTCGGTTATTCAAACGAATAGCATAATCATGCGGTTGAATACCTAATTTTTCCAAACTATCGGCTGCCATCATGCAAATTTCAGCATCTGCTGCAACAGTTGGTGTTCCAACAATATCCGCATCAAATTGCATAAATTGCCGAAACCGCCCTGGTCCAGGCTTTTCATTGCGAAAAACAAACCCCAACCGATAACTACGATACGGTTTTGGCAATGTTTCAAAGTTTTCGGCAAAATAACGCGCCAGAGGCGCTGTTAAATCATAACGCAACGACATCCATTGTTCATCATCATCTTGGAGTGAAAAAACCCCTGCATTGGGCCGATCTGAATCTGGTAAAAACTTCCCCAATACATCCGTATATTCAAAAATGGGTGTTTCAAGTGCTTCAAAACCGTAAAGTTCATAAACTTCACGAATTTGTGCAATCATGGTTTCAGTGGCATATAATTGTGCACTTGTACGATCCACAAAACCACGAGGTAGCCGGGCTTTGGTTTTTTCTTGTTTCAATGACATGTTATTCTCTAGCAACAATATGTGTTTACGGATAACCATTATCTCATAGAAACAAACGCTGCAATGACTTTATCACCCTCAAAGCTTTTAACAACATGTTAGAAGCTTTTATTTGACAAAAGCCATCCGCCTTAAAGCAATCTTTAAAAAATTTTTACCCTTCATAAGATCACGCCCACACACAAAAAAATACCCGCAATAAAGAACATCATTATATTGCCAAATATTGCCAATTGCTCCCTTTGTTAAAAAAATAGCTCTCTATACCCTCACATTCATTTCAAAAATAACCTTATGAATCGTACCATGATATTTACATAAACTTCTCTGAGTGTAAGATCAAATCTTCATGAAAAGAATAAAGTCCATGATACCTCCATCCCTCTCAACACCCCCAATAAAAGCGGCCAGCCGCTCATACGCTTATAGAATCCTTCAATGTTGCAAAAGGTTTTAGCACGTGAAAGAGGACATAAAAAGCATTTTTATTTTTATCTTGAAGTATTTTACGCCCCCCCAAGCCCTCCTTATTACGAGCAGAAAAATAATCTTGATTGACCATAAAAACTTTACAATGAGGAAAATTTTATACCATGAAGGGTGGCTTTCACAAAACCAGCAAAACAATGAACGCTGATCCTATTGCATTGTAAAACATGACCATTTGAAATATCGTGATACGAAGTAAACCTCTAAGACCTGCTTAAGAAAAACCGAACTGTTCATATCCCCCAACTGTTTACAATCCATTGTCTACGGATTGGTGGAACTTTCAGAATCTTTCTCCTTTCCTCGTTAAAAGGTCTAAGCGAAACAAGCGCATTATCGCCATAAAGACATTTCGAGACACTTTCATAAATCTTTATAAAAAGCATAGCTCAACATATTCAGACGAAGAGAGAAAAGCATAAGCTAAACAAGGCAGCAAACAGTTTACAAACAGTTTTTGACAGATTAGCACTGTTAAATACAAAGCAAAACAATAAAAAAGAAAGGGCTTTATGAAACTAAAACAGTCAAAAGAAGCACAGCTTAAAGCTCATCTCATAACGATTAATCGCTTTCATCATGAGAAAATGGAAGCATTATCCCCATAAGACGTTGCTAAACATTTTTATGAACACTTATAAAGAAAAGTGACTCGTATATTCATATGAATATCAGCCAAATGGAATGCATTAAAAAAGATACCGTATTGTTTACAGATGATTTTTTTAAAAGTCAGCATGGATTAAAAATCTTCGTCTTTGAAAATAACCATGAAAGAATGGGGCATCATAGATCCTTTAAAACATTTTAATTTTGATCAGAAATCAACTTTAAAATGGCTTTTTGTTTGACAGAGGTCAGAACTCTAAAACTTTTTAAAAGCAAATATTCTTCTTTGCTTGATGCAATTTCATCATGATGGTACGGGGCGTTTTCTTTTGTGACGATATCAGTAAAAAAAGGCAACAGGAACATTCAAAATATCGGAAATTTCCTTTAAGCGTTCTGCACTCACACGGTTTAAGCTGTTTTCATACTTTTGAATTTGTTGGAAACTTACACCTAAATGGTGTGTCCTAATGTTTTTTGAGACATTCTCAAAACTTTTCGCCTCAAGCAAATTTTTTTCCAACAAAAAGATCAAGTTTAAGGTTCTGAGTTTGCACTTTAAGCCCCCACCTAGTGCGAGCGCCTCTTATGCGTATTCCGGGAGCTTGAAAAAACTGAATCCGAGCCAGCATTTTGCTTTTAGTGTGTAAGATGCACCTGGACAACGCAAAATCTCCCGGAATTCCAGGATACCCACAACAGTGGGGTTATTTCCACGCTAAGGTCTAGGGTTTTCAAGACTCACTTGGTCGTTGCGTATGCGACCCAAAACATCTTTTAATGTGTAAAATAATTTCAGGATTTTTGCAAGAAAAATAGTTTTTCAAAAAATTTTCAAAGTTTATTTTTAATGAGAAGTTATCGGCTTCTCAAATTCTTAAACACACATGCATCAAAATCACACCCCCCGCGTTTTATGAAAAAATCTCACCTTCATTCTTCCCCTAGACAGCATCCTTACCCCATACAAAACAGCCTTTGTTTTGTCCCTCATGCAAGCTCCAGACTAATGATTATTCTGCTATCCCATTAAAACATCAACATTGAGCAAATAGAGATCCCCTGCGAAGTCAGAAGGTGGAATCTTTTTTAAGAAAAAACCAGATGATTGATAAATCAACATGGATTCAAAATTTTTAACTTTTAAGGAAAATCAAAAATCCATGTATTTGTATAGACACTCTCAGCCTTCCCCTCCCTCCTTTTATTTGATTGAAAGTATGCATGCACTCAATCAAAAGTTTTATAATTCCCCAATATTCTTATGCCTCACTTGTGAGCCCTTTGAACCTTCCTTTTGCACATTTTCCCTTATCTCATCGCCTTTAAAAGAACGCTTCGCATGAATCTTTTCCAATATCTCTGTATTTTTCTGCTCCCCTTTTTTCAAATTATTGTCTTTTCAAATACTTACTTGCAGAACGCCCCCTATAGCAACATCAAATAAAAAAACACCTGCTTCTTTAAAAAGCTCACGAAGAACATTTGTTTTTGGATAAACTTAAAAATTCTTAAGGATATTTAAAACTGAATAAAAAGCATCCCTCTTTATAATGAGAAGCCCTCCACCGTATCGTAATATATTGATTTATAATGATAAATTATCATTATTCAACTGGAATTAGAACTTTCAATACCGTAAGATTCTCTCATTTCAAAGCTCTGCCCGTTGAAACAACCAAAACCATATCTCTTATAAGGGTAAAGATAAAGAGAGCCATGGAGATAAAAATGAGAAAAGATAAGGACTAAAAATGCCTCTTCATGAATTGCTTCCAGTATCCCAAGGATTGATCTGCAACCTTGGAAGCTGGAAAAGTCATGTGATGACACTGGCTTACTCCTTCATAAAGCATAATGACAGCAATACTCAATGGATTTATCGTTATACTCTTCACAAACCGCCGTCGCAAAATGGATGTAACGTACCCTTGAGAGGTATTTTTTTAAACAAGCCCGTGAATATACAACCCAATATCGACTTTGTATTATATGATGGTCGATGCCCCCATTAAAGAACGCGATAAGCAATCTTCATGATGTAAAAGATATTACTCTCAACGCTTTTGCAAGCGGTAAGGCAAAATTAAAAGAGAAGGTAAGGCGAGTGATGTGTTATCACCTTTAAAACGCCATATTCTTCTAAAATTAAACTGTCAGCCTGTTAAAAAAATGATACAGACGTAAAGATATGCTGATAAGCTTTCTTCCATTGGCTATACAAAAGCCGCAACAGTCAATAGAGCCCTCATCTGCCTTAATTTTTGTCTCCAACATGTAGCGACGTTAGATTTGGGTATTAATTTTCCAGAAAGAGAAAAAGCACACGCTCTCTCCAGAAAACAACGCCATAAAACCACTAAGAGCAAGAGCCAAAAATTTAAGAGAGAAGCGTGTTTTTAGATTGCTCAGCAAAATTATGAATGACATTTTTTAAATCAACGCTCTTTCGACCAACCTCTGTAATTGATCTTGAAATTGAAGGAATAATATTCTGCCATAGCCTTTGCGGAAACTGCTGAGTTAATTGTGTTATTGTTCCCCCTTGAGCCCCAATGCCCGGAACAAGAAACAAGCTATTTTCTAACGATTCAATTGTCTCTTTTGCTTCACTGCCTAATGTTGCGCCAATCACCGCCCCGATAGGGCCAACATGACGATATTGGCTTGAAGATTGGCTATTATATGCAAAAATACGCTGCGCCAAATGAACAGAAACCGTTTGATTGCCAATGCTGGCATTTCGAATGTGTCTTCCCTCTGGATTAGACGATTGAACAACCATAAAAATCGCCGTTTCTGTTTCTTCTGCAATTTTTATCAAAGGAATGAGAGCATCAAACCCTAAAAAAGGATTAACTGTTATAGCATCAGCTTTAAAAGGACTATTAGCGCCAAGCCAAGCTTGTCCATAAGCCTCAGCGGTAGAGCCAATATCCCCTCTTTTTGCATCAGCAATGACCAACAAACCTTGTTTTTGTGCATTTTCAATGAGTTCTTTGAGAACTTGAAGCCCCTCCACACCATACAATTCAAAAAACGCAACCTGCGGCTTTATAATCCCCACCTTCCCTACAACCGCTGTTAAGAGGATATCACAAAAATCTTTTAGTCCCTTATAATCCGGGCTTAAATTCCATGATTGTAAAACTTTATGGCTCGGATCAAAACCAACACAAAGGGGGCCATATTTTTCACTATTTTTAAAAAAAACTGAACAAAACATTTTATATCCTAACACGGTCTCTCTTTAAACTTTTCGATACAATCAAAAAGAAAAACATTTGTCAAAAAAATACAATCCTCAACACACACAGAAAGCGATCTCATACTATTGCTCTCATAGAAAAATTTTGCTCTTAACTTATGAAAGATATTCCCATTTGCAATGCTTATCGCATATTTATCAACCAAGACGTTTTCATTAAATAAAAGTTCAAGCCTTACAATAAAATTCGAACAAAAAACATTCCATATGATTCCGGTCAATAACCTCGTGAAGCCAAACATACATACCTTATCTCTTTCACGCCTCTTGATCGCTGATCAAAAAAAATCTTGATAAATACGTTTTAAAAAAAAGTAAAAAAATGCTCCACCATAATGTTCCCAATCTTCAACTTTAGATCTTTCCTATTCACCTTGCAGCAGCTAAATTATCCATGATAAGGCATAAATTTTGGAACATAATTGGCAAAAAAACATTGTATCTCCAGCATATTCAAGGAGATAAAACATGGAAACTCGCATTCCTGAAAACACACCTTTTGATACAAATTTTCTAGGAGAGACATCTCAAGAAACAAAATATTCATTCTTTCATACCCCTATTTCATGGTCAGCCATTTTTGCTGGACTGGTCACGGCTCTTGCCGTCTCAATCTGCCTCTCTTTTCTCATTGCAGCTTTAGGATTGAGCCAAATGGACTTTACTTCATCCTCCCCTTTTAGAGGTTCTTTTCTCTCAATGGGCATTGGCTCTCTTATCGTTATGCTGATAAGCCTTGCTTTAGGCGGCTTTGTGGCTGGGCGTTTTGCTGAAACCGCTGGGGCTCTTCATGGCTTTCTCACTTGGGCTCTCATAACATTGCTAATGGCACTCCAAGCCATCCACGTGGTTTCAAGTACAGCAAAAATAGGAGCTAAAGCGGTTGGAAACAGTACTTCTATAATCCAACAAACCGTCGACAACCTCCCCTCCCTATTTTCAAAAATTAACAGCGAAAATTTTGAAAAGTTTTTTGCAACAAATAATGACAATGACATTAATTTTGACCAACTGGGCAATGAGTTGCGCACCCTTCTCAATAAAAGCGATATTCCAGCTCTCAATCTAGATCGCTTAAAACAAACTTATCAGGCAGCACTCAATGATATTGGTTCTGCGATAACCGCTTTCAAAAATGATCCTTCACATTATCGCGCCACTTTGAAAAATCTAGGAGATCGCCTTTCCAATCGCCTAGAAGCTCTGACAGAAAAATTTAATCAAAGCGATATCATCAAAGCCCTGATGAACAATGGCATGAGCCGTGCAGATGCACAAACAGCCACCACCCGCGCTGTTCAACTTTATCAAAGTGCAGAGGAAAAAACAGGGCAAGCCCTCAAAGCTCTAGAAAAACAAGCTGATACCTTATCTCAAAAGCTTGATGCTCGGACAAAAGATGCTCTTCACATGGCTGATAAAGTCACGAACACAGCATCACACATGGGATGGTGGGGCTTTTTAGGCAGTCTGATTGGCGCCATAATTTCCAGTGTTTGTGGCTATTATGGTTACAGAAGCCGTAAGGATATTTTAAAAATTTAACAAACTTGTGCCTCTAAAGCAAAACAAGCATAAAAAAAGCTGCACTATCTGTGCAGCTTTTTCTTGCGATATTTTTTTATTCTTTTCAACGCAGCAAAAATTTTTTAAAAGCCAATTTTAAGCTTTTAAAAACATGAGAAAAATCTCAAAGCATCCGTACAACCTTAACTGAAAAAGCTCTCTCGTCAATTTTAGAATAAGACTACTATAGATATTATACGTTTCTTCAAATTTCATAAGCTCTAAAATCTATGATATAATATGATGGTCTCATTTATTCTCATGATCACTGAGAGTTTTCTCTCCTAGTATTACGCATATTACGCAAAGCTCATAAATATTACATATCCTTGTCAAAAGTCAAAATTCTATCAATAAAAGGCTCTTGCTATACCTTTTTACTCTCAATAAATATTTTTCCATACGAGCAGACCATTTACCGAAGCCTCAATTTGATGCGTATCCAACATTCTCTTAAACCTTCCTGCACGAGATAAACATTAGCCCCAAGCTGTTAAGTTTGGAAACACGTTCATATTCATGGCTAAAATGATACAAATCCCTATGTATTGTATATCTTATGGTAACTTAACCAATCAACGACCTACCTTTACAAAATAATTTATTTATTTTATAGGATATGCAATAAGATAACTAGTCATTTATTCATTTTAATAAATGAAAATCATTTGTCGTGGTATAACGCGGATGTAGGGGGAAGTGTGGATTCACAAAAAATAGATGCCAACGATCATTTTTCATTTTCTATTAGGGGACAATCAGAAAATTGTTCTCGTTTGATTGCAATGAAACAGCATCTTATGATCGGTATAAGCCCATTCAACTCAAGGTTTTCAGAAAAATATATCACTGAACTCATATATTGGAGTGCAAAAAAATTCAATAGTATTGACGTATTGCTCCCAGATCTAGAATCGGCAATGCTCCTTGTATTAGCATCTGGAGCGACTAAAGCTAAGGCAGAGAGAAAAACAAAAAAGGAACTCAATCGCATAAGACGTATATTATATAATATTCAAGATTTTAGTAATTTAGAAAAGTCATTTCGTATTCTTGATTTCTCTCAATACAAAGAAAATAAAAGTTACAAAATACTCAAATCAAAAGCGATAGATCTATACAAAAAAAAATCTGAATTTTATTGAATTATGTAAAAAAATGTCAATCCAAGCTGTTGGTAATCGGGCAAAAAGCGTAGGGTTATCAGCTGGCGAAATAAATAATTTGGAAACAACAGATATTTCTATTGAATATATTTTTGATGAAATACCATTCTACGTCAACACGCCATCTTTACTAAATATAGAGAGCTCAGTTTTAGCCTATCATTGTGAATGGCCAGTAGGAGAATTATTACTCAGAGGCAAATCGCCTCTTTGTGTTGATAAGCAGCAAGGTCACGGAATTGTTTCAATCTGTACACAGACTTATAATAAAGAGCCAATTTATAATTAAAAAAATCAAGGGGGAAAATGATGCGTCATATTATTCAATTCAACGTTATGGACAAGAATTTTCAAAAAAATCCATATAACACATACCAAGCACTCCATTCTTCTAACTCTGTTCTTTGGGATGAAAATCTTAAGGCTTATTTTTTTGGCCGATATGAAGATGTCAACGCAATTTTGAAAGATGTCCGCTTTACAACAGCTCCCTTAGCTGTTCGAGCAGAGCCGGTCATGGGCGATCGCGTTTTAGCACAAATGGAAGGAGAAGAACACCATAACAAGCGACACACTGTCTTGTCAAAACTTACTGGAAAAATGTTTCGCACGCGCTATGCTGCCCTTATTGAAGAAACAATAGATCGACTTCTCATGCCATATCTTACTAAGGGACGAATAGATATTATGAACGAGTTCGGTAAAGATTATAGCGTGCTTGTTACATTAATGGTCTTAGGTCTACCGATAGATCGCTATAAGGATATATCGCTGTGGCACACCAGAGTCTCATCTTTTGTCACCAGCCTTAACCAATCAGATGAAGAAAAAGAATTCAGCTTATCATGCAGCAAAAATATCATTTCTTATCTCACACCACTGATAGAAGAATGGAATAAAAATTCATCTGAAGATTTAATCTCTGTTTTATGTCAGAAAACAGATGATGGCAATCATATGACAACTTCTGAAATAGTCGCGCTCGTCCTCAACATGTTATTGGCTGCTATAGAGCCTGCCGATAAAACTTTAGCTTATCTTTTTTATCACTTACTCACAAACCCAAACGAATTAGAAAAAATCCAAAAAGATAAGACACTTCTTAGCGATGCGATCGCAGAAACATTACGCCTCACTTCTCCCGTTCAACTTATACCGCGCCAAACCAATCAAGCAATGGAGTTTGCAGGGATCTCTTTACCAGCCAATTCTCTCGTCTTTTGCATGATTGGAGCAGCAAATCGCGATCCTGATGTTTTTATGAACCCCAATCATTTTATCCCTGAACGCAAACGGATCCGTAAAGCCAGGCCAGATCTTATAAAAACCGCGAACCATCTGGCCTTTGGAGCAGGCATGCACATTTGTGTAGGTTCTGCTTTTGCTCTCATGCAAATAGAGCTAACAGCGAATAAACTCCTCGATAAACTCATTGAGATCTGTTTAACCGATGGTTTTCTTTTAGAAGAAGAAGGATTGTACACAAGGGGGCCATCAGCACTCCCAATTACATTCATGCCAATAGCACAGTCCTCACAAACAGAGGGTTATTCTCAAAACCTGCGATTTATGGGCGTGCCCAATATTGTCAAAGACTATCAGCAAGGAGCATAAGAATGCAAAAAAGAGATTCCTATACAAAATCAGAAAAGTCCGTCATCTATACCGTCATCATCTCCAGCATACTGCCCTTGTTAGACGGTAGCATTGTGAATGTCATCCTCCCTGATCTTAGCAATTATTTTTCAGTCGGTAAAAATAATATACAATGGGTTGTAACCTCCTATTTCCTCGCCACCGTTCCAGGACTTTTGATAGCCGCTTTTCTGCAGGGGAGAATAGGCGTTAAAAAGACTTGGCTGCTTGCAAACGGCATTTTTATGCTTGGATCACTGGGGGTTGGATTAAGCTATGATTTTCACAGCATTATCTCAGCCCGTATCGTTCAAGGTTTTGGAACAGGTCTTTTATTACCCTTAAGCCAAACCATTGTTGCCTTACAATTTGGACAAGACCGCGTTCGCCAAGCCATGGGGACAATCGCCGTACCAACGGTTTTCGCTCCGGCCTTTGGACCGCTTGTTGGTGCTTCCATTGCTCAATATGTCTCTTGGCGATTGTTATTTTTTATCAATATTCCGCTCATTTTATTAGCACTCACCATTGGAATAAAACATTTAAAAACTAATGAAACAGTAAAAACAAAATTTAACGTGCTGGCATTTTTAGCCTTTTCGCTATCCCTTATTTCATTTTTTTACCTCACAGAAGCCATAAAGTTCAATAACAACAACATTCTCTCTCTCATAGCATTGATAGCGGTCATCTCTCTCATATTCTTCATTGTTTCTAATCAGAAAGCAAAAAACAAATTAATTGTCTTTAGCGGATTTACAAATGTACGCTACACATTGCTCATGATCATGGGGCTGATTGCCTCCTTTCTTTTTTACAGTTTTCTTGTTTATTTCCCCCTAGCAATCGCCTTAAAAGCCCCCCATGAAACAAGCCTTCTCATCATCGGTGCCCTCCTTGCTCTACAAGGGGTAGGTGCATGGATTGGTAGAAAATTTATTTACCAGAAATGGAAAGAAAAATCTCCCTTTTTCATGATAGGAATTGGTTTGTTGATCTCAAGCTTTGGCTTATTATGCTTTGGCTATACAATAAGCATGGATGGGCTGGGTTTCTTACTAAGGGGTATAGGGCTTGGTATTGCCACCATTGTATGCCTATCCGCCCCCATTCAATATGTCGATCGTCTATACGTTAAAGATACAGCGGTTATCACACGCATATTACAGCAAATAGGTGGGGCTTTGGGCGGTGTATTTGCTGGCTATTTGCTCCATACGCTAACAAAAGGAGCTCTTTCCCTCAACCAAACATATCTCATATTTTTCCTCTTCTCTATTGCTGCATTTTTACTGTTTTGCCTCGTACTCTCCTTCTCGCGTAAAGAGAAAAACACAAGTTTATGAGATATTTTATTGAAACACTATAACATTTGCAATGGTGATAAAATTATACAGTATTTACCACTATTGAAAAAATAATGCGACTAATTCTCATATCTCAGACAAAATATAAAAAATTCTATAGTCATACGTTATTTTAAAAAATATTTTTTGTAAATCTTTTGTGCTTATTATACAGACATAAGGAATCCCACATGAAATGACCAAAATAGTCTTTTATAAATTGCAATACTAGAACAAAACTTCACTTGTTAATCTATATAAAAAAGTAAAATAGGAAATGCATTTTAATAAATGTAAAAACAAATTATTTTATGAAAGAAAGTGCAAAAAACCACAAAGCACCCAGCACAACCTTAAAAGGCAATAAAAACACGTGAGCAATATGGAAAAGCTAGACGACAAAAACATAGATATCGTGGAACAAAATATTAAACAGTTGAAACAACTGTTCCCCGAAGTATTTTCAGAGGGAAAAATTAAATTTGACTCCCTTCAAGAGCTTTTAGGAAATTACCTAGTTAAGAATGAAGAGCACTATAATTTCACATGGCATGGGAAATGTGCGGCAAGTCGTCTTGCTCAAACACCAAGTACAGGAGCACTACGCCCTTGCAAATAAGAAAGTCTAGATTGGGACACCACACAAAATCTGTTTATTGAAGGTGACAATCTTGAAGTTTTAAAACTTTTGCAAAAATCCTATCACCGTCAAATAAAAATGATTTGCATTGACCCTCCCTATAATACGGGGAATAATTTTGTTTATAAAGATGATTTTAAAGATGGCGTACAGAACTATCTTGAAATGACAGGACAACTGGTAATGAAGGCAAAAGAATAGGAACAAATTCCAGCAGTGCAGGTTGCTACCATACCAACTGGCTGAATATGATGTATCCACGCCTCAAACTCGCGCGCAATCTGCTCCGCGATGATGGTGTCATTTTTATCTCTATTGATGATAATGAACAGGGTAATCTTAAAAAACTTTGTAATGAGGTCTTTGGTGAAGAGAATTTTATTGCGCAGCTCATTTGGTGTCGCCGTGCATCATCAGGCATGTCAGAAAATAACATTTCCATAGATCATGAATATGTACTTTGTTATCAGCGTAGCGGAATTTCTGAATTTATGGGAAGAAAAAAACATTTTGATAAATATCAAAATCCTGACAATGATCTGAGAGGTCCGTGGATTACCGGTGATTTAACCGTTGGCATGAATGCCTCAATGCGTCCTAATCAAGCCTATGATCTTATTGATCCTAGCACTGGTAATGTCTTTCCCTATAATCCAAACAGGGTTTGGGCCTATATTCCTGAGAGCATGGAACAACTCATAAAAGAAAGAAAAGTTTTATTTCCTACAGATACAAATAAACGGCCAATGCTTAAACGATTTCAAAATGTGCATCTTTTTGTTTTGGTTTAAGCATTCTCTTTAGATGCATATAGAGGTTATTTTTTATAGTCAATTTGGCAATTT
>NZ_CABFVS010000032.1 GCF_902150025.1 Bartonella massiliensis
CTTTAAACAATGCCGTTTTTTCTAAAAATTGAGTAAAATCCCATGCCTTTATGATGCTACAATGGTTTTGAATTTTGCTTGCTTATCTTGTTTCAATAGGCGCCCCCATTTAACTTTGTATTTTTAAACGATAACTTTTAAAACGTTTTTTGATAGCTTGCTTGCATATGTCAAAAAAAGCTTTTGATCATAAGACATAACGTTTTGAATTTCATATCTGCTATTTCGTACCTCGGTAAAAAAATACCGTGATTATAAAATCATTATTTTTTAAAATCCTCTTATGCGCCCTTATGAATTAAAACCTATAAGCGCTTTAAAAGTTTCAAACGATTATTTTCCTTTTAAGGTTTCGCTCAAAAAAGAGCAAAATACACATCATTCTTTTTTATGTTATCGATAATTTAAAACGACTAAATTTTTAATAATGCGATTTGTGAATGATAAAAACGTATCATAAAATTTATGAACTGTTATGAATGATAGCTGCTTTTCATTTCATTTGAATACACACATGCGTTATAATATTCGCATCATGATTTACTTTTTATGGTCTATTCATACGTGGCAATTGTTTATAAAAAATGGTCAAATGAATCATGCATAAAAGTGTGGATTCTTAAGTGGATTCATATAAAATAATTACAAACAACCTATTGACTTTATTGTGCTTTTTGATATTATATCTTTTAAGGCTTCTAAACGCAAGCCTTCCCATTGTTTGATAAGTTCTAACCCTTCTTTGGATATCTTTCTCATCTAAATCCTCCATAAAAAAAAGCCCCACAAACGTGAGGCTGGATTAAAATCTTCTTTGTATAATCTCTATTGGCTATGCTCTTTGATCAACTTCTCAACTTCTTCAACGCGAAAGCCAAGTTGAAAAAGCGGCGCATATTCGCTTTCCTGTAATTCATACTGACAACGCTTTTCTACAAAATCTCCATTGAGGTCAGACGGCATTTCAGTTGTCATACAAACCTTATGCGTATCATCTTCTAGCCCTTCTTCTCCTTCTTGAAGCTCTTTAACAAAGACCCAATAAAAACGCGTTGCTAAAAGATCTTTTAGCCTCCTTACTGTTTCAGTTTTATCAAATTCAAGCATATTCAGATAATCTTGCTTTGTATTTAAATGCTCTGGATAATCGATCATCTACCCCTCCTAAACAAAATGACGAGGACGGCTACAACCACGCGCCCCTAATTGGTGATTGTCTCTAGCAGAAGAAACAGCAGAGCGTGCAAAATATCCGCTATCGGCGCCATGGCTCCATCCACCTCCTCCTGATAACCACCTCATTTCTAACCTAGCTTGCCCCCTATTCGTTATTTGCATAGGAAATGTTCCGGATAAAAACTGCCAAATATAACCGCAACCATCTTCACACCCTATATGAGAGATCATGCGACGTTTTGCCGTATCAATGTGACCACCTGAAATCTTAGGAGAAGGTGCCTTTTTACCTTGAATACTTGTCTTATCATTACTCCCATGCATAGCAGAAGCAAATTCTTCATCACTTAATAATGACTTATTTACAAGCATCATATCTGTTACATGATCTGTATAAGTACGCCCCGTTGTAATTGGAACATTATAGGCTGAGCGGGCATTTTTACCTGTCCCTGATTGAAGATAAATATCAACCCAAATATCTTGAGAAGGGTCATAGACCATTCCTTCTGGGGAACTATGTGGACGGTGATTCAAACACCATACAGAATTCGGTAAAATATCCCCTGCTCGATAACCCGATAAAGGATGTCCTTCAATCACACCAACATCCGCACAAAGCGTATGAAAGCCCCCTATCTTGACAGAATTATCCGCTGTGTAGCCATTCGGATAAGTAGAATTTAATGAAGCGCCAAAAAGAACAGTGTTGTTATCATTTCCTGGAACCATATAAATATAATAATCTTTACCTGGATCAAGACGATTAGAAAAATCTAGCTTTTTATCTTCAGAGACTGTATGAAAACGAAAATCCTCATCATTCACATCGACACGGCGCAATATTGTTCCTTTTTTAATCAAAATAGTTTGTCGACCATCACCAACTATCAAAAATGATCGTTCCTGAGAAAATACAGTGAAATGCACTTCATTATTTATGAAAGAAAGGAAATTTTTTATACCTTCTTTAAGACCTTCAATCTGTTGACTATTGTTCTTTACTTGATCTTGTGTATCAGAAAAATTAAACGAAATAAGGGATTTATTGGTGTTCTCGACTATCGTTTTGGCTTCTTCGGCTGTCCTTTTCGCTCTATCCGCTGCTTCCTTAGCTTCCCTTGCTTCTTCTTTCACTTCTTCCAAAGATTTATTCGCAGCATTGACTATCCGTTCTACAGCGGATGCTTTAATCTCGGCTGTTTCGGCTTTACTCTTTGCATCTTCTGCTATCTTCTTTACTGCCTCTACACTCTCTTGACCTGCTGTCTCTCCTGAGCGCACCGCTGTTTCTGCTGCTGCTTTCGCCTCATTGGCTATTTTCGTTGCTTCCTCTACACCCTGTTGCGCTTGTTCTGCTTGCATCTTTGCACTATCCGCCGAACTTTTTGCTTCCAAGGCTATCGTTTTGGCATTGCTTGCCTCTTCTTTTGCTTCTTCTGAAAGATTTTTCGCAGATGTCGCTGTTTGATTTGTTTCATTCGCAACTGTCTCTAAACTTTCGGCTTTAGCCTTTGCCTCTTCCGCTAGTGTCTTGGCTTCTCCAGACTTCGTCAACGCTTCCGAAGTTTTCTGGCTTATTTCATCTCCTTTCTGCTTGGCTGTAGTGGCTGTCGATAATGCCATGTCTGCAACGCTTTTAACATCTCCAAGCGTTTGTTTAGTTTCCTCAGCAATCCCCTTGGCATCATGAGATGTGCTGGATGCAGTATCCGCCGAACTTTTCGCTGCATTTGCTTCTCTTAATGCTTGCTCAGCGTTTTTTTGCGCCTCTGTAGATGCTGTCGTTGCTTTTTCTGCTAAACCTTTAACTTCTTTAGAAATCTCCTTGACCTCATTGACTGATGTAAGCGCTGTAGAAGCTTTCTCCTTCGCATCACTCGATTCTTTAAGCGCACTTGTTGAAGCATTTTTAGCTTCTGTTGCTAGCTGTTTGGATTCTTCACAAACACTCTTACTTTCTTGTGCAATTCTCTCTGCTGCCTCGGCTTTCTTCTGAACTTCTTCTGCTAAACTCTTGGATGCTTCACTCCCTTCACGAACGGCTTGTCTATCAGCTTGTAATGCCTGCTCTGCTGCTGCCTTGGCTTCATTGGCTATTCGAGAGGCTTCTGATGCCTCTTGTTGAGCCTCTTCCGCTTTCGACGTCGCTTTGCCGGCTATCTCTTTCGCTTCTCCTGAAAGAGTTTTTGATCCCTCTGCTGCCTCCTTGGCTGCTCTTGCATCGCTTAAAGCTGTCTCTACTGACGTTTGTACTTGAGATACTGTTTTTGTGAGTTCTGTGACTGAAGATGTCGCACGTTCCGATAACCCTTTTACCTCTTCCGCTATATCCTTGGCATCATCGGCTGTCTGTTTGGCTCTATCTGCCTTAAGACTTGCTTGGGTTGCTACTGTCTTGACTTCATTACACGTCGCTACCACTGTTGCGGCGACTTGCGTTGTCTCTGTGGCTGTCTGCTTTGCCTCTCGCGCAGTTTGTTCTGCACGTTCAGCAATCGACTTCGATTCATCGGCTAACCTCTTGGTTTCTGTCGAGACATTCACTGCACTGTCACTTGCTTGCTTGACCTCTGCAAAACTTTCCAATGCCGTTGCCAATGAACCTTTCGTACCACTGATTTCTCCTGTAGCTCTATCAAATGCTGCCTTTGCCTCTTCTGCCAATTGCTTTGCCGCATCTGACGTATTCTTGGCTTCTTCGGCTAAGCCCTTGGCATCATTGGCTGTGTTAGACGCCGTCTCTACCGTTGTTTTCGCTGCATTTGCTTCTCTTAATGCTTGCTCGGCGGTTTTTTGCGCTTCTGTAGATGCTGTCGTTGCTTTTTCTGCTAAACCTTTAACTTCTTCAGCAATCCCCTTGACATCATTGACTGATGTAAGCGCTGTAGAAGCCTTCTCCTTCGCATCACTCGATTCTGTAAGCGCATTTGTCGAAGCATTCTTGGCTTCTGTTGCTAGCTGTTTGGCTTCTTCACAAACGCTCTTGCTTTCTTGTGCAACTCTCTCTGCTTCCTCGGCTTTCTTCTGAACTTCTTCTGCTAAACTCTTGGATGCTTCACTCCCTTCACGAACGGCTTGTCTATCAGCTTGTAATGCTTGCTCTGCAACTGTCTTAGCCTCAGAAGCTATTTGAGATGCCGTTGTTGCTGCCTGTTGTGCCTGCTCTGCTTTCGTATTTGCACTATCTGCTGCACTTTTTGCCTCTTCCGCTAACCCCTTCGCTTCTGATGCTGTTTGGGATGCTTGTTCTCCTGTGCCTTTGGCTAATTCTGCTACAGTCTTAACAGATTCAACGGATACTTTTATTTCATCATAAGCCGCCTTTGAGTGTTCTGAAAGTCTCTTTGCCTCTTCTGCCGTGCTCTTGGCTTCTCTTGATTCTGTTAAAGCACTATTGGCTGTTGTTTGCGCAGAGCTTGCTGTGGTTGTTGCTGTTTCACTTGTTTTCTTGGCTTCTAACGCTGCCGTCTTCGCATCTGTCGCCAGATTTACTGCTGTCTCTGACGTGACCTTCGCACCATCGGCTGTTTGCTTCATTTCATCAAAAGCATTTTTCGCTTCTTGCGCTAATCTTTCTGCTGCTTCCGCTTTAGCTTTCGCATCATCTGCTAAGCTCTTGATCACTTCTCCTCCACGGACTGTTTCACTACCTGAACGCACTGACGCCTCTGCAACTTCCTTGGCCTCTTTGGCTACGCGAGACGCTTCGGATGCTTCTTGTTGTGCCTGCTCTGCTTTCGTTTGTGCACTATCTGCCGCGCTTTTAGCGTCTAAAGCTGTGGTCTTTGCAACACCGGCTTCTTGTTTTGCTTCTTCTGATAGACTCTTTGCTGCTGTCGCTGTTTGTGCTGCATCATCACTCGTTTGTTTTGCTGCATTAGCAATAGTCTCTAAATTTTCTGCTTTATTCTTGGCATCCGATGCTAGCTCTTGTGACGTTGTCGAAGCGCTTTTTGCCTCTTCTGCCGTACTCTTTGCTGCTTTTGCATCACTTAAGGCTGTCTCTACTGACGTTTGTACTTGAGATACTGTTTTTGTGAGTTCTGTGACTGAAGATGTCGCCCGTTCCGATAAACCTTTTGCCGCTTCTGCAATATCCTTGGCATCATCGGCTGTCTGTTTGGCTCCATCTGCCTTAAGACTTGCTTGGGTCGCTACCGTCTTGACTTCATGACACGTTGCTACCGCTGTCGCGGCGACTTGCGTTGTCTCTTTAGCTGTTTGAGAAGCTTCTCGCGCTGTTTGTTCTGCACGTTCAGCAATCGACTTCGATTCATCGGCTAACCTCTTGGTTTCTGTCGAGACATTCACTGCACTGTCACTTGCTTGCTTGACCTCTGCAAAACTTTCCAATGCCGTTGCCAACGAACCTTTCGTACCACTGATTTCCCCAGAGGCTCTATCAAATGCTGCCTTCGCCTCTTCTGCCAATTGCTTCGCCGCATCTGACGCATTCTTGGCTTCTTCGGCTAAGCCCTTGACATCATCAGCTGTCTGTTTGGCAATATTCGCCGCTGTCGTTGCTGTTGTAACCGCTTCTTTTGCCTCAGTAGAGGTCGTAAGTGCTGTATTAACCTTTTCACCCGTTTTCGTAACTTCTGTAAGGGCTTGTTCCGATACGCGCTTCGATTCTTCTGCAACCTGTTGCGCACTATTTGCACGCGCCATTGCTTTTTCAGCTTCTTGCCTTGCATGAACAACCTGTTCTAACGGTGCAAACGTTTCATACGAATACAAAGAGGCCGTCCCTAAAATCTTCGGAACAACAACTGTATCTTGCGAAGTGCCTTCCCTGATTTCCTCTTTCGTCGCTACAGGTATCAAATAGTCATGACTATGATCTGGTATCTTCATCTGCTTTCGTCCTTACACCCTCTAAAGTACTTCATCCAAATAACACTCTTTCAAGTCTTCAACATCTTCTCTTAAAGCATCTAAGCGTTTCTCCATCTCTTTCAGCGAACCATCAAGCTCTGTTTTCAAAGTCTTTTTTACTAAATCAACAATCCCATGAAGAGGTGCATGCACAAACCCTCCCCCTGAATACAAAACGACCCGTACTTGTGACGGGTCGCTAAGCTCTGATATCGCAAACGGTTTTAATGTCATTTCAACTCCTCATGTCTTGATCCCATAAACGACACTCATATTAACGGGGCGTGTTTCAACACAACAAGATATTGATTTATAATGATAATTTAGCGTTATTCATATTGAATGAGAGTCTCGAATAACGTAAGATTCTCTCATTTCAAATCTCTTTATCTTGAATCAATCAAAACCACTCATTTGCACATAACAAGCGGGATGAGTGTGTGGATCAAATCTGTATAGGAAAGGACTAAAAATGGCTCTTATGAACCGTCTTAATGCAAGGTCTGTTGCAACATTGGGGGCTGGCAAATATAATGATGGTGCTGGCTTGCTTCTTCATAAGCGTAAAGATGGAGGTGCTCAATGGATTTATCGTTATACCATTCATGGTCGCCGTCGTGAAATGGGCTTGGGGGCTTTAAGAGATGTCTCTTTAAAACAAGCCCGTGAATTGGCAACGGGGTGGCGTTCTGTTCTTCGTGAAGGTCGTGACCCTATTAAAGAACGTGAAAAACAAAAGCGTGAAGCAATAAGCAATCTCCATTATTTAAAAGATATCGCGTTGGATGCTTTTGAAAGTCGTAAAGCTGAATTAAAAGGTGATGGTAAAAATGGGAATTGGTTTTCTCCCTTGCGGCTTTACATTCTCCCTAAATTAGGCTGTTTGCCCGTTTCTGAGATTACCCAAACAGAAATACGCAATGTTCTTGCCCCTATTTGGCATTCAAAAGCTGGAGTTGCTTATAGAGCTCTTAATCGTCTTAATATATGTCTCAAACATGCGGCTGCATTAGGTTTGAATGTTGATTTACAAGCAACAGAAAAAGCACGCGCTCTTTTAGGTAAACAACGTCACAAAAAGCAAAATTTACCGGCAATGGATTGGAAAGATGTGCCGGCTTTTTATAAAACACTTTGTGAAGCATCAACCCTAACACAACTGGCTTTGCGTTTGCTTATTCTGACAGGCGTTCGCACAAATCCTATACGCCATATTCATAAAGATCAGATTGATGGGGATATCTGGACTATCCCTGCTGAGAATATGAAAGGAAAGCGTGATGCTACAACAGAATTTCGCGTCCCCTTATCAACAGAAGCATTAGACGTTTTGAAACAAGCACGATTACTTTCTCGCAATGATTTCTTTTTTTCTGCAACCGGTCGAGGTCCCCTTGCTGCTAAGTGTATGGCTCAATATATGAGAGACAATAAACTTGATGCCTGCCCCCATGGTTTTCGTTCTAGTTTACGCGATTGGCTTGCTGAAACAACCGATGCCCCCTATGAGGTTGCTGAAACCATTCTAGCTCATACGGTTGGGGGTAAAGTAGAGCGTGCCTATCGTCGTACTGATTATTTAGAACAGCGCCGTGTCTATATGGATAAATGGACGGCTTATGTCACAGGTCAATCTTAAGATATGGGGTGTAATACCCCATTATCTGTGGATAACTTTATCTCTCTGTTTTCTCATTCTTTCTCAATTAAACTCATAAATTATCACATGAGAAAATGTATAATAAAATACTGTTTTCTATAAACTAAATACCTTTCATATGATGCAAAAATATGGTTAATAAATGCTTATGATTTGTTCTCATTTTTTAATATTTGAAAGGATTTTACTATGACAGAAAACGATATTCTTTTAACAGATCGTGAAAGTGCAAAATTGCTTCATATGAGTGTCTCAACTTTCCGCCGGCATGTGACCAATGGCTCTTTACCAAAACCTTTAAAATTTGGTTTTTTATCGCGTTGGTTACAATCGGATCTTATCAATGTAATCGAACAAGCAAAACAGCAACGTCAAAGTGATGCGGCATAAAAAAACCTTGTCACATAAGGATGGACAAGGCTTTTCATTTTCACACGATGATTATGGATAGCAGAGTCCGTCCTATGATGCAATCATTATAGGATCAAAAATATGTTTTCTTTTACGAATGCTTGGGGCATCACACGTGCCTTGCATGGGGTTTGGTATGGTGTTATGGACTTGCCCGTTGCCCTGCTCACGATGATCAATTGCCTAGTTTATCCATTACCAATGGAAATGATGGGCGTCTTTTACTCTACTGTTATGCTGGTTGCTCTTTTAGAGAGATCATACAAGCGCTCACAAGAATTGGCTTGCTGGGGAAACAAGCCTTTTTAAAAGCCAATGGCTGCAAAACAGATCAAAAACCAGCAGATGATGCGGGTCGTAAAGCAGATTTTACTTTAGCAAAGCGTGCTTATAGCCAAGGCTTTGAGGTCTTTATCATGCAAGCTCCAAAAGGAACCGATTTCAACGATTTTCTCTATCATTCAAGGTACGTAATATGAAACAAGATAATAAAAATATTTTAGAGAAGAATACCCCCGTCAATGATAACGATAATGCCTCTTTAAATGATAATGCTTGTTTAAAAGCCATTCCTTATGAACAAGCCTTGCAACAAAATGGTTGGGGAGAATTAAAACCAATTGCTACGGCTCTCTTACCCGTCGAACCTTTTAATCCATTACAACTCCCAATGCCATTCATGGACTATATTTATGACGTTTCAGAGCGTCAACAAGCCCCTCTCGATTTTATGGCTGTCTCTGCTCTCTGTGGTTTGGCTGCTGTGATTGGTAATGGCGTGCGGATTGCTCCAAAACAACATGATGATTGGACAATTGTTCCTAATCTCTGGGGCGCTCTTATTGGTCAATCGTCAACATATAAAACACCAGCCATGAAAGCTGCTTTAGCCCCTATCACGCGCCTTCAAAAGGAATGGTATAAAGAGTGGTTAAAACAGAAAGAAAGGCAAGAAATTGAAGAGAGGCTAGAAAGTTTAGACAAGAGAGAAAAAGAAAAACAAGCCAATAAAGCGCTTAAAAAAGGTGAGTGTGAAACAGCCCGTGCTCTGTTGTTTGAAACGCTCTCTAAAGACAGTGCTCATGATGATGATGTCTCGCGTTTTATTGTCAATGATGTGACCGTCGAAAAGCTTGGGGAATTGTTAAAAGAAAACCCCCGTGGTCTCTTAATGGTCCGTGATGAACTATCTGGGTTTTTAGCCAATTTGGAGAGAAAGGAATATCAAACAGACCGTTCTTTCTATTTAACAGCTTTTAATGGAGATGATCAATTTACCTATGACCGTATCGAGCGTGGAACCATTTTTATTCCCCATGTAACTTTATCAATGATTGGAGGCATTCAACCTTCACGAATTATTCCCATTATTCAAGCCATGCACCGTGGAATAAACGATGACGGTTTATTGCAACGGTTTCAAATGCTGGTGTGGCCCGATGAGACAAAAGATTGGCAATTGGTTGATAGACCTCCCAATCAAGAGGGTTGGCAAAAGTATGAAGGTGTTTTTCGTTCTTTTCGTGATAAACGACTAGGTTCTCCAGAACATCCGCTGATCATGCGTTTTATGCCAAAAGCACAAGAGAAATTTTATGAATGGCTAGAAAATCTTCATAGAGAGGCAAAAAGTGGTCGTTTCTCTGAAAGCTTACAATCGCATGTTTTAAAAATGCCAAAGACT
>NZ_CABFVS010000033.1 GCF_902150025.1 Bartonella massiliensis
GACAAGGGATTTTTATTGTAATATGCTGCAATCTGTTAAGTCTGATAATAAACAAATCACGCTACGTTCTCTGTTGGACTATTATCGTCAACGAGCAACTTCAAATGCTAAAAAGGGAAAAATTTTTGAAGATTTTGTGAGCAAATATCTTATGCATGACCCTATCCATTATGGACGCTATGAAAAGGTTGAAAGCTATTTTGAATGGGCTAAAGAGCGTGATGATTGGAATAACAATGATATCGGCATTGATCTGGTTGCAAAACTTCGCAATCAAGAAGGCTATGTGGCTATTCAATGTAAGTTTTATAAAGCAGACCATCAGATCAGTAAAAAGGATATTGATAGCTTTATCGCAGCCTCTGGAAAAGACATCTTTAAATATCGCCTTCTCGTTGATAGCACTGAAAGTGAATTAAGTGATAATGTGAATGCCATGATTAAAGGACAAGCGATACCCGTTTATCGCATTGACCTTCGTCATATGGAAAACAGTCGTATAGATTGGCAAATATTTGCAACAAAACAAAAAGTTGTTCTGAAATCAACAAAAGAGCCTCGTCCCCATCAGAAAGAAGCCATCAAGAAAGTCTGTGAAGGTTTAAAAGAAGCAGACCGTGGCAAGCTTATTATGGCATGTGGTACGGGGAAGACGTTCACAAGCCTAAAAATAGCAGAGACCATAGCGGGAAAAGGCAAGCGTGTGTTGTTTTTAGTGCCTTCTCTTGCTTTAGTCTCACAAACAATCCGTGAATGGACACTGGACACACAAATCCCCTTGCGTTCTTTTGCGGTGTGTTCGGATACGAAAGTAGGCAAGCGTCGTAAAAATCAAGATGATATTGTTGGCATGGAAACATCAGATCTTGTTCTTCCTGCTACAACAGATGCAAAAGCCCTTGCCAAAGAAGCTTGTGAAAGCTTCGCAGAGGCAATGACCGTCATCTTTTCAACCTATCATTCCATTCAAGTGATTTCCGATGCGCAAAAGGAATATGATTTACCCGAATTTGATCTGATTATTTGTGATGAAGCACACCGTACGACTGGTGTTGTATTAGGAACAGACAAGCATGAATCTGAATTTGTCAAAGTTCATGATAACAGCATCATTCGAGGTAAAAAACGTCTATACATGACAGCAACCCCTAAGATCTTTACTGACAAGCTGAAAAAGAAGGCTGACGTATCCGATGCCGTTCTGGCGTCCATGGATGATGAAGCGCTCTATGGGAAAAATCTTTACACTTATACTTTTTCAAAAGCTCTACAAGATAAACTTTTAGCACCCTATAAAGTTATCGTCTTAGCTGTTGATGAAGCAATTATCAACGCAACAATTCAGAAGCGTCTTAAAGATAAAAATTCCGAACTTATTCTTGATGATACAACCAAAATCATTGGCTGCTACAAAGCACTGGCTCAAATAGAAAAGAAGGAAGACGATGGCATAAAACCTATGCGTCGTTCTCTGGCTTTTTGTAAAGATATCAATACATCTGAACGCGTTAGTGAGATTTTCAATGATGCTATTGATGAATATCATAAATTTGTTCCTGAAAGTAAGACATCTCTTATCTTTGATGTTAAGCACATTGATGGGACTTTTAATGGTAAAGAGCGTAACAAATTACTTGATTGGCTTAAAGAAGATACAGATGAAAATAACTGCCGTGTGCTCACCAATGTGCGTTGTCTTTCTGAAGGAGTCGATGTGCCCGCTCTTGATGCGGTTATGTTTTTACACCCGCGTAAAAGTCATGTAGATGTGATACAAGCGGTGGGGCGTGTGATGCGTCGCGCAGAAGGTAAAACAACAGGCTATATCATTTTACCCGTTGGTATTCCCTTCAATATTCCACCACAACAGGCTTTAGAAAACAATAAAAAGTATGATGTCATCTGGCAAGTTCTCAATGCTTTGCGTGCTCATGATGACAACTTCAAAAACAAAATGAAAGCCTTAGAGCTAGACCAAGATGTTCGTCATCTGTTTGAGATTGTAGGGGTAACTTTTGACCCTGCTTTACAAGCAATGACCGCAGTTGTTGACGAACTATCCTTCCATGCAAAGTCTGAAAGTGCTGGGCTCCATATTGGTTCAGTAGCGAATGAAAACCCTCATAGGTATGAAGTACAAGAAGAATTCGATTTTTATATTGATGAATTATCGCGTGCTATTAAGCCAATCATTGTCAGAAAATGTGGGGAGGCTAATCAATGGGGAAACTGGGCGGGTAATGTTGCGGCAATTGCACAAAATCATATTATCCGTCTTAAAAGCATACTCGCTGATAAAAAGAGTGAAGCTTATCGTGCTTTTCATGTTTTTCACAAGGAATTAAAGAACGGTTTAAATGACAGTATCGAGCAAGAAGATGCACTTGAGATGTTGGCGCAACATCTTGTGACGCGTCCTATTTTTGAATCCTTGTTTGATGGAAATGAGTTTGTGAGTAAAAACGCCATCTCGCAAGCTATGGAAAAGATCTTAGCTGAACTTGATAAGATGAATATCAAAGACGAAGCCAAAGATCTTGATAAATTTTATCAAAGTGTAAAGGAGGATACAGAAGGTATTATTGAAACGCGCGCAAAACAGAATCTTATTATCAGACTTTACGAAGATTTTTTTACCAAGGCATTCAAAAAGACAACAGATAAACTTGGAATTGTTTATACGCCTATTGAAATAGTCGATTTTATCTTACATTCCGTCAATGATGTTTTAGAGCAAGAGTTTGGACAAAGCTTAAGTTCTCGAGGCGTCTCTATTCTAGACCCTTTTACTGGAACTGGGACCTTTATTACACGACTTTTACAATCCAATCTCATAAAACCAGAGGATATGGAATATAAGTTCCGAAATGAAATCAAAGCCAACGAAATTGTTCTCTTAGCTTATTACATAGCTGTCATTAATATTGAAGCGACCTATCATAGTCTTATGAAAGGAGATTATACACCCTTTGAAGGGATTTGTTTAACTGATACGTTTCTGATGCTGGAGGAGAAAGATTTCTTCACACGCTATATGTTTGAGAATTCAGAGCGGTGTAAAAAACAGCAGGAAGCCGATATCCAAGTTATTGTTGGAAACCCTCCTTATTCAGTAGGGCAAAAAAATGCCAATGATAATAATCCAAATGTACGTTATGACACGCTTGATAGAAGTATTTATGATACATATGCATCAGGATCACAAGCAGCAAACCGTCGTAATCTCTATGACAGCTATATTAGAGCGATCAAATGGGCAAGTAATCGTTTAAGTTCTAAAGGCGGCGTTGTAGCCTATGTTTCTGGAAATGGATGGATAGATAAAACATTTGCTGATGGTATGCGGAGATGCTTACAAAGTGAGTATTCTGCTATTTATATCATTAACCTTCGCGGTGATGTTCGAAAAGATATGTTATCAAATAAAGCAGCAAAAGAAGGAGGAAATATTTTTGGTTCTGGAAGTATGACTGGAATAGCAATAACTCTTTTTATACGCAATCCATATGAGAAACAATCTTGTAAAGTATACTATTATGATATTGGGGATGACCTTTCTGCCAAAGAAAAATTAAAAAAATTACGTACATTAAGAAGTGTAAAAGGAATAATACAATCCAAACAATTTATTGAGATTCTACCTAATGAAAAATATGATTGGATAAAGCAAAGAGATACAACCTTTAATCAATTTATGCCCATGGGAGATAGAAATATTTCAATAAATTCTAAAATATTTGAGGAAGTATCGCTTGGTGTATGTTCAAAAAGAGATGCTTGGGTTTATAACTTTTCAAATGATATACTAGATGCATCTATTCAAAAAACAATTGAATTTTTTAATATACAGAGGAAACTCGTTGCTGAAAACCCTTCTATATCTATAAATAAAATTATTGATTATGATACTACAAAAATTAGTTGGGGTGATGCCTTGATCTCCAAACTAAAACGAGGTGTAGATGCAACATTTGAATCTTACCTAAAAGTTCCAGTTCTCTATACACCGTTTGTGACAATATGGCATTATGCTTCACCATTTCTTAATGATAGATTAGGACGTACGCATCAATTTTTTAATCCGAATATTCCGCATAATCTTGGAATTTGTGTTTCTGGGATAGGAAGTAGATCAAATTTTTCTTGTCTCATGACTAATAAACCGATCAGTTACGGTACTTTAGAAGGTGCCAAATGTTATCCACTCATGCTTCATTGTGCAGAAAAGAAACATCATGAACATAATTTGTTTGCTACAGATAAAAAAAGAAAGTTCGTGATGGCATTACAGATGCGGGGTTAGCCCATTTTAAAGCTGCTTATCCTAATGAGAATATAACAAAAGAAGATATTTTTTATTACATTTACGGTCTTTTGCATTCGGAAGATTATCGTACTCGCTATGCTCATAATTTATGCAAAGAATTGCTTCGTATCCCTTGTGTAAAGAGTGCTGATGATTTTTGGAAATTTGTTACAGCAGGGCGTGAATTGGGTCATTTGCACGTACATTATGAAACTGTAGAACCTTATCCAGTAACCTTTAAGAAAGGCAATCCAAAACAAACTGATATCTCTAATCCAGAAAAATTTTACTACGTTACAGAAATGAAATTCTTTAGCAAAAATAAGCTAAAAGATAAATCTATCGTTTTTTACAATAGTAATATCACTATGACAGGTATCCCTCTTGAAGCTTATGAGTATATCGTTAATGGCAAGCCTGCTCTTGAATGGGTTATGGGGCGTCAATGTGTAAAGACTGATAAAAAAAGTGGTATTGTTAATGATGCCAATCGCTATGCTGTTGAGACCGTTGGAAACCCTGCTTATCCATTAGAATTGTTTCAAAGGGTTATTACCATAAGTTTAGAGACAATGAAAATCGTGAAAAAACTACCAAAATTAGAACTTAAAGAAACTGAATAAGCTTATAAGACCTTATAACTCATAAGGGGTATAGGAGATAGCTATTATAATCTATACCTCTTTGTTAAGTTGATTAGATACAATCTTAAAAGAAGTGTTTATATGCGTTCTTCTAAAAAAAGAACATTTGCACTTTTAAACACCCTTATTTGGATTACCTTCAAAAGGTTATACCGTAATTTAAAGTGATAGCTTTATCCTTTTCAAAAGCTCTGTTTAAAAAGAGTTACATATATTTATTTTGCTTATAAGTTTTGAAGGTTCCTAACACTCTCAAAATACCTTCAAAATATATTATGAGTTGTGTTTATAGCTTTATAATATCACTATAGGTTGTTATTTTTGAACTTAATAAAAATTAAGGTATTGAAATATAATAACTTTTATTTTTTGATTGAAAAAAAATATTATAAGGGGGTGTAAAAAGAACCTTCAAAATCTTCAAAATACTCAAAACTCATAACCATAATAATCTTGATAGCATGCCTTATGATTATAGGCTGTCTTTTAAAAGGCTTTACAGGATCACATGCTTTCATAAGATATGTTTTAATCACTCACTAAAATAATCATTTTGTCAGTTCAATTTACTGACAGATAACTGACAGGTTTTAATCAATTTACATCATTGGTTATCTTTAAAGATTGCACTATTGATATGAGTTGTATTTTAAAGTCATTAATCTATTGAAATATAATAACTTTTATTTTTGATTAAAAAATATATAGAAAGGGGGGGGCTAAAAAGAACTGACAAAACTGACAACACTGACAAAAGTCTATTAAAAGGGATTTTGCTAATCTCTATAATTATCAGTCTCTCTTTAGATATTTTCATAACAAGCTATAAATCTCAATTATCCTATTTATCGTTTCTCTTATGAAAATGAAAAATGATGCGGTGGCTATAAGAATATATAGCTATAAAACACCCGTTTTCATAATCAAAATGCAAATGAAAGCATGATTATAAAGACAATCCCTATAAAAGGCTGTTAAGTTGCAAATGTGTTATTAAAAGAAATTAACAGAAATCTTTAAAACCATTTAGTAAAAAACATGATAGGTTATAAAGTTAAAAATACGCATGATGAGAGCGCTTCTAAATATTA
>NZ_CABFVS010000034.1 GCF_902150025.1 Bartonella massiliensis
TTCCAAGATTTGGTAGTAAAGATGATTATTATCGTCATGAATATTATGATGATTATGGCTATGATAATGACAGCGCATATGAAAATGACGCTGCTTAAATAAAGCACGGGCGCGGCGGGGGCGCCCCCTCTTTAAAATATCTCATTTAAAAATTTTATCAAATATAGATTAGGAGTTACCTATGACCAGTATAACTGTATCTAAAAAATATGAACTTATAAATGAAAGCCACGTTAAAGGGATTACTTTATACCGCATTCGTTCATTAAGGGATTTTGATGATGTCAAAAAAGGCGACCTCGGGGGGTATATTGAAAGTGAAGATAACCTCTCTCATGATGGCAATTGCTGGGTTTATGATAATGCTTGTGTTGTAAAATCTGGTCGTGTTTATGAAAATGCAAAGGTCTATGGCAATGCTACCATTGGTGGTTTTGTTTATGGCAATGCTTATGTCTGTGATAAAACCCGCGTGTATTTTGGAGCTCATGTTTATGATAATGCGCATCTTTCTGATAAAGCTTGGGTTTATCAACATGCAAGGGTTTATGGGAATGCAAAATTGTCAGGAAGTGCACGTATTCATAGCAATGCCGTGGTTTATGATCATGCTGTTGTGAGTGGCGCTGCAAAAATATATGGCAAGGTTTATGGCAATGCTAGCGTGGGTGGGTATGTTAAAGTCTACGGTTCTGTTTATGGGAATGCTAAAGTGACTGGTTATCACACTATTAGAGGTTTGGTACATGGCAATGCAAGATTAAAAAGAGATGGTTATTCATATACTGAACAAAACCCTTATTATGCATATGGGATTCCAGAAGATTGTGAAATTTATGAAAATGATACTGTTGTAAAGATTGTTAAAAACAAAGCAGCGTAAATAAAAGCAGCGGTGGTGCGGGGGCGCCCTTCTTTAAACATTTCATTTAAAAATTTATCGAATATTAGATTAGGAGTTACCTATGACCAGTACAATTGTATCCAAAAAATATGAATTTACTAATGAAAGTTTCACTTTTGATGGGATTATTTTACACCGTATACGTGCTTTAAGAGACTTTGCTGATGTTAAAGCCGGTTCTTTAGGTGGTTTTATTGAAAGTGAAGATAACCTCTCTCATGAGGGTAATTGCTGGGTTTATGATAATGCTTGTGTTGTAAAATCTGGTCGTGTTTATGAAAATGCAAGGGTTTTTGGCAATGCTATCACTTATGGACGTATATATGGTCATGCGCGGGTTTATGACAATGCTCGTATAGCAAATAACGTGCATGTTTGTGAAAATGCTCATATCCATGGCATTGCTGTTATTCGTGAAAATGTCGGGGGGTCTACTGAGATTAAAACTTATATTGAACGGCTTTCCCCTTATGGAGAATTAGAGATTGTCTATGTCTCTCCAAAAATAAAGCAGCATAATTGAATGCGCGGGCGCGGCGGGGGCGCCCCTCTTTTAAATTTTCCATTCCAAATTTTATCCAATGTTTATCACATTAGATTGTGAGGGTATTCTTATGTCTAAAAAATATAAACTAACCAGCGAAATCAAAAAAATCAAACATGCACGTACTCGAAATATTATAAATCTTTATCGCATTCGTGCTTTAAAAGATTTTGATGATGTTAAGGCGGGGGATCTAGGGGGCTTTATTGAAAAGGAAGCTAATCTATCCCATGATGGCAATTGCTGGGTTTATGATAAAGCTTGTGTCTATGGCTATGCCCGTGTTTATGACAATGTTTATGGGTATGCCCATGTAAGTGGGGGTGCTTGCGTTTTTGCTGATGCTCATATTCATGATCATGCTCATGTTTCTTATGATGCTACGATTTTTAATTATGCAAGGGTCTATGGTCGTGCCATTGTTGCTGGTTCGGCTCGTATTCATAGCTATGCCGAGGTTTATAATTATGCCCTTATTAATGGTCGTGCAAAAATACATGGCAAGGTCTATGGCGGTGCTTTGGTGGGTGGTTGTGCTGAGATTTATGGCTCTGTTTTTGGCAATGCCAAGGTTTTATTCTATACCAAGGTCTGGGGTCGCGCTTATGGCAATGCGAAATTAACCAAGAAAAGCAAAGTAAGGGAAGTTCCTATAAATTATGAAGTTTATGAAAGCGATAACCTTGTAAAGATTGTTGATGAAACAGAATAAAGAACGGCGCATGGGGGGCGCCTTTATGGCTATAAACGCATTATAAAATACATTGTTTAAAACGTATCATAAAAAAGAGAATTCAAAAAGAAAGCCGTGCCAATTGATATGACGCGGCTTTTCAATAGAGGTATGTGCAAATAATTCATACAAACGAAATTAACAATGAATGCCTATATACAAAACGTATTATATTGCAAGCGCTTTATTGTCTTTATGAAAACTTATCAAAAGAACCTTAAATGATGGCTATAATTTTGATAGCATGCATTTAAATGAGAGAGTGAATTTAGAAACTATAAACATTTGTTATAGCTATCAAACGTATAATCATAACGTCCATTTCTTAAAGAGATTCATTTGAAACAAAGCACATTATCAAAACGCTTCTTAAAACGTTTTAATATACTACTAAGCTCAAAATTGAGTTGAGTGAATTCAAATAACGCATTGTCTAAAATCAAAACATATTAAATAAATCAAAACGCTTTTATCAAATCTAAGGCTTTTAAGATTTGCTCTGCTGTGAAATCTAGATCTTTGTTTTTTCGTAAATGAAAGGTTTTTAAAAGCAAATGATAACTAAATTATAGCTGTTATAAAAAGAGGTTTTAAACGTTTTTTATAAAGATCTCATTTTATGGTTCAAACGTTTAAACGTTCCCTTAAAGAGGTTCTTATAAGCGTCTTTTCACTTTTTTCAAACATAATTTCTTTACAAATTAACCAGCTCAATTTTGAGCTCGTTATCTTTAGAATAGAGCATTTTTAAAACGATATCGCTTTTTTCTAAAATTTAGAAAAATCCTATGTCTTTATGCTGTTACAACGGTTTTGAATTTTGCTTGCTTATCTTGTTTCAATAGGCGCCCCCATTTAACTTTGTATTTTTAAACGATAACTTTTAAAACGTTTTTTGATAGCTTGCTTGCATATGTCAAAAAAAGCTTTTGATCATAAGATATAACGTTTTGAATTTCATATCTGCTATTTCGTACCTCGGTAAAAAAATACCGTGGTTATAAAATCATTATTTTTTAAAATCCTTTTATGCGCCCTTATGAATTAAAACCTATAAGCGCTTTAAAAGTTTCAAACGATTATTTTCCTTTTAAGGTTTCGCTCAAAAAAGAGCAAAATACACATCATTCTTTTTTATGTTATCGATAATTTCAAACGATTAAATTTTAAAACAATGCGATTTGTGAATGATAAAAACGTATCATAAAATTTATGAACTGTTATGAATGATAGCTGCTTTTCATTTCATTTGAATACACACATGCGTTATAATATTCGCATCATGATTTACTTTTTATGGTCTATTCATACGTGGCAATTGTTTATAAAAAATGGTCAAATGAATCATGCATAAAAGTGTGGATTCTTAAGTGGATTCATATAAAATAATTACAAACAACCTATTGACTTTATTGTGCTTTTTGATATTATACTGCGTATCAACACCACCAACCCTTTCTGCCATAAGGTGATGTTCATGATGCGCTTGGTCATGGACGCCCTCTTTGATCGGCATCGAATGATATAAAAAGTTCGCAAAAGGGCTCCGAATAAACCAAGGCAAACGGGGCGGCTTATCTTTATCGGTAAACCAAAATGGAGTCTCTTTAGGTTCTGAAACCCCCGCTATTTCATCAAATTCTTGATTACAGTTCTTCAAGGCTTCCCCACTTAATCCTGCGCATTCTTCTTCAACGGCTCTCTTGCGCTTTGTCAAAGAAGCCTCGGAAGAAGAAATATCCCGCCTTTTACGAGATGAATGCTCCTCTGAAGAGGCGGGGCCTATAAAATGATCATGCGCTTTCAAAGAACAAGCTTGCTGACTGGCAAAAGAACGCCAAGGGTCTAAACCACGTTCATAATCCATTCCTCGTAAAAACATTCCTCGAAAATCTGGAACATTAAACGTTGTAGCACCATCTCCTTCTCCCCACGTCGTTCCTATCGCACAAAATAAATCCCAATAAACAAACCGTGAGTAAGCACGACCATCACATAATAACCAACCATCCGGCAAACGTTCCATCGCAAAAGGACCTATCAAACCAGACGGTAAGCGTTTAAAAGAAGTAACTTGCCTCCTTGTTGGATTGAGAATTTGCCAACCCGTAATGTCTTCATCATACACAAGCCTATAAAGACAGCCCTCTTGTATTTCGCCTCCAGATAAAGCGACTAAGCCTGTTTCTGTTGCTTTATAAACGGGCTTGGCTTCTAAACTATTCAACGCAATCGTTGTCTCTCCAATATTCTTGCCCTTCACTTTAAAACAAACGGATATCCCATTCTTATATTCTGAAAATAATGATTGACTTCGAAGGATTATCGCTGTTTTTTGCTGTTCATTGTTATTGATAATAAGACTTGCAATTTCCCCACCCGTATCGGATAAATATTCTCTTACCCTTTGCATCATAAAACGCGCGCTGTTATTGACTGTATTAGGGTGCTGTCCTTCTGACCAATTAATCAAGCTATCTGCTCCACCATTCTCAGATGCCGTTAAAGACCAATCATAAATCGTTGACATCTTGACCTCACGTCTTAATCCCAAAAATAACACTCATATTAATCGGGCGCGTCTCACTGGCTCCGATACTTGCCAATTCAACATCACGCATGTGAAGATGTGAATGGGGAAAGGCTAGCTTATGGTGAACGCGGATATTCTCTACCCTTACTCCCAGACGTTCAGCAAGCTTTGCCCTTTGCTGGTCATTAAGAACATACCCCCAGATGACCGTCATATCACCATGCCAACCACTCTCCTGATCTTCATCATTCAAAACTGTAAAGGATTGACCACTATGATCATGCTTTCTTATACTATCGTTCTGAAAAGTCCCAAGATAACGAAAACGGTCTATCTCGCGGTTATCATCAACACCCCGTAAAAACACTCCTCGCAAATCCGGAACATTAAACTTGCCCCAAGTATCAGCCCCTCCCCATCTGATCCCTATTGCTTCATAAAGAGCGCTATAATCACTGCGCGAATAGGCTTTTCCATCACATAATAACCAGCCTTCTGGCAAAACTTGCATTCCAAAAATCCCTATCGTGCCTGAAGGACAAACCGGTATCATCGACTCTTGGGATAAAGACACCGGCGTAGGATTTAAAACATGCCAAGCATCATCCCTATAGACCAAGCTATAAATACACCCCTTTTGAAACTCTCCCCCCATTAAAGCACGCATGCCTAATTCCGTTGCCTTATAAACCAGCTTTCCGGCTAAAGCATTTAAAGCAATTGATGTCGCTCCAACATTCTTGCCTTTCGCTTTAAAACAAACCGATATCCCATTCCTATACTCTGAAAACTGTGAACGACTTTGAAGTCTTATCAAGGTCGTCTGTTGTTCCGCATCAACAGTAAAGGTGCTTTCAATGAGACCACTCGTATCGGATAAATATTCCTTTATCCTTTGCATCATAAAACGCGCGCTGTTATTCAAGCTACTAGGGCGCTGTCCTTTCGACCAATCAATCAAATCATCACAATAAGCATTCTCAGACGCACTCAAAGACCAGTCATAAATCGTCGACATCGTAAAACCTCATGTCTTAATCGCATACAGAACACTCACATTAACGGGGCGCGTTTCACTTTCACCAAAGTTTTTTAAGACAACCTCTTGATCCTCATCAAGGCTATAGGGTTCTACAATATAGCCCCCTAAATTCTCACGCTCTATTCCCATAAAATTCGCTAGAGAGCTTCCCCCAAACAACCCCATACGATACCCCAACACATCTGTCGTATTCCCATCCCAAAAGTCTTCATTGCTGGTAAAATGAGACATCGAAAGCCTCTGTCCTTGATGCTGGTGTGACTCGATTAAATCTGTTTGCACACTTGCAAAGCTACGATTGGTATCAATTGCCCGTCCACTATCAAAACCCCGTAAAAACATGCCCCGAAAATCGGGAACATTAAAGGTCGTTACACCATCCCCCTCGCCCCATACCGTTCCTATCGCGTCAAACAATGCTCTATAATCATTACGCAAATATGCCTTCCCATCACACAATAACCAACCTTTTGGAAGTTCACGCATCCCAAACGTTCCTATGAAACCGCTAGGATAAAGATTTCTTTCTTCTTGTGGTGGTATAAAGGTAGGATTAACAAGATGCCAATGATCGCCATTATAAACCAAGGTATAAACACATCCCTGCTGGATTTCGCCGCCCGATAATGCACTAACCCCGAATTCCGTTGCCTTATAAATAGGCTTACCCTCTAAAGTATTCAGAAAAACCGTCGTGTCTCCAATATTCTTATTCGTAGCAACAAAGCGTAAAACGATACCATTTTTGTATTCTAAAAACTGTGATTGGCTTTGAAGACGTATCGTGCTTGTTTGTTGAACATCATCATTCCTAACAATCCCTTCAAGCGTTCCACCCGTATCTAGCAAGTATTCCTTGATGCGCTGCATCATCACACGGGCGCTTGTGTTCACACTGTTAGGATTCTGTCCTTCTGACCAATCAATCAAATCATCAGAACGCGTGTTATCCGCCGCTCTTAGCGACCAATCATAGATCGTTGACATGGTTGTGAACCCTAAACTCCGTAAAATGCCCGCATGAATTGCGTCATCAAAGGATTATCATCTTCCCGCTCTTCTTCTTCTGAAGGGGCTTCTTGTGACGCTAATAATGCCCGTAAAACCTCGAGCAAGTTCTCTCTATTGCCAATGCCCCCTCGTGCGATAGGACTTGCTCTATAAGGTTTTCCTCCATACATTTGAAACACACGATTAACAAAATCACTTGCACGCATTGCGTTATTGCCTGCATTCAAACCAACCGCATTGCTGCCAACCAATTGCGCTGCATTAGCATGGGGATTTTGTAAAAGACGCGCGGCTCCTCCTGCCCCTTGTTGATGTGCTAAATACAATTCTGCTTCTGTTGGTGTCCTTCCCAAGACACGGCTTAAATGGTTGCGATTGTCACGTGTAAACCGCCCCATGGCATCAGCTGCCTGCATGGGGTCAAAACGGTCTTGCAAACCATATTGCTTAGCAGTGCTGTCTATAAACTGATACAAACCACCCGCAGAAGAACGGGGATTCCTTGCATTCGGATTGCCCCCACTTTCAACTTGCGCAACACGGTATAAATAGCTTTCCGGCAAGCCATACCGCGCCGCTGCTTGACGTATCGCTTGATCAATTGAAGGGCTGTAACGGGTCATTTCGCGTACTCTATTGAAGCACTAGGACCTAGACCTTTTGCTATAGCTCTAGAAACAATCTTCAACCCCCCATCTGTTAATACCCCTGCATGATGCCACTTTAAAGCACTTTGAAGCAGTTGTGCAATTTCATTGCGCTCCATTCCTTTAACACCAAAAGTTGCTAACTTCGCTATTCCGCGCTCTAGCTCTTGTCTTGCTTGCAACGCCTCTGGTGCATTCGGATGAAAAAATATGTTGCGTGCTAATTTTAGAGATTCACTAGGCCAATGTAAAAAATTTGAAAAATTAATTCCATCAAAAGGAGAAACCTCAGGAGTGCCTTGAAATTCTTGATAACCTTTTTTGGACGCATCAGAATAGAATTTCTCATGATCTACTGCCTTTTTAAAAGTAGAAAACCGTTCAGGTCCTATGATCCTTTCAAGATTCTCAGATGCAAGATTTTGTTTTAAAAGATTAGAGAATTCATTAATAGGATCACTCTTTTTCCTTAATAAATCATCTAATGCATCTCTCAACCCCATTTTATAGGTATTATTTTGTTCACTCCAGTTTCCTTTAGAAAGATTTTCTTTAACGGCATCCCTCTTAACACTCTTTTCAAGTTTCGTACTAAGAGCATGCCTGCCTTCCTCAAAACTATCTGCAAAGTTTTTAAATTTTGCTGCACTACCGCGGGCTGCTTTGTAAGTAGGAGAGATTTCATCCATTATTTTTACCAAATTTTGTTTGAGGATTTCGTATCCTAAAATCTTTTGGTTATCGCCATGTTTCTCACTTTTCTTGATTAAATCATCAAGAGACTGCTTAGTTTGATCTAATAACTCTATCGTAGGTTTATAATTTATGCTGCTAAACCTTCTATCATAAAATCGTCTAGGATTTATACTAAGGGGATGTTCCTCTAAAGTATTGACAGCTTCTTTAATAGCTTTCTGAAATCCTTTATTTTCAAAAAGTTTATTAAGAGCGGGGTAATGTTCTTGTCCTATTGGAGTTTGTCTCGCTTGTTCATAGAGATGATCATGCGCCTCTTTCCCTTGCCGTTTAAGAGTTCTGCTTAACGTATCTTTATGCTGGTATGGTGAAATTGTCTGTTCCATCATATCATCAAGACGTTGAACAGAATCGCCTAATCTTTTCTCATGCGCTTGCTTTAAGATATTAAAAACATCTTCATTTGTTTTAGACGAATTCCACAAAGCTTGTTGTAGCTTTTCATTAATATCTGTCAAAAACACCTCATGGGGTTCTGAACTAAGGCGTTCAGTAATGTTTTTAGTTTTATTATCGTAAAGATGCTTAGCAACTTCTCTCAAAGCTTTATTGGAAACCTCTTTATGAGCAGGGTTAAAATAATTCCTTACGAGTGGAGGTGACTTTAAAGTATTTATCGCTGCACCACCTAACTTAGAAACTAAGTTGCCTCCTAAAGCAGCAACCGGTGTCAAAACAGCGCCACCCACAGCACCAGCTAATGCCGAATTCACCGTATCATTGTAACCTTCTCCCGCTCCAGAACCATGTAAAGCACCAGAACCGGCTCCTAAAAGAGCCCCTCTCCCTAAACTTCCTAAAGTTGTCCCTGCTCTCAAAAAATTTAATGCGGGAATACCCAATGATGCCAATGTTGGCAAAATAGAACCAGCAATATAAGCACCAGAAGATAACCATGGATGTTTTTCTTCCAAGGCTTTTTGGTAAGCACGCTCTTTTGCTACCCTTTTGTTGTAAATCTCTTCTGCTCGTTTATCGCCACGCCAATAATCTGTAAAACTTGCTTCATTCGCCGCTTGTATCTCATCACTATACCCTGCTGTCAAACCAGATGTACCATGACTCCTTAGTGCATCCCACCACGTAAGATCTTTATCATCAAATGAAAAATCATCTGCTGTAGATTTTGAATTAAATGAAGCCGTATCATCATCAACAATACGAGAATAGGGAATATAACCCGTTGTTTTTTTGCCTTGATTATCACGACCCTTCTTCACTGAAGACGTGCCATTATTATCAGATACATCATCAACAATACGAGAATAAGGAATATACGCCATCTCAAGCACCCTTAACCCTTATCTTACCATCTTCACCAACAAAGCGTGCACCATCAGGCAATGCATCTTCCTGTTCTTTGCTGCTAATAAGCGGTAAATCACTACGTCCTTTCTGTGGTGCTACGGAGTGTGGCTGTGAGGTAACTTTATCAACATTCTCTTGCGTTATTGCAATGTTACCGTTTTCTAGCAACGACAATACGTCTGATTTCATCTTACCCAAAATCTCATGGATTTTTTTCAATCTAAACAACAGCTCTTTATGACCCAAGTTGTACTTTATCTCTCCTAAATAGCTCTTTAATATATCAAGCTCTTTTTCTGTGAGATTTCCAAATCCAGAGGCGCCATTGCGTGAATAACGTCTCATCGTTTCTAAGCGGTCAATACCTATACGGTTTCTAATAGAATCAAGGAGTGAACTCATATCACGGTGTTGAGGAACACCTAACTGAGCTTGTATATTAGCCGAATTACCTGTAGCCCATTCACCCTTTTCTTCTATATAATTCATAAAACGTTCAATATCATGGAGTGTATTACTACTGATCGCTTCACTATTTTTAAGCTCTATCGTTTCTCGTAGGCGGTCCAGTTCTTCTTTAGATCTAGCGTCGCTGCCCCCATTCTCTTTTTGTAGCAGAAAAGTATTTAACGCATCTTTATTCCCAGCTATGAACCGCGCTTCTTCTTCACTGTAGCCTTTAGATTTCAGATACTCGACGGTTTGATTAACCTGTCCTCTTTGTTTATCGCCTTCATTAAGATGCTTCACACCACTTGCAAGCGCATCCCATCCAGAACCACCAGAGGGTGCTGCCGACATGCCTGCAAAAAGATCTTGAAGCTTTTTATAAGCATCTGATTGAAAAAACTTATAAGTATTGGATTGTAAAAACTTTTCTAAATCTGTTGGTTCAGAAGGCGGTGTTTGTGATGTAGGTGGCAATGGTTGTGTTTGGGGAACATCAACTTTAGGTGTAAGTTCTTGTAAGGATTCCTCCAGTGGATTTGGCATAGGTGGATGATTGCCTACACCAAGAGGCATTTCCGTTTTAAGAGCCGTAGAGGGCATAAATGGTCCATATGGCTGCTGCATATTTTGTAAATAGGGGTTGGAGGGGGCTTGAACCTCCTCTGGTGCCATCAAAGGGGCGAGAGTCATCCCCGCAGCAGTAGATATAGCACTCTTTGGATTTGCTTTCATGAATTGTCCCAATCTTTGCGCCCCTGTAACCGCTTTTGGAGCCAATCTGGGATAAAGATATCGCATAATATGCGGTGCAAATCTCGCTCCTGCCACTAAAGCCATTGGGATTATCGGTGCAACCATAACGCTCTCCTACAAAACTATTGTTTAATTATTCTTCAGTTGTTGTTGCTTAGTAAGAAAGTCGATGACTTCTTTCGACATTCCTGCTGCTGCTGCCGCTCCTGCTGGACCACCCATCATATAACCAAAAGCCATTGGTGCTGCCTGAAGCGCTAGAGAACCTACAGTTCCTACATTCCTCCAAGGATTATTGCCTTGCACCAGAGAATTCGTACTGTTATTCGTCGTCGTACCGTAATTTCTTGCAAAACCATGACCGGCATTCATTAACATGTTCAGTCTGTTCCAACCGCTATTGTCCTGCTCCAGCCAACGTTCGCGATTGGCATCAACAAGCCGTTGATTATAATTATCAAGCACGCCTCCTCCCTGTATGGCATTAGAATAGGCATTACCATAACCTTGTAAGAAGTTATTCGAAGCTCCCAACTGGTTTTGATTGGCTTGATCAATCATTGCATTGGCTTGCATCATGTTCTGTACATCTTGATTATACTGGTTTGCTGTAGCACTTGTAGACAAAGCACCAAGTTCATTTGCCAATACATCTGTATGTGCACCAGATCCATAACGACCTGCACCTACAAAAGAACTGTTAATCGTATCTCTTACACGGTCTAAACTATTTTGAAGAGCGGCATTAAAAGAGGGATTCTGTCCAACCATACCGCCAGAAGCCATTCTTCCAAGATTATTTGCTGCCGACGTTGGATTGTAGATCGTATTCATCAAAGAACGATTTTGATAATGGCTAGGGATACTCCCAAGTCCCCCAATGGCATAGCGCGTCTGATCACTTAACGGCGCAACACGAGGTCCACCATAAACATTGCCACCAATCCCTGTGTCATACATTTGAGACAACATATTGATTTATAATGATAATCTAGCGTTATTCATATTGAATTAATGACCCGAATAACGTAAGATTCTCTCATTTCAAATCTGTTTATGTTGCATCAATTAAAATCACTCATTTGCACATCACAAGTGGGATGAGTGTGTGGATCAAATTTGTATAAGAAAGGAGTAAAAATGGTCCTTATGAACCGTCTTAATGCAAGATCTGTCGCAACATTGGGGGCTGGCAAATATAATGATGGTGCTGGCTTGCTTCTTCATAAGCGTAAAGATGGTGGTGCTCAATGGATTTATCGTTATACCATTCATGGTCGCCGTCGTGAAATGGGCTTGGGTGCTTTAAGAGATGTCTCTTTAAAACAAGCCCGTGAATTGGCAACGGGTTGGCGTTCTGTTCTTCGTGAAGGTCGTGACCCCATTAAAGAACGCGATAAACAAAAGCGTGAAGCAATAAGCAATCTCCATTATTTAAAAGATATTGCTGTAGATGCTTTTGAAAGTCGTAAAGCTGAATTAAAAGGGGATGGAAGAGATGGAAGTTGGTTTTTACCATTACGCCTTCATATTCTGCCCAAATTAGGCTGTCTGCCCGTTTCTGAGATTACACAAACAGAGATACGCAACACACTCGCCCCTATTTGGCATTCAAAAGCTGGAACTGCTCGAACAGCATTGATACGTCTTAATCTTTGTCTCAAACATGCGGCTGCATTAGGATTGGATGTTGATTTACAAGCAACAGAAAAAGCACGCGCGCTCTTAGGTAAACAACGTCATAAAACGCAAAATTTACCAGCAATGGATTGGAGAGATGTGCCGGCTTTTTATAAAACACTTTGCGAAGCATCAACCCTAACACGACTGGCTTTACGTTTGCTTATTTTGACAGGCGTTCGTACTAATTCCTTGCGTCATATTCGTGAAGATCAAATTGAAGACGATATATGGATTATCCCTGCTGAAAATATGAAAGGAAGGCGGGATGCTACAACAGAATTTCGCGTTCCTTTATCATCAGAGGCATTAGAAATCTTAAAACAAGCACGATTGCTTTCTCGTAATGACTTCTTTTTTTCTGCAACCGGTCGCGGTCCCCTTGGTGAAAATTGCATGTCACAATATATGCAACAGATTGGACTTGAAGCACGTCCCCATGGTTTTCGTTCTAGTTTACGCGATTGGCTTGCTGAAACAACCGATGCCCCCTATGAAGTCGCTGAAACCATTTTAGCTCATACAGTAGGTGGCAAAGTAGAGCGTGCCTATCGTCGTACTGATTATTTAG
>NZ_CABFVS010000035.1 GCF_902150025.1 Bartonella massiliensis
TGCGCCGCGTATTTTTTATAGTAAAATTGAAAAATAGACGTGTCTACAATGCTGTCCAAATAAAAAGAGCTTGATCATAATTGCGTAATGAAAATATTTTTTCATATAAAGGCTTTTCAGTTTTTTAAAAGGATGAATTTGTGTGGGGGGGCAGTATATGAGTGAAGCCGTTTATAGGGAGGAATGAATATGAGAAGTTATATTCGGAGGAGGAATCTTTATTTATGGTCATATAGATTCTCAGTATTTTGAAGAATAAATTGCTGTATGAGAGAAGTATTTTTAGATGTTTGGTTTAATTAAATAAAGTTGATGTTTGATATCATGCTGTTTAAAAGATAAAAGAGCAAAATCACAATTATGTTGTGTGAAAAGGGTACAAGAATACAAAAGGAAGCGGTAAAATGGGGAAAAAAGAATGTTGAAAAGAATTTGTATTTTATTAAGTACAGTAGGCTTTTTAAATGGAGCTATAGCGTCAGCATTTAGTGCTTCATCTAAAGATATATTGGTGATGGCATGGAATATTGATTCAATTAGTGGTTTTGATCCAGCGCAAACCGTTGAGGTTGTGACAAGTGAGTTGTTGACGAATATTTGCAGTGCGCTTGTGCAGTATGATGAGCAAGACCCTACAAAAATTCGTCCTGCTATGGCAAAGTCTTGGGACATTTTAGATAATGGCAAAAGAATAGTTTTTCATCTTCGTGATGATTTAAAGTTTGATGATGGAAGAGCTGCGACAGCGCAAGATCTGGTATGGTCGATGCGACGGATTATTAAATTAGGCTTGAGCTATGCTCAATCTTTAATGGATTATGGATTTAACAAAGAGAATATCGAAACAAATATTCAGGCTCTTGATGATAAGACTTTACAATTAAAATTAGACAAACCTTATCCTATTCAGCTGATATTGACTGTTATTGGACAATCTTATGCTTCTGCTTTGCTTGATCGCAAAACAATTGAAGCGCATAGTATTAATGGTGATATGGGAAATAAGTATTTAGCGACACATTCGGCTTGTGTTGGACCTTATAAATTGGCAAGCTGGTCGCCAGGGGATAAAGTTGTGTTAGAGGCTACACAGCATTATTGGGGGAATGTGCCTAAAATTAAGCAGATTGTTGTGCAGCACGTAGCAGATTCAGCAAGTCAAAGACTTCTTTTGGAAAAAGGGGATGTGGATATAGCCCGTGATCTTTCTTCAGAAGATATTTTAGATATTGAAAAAAAAGGTGGTCCGGTCAAAATTAGTCGTGTTTTGCGCCCGCAAATTATTTATCTATCGCTCAACAATAAAAATAAAATTTTTGCGAACGAAAAAGTCAGATTGGCACTTCGTTATTTGGTTGATTATGAAGGTCTTGGAAAAACTGTTTTGAAGGGGATTGCTATTCCTCGGGCAACTTATATGTCTTTGGGTGTTCCAGGTGCGTTGGATGAAAAAGAAGGCTTGCCTTTTAAGTTAGATTTGAAAAAAGCAAAACAGTTGATTACACAGGCTGGTTATCCTAATGGTTTTAAGGCTAATCTTTTAGTTGGAAGCCTTAGTTATATGTCCTCTGTTGCGCAGTCTATTCAAGCCAATGCGCGCAAAATTGGTGTTGAGCTAACACTTGAAAAAATGGCCCAAAATCAATTATTGAGCCGTGTTCGCGGTGGAAATTATGATACTGCTCTTATGGGATGGGGGAGTGCTGACCCTGATGGACATCCTGCTTCATTAAATCACGTGTTTAATCCTGATCCAACCTTTACAAAAAAGCACAATATGTACTTGGCTTGGCGCGCTGGATATTATGATGAAAATATTAATAAAATGGTGATGGATGCTTTGTTTGAGCAAGATCCTAAGAAGCGTATTATGCAATATCGTACTTTACAGCATTATGTGCTAGAGCATGGTCCTATGGTTTATTTATTTCAGACATATTATACCGTTGGTATGGGACCTGATGTTAAAAAATGGGTTTGGAACACTTACAGACTTTACTACAATGAAGCAGAAAAATAAAAAAGAAGCATGTTAGATTTTAGAACATGCTTAATAAGAGGTTGTTTCATTATATAAAAAGAGGTATTTGCTTTATGTTTTATCGCTACAGAGGGGATTTTTATAATGGTTTTGCCACTTTCAGAGACTGAAAGAGCTGTATCAGAAAAGCAGAAAAGATTATTTGTATGGGATTTTTTGTTCAAAGGATTAAAGCTGCTTATTTCAGTTTTTATTACATTGCTTGGGCTGGTGACGATTACTTTTTTTCTCGGTCATCTGCTTCCTCTCGATCCTGTTCTGTCTATTCTTGGTGATAATATTAGTCAGGAAGCTTATGATGCCATGTATTATAAGCTGGGTCTTGATAAGCCGTTGATTGTCCAATATTGGAAGTATCTTCATAATGTATTTTTATTTGATTTTGGAGATGCTTTAACGTCTGGGCGTCCTGTTTTAGCTGATATTATGCGCGTATTTCCTGCAACATTAGAGCTTGCAACTGTTGCTATTGTTATTGGTACCACTCTTGGAATTCCCTTTGGTGTTTTTGCTGCAATGTATCGCGATTCATTTATTGATTATGTTGTCCGTGTTTTTACACTTTTGAGTTATTCTACGCCGACATTTTGGCTTGGGCTCATGGCGTTGTTAATATTTTACGCCAAGCTTAGTTGGGTTGGTGGTCCAGGGCGACTTGATTTTCTTTATGAATATTCTTTTGAACCCAAAACAGGATTTTTTCTTTGGGATACCGCAACCCAAGGACAGTGGGAGGCTTTTGGCAATGCCTTTAGTCACATTATTATGCCTGCTTTGATCTTAGCTTTCGGTGCTATGGCTTATATTAGTCGGATGACTCGTGGGTTTATGATTGAGCAGCTTAATCAGGAATATATCATTACTGCACGTGTAAAGGGATTATCGTGGGCGCGAACGGTTTGGGGGCATGCCTTTCGCAATGCTGCTGTTCAAGTTATTACCGTTGTTGCACTTTCTTATGCTTTTTTATTAGAAGGGGCTGTTTTGACAGAGACGGTTTTTGCTTGGCCTGGTTTTGGACATTATTTGACAAATGCTCTTCTCGCTGGAGATATGAATGCCGTTGTCGGATGTACTTTACTTGTAGGCTTTATCTTTGTTGCCATTAATTTATTTTCTGATTTGCTTTATCGCATTTTTGATCCAAGGACACGTTGAATATGACAGCTCGTAATCATCATAAATCGCAATCATCATCTTCTTTGGGTTCTTGGTTAAACGACCCTGTTCCGCGGTCCATAATTCAAGCGAACCTACAAAGAATTTATCACGCACTGGTTAAATTTTTTCATAACTTTTCGGCTGTATTTGGTCTGCTTATTATTTGTATTATTATCATATGTGCACTTTTTGCGCCCTGGATTGCTACGCATGATTTTCTGAGCAATGATCTGGGACATCGGTTGCAGCCCCCCTCTATGGCGCATTATTTTGGGACCGATGAATTAGGGCGAGATATTTTTAGCCGTCTTGTTTTTGGTTCTCGTATTACGCTTTATGTTGTTTTTCTCACAACAGTTATTGTCGGTCCAATCGGGCTTATTGTTGGGACTGTCTCTGGTTATATGGGGGGATGGGTTGATACTGTGCTCATGCGCATTGTCGATATTTTTCTTGCTTTTCCAGGTTTGATTTTAGCGCTTGCCTTTTCAGCTGCATTGGGCCCTGGGATTGAAAATGCTGCTATTGCAATTTCAATTGCAGCATGGCCACCAATCGCACGTTTAGCGCGCGCTGAGACTTTGACAATCCGTTCTTCTGATTATGTTTCTGTGGTTCGCTTGCAAGGAGCTTCTGCTTGGCGAATTATTTTGTTTCATGTTGCTCCCATGTGTATTCCTTCAGTGATTGTACGATTAACTTTAGATATGTCCGGAATTATTTTAACAGCTGCTGGCCTTGGATTTTTGGGGTTGGGAGCACAACTTCCAAGTCCTGAATGGGGGGCAATGCTTTCCTCAGGGCGGGAATTTATGATGACAAATTGGTGGTTGGCGGCAATACCAGGCTGTGCAATATTATTTGCAAGCCTTGCTTTCAATCTTTTAGGTGATGGTCTTCGTGATGTATTGGATCCACGCAATGGGTAATAAATTATTAGAAGTAGAAGATTTACGTATTTCTTTTCCTACAACACGCGGACTTTCAGAAGTTGTGCGCGGTGTTAGCTTTTCTGTTGGAAAAGAAAAAATTGGAATTGTTGGTGAATCCGGATCTGGAAAATCGATGACTGGGCGCGCAATACTAAGGCTGAGTCCAAAATCAGCCATTGTTAAGGCTAAAAAAATGCGCTTTGAAGATGTCGATTTATTGCGTGCCAGTGAACCTCAGATGCGAAAAATCCGAGGAAAACGGATTTCAATGATTTTACAGGACCCCAAATATTCACTTAATCCACTCATCCGGATTGGGGAGCAGATTATGGAGGCTTACCGTATTCATTACCATGTTTCAAAAGCTGAAGCATGGGAGAGAACCATCTCTATGTTAGAATCTGTTCATATTCGTAATCCTGAGCGTGTGATGCGTCTCTTTCCGCATGAAATATCTGGGGGAATGGGGCAGCGTGTGATGATTGCAATGATGCTTATTCCAAAACCGGATTTAATCATTGCTGATGAGCCAACATCTGCACTTGATATTACGGTGAGACGACAAGTTTTATCTGTATTAGATGAACTTGTAACAAAGTCTGGAACCGGACTTATTTTCATTAGTCATGATTTGAATATGATTGCTGATTTTTGTGATCGTATCTTGGTGATGTATGCGGGCCGTGTGTTAGAAGAGTTGCCTGCTTCTGATTTGTCTCATGCTCGTCATCCTTATACGAAGGCTTTGCTGGCAAGTTTGCCACGGCTTGATAATCCTGTTGATGTTTTGGCTGTTCCTGAGCGTGATCCTGAGTGGTTATATAATCCTACGATTGTTAATGGTGTTGAGGAGGTTTCTCCATGACAAGCTGTGAGAATATTATTGATGTTTCTAACTTATCTGTAACTTTTGGGCATAGGCACAAGGCTGTAACTGTTGTTAAAAATGTTAATTTTCATATTAAGCGTGGTGAAGCTTATGGTTTGATTGGTGAGTCTGGATGTGGAAAATCAACTATTTTGAATACATTGGTAGGGCTTATTCCAGATTATAGTGGAACGTTTCTTTTTGATGGAAAAGAAGTCGAAAAAAAAAGAAGTAAGGATTTTTTACGCTGTGTTCAAATGGTTTTTCAAGATCCTTATGCTTCGCTTCATCCCAGAAAAATGGTTCATACGGTTCTTTCTGAATCGCTCAAAATCCATGGTATGGATAATCAAAAAGAAAAAGTGGAGGATGCTTTAGATGCCGTTGGCTTGGATTCTTCATTTCTTTATCGTTATCCTCATGAGTTGTCTGGAGGGCAGCGTCAACGTATTGCTCTTGCACGGGCTTTAATTATTGAGCCAGAGGTTTTGTTGCTTGATGAGCCAACATCTGCATTGGATGTATCAGTCCAGGCTGAAATTTTAAACTTATTAAAATCACTGCGCGAGAGAAAAAAGCTTACTTATTTGATGGTATCCCATGATCTTGCTGTTGTTGCACATATTTGTGAACGTGTTGGAATTATGCATAAAGGGATTATTCTTGAAGAACTTAGCAATGATGAATTGCGTAATCTACATGCGCAACATGATTATACAAAGGCATTTTTTGAAGCCAGTATTGAGCCTATCGCTCATCGAGAAGAAAGAGTGTGATCGATTTTACAGAAGAAAAAATGCAACTTTTTCTGTTTTAAAGTTTCTGGGGATGTTTGGCGGAATTGTTAAAAGGGAAGGCAGATAATAGGATTTTTTTCTTCATAAATTTGCTGGGCAGTATTTGGGTTATAATATTTAAAATCCTATTATGACCTCTTAAAACGACGGTTATGAAATATACGAGTGACTTATAACATCTATCCTTTGTCTGATTGTATTATCCTGTTTTTGGCTGATAATTTTATGTTCAGAAGTTTTATTTTGAAATTTTAAGCATTAAATTTTTGAGAAATAACAAAAGATAATAATGCTGTATGTTCCAGAAAAATTTCTCATCATTTTACAATAGTGTTTTGTTTTGTGTTGGTCTCTTTTTTACAGTTTTAGGCATTATTCATTGGAAAATGCTAAGCTTTATGCTTTATAAAAGAGAAGTTCTTGTAAAAATTTCCAATGATTAATGACAGTCTTCAAATATTTTGCTGTTTTCTATTTTTTTAAGTGTTTTAAAAAACAAATCATCATAAACTAAAAAAGGCAGCATATTATGCTGCCTTTTTTGTTTGATGAAGTGTATAGAATAACAATACACCTGTTGTTAAAGTTTTGCTTCAAAACTGATAGCGTATTCCGCCTGAAAAACTTGTTCCAGAGATACCCGTTTTTTGCAGCTTTTGTTGATAATTCACATCACCATGAAGGGAGAGGTTCGTGGACAATTGCGCGTTGATGCCAAGCCCTCCTTCAAGGGAAGTTCCTACAGGATCACGTTTATAATCCTTGTCAACATGGATTGCTTGATCATCCCCAAAAGTTTTAGTCAAGTTGACTTTTCCATAGAAAGACATAGGACGGTTGTTTTCAGTGGTAATGTTTTTGGTCAAACGCCCGCCAACACGGATTATCCATTGATGAGGATTTTGCATGTCAACGGTAAAATTATCAGCATCTGCAATGGTATCAAATGCCAAATGTTGATAAGCAACTTGTGCCTGCGGTTCGAATGTTACACCCTGAATTCCTGTTGCAAATTGTTTGCCAACGGTTGTGGAGATGTTCAACATTTTGGCATTCTTCAACTTTGCGGTTGTCCCAATGAGAGCATTGGTGATCTCTCCTTTTAGGAAGCCATAGGATAACAGCGTATCAAGATAAAAGCCATTGTCGTATTGTATGGTTCCATAGGCTGTGAGGGACCATTTATCAATGGTGTTTTTCCCAGCATCTCGCATATCTTTTGGCGTAAAGGAAAGCTGTCCATAGGTTCCCAAAAGACCCAAATGTGTTGTCGTGTTTTGTCCTTCTAATGTTGCAAAATTAACACCACCTTGTAAAGCAGCATAGCGAAGACTAGCACCGCTATAATCATATTGATATGGAGCATTTTGCGAGGATAATGTTCCTGTGCTGCCATAAGTGTATAAGAAGAAAGCGTTTTGTTTTTCTTGTTGTTTGCTTAAGATAGATGTTCTCATACTGGCTAACAGTGCATTTTGCTTAGCCATATCAGTTAATTCAGCGTAGAAAATCGCATTGGGCATGATCAAATAACTTGGCACTTGTGGAAGAACTGCTTTTATTCTTAAATGAGGATCTAGAAATTCGTTTTGTAAACGAAAGTCCCAAAAATCATCATTGCTTCCTAACAAGTTTTGGTTAGCATTTGCTTTGCCATAGTTTGCATCACTTCCATAAGCTTTAAGAATATATTTATAAGGCAAACCTTTTATTGCCATATAGTCATGCTCTAGTTTGAAGGCATTTTTATTCGCTTTTCCAGAAACTTGAACCAGCGAAATGCCAAGGGTATTTAAGGGGGCAGAATCGTCTGCTTGTATACTTCCTTTTTCTAAAGGATTTTGGAAATAAATGGTTGTGATACCTGATACGTCGCCTTGAATGAGAAGACGATCGGTTTTTTGTTTGCCTATTGCTGCGCCATCGCTCCATTCAGTATTGAAATAAATTTTCGCGCTTCCTGTTGCGTTGTAGACGGCAGAACTATCTTGTTTATCAGACCCTATATGAAGCGTTTGATATTGTGTTTCTGTTGGGGCATCAAAAGTGATAGAGCTATTATCAAGATTAAGCACAACAACATCAGAGTGTGATCTTTTGGTAATATCAAGTAGATTGCCATCAGCATCTTTTTCTTTTGTGCTGGTCTTTAAAAGCCATTTTGAGCCGTTGATGAGACTCAAAGATGCTTGATCGACTTTATCAGAGTCATTGGCTAAAACTCTTGCACCACCTTCTAAAATAGAGTTATCTGCAGTTACGTAAGATACTCCAGGTTTTTTTGTATCAACGGCGGCAACTAATAAAAGATCAGCAAAAACTTTTGAATTCTTTAGCATTATCTTTGATTGATTACCTTGCGTTTTCAGCGCATTTTCTTCAGTCTTTACGACAACATTTGCAAGATCAATCTGTCCACCGGCTTTTGTGTGTACCGCAGACTGTGTCCCCGTTGTAGTCAATGTTCCTCTTGTCATTGTGACTTTTGCGTCTTGTTCTTCTGCCAGAAGCCCATTTCCTTGAGCATTTATAGCAACATCTGTAAGGTCAATCTGTCCACCAGCTTTAGCATAGGCTGCAGATTGTTCACCAGCTGTTTCTAGTGTTTTTCCTTGCATTGTGACTTTAGAATCTTGTTCTTCTGCTAGAAGCCCACTCCCTTGAGCATTTATAGCAACATCTGTAAGGTCAATCTGTTCACCAGCTTTAGCATAGGCTGCAGATTGTGAGCCAGTTGTTTTTACAGCTCCTTTTGTCATCGTAATTGTTGATTTTTCTGCTTGTATCCCATTTTGAGCAGAGACAATTGTAACACCATCTTCCAAAATAAGATTGCTACCGTTTCCAGCGTATATTCCTAATTCGAGTTTGTCTCCTTTAAATGAACCGGCCGAGACTGTTATTTGAGAACCTTTATCCGCATAAAGACTTTTTTTGGCATCCTTCACGATTACGTCTTTTAAAGTGACTGTGCTGGCACTGGTTGTTATTCCATTTTCTCCGGAAGTAATCATCACATTTTTTAGCTTATTTTCTTCTCCTGCACTGTTCACAAAGGAAACAGCATTTTTAGAAGATGTTATGGAACCACCGACCATATCGAATACAGAGTTTGTTATTTCAGCTCCTAATCTATTTGTCACATCAACGGTGACATCATTGAGTTGAGCGGTACTCTGGTCACTTATTTTCATCCCAGCGGTTATTTGCCGACTCTGCTCTTTTCTTGCAGTAATGCTTCCACCATTGATGATGATTTCGCTATTTTCATTGATAACAAGCCCCTTTGCTACATTTTCAATTGTTACATTATCCAAACCAATGTGGCTATGCCCAGATGCTTCTGCACCGGTTCCGTCTACTCAAGAATAATGATAGAATAATGGTTCACCATCTGGACCCGTAAGTTGACCGCCTTTCCCATCTGGTATAGGCACCTCCTGTTTCTCTGTAGGTTCATAAATTATTAAATCTTTACCATCGATTATGCTGCTCCTTTTGCTTCAATTTTTTCATAGGTTGTGCCTGATATGCCAGTTATCTTTTGTTCATCTGTCGCTGAGAGAATGGAACCAGCATGGGCGTTGAAAGGGGCACTAGAAAGCATTACAATTGTAGCAACTGTGCATGATAAAATATGTTTTTTACACATAAGATTTATCCTTCTTATAAATTCCAAAAGTCCCCCGCTTATAAGAAGGATATTAAATGGATGATTATTTTTGGATCTGAATAGTTTATTTTTATCTTTATGTAGAGTATAATAATTATTATTCTAATAAAATACATAATATTTTTATAGTATAAATCTATTATAATATTACTTTAATATTTATATAAAACTATAGTTTATTTATTTATATTATGCCTTATTAGATGTTAACCTTCATGCGTTTAGGAAAAGGGGCCAGAAAATACAGAAGACTAAAAGATAGAAAAAAGAATAAGAAAGAATAGTCGTTTCATATAGAATGCTCCTTATGTTAAAAAATTTTGACGCTGTTATCTCAAAATCAATAAAGGGATAAATCTTTATTGTTACAATAAGCCTTCGGATAGGCTTTGTCGTGCCATGGGTAGTCGTTCTGTAAGTCTCGAGGGGCGCCCTGAAATCATGGCCGGTCAACCGCTTCTCCTGCAAGGGTTTCGAGGCGAAATCAATGGCACATGGAAAGCTGCTACCGTGACCCATCGCTATGAGAAAGCAAGTGGCTACACCACAGAAATGACCCTCGAAGCATCAAATCAAGGAAAGGAAACGGGAGAAAAGAAAACTTCATCAGAGTAGAAAATCAAAGGGTCAAGTTGATCTTTTGATTGGTCGTGATGCTTTTTGAGATCAACGTGCAATGTTTGCACTTTGGGTGGGAGAGAGCAATTGGATCAACATGACCGAATTCCTTTCGTTTAAGCAATAGGGTAATGTTTATCCGTTTCCTAGAAGTATCTTTTGTTTTTAATAATGTCTCAGAAATCTAAAAAGCTATTACGCAATTTATGCTAAAAGAAGACATGCCATTTTATGCAGGTTGCTTCTCAAGTAACGCGATTCCTATAATAGGATTCTGGCTGATGACTGATCATCAAAAATTGCGACCTTCAAGAGCAAAAAATAGAGACTCATTAAACAGTCTTTAAACGATCTTTGAAGGGGCTTTGAAGACCCTTTGAAAATCATTTGAGAAAAAATAAATTGGTACAAAATCTAGTGGAAAAATATACAAAACCCACTGGCAAGCTACACTACAGCTACATTGGCTGGGGAACTTGGATTCGAACCAAGATTGACGGAGTCAGAGTCCGCTGTTCTACCATTAAACTATTCCCCAATAAGTCTATTTTACTGTTTCTAGCAGATTCTAAAGTGCACGCAAGTGCAAAAAATCTTTTTAGATTATCGATAATAAAGAGCAATAGGGATATCATTGATCGTTTTTATTTGGATATCGACATCATAAATGTCTTTAAGAATTTCTGGCTGCATAATTTCTTTGGGAGTCCCATAATAGGCTGCTTTTCCATTTTTCAATGCGACGATCGTATCGGAATAAGATGAGGCAAAATTAATATCATGCATCACAATGAGAATGGTTTTTTTAAGTTCGTCAGCAGTGCGGCGTAACTGCTTCATCATAGAAACGGCATGTTTCATATCCAGATTGTTTAATGGTTCGTCTAAGAGAAGATAATCGGTATCTTGACAGATGACCATCGCGATAAATGCACGTTGGCGCTGCCCCCCAGACAGCTCATCTAAAAAACGGTCCTTTAAATCTTGTAAGCCGAGATAGTGTAGTGCACTGTCGATAAATTGTTTATCTTCTTTATTGTACCAGCCTTTTGAGTAAGGATAGCGTCCAAAACTTACTAAATCGTACACGGTTAAACGGAAGGATAAAGGATTATCTTGACGCAAAATTGAAAGCTTTTGAGCCAAAATGTCATGAGGCAATTTATCAATATCAAAATTATCGATATGAATAGTTCCTTTGTCGTGTGATAAAAGACGTCTTATCAGCATTAAAAGAGTTGATTTTCCCGAACCATTGGGCCCAATAAGAGAAATAATCCCTCCTTTAGGAAGATGAAGGCATAAGCTATCGATAATCAATCGTGCACCGTAAGCCTTGGAAAGATGATTGATTTCAATCATTTTAATTTTCCCTTCATCAGTAACATTAAGAAGACTGTCCCTCCACAGAACTCAATAATAAAACTTAAACGCCCTGCCATATGAAAAATTTGCTCTAAAATAAATTGTCCCCCCACCAAACAAATAACCGCTAATAATATTGCAATTGGCACAACAACACTGTGTTTTGCTTGAGGAGAAAATTCATAAGCAAGGTTGGCAACTAACAGTCCAAAAAAGGTGACGGGGCCTACCAATGCGGTGGAAATGGATACAAAAATGGAAACAAAAATAAGGATAGCTGTCGCGCTTTTATGGTAATTAACGCCGAGATTGAGGGCATTTTCACGCCCTAAAGCCAAAATATCAAGAAGATGGCGTGAGCGCCAACCAATCAAACTCACAATGAAAACAATGATGGTGGCAAAGCTTATGAGGGATGTATTAAATTTATTGAAATTTGCAAACATAATATCCGTTAAATTCATCATTTGGTCTGGATTGAGTTGCAATTGCATAAACATTCGTAAACTGAAAAAAAATCCCCCTAAAATAACACCAATCAAAAGCGTTAAATGAAGCCCTTTTAAGCTTCCTGAAAAGAGCCAACGAAAAAGGCTTGTTGAAAAAAAAATGAGAATGAGAGCTTCGAGAATGAGCTGTCCTTCTTCATTTAAAAAAGGCAAGGAAAGAGAGCCTACAAAATATATCAAAACAGTCTTTATTAAGATATAAAGCTGATCAAATCCCATAATAGAAGGAGTAAGAAGACGGTTATTAACGATTGTTTGAAATAAAACCGTAGAAACGCTTATTGCATAGGCAATAAGGAGCAAAGAGATGAGTTTTGTAAGACGAAAGCTCCATGTATAAACATTAATATTCCATGTCATGTAAAGACTGATGACAATACATGCTAGAATGATAAGCATTGTTAGGATACATACTGTTTTTTTTCTTCTATCCAAGACGCTTTCTCCAGCGTAAAAGCAGTATCATAAAAATAAAACTACCGATCACGCCCATCATGGTGCTAATGGGAACTTCAAAAGAAGGATGAATAATTCGTCCTAAAAGGTCACAAATCAAGACCAATCCTGCGCCACTGATGGCTACCCAAGGAGCACTATAGCGCATATTATCTCCCATGAAACTTGAAACAATATTTGGAATAATCAATCCGACAAAAGGAATACGACCGACAGTACAGACGACAACCGCGGTGATTGAGGCAACAATAAAAAGACCAAAAAACATGACAACACGATAATTTAATCCAAGATTATTGGTTAAATCTTCTCCCAAACTTGCAACCGTAAAGCGATCAGCAGTACAATAGGCAAGAATACACAAAGGAAGGGAGAGCCATAAAAGTTCGTATTTCCCTTCAAGAATCATGGCAAAACTGCCAAATAAGTAAGCTTGAAGAGAAGGAAGGAGCATTTCATAATCTGCAATGGCATTGGTTAATGAGCCGATAATATAGCTTAGCATAATCCCTGTAAGGGGAACAATGAGAGCAGATTTTAGAGGAATGCGACGTAATAAAAACATAAAAAGTAAAGTGCCCATCATGGCAAAAAGTGTTGCAACGACCATTTTTCCTAAAACAGGGATATTGGGCAGAAAAATCATAATAAAAAGAATGCCAAGGGAAGCCGATTCAACTGTTCCTGCGGTTGATGGTTCAACAAAGCGATTACGTGTCAACAGTTGCATAATCATGCCTGAAAGTGCAAGTGCTGCTCCTACTAAAAGAATTGCAATAGTGCGAGGAAGACGTGTTTGCCAAAAAATAAGCCAAGCATGGGGATCGGCGGCGAAGAGATCAGAAGGCGTAACATCAGAATAACCAACAAAAATGCTGAGGATAGACAGGGGAATTAGAAATGCTATGGTTATCCAGGAATTCTTCACGTTAAATCATTTTCTAACAAAACCTAATAGAAAAGCAAAGGTTGCTTAATAAACAACCTCTGCTTTTAAATTTTATTTATAGTGCAAGCAAGTTTTTTTGTATGCTTATTTGCTCTTTGTAAAGGCTTCATTGATTTGCTTGGCGGTTTCAAGGAGTCCGGTTAAACCACCGCTTGCACGATACCAACTCCAAGAGTCCAAATAAATAATCTGGTTTTGTTTGCTCGCTGTTGTACGGTGCACAAGCTCATTATTAAGCAGTTGTGCTGCGGATTGTCCTTCCCGTCCAATAGCCGCATCACGATCAATAACCAACAACCAATCAGGATTTGTCTCAAGAATAAACTCAGGAGAAATGAGTTGTCCATGTTTTTGTACAGTGAGCTTATCGGTTGCAGGAGCAATTCCAAAAGCGGAATGGAAAATATCAAAACGTGACTTTGGTCCCAAAGCACTTATTTTTCCGCCAGAGGTCATAAGGACGAGCCCAGTGCCTTTCCCTTGAGTATTTTGGCGGACTTCAACTAAAGTTTCATCAAGTTTTGCAATTTCTTTTTCTGCTTCTTGTTCTTTGCCAAAAATTTTGCCCAAGATAGACACATTCCGTTTAATATCGTCAAGAGAATTTTCGTTTCCTATTGTTAGATCAATCGTTGGAGCGATTTTGGATAAATCTTTATATTTTGCTTGCGTTCTGGAGGAAATAATAATCAAATCGGGTTGGAGAGTGGCAATTTTTTCATAATCCGGTTCAAAAATAGTCCCGATTTTTTCATATTTTGCATCATTAAATTGTTCTAAATAGGAAGGCTTGTGTCCTTCAGGAATACCGACAACTGCTTTAATCCCAAGGCGATTCATATTATCAAGCGTAGCAATATCAAACACCACAACCTTTTGCGGAGAAGAAGGAACAGAAGTTGTTCCTGAAACATGAGTAATTGTTACATTTTTACTACTGGTATTTGCAATACTGACCTGTGTCCATAAAATCATTGCAAAGCTGATTGTAACCAGTAAGACAGAAGTCACCCATTTCATATATTTTACCATTGTGATTTCATCCTTTTTATCACGTAATTACAAGAGTTTGTGCACTTAAAAACTTAACTTAGGCATTTTTATGCACAAAATGACGTAACAATAAATAACACTATGTTGTAAAGTTGACTAACATATGGTACAAATTGTTCACTTACCTCATTTTCACTTAATTCTAGTGTTTTTGCAACATTATTTAGAAAGTTTGACATATGATCAATGTATTTAAAAAGCGTACACATTTGTATGCACTGACAACAAGTATTTTTTTCTTTTCTTTACAATTACAAGGTGCGAATGCAATAGCGCGGTCGATTGGTGATTCATCGGGGCAAGGGATGAACGGGATTAATCCTGTACCTGTAGGTAGTTCAGTGGATGGAGTTAATTTTGATCTATCCGGTTTTTTTTCGTCGATGAAGAAGTCCGTTTCTGGAACTCAGGGGCAGCCCGTTTCTGGAACTCAAAAGAAGATTATTGGGGTTTTAGCTAAAGACCATCAGTTAGTTTTTGCCAATAAGATAAAAGTCTCCAATTCTCTTATAGGAGCTGCAGCTGTATCGCATTCGGTTATTATATTGACAGATTCAAGTATTATTACCCCAGTATTGGGATTGTACAGTGATAAATCTGACATACTGATGGCATCAGGAATAGTGAGTCTTGGTGACAGTGGTATAGGGGTTATGTTAGGAAATAATGCATCTGTTATTTTAAATCAAGTTAAGATTAAAACCACTGAAAGAGAAAACGCGCAAGAAGAAAACGCGCAAGATGTGAATGATGTGAATAATGGGGGGGGGGAAATTAAGAATATTGGCTTTCTAACACTTGGGGGGATTGTTTCCTTTAATCATGGGACCTATACTTGTGGTGGTCATTGTTCTGCTTTGTGGGTCAGTAAAGATAATCCTCTATCTAGTTCATTTAATCTCGCTTCATCTGATTCTAATTCATTTAATTCTAGAAGCTCTAAAACTGAAAGATCTAAAATAAGGGAAAGTTTGGTTGGTGAAGAAGATAAACTTTGGGCTAATGTTGCTGCAACTATTAGCTCTATGCAGCCTATTATAAATGAAAAGTATAATCATCCTTGGAAGATTAGTGCGAGTATGCATAGGTCAACTATTACCATGAAGGAGAAAAATTCTTATGGTATAGTTTTTAAAAATATTATTGGGGATGATGCAGAGCGTGATCAAAGCCAAAGCAGGGGCGCGCGCGTGGTTTTTTTGCAAAATACTCAGATCAATGTTGAGAAAGGTGTTGGTATTTATGGTGAGGATTTAAATGGTTATGTTATTTTAAAAGAAGGATCAAGGATTGCCGGTGATTTATTTTTGAAAGCTACATCAGCTTCTGAGGTATCTGTTTTTTCTCAGCAGTCAACGATTGTAGGAGGTGCACGTATTTATGACAATGCTGCTGCTAAATTTTATTTATCCGATAACTCACAATGGCTGTTATCAAAAAGTAAATTTTTCCCTTCTGAGAATAAACCTTCTTCTTCTGAGAATGTGGGTTGTGATTCATGTATTTCGTCTATAAATCTTAAAGATAGTTCTATTAAGTTTATGCGTCCGCAAGCTGAGCAAGATTATAAAACACTTTATATAGGAAGAAATAATGGCACGGTTTACAGTGCTACAGGAGAATCAGGGATTTACTTTAATGTACTTGTACTTCCTGTTGTAAGTGATAATAATGTAAATGATAATAGTGTATCTGACAAACTTTTTATTCATGGTAATGTTTCTGGACAAACTAAAGTATATGTGAATGCTTTTGTCAGCAGAGATTCAGGGCAGAATAATAATAGTATAATAGAAAATTCGAATAAATTTCAGAGTATTTCACTTATTCAAGTGTCGGGCGAGGCTCAACAGGATAGTTTTATTTTAGCAAATGATTATGTCACTCTAGGACGTTTACCTTATCAGTATAAGCTTCGCGCTTATAACAAAGACGGAATTTGGTATTTCTGCTTAGAAGATAAGGACTATATGAAGAATGGAGAGCCCGATTCAAGTGTTTTAGAAAAAGATAAAAATACTGTTGAAACAAGAAAGCCTATTTCTTCACCGGCTAATCTTGGCAGATCTGAAATATCTGGGGATGGTGAGCTTACTCCTGTACCCCTTCTGGATCCTACATCTGGAGCTTCAGATGAGATATCTGTTTCTTCATCTAGAAATAATTCATCTGTTAATCTTGGAAGATCTGATACAGGTGATGTTTCTGTAACTAACGTGCTTGCACCTCTAGAATCAGTTGCTACAGACAATGTAACGCTTAATAGTTCTGCAAAAAATGAGATTTCTACAAAGCCTGATGCAGTTTCTGCTGCTGTTGGTCGTATTCTTTTGCTTAGTCATTCTGATAATGGAAGTGTTTCTTCTGAAAAAACGCTTTCTTCTACATGTGATACTACACAGAATAATGGTGAAAAGGAATCGCAAACTTCTTATTCATGCAGTGATGGTAAAACATATACAGTGAAAGATCGTACACTGAAGGCTAATAGTGATACTGAGCATTCTATGCATGCAAAGAATAAGGATACAGTTATTAAGCTAGAGAATGTTACCATTAATGGTGCGGATGCTTCTGATTTAAAGAATGGTACCGGTTTGGCAGAGTCAAAGCTTGTTAGTGCTGTGCTTGCAGAAGAGGGCGCAGAGGTTATTTTGGATAAAGACTCAACAATTACATCTTCTGTAATTGGTCTTGAAGCTAAAAATGGTGGAAAGATTACGATGAGTAAAGGAAAGGTCGATGCGTATCATGTGGGCGCTTTGGCAGATTCTGGATCATCTGTTAACCTGAAAGGCACGACAATTAATGTGACGGGGGATTTTGCAGCGGCTGGTTTGGAGAGTAAGGCTGGTAAAATAACCATGGACTCTGGGACTGTTAGTACGACAGGGGGCGTGGCAGTGAAGTCGAAATCTGGGGGTGGTGTTCAATTAGATAAAGTTCACATTACTGTGAAAAAAGAGAAAGGGAAGTTGGATTCTACAAGTATAGATGGTGCAGCTTTTATGTTGAGTGGTAATTCTTCTGTTGATTTTAAAAATGGAAATGTTGTTACTGATGGACATGCTTTGGTTATAAGAGCTAATGATAGTGATGCGGCTGAGACCGGTTCTTCTAGAAGAAAGAGATCCTCTGATGCTCGTCCTACTATGAATCATGCTAATATCGAATCTTCCACTGTTAAAGTGGAAGGTGATGGAACCTATGGTATATATTTTGATGGGCAAGGTGTAGGAAAACAAAATAGAAGTGGAAACTTAGAGGCAGTAGAGCGTTCTAGTGTTGTTAAACGGAGTGCTGAATCCAAACAGGAAAAAACACCCATAAGCATAACAGGGACAGTTTCATTGAAAAAGACGAAGTTCGAAGTCGCCAAGGGTGTTGCTATTTATGGTAACACTTCTGTAGGTCTTGTTTCATTAAAAGATAAAACAAACCTTTCTGGTGACTTATTGTTGAAGGCTGAGAATGATTCCAATATATTGGTTTCGGTTAATGACTCTACTATGATAGGTGGTGCACATATTGATAAAAGTTCTTATGTCAGCTTAATTTTGACCAATGGATCAGAGTGGATTCTCAAAAGAAGTAAACATAAGGATTGGAGAACTCTGAATTCAGAGTGTGTGGATTCATGCGTTTCTTCTGTAAGTCTTATAAATAGTGCTATTAATTTTAAATCTTCGGAATCTGAAGGGAAATATCAAACTCTTTATATTGGAAATGGAAAAGGCACAGTTTATGAGGCGCAGGGTAATGCTATAATTCATCTCAATGCGCGTTTAAATCCGCATGATCCAAGTGATCAGCAAGTCACAGATCGGCTTGTCATTCATGGTGATGTTTCTGGAAAAACAAAAATACATGTACGAGGTGATGCGGGTAGTATAGGAAACGCTAAAGCGAATGCCAAGGTTGCGCATAGTGTTTCAATTATTCAGGTTTATGGTCAAGCGAAGAAAGATTCTTTCCAACTTGATGGCGATTATGTTGCACTGATAGATTCACCTTACAAATACACTCTTCGTGCTTATGGTCCAGGAGTAACTTCAAAGCAGGAGCATGTTCAACAGAAATTTGTTAGGGATGGTGGAGCGTTTTGGAATTTCCGTTTAGAAAATCAATATGTGAAGTCTGTAGGGTCTGCTTCCCTTTCTGAGCAGTTTGTCAGGTCTGTCGTTCCACAGGTTCCAACTTATCTTGTCTTGCCTAATAGCATATTCCATGCTGGTTTGATGGATATTAACAATCAAAATAAGCAGTTGGAGACATTACGGATGACGCCTAAAGGAATGGTAGATGTTCGTGAGAATCCTGCTTTGTATTTGCGTGGCTATGGTGGAAGTTTCCGTTATGCTTCAGATTTATCTGCACTTGAATATGGTTATGGCAGCGATCTTAACTATCATGGTGTAGAGGCTGGTGTTTTGTTGCAAACGATTGAAAATGCTGACAGTGCTATATCATTGGGTGTTATGGGAACTTATGGAAAGCTTTCTCTACAACCTTTGAATGTTGAGCAAAGTCAGAAGAGTGCGTTTGATAAGTGGACTGCTATAGCCTATGGTAGTATGCAGCATGATGTTGGCTTCTATGTCGATGGTCTTTTGTCTTATGGTTTGTTAAAAGGTGATGTTCTCACCCTTGCACGCGGTAAGACAGCAACATTGAAAGGTAATCCTTTGAGTGTCTCCTTGATGAGTGGTCAGACAATTACCACAGGATATAAGGGCTTTGTCTTTGATCCGCAGGTTCAGGTTGTTTATCAACATCTCCAATTTAATAAGGCTCGTGATATCGACAATTTTGATATTGAAATGGGTAACCTTGATCAATGGGTGGCACGTGTCGGTGGACGCTTAACCAAGAATCCTGCAGGTTCTGAAGGTGTAGATGCTGTTGCTTTCTATGGTAAGCTTTATCTTGCTCATGGTTTGGGAGGAAAACAGTCTGTGCATTTCAGTGATGCTTTCAAGTTAGGGGCATTTGGTTCTTCACTAGAGGCTGGATTGGGCTTTAATGCCAAATTGTTGCCACAGTTTTCTCTGCATGCTGATGTTCTCTACCAACATAAGCTTAATAAAGCTGGTTTTTCTGGAGCAAGTTTCTCCGGAGGAGTGCGTTATCAGTTCTAATATGAGGTACAGTATGTACTTTTAAAAAAGGCAGCACAGTGTGCTGCCTTTTTTATATCAACTTGTGTTGTTTTTAAAAAATTCTCGGCTTCTTGGTGAAGCAAAAAAGATGGTGTGTTGTACGCATAAGCACGTTTTTCTAAGCTAAAGCGGATTTTCTTAAAATCTTTACGGCTGATATTGTAGAGTGACTCACTTCTATGAGGACTTTTAAAGAATTCAGGAGTCCAGTATGCGTTACATTATCCTTTTGACACTGTATTTATACGATCTAAGTATAATATTGGGTGTTTTCTAAAGCTCGTTTTTGAGAGTTTGTTTTCCACTGATTTAAATTATTTTTTCATTCGTCTCTCTGTGGATTCATTTTTAAAATTCACAATATTAGATTGTGTTTTTAATTAATTGCACGCATTGGTTTTATTTTTTCTTTACACGAAATACAGAATGCATTATACACCTATAAAGTGTGATTTGTTGTTATTCTCTTATAAATGGTTTGTACGTAGAGTTTTTGCCAAGTTTATAGGGATGATTCATTACACGGTTCAAATGAGCATGAGGCATGTCTTTTTTGTTACACCTTTCGTTTTGAGGTGCATAGCGACATGTTTTTCAAGTGCTTTTGTTTTCAATGAGAGGGGAAGAAAAGTTTCGAGGGAACTATGATTAAAGTGTTTAGAGATCATGTATGTTTATGTATTTGTACGACAGCTATTCTTTCTTTTCTCCAAAATGGAATAGCGATCGCTGTGAATGGAGGGGGAAGTGAGGGTGCAGTGTATACAATCACTGTGCACCCGATTAGTATCAGTAGAAGTGGTAGTGCTCTTAGCGGGAATAATGGAGGGCGCCTACTTGGTGGAGCGGAGGGGGGAAGGCTTAATGGGGGAAGGTCTTATGTAATCTCTGTTCCTAGTAGCGGTGAGGGTGCAGGGGGAGGGAGCATCAGTGGTAGTAATTCTATTAGTGGAAGTAATGCTGGACGCCCTCTTAGTGGAGAGGGTGGAGATAAGGAAGATGGTAAGTATCTTTATAAATATGACAATAATAGCGGAAAGTTGGTGCTCTATAATGGGTTATATTATTTGTGCGATAATTGTGGAGAGGACACAATTGATAATAAATCTTATAAGATTACAAAAGCTAATGCTTCTCGGTATCCCTCCACAGTTGCTATAACGGTAAAAGGGAAAAATGCAAAAGTGAACGGGGAAAATATCACTGTTGGGAGTGAAGATTCTGATAAATCCTTGACTCGTGGTGTGTCTGTATCAGAGGGCGGTCAAATTATTTTGAAGAATTTTACTTTCCAGAATAATGCAACAATTCAAGAGGGAAAGCCAGTAGCTCTTCATGCGAGTAATGGAGAGATTAAAGTGGATCGTGGGATTATTAATGGAGGTGCTGTGGCTGTTCAAGCAATAGGACAGCCAACGTATGTTATGTTGAAAGATACGGAAATTAAAACGAATGGTGGGAAGGCAAGCCTTTATAATTATGGTGGTGCAAAAATTGAAATGTTAGGTGGATCCATTAATTTTATGAATAGTCATGGGGTTTCTTCGACATTAGGTGGAAAGATTATCCTCGATGATGTTAAAATTACTGGAAAGGGTAGCGAAGGTGAAAATTATGCGGTTTTTCTCATGGATTTCGGTGGTTCTGTTAATTTTAAGGGAATTGTCGAGGGTGAAAATGTGCATGGCATATTATCAGAGAATACGGTCCGTACTTCAAATTCAATTCTAGAAGATGGAAGCCCAGTTCTAGATGAGAATTTAATTCCGTTATCTGAGAATTTGTCTAAACATGACCGTATGACAGTGGTTAATCTTAAAGATTCTTCTGTTACAGTGAATGGAGATCAATCTTATGGTATATATTTTAAAGGTGAAAAGCCGTTGGCAGGATACAACCTTCAAGAAGAGTTTTCATCAGAGCGGGAAAAAAAGCTTGGTAAATTGAGAGTTGTTAATTTGATGAGAACGATTCTTTCTGTTCCCGAAAGTATGGCTATTTATAGTAAAGATGCCGCTTTTGGTGTTATTAGTTTAATGCAAGGCAGTATTTCAGGGAGGACATTGTTAAAAGCTGAAAAAGGTGCATCTGTGATGGTTTTGGCTGATGCTTCTACGCTTAAAGGCGGCTCTGATGTTGATAAAAACTCTAACGCTGAACTTTATTTAGGAGGTGCATCTAAGTGGATTTTACAGCAAAATCCGCAGAGAGATCAACATGAGGGTGCAAAGGATTCTTCTATTTCACTCGTCAGTCTTATGGGTGAGAGCTCTATTGATTTTAAAAGACATGAAACTTCTTCTGTTGATGGTTATCAAACCCTTCGTATTGGAAAGGGGGGAAAGGGTGAAGTTTATAAGGCGCAAGATGGAGCGCATATTTATCTTAACACATATTTGAATAAGGGTGGTGAGCTTGATCAGCAAAAGACGGATCGTGTTTTAATTCATGGGGATGTTGCGGGAAAAACGATGGTTCATGTACGTGCTGTTTCAGATAGTCCAGGAGAACACACGGGCAGTGGTGGAAATAATCAAGGTATTTCAATCATTCAGGTTTCGGGAACCGCAGAGAAAGATTCTTTTCAGTTAGATGGTGGTTATGTGGCATTGGGGCATACACCTTATCAGTATAAACTTTATGCTTATGGTCCAGGGTCTGATTTAGGAAAAGCAAGTACAAATCAAAGATTAGTTGAAGGAAGCGAAGAGTTTTGGGATTTTCGTCTCGAAAGCCGGTTTATGGATGATGTTAAACCTGAACCAAGTCCTGAGCCTGGGCCAACGCCTTCTCCAGGACCGGATCCTAAGCCGGAAGTTAAGGCTGTTGTTCCGCAGGTTCCGACTTATCTGCTTTTGCCTAATGCTTTACTTCATCTTGGTTTGATAAATGTTAGCAATCAAAATAAGCGGTTAGAATCTTTGCGAATTGCAACTGGTGGTTTATTAGAAAGTCATGAAAATCCTTTCTTTTTTGTGCGCGGTTATGGCGGTAATCATCGTTATACTTCAAATCTTTCTGCGCTTGAATATGGTTATGGCGGCGAGCTTAATTATAATGCTGTAGAGGCAGGTATTTTGCTAAAAGCAATTGAGAATATCTATGGGACCACTTCTTTTGGGATTATCGGGTCTTACGAGAAATTTTCTTTGCAACCTTTAAATGTTGAACAGAGTCAAAAAAGTACCTTTGATAAATGGTCGGTTGCAGCATATGGCGGTATGCAGCATGATGCAGGTTTTTACGTTGATGGTCTTGTGTCTTATGGTTTATTTAAGGGTGATGTTTTGACAACAGCACGGGGTAAAACGGCAACATTAAAGGGAAATCCTTTAAGTGCTTCATTGACGGCTGGTAAAACATTTATGGTGGGAGAGGACGGTTTTGTTTTTGATCCGCAAGTTCAGGTTGTTTATCAATATCTGCAATTTGATAAGGTGCATGATGTGGACGGCTTTGATATTGAGTTGGGAAAACTCCATCAGTGGGTAGGGCGTATTGGAGGGCGTTTAACAAAGATGCTGGTTGCCACGGATGAAGCTCAAGTTGTTTCTTTCCATGGCAAACTTCATCTTACTCATGGTTTTGAAGGAAAACAATTTGTGCATTTTAAAGATGCTTTTCAGTTGGGGGCTTTTGGTTCTTCGTTAGAAACTGGATTAGGTTTTAATGCTCAATTGTCTCAACGATTTGCGCTTCACGGTGATTTTGTTTATCAGCACAAGCTAACGAAAGCTGGTTTTTCTGGGACCAGTTTTTCTGGTGGATTGCGGTATCATTTCTAGTGTCGTTATTGTTTTTGTTTAATTTTTTAAAAAGCCACAAGTTATGCTTGTGGTTTTTTTGTTCTCTATTCGGTTTGTTGTTATAGTTTTTTATAGAGTATGATTTTGCATTTTTTTAATATGTTTTGGGGTTGTTTTTTATTTTCCTTGAAAAATTGAATAATTTTGTACGTTATCGTTTCAAAGCATGTATTTCAGAGCGATTGTTATATTGTTTATAATGCGCCAATTAATAAAGATATTTTTTAATTTAGAAGGCGAAAAATATTTTTAATATTCTTGAAACCACAAAAAGCATTCCTTTGCATGGGGAGGATTGGCAGGAAGATACCGTTTTAAGAAAGACTGCAATATGATTTTATGAATTGTGTTAAGAGGAAAGGGGTAACACCATTAGAAATTGGCAAAGAAAATGATGTCTCTTAAGGGGAATAAAAGCTGTATCCGATGATACTTTATATTATATGTGCTGCTGTTGTGAAATAGGGATGGAAGAAATGAGACATATCTGAAAAGACTGGTGAATAAGAAAGATAATATGGTTTTTTAGGAAATGTCTTTTCTAAGAATGTGCTCAATAATAAGATGAAGTCATGCGTAATCTTTACTTTTTAAAGATACGGCTCTGAGGGCTGTTGAATGATGTAAAGTCGAATAAGAAGATGGTAAAAATAGGAATTGATTTTGATTGCTACACGCTCCTATTCTAAATTAGGCTCGTTTGCTATAAAGATTGCCTAAAAGCAAACGTGTTTCCTCCTTGTTTCCCAATTTGTGTCTATATTTGTTTGTAGGGTATCCATTGTTTCAATAAAATATTGATCGCAAGGATGTTGACTATATTGGTTCTGGCGTTAATTGGGCATCATTTAAAGAAGGCATTTTAATGCATGTAAACGAACTCAAGCTGTTTTTGCATAACAGCTTGAGAGATAATTTTTCTCTCGTTTTCAGTTCTATTTCGATAAAGTCTTTGTAAAATTATAAATCGAAATCGTATTTTGGGATAAATTTTTATTTACATAAAATACAAAAAAGACTAATTATTTCCACAAATTTAAATCAAAATGTACTAAAACTTTCTTTCTGATTAAGGTTTTTAATACGTTATGAATTTATCCTAATAAAGGAAAAATTATGGTGGAATTATGGTCAAGATATTAAAAAATCATCTCTCCTTATGTACTTTCACGACAGCACTTCTTTTTTTTGTGCAAAGTGTTGATGCTAAGGTTCAGACTAGTGCTGTTGCTAATGTTGGGGTACAAACTCATTCTAATGCTAATGGTAAAATACAAAATAATTTTCAGCCATTTTCATGTCTTATTAGTACATCATTTTATCGGTGTAATGATGGTAGAAGTCATCAGATTGAAAAGAAAAATTATCAAAAAACTGATAAAAATACGAATGAAATTGCTGCTATACAAGCGTCTGGAAGAAACACGTTTCTCTTAGGGCGTGATATAACTGTTAAGGATGCTGCAAGTACTGATAATTCGGAAGGAAGTTTTTGGAAATATGGTGTTGTTGCGAGTGAAAAGGGAGAGGTTAGGATAGAAAAAGGGGAGATTGACTTTACAAATGGTATCGGCGTTAAAACAGCAACAGGAGGGAAAGTTGTTTTAAAGAGCTTTTCCATTACCGAAAAAGGTAGTCAGGCGATGAAGAGAGATGGACATAGTGAAAATTCAGCTTTTCATATGTTCTCAGGTGTTGGGATTATCCATTTGGAGAAAGTTGAAGTTAATTTAGCTAGAGCCCATGGTGTTTCAACGGAGGGAGATAATACCCATTCGAATATGCGGTATATGACTATTGTGGATTCTGATATTAAAGTAGAGAGTAGTACATCTTATGGTGTGCGTTTTTGGGAGGGACAAGGGGATAGAAGTGAGGAACTAAAAGATCACGAGAATCCTCGTGATTTTTATATTTTTCCTGGGGAGAAAGAGATGTTCGGAAGTTCCCCAAAAACAAACTTACCTGTACGAGGGCATGTCGAATTGACAAAAACCTCTTTTACTGTTCCCAATAGTGCAGCTATCTATAGCAGGAAATCTGGTGGTACTGTTATGCTTTTAAATAATTCCACACTTTCTGGAGATTTATTATTGAAGGTTGTGGATGGCTCTTTTGTAAAAGTTTCAGTTGATGCTTCTACTCTTATGGGGGGGACAGATGTTGATAAAGATTCTTTTGCTGAGGTTCGGTTGAGAGCTGGTTCAAAGTGGACTTTATCAAGATCAAAAAATGAAAGTTTGTTGGGTTCTAACGCTATCGGTGTTTCAACAATTTCATTGATACATCTTATTGATAGTTCTCTTGTTTTTGAAAAACCAGAAGCTAACATAGCTGATGGCTATCAAACGCTTCGTGTTGGAAGAGGAGTAGGTGAGGTTTATAAGGCGCAAGGCAATGCGCGTCTTTATTTAAATACTTATTTAAATAAGGGGGGGGCTCTTAAAAATCAAAAAACGGATAGACTTTTAATTCATGGTGATGTTGATGGAAAAACGATAGTCCATGTGCAAAGTGTTTCAGGAAGTCCAGGGGGGGGGACTGGGTTTGAAGGAAGTAATAAGGGTATTTCACTTATTCAAGTGTCTGGAAGAGCAGAGGAGGATTCTTTTAAGTTAGAGGGTGATTATATTACATTGAATGGTTTACCGTATCAGTATAGGCTTGGTGCTTATGGTCCAGGGTCTCATTTAGGAAAGGCTAGTCCTTCTCAAAGACTGGTTGAAGGTGGGGGAGAATTTTGGGATTTTCGCCTCGAAAATGGATTTATTGATTCTGATTATGCATTTAGCGTAACTCAGGGTTCTGAGCTTGTGCCGGCTTTTCATTCTAAAACTAACTCAGCACAGGGTTCTGAGCTTGTGCCGGCTTCTCATCGTGAACTTAATTTGTATGGTAAACATCACTCTAGCCAAAGTGTAAGGTCTGTTGTTCCGCAAGTTCCAACTTATCTCATCTTGCCGAATAGTTTGTTCCATACTGGTTTGATGGATATCAGCAATCAAAATAAGCAGTTGGAAATACGACGTGCTCATTCTCGTAGAGTGTTGGAAATTCATGAAAATCCCGCTTCATTTTTGCGTGGCTATGGGGGGAGTTCCCGTTATACTTCAGATTTGTCTGCGCTTGAATATGGTTATGGAGGTGATCTAGGATACTATGCCCTAGAGACAGGTATTTTGCTACAGAGCATTGAAAATGTTGATAGTGTCCTATCCTTTGGGGTGATGGGGTCTTATGGAAAGCTTACTCTGCAACCTTTGGATGTTGCTCAAAGTCAAAAAAGTACATTTGATAAATGGACAACTACAGTTTATGGTAGTATGCAGCATGATGCAGGGTTTTATGTTGATGGTCTTTTATCCTACGGTCTGTTTAAAGGAGATGTTCTCACTTTAGCACGGGGGAAGACTGCCACATTAAAGGGCAATCCTTTGAGTGTTTCATTGATGGGTGGTCAGAAAGTTGCCACAGGATATGAAGGCGTTATTTTTGACCCACAGGCTCAGATTGTTTATCAACATCTTCAGTTTTATGAGGCGCGTGATATTGATAATTTCAATATTGAGATGGGTAAACTTGATCAATGGGTGGTACGTCTTGGAGGTCGTTTGACGAAAACGCTTACTGCCTCTGAAAAGGGCCGTGATGTTTCTTTCTATGGTAAAATTCATTTTTCTCATGATTTTGGCAAAGAAAAATCTGTACACTTTAAAGATTCTTTCAAATTAGGGGCTTTTGGTTCTTCTCTAGAGGCTGGATTGGGGCTTAATGCTCGCTTATCTGAAAAATTCTCGTTTCATGGGGATTTGGTTTATCAGCATAAGTTGAGTAAAGGTGGTTTTTCTGGCATCAGTTTTTCTGGCGGATTGCGCTACCGCTTTTAGGATGATCGTCTTTGGGGTTAATTTTTAAAAAAAAGCCACAGGCATTGCTTGTGGCTTTTTTATGATTGTTTTATTTACAACGTTAAAAATAAGCTTTTTTTAAAAAATGTTTTTTGCATGAGCCGTTTTTTCTTTTTAAAAACAAGATAAGGTTTTTTTAGTTTCCAGTCGTTGCTTTTTATGTTGTTTTTTCTCTTATGGGCAAGATACTGATTTATAATAATTAATCATTTTTTTATATGAAATGAAAAACACGAATATCGTAGGATTTTTTCATTTCAAATCTGTTCCACGTTGAATTAATCAAAACCATTCGTTTATATGTTAAAATTGGAGAGATCCATGGAGATAAAAACTGGATAGAAGGGCATTAAAATGCCTCTTATGAGCATTTTCAAGTGTTAGAGGTTGTCAGACACATTTTAGGGTTGGAAAAGTGGGGGATGGTTTTGCTTTACTTATTCGTAAGTGTAAAATTGGGATGCTTAATGAATTTATCATTATATTATGCATGGGCGCACTCGTGAAATGGGGTTAAGTGTGTTGAGAGGTGCGTGTCTTTAAAATAAGCACGTGAATTAATAATATGCCGATATTCTGTTTAGGGTGTTTTATTTTACGTGATGGTTGTGACTCTCCTAAAGAACGCGATAAACATAAAGTGTGAGTCGATGTGTCATCTCCTTTTGTATAAGCTTATAAATTCTCTGGATATTACAACTTTGGGGTATGGGATATTTATTATCTCTATTTTGCACGTTTTTATATAAAAAAAGCAACTTTAAGTTGTGTCATTTTTATATTTTATCTTCACACGCAAGCTTTAGTGGATATATAAAAATACAAAAATGTATTTTAAATTATTACACGCAATCAACTTTATTCAACAGAACGCGTATTTTCTTGTTTTTAGAGGGGGGGGGAGAAAGTTTGTAGAAAATTATGCTTAAAAATCATTTCTCTTTATGTCATTTTACAACGGTTGTTTTTTTGTACATCATGTTGATGCTGGTGAAATTTTTTCTCAGAAGAAGCAATATTCATGGAGTGAAAGTGCTTCATTTTATCATTGTAATGATGGCCAAACATATGAAATTTCTCGGAAAATTTATCAACTCACGGGTGAACGTTTGGATGCAGCCTTAGAGGCATCAGGGGAGGATACAGTCATTGAGGGAAGCGCTATAATCATTAACGGTGTTTCGAATGTAAATAGCCATTCAGAAAAAAACGCTTGGACGACGGGTGTAAAAGTTTCAAAGGGGGGGAGGTGTTGCTCTCTTTTATTCCATGTTAACGACGTGTCGATAGGGGCCGAGATTGATGAGGATGGTGCTTTTGAGATGCAGGATGGGGTGATTAAAGCAACCAGAATGGGGATCAGTGTTTCGAGTGAGAAGTCGTTTGTATCTTTGACCAAGACAGAGATTAGGATACCGGCTGATGGGATAACTCTTTTGAGTCATAGTGGAGCTAAAACGCATATGAAAGGCGGAAAAATTGATTTTACTGAGGGTATTGCTGTCCAAACAGGAGGAGATGGAAAAATTAATTTAGAGGGTATTTTTATTACCGGAAAGGGGAAAAAGGCGACAAATACAGATAATTATCGTGAAGATTCAGCTTTTAGTATGCTTCAGGGGAAAGGTATGATTAATTTTCAGAAGGGCAACGTTAATGTTAACAATGCTCATGGCATTGTCGTGCAGGGGAATAATCATAATGCGGCTCATATCAAATATTCCAATGTTTTTATGAGAGGAAATGGATTTCATGGCATGCACTTTTTTTGGCAAGCTGCCTTGAATGATAAAAAACAATTATACCTGGGAAAGGGGCGGTTCAGTTGACCAAGACAACTTTTATGGCGCCAGGAAGTACGGTTATTTATAGCCGTGAATTTGAAAGTTCTGTTAAACTCTTACACGATTCGACAGTTTCTGGCGATTCACTCTTAGAAGCTGTTGAACGTTCCAATGTCACTATTGAAGCTGATGCTTCTACCTTACAAGGAAGCGCCTATGTTGATGAAAGCTCGATAGCCAAGATAGAATTAAAAAATGGTTCAAAGTGGATTTTATCGCGACCTAAATATGGGCAATTACAAAACTCTGCTGTTTCTGGTTCTAAGTTAAAAGATTATTCTTCGATTTCATCTCTCAAACTTACAGATAGTTCTCTTATTTTTGAAGAATTAAAATCCGAAACAACGCATCTTTATAAGATACTTTTCATCGGAAAAGGATCAGGGATCGTCTATAAAGCGCACGGTGATGCAAATCTTGATCTCAATACATATTTAGATAAAGGGGGAAAGCTTGAAGCACAAAAAACGGATAGACTTTTAATCAATGGTGATCTTGAAGGCAAAACAACAGTTTATGTGTATAAGGTTCCTGGAAGTCTAGGGGCATTGACGGAAGAGGGCGGTAATAACCAAGGGATTTCCATTATTCAGATTTATGGACAAGCTGCTGAAGATTCTTTTCAGTTAAAGGGGGGCTATGTCACACTTGATGCTTCCCCTATCAATGTCGTCTTAAGAGCTATGGTCCAGGCTCTGCTTTAGGGATGGCTGATTCCACTCAAAAAGTGCTTAAAAACACTGGAATATTTTGCGATTTTCGCCTTGAGAGTCAATTTGTTGATTCTTCCTCTCTTGATCCGGCTGAAATTATTCCTGTTATTGATGTTGCTTCTCCTGCTTCTGGTGACGTTCCTTCTTTTTCTGAAACTCAGCCTCATATTACTAGAGATAATGGAGGGTCTATCGATTCTAACTCTAGAGAAAAAATTCGGGAGCCCAGTCCTTCTTTTTCTGTAGATTCTTCGGATTCTCCTCTTCTGCCGCCATATAATGATTCTGATGTTTTTATGCGGGATGTTCCAAACCCTTTTCTTGTTTCTCTTCCACCCTCTCTTGAACCTATAAGGCCCACTATTCTTAAATCTCATCCCGTTGTGCCGACATCTGGCTCTTCTGTTTTCTCCCCTGTTTTTGAGCTTTTTTCTGCTCCACAGTTTTTTACCTATATTCTTGTACCAAAGACCTTATTTCATGCTGGGTTGATGGATATTAGTAATCAAAATAAGCAGATGCAAACACTGCGAACTTTTTCTCGTTGGTTGTTGAAAATCAATGAGAAAATCCCGCTTTGTTTTTGCGCGGTTACGGTGGATATTACCGTTATACTTCAAATTTGTCTGCACTTGAATATGGATCTGGAGGTGACCTTGATTATCATGCGCTAGAGGCAGGTATTTTACTCAAAAAAATCGAAAATCCATATAGTACAACATCTTTTGGGATTATGGGAAATTATGGCAAACTTTCTTTGCGTCCTCGAGAGGTGAAACAACGTCAAGAAAGTATATTTGATAAATGGTCCTTTACAGCCTATGGCAGCATGCAGCATGATATGGGTCTTTATATGGATGGTTTCTTCTCTTATGGTTTGTTTAATGGAAATGTTCTCATACGTGAGCGAGGTAAAACGACTGTATTAAGAGGAAAGCCCTTAAGTTTTTCCTTAACGGCTGGTAAAATATTTATGGTAGGCTGTCGATGTTTTATTTTTGAACCACAGGTCCAATTTGTTTATCAAAATCTCCAGTTTCATAAGACTCGTGATATTGATAATTTTAATATTGATATGCGAAGGCTAAAACATTGAGGAGTGCGTCTTGGTGGACATTTAACCAAAACACTGATATTGACGAAAGAGGCACAGCTTCTTTCGTTTTATGGTAAGCTTTATTTTATTCATAGTTTTAATGATAAACAATTTGTGTATTTTAAAGATACATTTCAGCTTGGTTCCTTTGGCTCTTCTTTAGAAGCTGGAATTGGCGTTTATTCGCAGTTATCTGCAAAAATTACTTTTCATAGCGATCTCATTTATCAGCACAAATTTACGAAGGCGGGCTTTTCTGGAACGCATTTTTCTGGTGGATTAAGCTATCATTTTTAGCTGTATTTCTCTTAAATATATTCTTTGTGAAAATAATAAGTACAAAACAAGACCTTATTGTGTTATTTCTCTGACTTTTATCTTTACATATAATACAAAACGAATTATTAGACGGCACATAATAGGAATAACCTGTAGATGCCCCAGATGTATCTTTTTGGTTTTCTGTGAAGATGAAATCAAGAAAGTTTAGAATAAATTATGATTAACGTATTAAAACGCCATGTATGTTTGTGTGCCCTTACGACCTCTGTTTTCCTTTTTGCGCATGATATAGATGTAAATGCCCAGGAGAAACCTTCGTGTAATTCCCGTTTTAAAGTTTATCCATGTGATGCTGTTAAGACTGGTCAAAATAACGATCAGTTGTATGTACCAGGATTGGATACGAGTGTTAAGAATATTGTTTCTATATCCCAATCTCAGAACACAGTTATTAAGTTAGAAAAAGGTGAGGCAAAGAGAGGCACTTCAGGAATTGATGGGACTTTGGAATTTAATAAATCTGAGAATATTACATCAGCTGTGATGGTGTCAAAAGGTGACAATACCGCTTTTAAGAAACTTTCTGTTACAAGTGATGGCGAAAAGAAAAAAGGTAAAAGTGGTCAAAATAAGTTATCTCAATCTGTGTTTGGTGTGAAGCAGGGCGGTTTTCTTTTCGTTGATGAGGGTAAAGTTCTTGTTACAGATGTCCATGGTGTAGCGATTGAAAGTGCAAATCCAGTTTTTCAAGAAAAGTCACTTGAGTTGCGGGATAATCTTATGTCTTTTGTTTCTTTTGAAAACTCAAAGATCATTCTTAAGGGACATGGAGCGCATGGTCTGCATTTTAGAGGAAGTTCTTCGCAATATGAATATCAAAAGGGTGAGCTTCTTACGAGTTTAGGGGAGGTTCGGTTTAAAAAGACAGAACTTCATATTCCCAATGGTACGGCTATTTATAGTGATGATGCGAGAAGGTATCCTTATATTACAGCATCAGAAGGCTCAAAGATCTTTGCAGATCAGTTATTAGATGTCAAAAATAATTCATTTATTGCGCTTGATGCTTATGCGTCTTTTTTGAGAGGGGGAGCACAGGTTGAGCAAGGTTCTTATGGTAGTATTGAGTTGTTCAATCAATCACAATGGACAGTAAAAGCAAGTAAAAATCTACTAAGCAGCAAACTTAAACAAGATTCATCTGTTGCGGATTCATCAATTTCATTTCTAGGGCTTATTGATAGTTCAATTTTCTTTAGTAAACCTCAAAATGGTTACTATCAGAGATTACATGTCGGAAGTGTAGAGGATCAATCTAGTGATTATGCTTATGTTGCAGGAGGTAATGCGCGCTTATATGTTAATGCAAATTTTGTTACAAACAGTGAAAACAAAAATGTAAAAGCTGATCAACTTGTGATCTATGGTGATGTTTATGGAAAAACCAAGGTGCATATTGTAAATCCTTCAGTGATTACAGGGAAAGGAAGGATTCTAGTCGCTAAGAAAGGAGATTGCCATGGTGCTTCAATTATTCAGGTTTATGGAAACGCAGCGGAAGATTCCTTTAAACTGGCAACGGATTATGTCGCTTTAAGAGGGGCACCTTATCGATACAGTCTGCGTGCTTATGGACCAAGCTCCTCTTTGGGACACGCCAAAGAGGAGAATAAATTAGTGAAAGGGACATCGGTAAAGAAGAATGGTGATTTTTGGGATTACCGACTTGAAGCTGAATATGTCAAGGGTTCTTCTAAAGTGAAGAAAGTTGTCTCTCATCGTCGTGTATCTCGTTCTATTGGATCTCAGGCATATCATGATAATATTTTAGCTGGTCATGATATTGCTCATTATTCTGAAGAGGGCGTTAAAGCTGTCGTTCCACAAGTTCCAACTTATCTGTTGATGCCGAATGCTTTGTTTCAGGTTGGTTTGATGGAGATGAACAATCACAACAAACAGCTGGAAACATTGCGTAGTACTGCTGGAACTTTCGGAGAAAATGGTAGAAATCCTGCCCTTTTTGCGCAAGGTTATGGTGGAAATTATCGCTATGTTTCTGATCTATCTGCGCTTGAATATGGTTATGGTGGCGATTTGAATTATAGCGCACTAAAGGCTGGTATGTTGCTCAATACGATTGAGGATACACAGCATACTTTAAGCTTTGGGATAATGGGAAATTATGGAAAAATTTCTTTACAACCTCAAGATGTTGAAGAAAGCAAGAAAAGTGCCTTTGATAAATGGTCTCTTACAGCCTATGGCAGCATGCAGCATGATACAGGACTTTATATCGATGGCCTTTTTTCCTTTGGGTTATTTAAAGGGGATGTTCTCACACGTGAGCGAGGTAAAACAGCAACATTGAAGGGAACACCTTTGAGTGCTTCATTGGTTGCAGGTAAGGCGTTTAAAACAGGATATAAGGGGCTTGTTTTTGATCCACAGGTTCAGGTCATTTATCAAAATATGCGGTTTGATAAGACGTTAGATATTGATGGCTTTGATATTGAAATGGGCAACCTTGATCAGTGGCTGATGCGTGTTGGTGGGCGTTTTAGCAAAACATTTGCTGCCTCTGAAGAAGGTTCTGTTATTTCTTTCAATGGAAAACTTCATCTTGCCAATAGCTTTGGAGGAAAACAACGTGTGCAGTTTGGGGATGAATTCCAATTAGGAGCTTTTGGTTCTTCTTTAGAAACCGGAGTAGGGCTGAATGCTCAGGTGTCTTCAAATTTTGTATTGCATGGAGAAGTAACCTATCAGCATCGTCTCAGAAAAGCTGGTTTTTCAGGGATGACTTTTTCAGGCGGGTTACGCTATCGTTTTTAGATGCTTATGAAATATAAGGCAAGTTTTTCATAAGTTATAGAGTATTGTTTGAAGTATAAAACGATCATTTTAGTTTTATACTTCTTACTTTTTGTAGGGTTAACTAAGCGTTATTTCAGCTCTCGTTTATTCTTAAATAAAAAAGGGGGGGAAGAAGGGCAAATTGGGAATAAAATTATGGTTAATATTTTAAAAAGGTATAGATTTTTATTTATCACAACGGCGATTGTTTCTTGTTTACCAATCGTGAGTGTTAATGCAAATTGTGATCCAAACGCTCAGTTTTACAAATGTAATGATGGTAAAAAACATACGCTTAAAAATAAAAGCTATCATTTAGAAAATTCTGGGGTAGTTTCTTCTCATTCCGATTCTATTTCAGCTCTATATGTAGAAAAACAGGGTACAGTTGTTGATGCTTCTCAGATAACTGTTACGGGTGATGACTCAGATGAACTATACGGTTATGGTGCATTAGCAAAAGAGGGTGCTCGTCTTAATTTAAAAGATTCAAATTTTAAGAATATACCTGCTCTTCATGCTGAAAGTGCGGTTATTCGCATGACAGATGGCACTATTATGGGGATTTCTCATGCTATTTCTGCATTGGGTAAAGGAACAGATATTGCTTTAGTGAGTGTCAAGATTGAAACGACATCAAAAGAAACGGCACCAAAAGAATTGAATGGTGTAGAAGAGATAGCGCTGATTAGCAGTTTGGGTTCAAAGATTAGGCTGTCAGGGAGTACCGTTATTTTTAATGGGAAAGGGTCATTTTCATCACTTTATGGGGGAGAGTATAGTTTTGATAGTTCTGTCATTAAGGGCAAAGGAAAACAGAAAACTGTTATCGTTGGTGAGAGAAGTGTCAATAAGTTACCAGAAGCCTTTGATATCTCTCAAGGTGGTTTTGTTCAATTAAATAATAGTTCTATTGAACTTAGTGATATGCATGGCTTTTTGATTAAAAATGCTTCAGGGAATGTGCATAATAAAGCTAGGTTGTTGAGGCAAGGATTTAATTTAGCTGATGTGTTTAAGAAGACGAATATTAAGATTGAAAAATCCAATATTTCTGTTCAGGGTAAGGGAACCTATGGTCTGTATTTTTATGGATTAGATTCCAATGATATATGGGGCAATCTGAGAAATCTGGGAGCACAAGGCGTTGCTCTGGAAAAGACATCTGTTCAATTATCAAAGACAACTTTTTCAGTTCCAGAGGGGATCGCCATTTATAGTACAGGAGATGCTGGTTATGGGGCTGATGCTACCCTTAAATTATCGGAAGATACAAAAATCTCTGGTGATTTGTTATTAAAAGCTGAAAATAATTCTTCTCTTCGTGTTCAAGCCTATTCTTCTACTCTTAAAGGGGGAGCACGCATTGAGGATACATCTCGTATTGATTTGCAGTTAAGAAACGGTTCAACATGGTATCTTACTAAGCGTAAATATCAAGGCTTACAAGAAGCGGATTTTACGGTTTCATCGCTTTCTACTTTAAGTCTTTTTGATAGTACCGTTGTTTTTGAGAAATATGTCTCTCAAGATTACCAAACATTGCATATTGGAAACAAAATAGACAATGAAGACGATATTCAAGCATTAGACAATATCGATAAAATAGCTGGTATGAATGAGCTGCCCAATAAAATATACAGTGCAGAAGGTAATGCTCAGATTAAGATGAGCACATTTCTGAATAAGGATGGTTTATTTGATCCTCAACAAACAGATCGCATTTTAATCTACGGGAATGTTTTGGGAACTACCCTTATTGGTATGGAGAAATTTTCCAAAACTTTAAATAAAGAAGCGGCCAGTAAAGGCAGTCAAAGTATTTCACTTATTCAAGTTGCAGGGACAGCAGAGGAGAGTTCTTTTAAGTTAGTCAATAGTTATACTGCGGTGAATGGTTTTCCTTATCAATATAAACTTCGTGGCTATGGTCCAAGTTCTTCTTTTGGAAATGCGGATCCAAAGAATAGATTGGTTGCAGGGAAAGGAGATTTTTGGGATTTTCGTCTCGAAAGTGTTTACATTGGTTCCACGTTAGATTCTTCTGAATCTGCTTCTAAGCCAACACCGACAGTTATCCCCCCTCAATCTGAAGAAGAAAAGATCCCTTCTGAGCGACCAACCGAAACTATTTCGCCTGAACAACCTTCTACTGTTGAACCTCCGCTTATACCATCTACACCTTCTTTGCCTGGAGGATCTGAGCCATCTGAAACATTGATCCCTACAGATTCTACGCTGATTCCTTCTAAACCTGTTTCACCTGAGCCTCCTGCTGTACCAACTGTTCCAGAGGATCCTTCTGCTGTACCGTTTGTTCCAGTTGAAACTTCTCCTGATGTGGTTATGCCCTCTAAGCCATCTGTTCCTGTCACTCCTTCGTCTACGGATTCTGTTATTCCTCCTTCTACAACTGTTGAACCAAAGCCTTCTGCGTCCTCTGATCCTTTGGATCCTTCCTCTCATTTTTCTATAGCATTTGATGTTCAGCCGGAATTAGAAATTAGAGCTGTTGTTCCGCAATTGCCAACCTATCTGCTTTTACCAAATGCTTTATTTCATGCCGGTTTGATGGAGATGACCACGCAAAATAAGAGGTTAGAAACCATGCGGGGTGCTTTTCGTCCTTTGGGGAAAGATGATGAAAACTCAGCCTTTTTCCTACATGCTTATGGGGGAAGCCATCATTATGCTTCCAATTTATCGGCTTTTGAATATGGTTATGGTGCTGAACTGGATTATAATGCGTTCCAAGCCGGTGTTTTATTAAACGAGATTGAGAGTTTATATAGTCGGACATTCTTTGGGGCTTTGGGAAATTATGGAAGTCTTTCTCTTGCTCCTCAGGATGTTGAACAAAGCAAAAAAAGCGCGTTTGATAAATGGTCTGTTGGTGCCTATGGAAGTCTGCAGCATGATACGGGTTTTTATATTGATGGGCTGTTATCCTATGGTCTTTTTAAGGGCGATGTTTTGACGCTTGCACGGGGCAAGGTTGTGGCATTAAAGGGAAAACAGTTTAGTGGTTCTTTAACGAGTGGCAGAACGTTTTCAATAGGCTCTAAAGGTGTTGTTTTTGATCCACAGGTTCAGGTTGTTTATCAACATCTTCAGTTTAATCCGGCATATGATATTGATCATATTGATGTTGATTTGGGAAAATTTCATCAATGGGTGGGGCGTGTTGGTGGACGTTTAAGTAAGACACTTCATGTTTCTGAAGAGGGACGTGTTGTTTCTTTTTATAGTAAGCTTTCTTATTTGCATAGTTTTGAAGAGAAGCAATTTGTTTCTTTTAAAGATGATTTCCAGTTAGGTTCTTTTGGTTCATCTGTGGAAGCAGGGCTTGGGTTTAATGCGCGTCTCTCATCAAAACTTTCCCTTCAAGGAGATGTTACTTATCAACATAGATTAAAGAAAGTTGGTTTTTCGGGAGTGAGTTTCTCTGCTGGATTACGTTGTCTTTTTTAAAAGAGATCCACGGTGTGTTTTTATATAAAAGGCAAAAAAATCTTTTGCCTTTTTAATCTCTTAAAATTTTATTTGCTTCATCAATGTGGTGATTACTTTGATATAAAAAGTTATAAGAAATGCTTTCTTTGATTTATGATTAAAAAATACTCAATCTGCTTTGTTGCTATGCGATAAGGAATTTTTCTACAATTTGTGATGTTACGATATGCGGATAGATTTCATTGTAAATATGAGAAACTTGAATGTTGAATTTGTAGCACTCTTTTTCAAAAAAGGAGATATTGGTGGTTGTTTGTGGCAATACTAAGCCTAGGATGAAGATTGGTTTTTAGGCGTTTTTTTAAGAGTTTTTTAAGTTATTTTTGTCCGTTTCTTTATTCATTTTTGTAGATCACACGTTTAAATTTTGTGGTCTTTATGCATTATTTTGAATTTTTTTTGAGATAGGAATGTAACGTTATATAAAATATAAACTGTATTTACATTTTTATCCGTTCATATGTTTATTGTCTTTTTTCCTTTTAGGATTTTTACTTAAGTATTTGGGATAAATAATTTTTTAGAAAATACAAAGAGAGTTTGAAGGTCAAATTATCATAAAAAGTAAAGGATGCTTTGTTATATTTTTACAATTGTTTTTCTCATTTGCCAATGAGAAATGCTAGAAGCTGTTGTGATGATATACAGTTATTATTTTATTGCTGTAATGAGTGGGTATCATCATTCTATTTCCCTGCTTCAATGTTTCAATATTGCGCAAAATTTAATACTCGAAAGTGTTTATAAGAAGTATTTTAGTTTTTTTTAAATTTTTTGTTTCTACATGGGCTCTTCTCTGTTTGTACATGTGCAAGAAAATGATTTGGATTGATTGAATATAAACAGATTTGAAATAAGAGATTTTTACGATTTTAGCGGCTTTTATTCGGCATGTAAAACGATGAGCACTCTTTATTAAAGCAATTTGATCTGTCTAGACAATAAACCGGATTGTTGGTCAGAGCTGACAGAGAACACTTTACTTTTTGTGGTATGGTGTGGTGGTCAAAAGATTTTTATTGAGAAAAATAGTGTTGATTTCCCTTTATCTGATCGTAGGAATAAATAAGCCTTTTCGATGATACTATAAGCTTTATTTTTCTGAGGTTGTGAAAAAGTGCCTTTATGGGAATATGCGGCTCATGGCATAGGTTATGATAGAAAGAGATGGTTTTGTAGGCGATGGGATATTCTGTCTTGGGGGTGTTGTTTTTATTCTTTATTATGGGATAATTTACTATTATTAATCAATATACTGCTGTTATAGTAAAGGGATAGGTGTGCTCTCATTCTATTTATGTTTTTGGCCTCTATCCTTCATTTTGGGGAACGTTTTTATCGCGTCAAGAGTGCGTTTTTACGGATTGCATTTTTTGTCTACAAAGATGCCATATTATCTTCCGTTTAGCCAAAGAATGCTTTCAATTGTGATATTGTTGTTCTTGAGTTTACTGCATTTTTTGCGGCTAAGTTTTCTTAAGCTATCGGCTGATTTGTTAATCCACGCTTGTGGCTCATGTATTGTAAAACGCCCTTCCAAAACTGATTTTGGGTATGTTTTTTCGTGTTTATCGCAAATAAATGTTTTATCACGCATAGGACCAATTTTAAGGGTTTGGGTTAGTTTTGGGAAAATAGGTAGAAAAATATCTGTTTTACATTGGCTTTTTTCTGTTTTGATATGATCTTTAACATTTTCTCAATCAAGGTGAACCGCATCACTATAATGCAAGCCCGTATACCAGAACATTAATTCAAACGTGTTTATGCGTCTTATGGTGCACCATCTTTGATCATATTTCTCAACATCTTTTTCTGTTTAAACAGGAAAGCTGCCTTTATTTTTGAGAGTTTTTTTGACACTTCAAGTTGGATTATGTTCCAAAAGACCTTGTCAATTTCCCCATTAAAAAGCCCATTAAGTCTTTTAAAAAAACTCTCGCGCCATTGCTGACGTTTCTTTACGCTGTTTAATACCAGCTGTAATATATTTCATTTCCAATGACTTACTATAGCAATGCTAAAAGGTCAAAAAACATATTTTTTAACCTTTTCTTGTCTAAAGGGGGATAGGAAAATGAAAGATTTCATGATTTATAAAGACTTTGGGGATTTTGGAAGGGGGAGGATTTTTTTGATTTCTGTGAGTTTTAGAGATGTGCGGGGGCGTGAGATGTCGTGGATATTTTTATCGGTGATAGTACTTGTTGGTGCTTGGCTTAATCAGGGATATTGATCATACCACATTCACCATTTTCGCTGCCGAAAGTGAGGTTGTGCCCTGTCTGATCCCAGTTGAGTGCTGAGATAGCGCTTTTTCCATATCCTTTGAGAAGAATTTCTTTTTCATCACGAAAATGTGCCGCTAAAATCATTCCATCATTAAAACCTATGGCGACAATTTCTTGGCTTGGGTGGCATGAAACGGTGCTAACGAGTGCATTTGCTCGTGTTCCAAGTTCTAGGGGGGCTTTTCCCATGGGGCCGTCTTTTGTATGAAAGGGCCAAACAATTGCGGCAGAGGCTCCTGATGTTGCGAGCCATTTTCCTTTTGCGCTCCAAGACCAGCTTTTGACTTTGCTTGGATAGCCACTCATCCGTAAGTGTTGATGATCACTAAGACGCCAGCCGTGCAAGGCGTTTTCTTGCATCGTGGAAATGACATAGCGGTTATCGGGGGAAAAGGTGACGCCACAATGCGCTCCTTTCCAGACCAATGTGGTGGGCGATGTTTGCGTTGAGAGCCAATGAAGTGTAACGCCATTGTAATGGGCAACGGCAAGTCGTAAACCCTTTGGAGCAAACGCTAGACCTTCTATACTGCGTTCATGTGTGAGTTCTTGTTGTTCTTTTCCCACATGTACAAATGCAAGACGTGCAGAAGAAAAAGCAAAAGCTTTTTGGGGGCCAAAAGCAACGTTGCTTATCCATTTGCGTTCTTTTTGACTAAGTAGTTCTGTGTGACCACCTTCTGTTGTTTGACAGACTTTTCCATCTTCTCCCCCGGTGATGATCGCGGTATTGTCATGGGAAAAATGACTTGAAATTATTCCTTGGTGAACTTCAAAAATTTGTGGGGTTGGGGTTAAAAAAACAATTAAACCTTCCACGGAAACAAAGGCTGGTTTATTGCCTATAAAACCACAAGAAAGGCAGTAACTTTGGAGATCATAATAGGTAATGTTTGGCATTGTCACTCATTTTATGCGTTATGCGCAATTTTCAAAATCAAATTTTAACTTTTCAGCATCAAGAGAGCGTCCGATAAAAACAAGGCGGCTTTCTCGTTTTTCATCTTCACGCCATGGGCGTTGGTGTTGTCCCTCAAGAAGCATATGAATGCCTTGAATGACATAACGATCATCATCCCCTTGAAAGGCAAGAATACCTTTAAGACGCAAGATATCAGGTCCTTGTTGCTGCGTAAGCTGTTGGATCCAAGGGAAAAACTTTTCTGGTTGTAGAGCCCCTGTTTTTAAACTTACAGAAGTAATGGTAATATCATGAATGGGGGAGGCATGATGATGATGATCATGATGGTCATGATGACAGTCGGGACCACAGACATGGTCGTCATGTTGGTCTGTATCTCCGTGATCAAGAAAATGGGGATCATGGTCGAGCGTTCGTTGGAGATCAAAGAAACCACGATTGAGAAGTTTATCAAGAGGGATATTGGTCCGCTGGGTTGTATAGAGTATAGCGCGAGGATTAATGGCCAGAATAAGAGATTCAGCATGGGCACGTTCTTGTGCGGTGCTAAGGTCAATCTTATTTAAAAGAACGATATCTGCAAAGGCAATTTGCTCTTCAACTTCACGACTTTTTTTCAGTTGAGAGGGTAAATGCTTTGCATCAACGACCGCTATGACACTGTCGAGAGCTGTTTTTTCATGGACAGTATCATCCATGAAAAAGGTTTGAGCAACTGGAACGGGATCAGCAAGTCCTGTTGTTTCTATAATAATCGCATC
>NZ_CABFVS010000036.1 GCF_902150025.1 Bartonella massiliensis
AAATCGATGAGAGCGTTGCATCAAACTTTCCAGAATGCGAATGAGATCGCCGCGCACAGTACAGCAAACGCAGCCGTTATTCATTTCATAAATTTCTTCATCGGATTCAATGATTAGGTCATTATCAATTCCAATTTCACCAAATTCATTGACAATGACGGCATAACGTTTACCATGATTTTCACTGAGAATGCGGTTGAGAAGTGTGGTTTTTCCGGCACCAAGATAGCCTGTGAGAACCGTAACGGGAAGTTTTTTTTGAGGAGTCATTTCCATGAGGGAACCTTTTATTATTCTTTATTGCCATGTTTTTATGTTAAAACGATTGATATCATCAAGTAAATCACGAAGCTGAGACAGAACATGAAAAAAGATTGCTTCACCGGCTTTTGGTGTTGCTTTGCTTGCGTTTCCTGCGGCACCTTGCGGGTTTAAATCACGCATTGTCCAGCCAAAGGCATGCGGACCATAAGCGCGTAAATAGCGATAATTGGCAATCATATCGGCTTGTTTATTATGAAAATTTACGGCCTTTTCCATATGGACTTTTTCTGGGGCTAAATAGAGCATGAGAGAGGTTTCGATAAAACCGCCGTGGATATCAAGATGCTGTTGAGAAGGTTCTATCAGACCTTGTGGCAAAGCAAAACGGCTCCAGCTTGTTGCCACAGCGAGCATGGAGAAGCGCCTTCGCAATTCAGTGATAACAATACTCATTAAAGGAGAATTGCCTCCGTGAGCATTGAGAAGAAGAAGACGGTTGATCCCTTTGTGATAGCAATTTTCACCAATTTTTATCCAGCGCTGAATTGCATCAGAAAAGGTGAGGCTTTGTGTCTCTATAACATCCATATGCTCTATAGAATAACCAATTTTTTCAACCGGTAAAAGGGCGATATGATATTTCTCTTTTGTTTGTAGTGTCAGGGCTTTTGCAAAAGCTTCAGCAATAATCCAATCGGTTTCAAAGGGAAGGTGCTCTCCGTGATATTCATGTGCACCTAAAGGTAAAAGAGCGAGAAAAGGCGTGTTAGATACCATAAATTATTGTCCAAAAGAGAAGTTAATACAGACAAAGTGATCAAAGGTGCTGGCACTATTTAATCTATCTATAAGAGAAACGCAAATAGGCATATTTTTACATCCCATAGGGTCGTGTTCTAAAAATGAGGGCTTTATTAAAAATAATGAAGGTTTTATTGAGAGAAGCAAACACAGTTTTTGATGGAATATGGGGTTTTTAATGGAATATGGGGTCGCCCTTTTAAAGATAGGTATTTTTTGTCAGCGTTTTTGATGCGTCTTTTTGTTTTTGATCAGTCAATATTTCGGAAGATTAAAGACTTTCCAGTAGGAAATGAAAAAATTTTTTTCATTATAGCTTAAAAAGACACGTTTAGATGAAGTTATATATTCTTCTTTTTACTATGGAGTGAGGATAATTGTTCTTGTTGTTGTCAAAGGGCTGCAATGATACAGACTTTAGTTTTAATTAGGCTTCTTTGCGTTCTTAATGCAAGTTTACATATCTATCTTACAAAAGGATAGAAATATTGCTGCACTTATTTAATTTTACTTTGACAGTATTTTAACAGATTTTAATGTTCATAGAAAAATCAATGTAATGGGAAGAATTGACGTGAGATGAAATTGCATGATGACAAGATATTGATTTATAAAGAGTATTTATTTTTTCCATGTTGAGTCAATAAAAACTATATCTCTTGTCCATCACAAGTGGATGAGCTGTGTAGAGTAAAACTGCGCTGGTATGCTTTTTATGAACCATCTCAAGTTTTAAGGGCTCGTTTACAACTTTTAAGGGCTGTTTTACAATATTGAGCGCTGACAAAGTGTGTTAATCCGGCTTGCTCTTTTATTAAGCGTTAAGATGCTGTTTAATGAATTTACCTTTATACTATTTGACGCGTAGTATCGTGAAATTGCAGAGAGCTTGATGAGTTGACCAGATAATAAAGGAAAAACACCGTTGAAACTATAATAAATAGAATCTCATTGTATTGCACATCTGCTTGTTTTAAAGAAAAATAAGGTATCTCAGCTTATTTTATAGCGCTGTGCCTCGAATGGATAATCGGTATAATAAAAAATCCATACTATAAAATCCATTGTACAGTACTATATTTAAACTTTTAAAGTAATAATGTGGCGCTATCATAAACTTTATCAACTCCCACTTTTTACAACATTTTACAACACAACTTAGTCTTTAAAATATCTCATAAGTTGATATTTTTTTCTTCAAGCTTTTTTTACACACCACTCTCGCCTTAGACACTACGCTCGTTTGTGAGATGCAAGCAAATAAATTTGATTGATTCAATATAAACAGCGTTAAACTTAAGCGAAATTTATAATCGTTAGGTTTTTCATTCAATATGCATAATAATAAACTATGATTATAAACCAGTATCTTGGCATTAAAGTATTTTGGTATTAAGATGAGCGATTGATAAATTTATTGTTTAATATCGATTTTTAAGCGTTATTTTTTCAAAGCACTTATTTATTAATTTTTTATAATATTCCTCTTTAAGTTAGAATGGCACAAATGCAATTCTCTCGCAGGGTGCTTTATCATTTTTCCTTCAAATATTTGATCAACTTTTTTATTCAAGTCTTAACGACGCTATATATTAAATTATAGCATCTATACTTATATAGATTATAATATATAAAACTAAATTTTATAAAATAGTTTTTATTAATATTTTACTTTGTTGTTTAAAGTAAAAATATAATATATAATTTATGTTTAAAATATTTAAAAGTAATTTTTATTTCTATATTTTTATAGTATTTCTTCTTTTGTTTACACAAACTTTATTTTCAAAAATTGCAGAATGTCATGTAAATATTGCTAAATATTTTTTTTAAAGAGAATTATCTTTTACTAAGCAAGAAAAAAATATAGTGGCTCAAAATATAAAGAGAGCTGTGATTTATCCTATTGAAGAAAAAAATCAGCT
>NZ_CABFVS010000037.1 GCF_902150025.1 Bartonella massiliensis
CAGCATTTTTGGGGATTATCTTATTTTTTATGAATATCTTAGTATTTGGTTTTAGGTGATTTTTTGAGCGCTTTTGTGTTGCTTATAATGTTTTTGTAAATTTGATAGGTTGACTTACTTTATAAATACGTTTTGTTAATTTTTAAAAATAAAAATTTTCAATGCGTTATGTTGTTGAGATAGGGAAGCTGAATGACTTTTTTAAAGACGTTATGGAATGTTTTTATATATTAATAAAATTTGAAAATTATTTTGTTAACGTCTTTTTTATTTGAAAACAGCGATCTTGAAGATTCTTTTACGATTTATATGTCTTGTCAAAAAAAGAATACCACTTTTAAGGCTTATTTGTAGAGATATATTTTTTTAGATCGCTGTTTTTACTTTCTAGTAATTTTATTTTTCGACCTTATTGAGAGCGAACCTGTGCTGTAATAAAGATTGCTTATTGCCTCATGCTTCTGTTTCTCACGTTCTTTAATGGGGTCACACCCTTCCTGTAAAATAGAACGCCATTGGTTTGCACATTCAAGTTTTTTTAAGAAACATTTCGCAACGCACCCAAGCCCATTTCGCGGAGACGTTCGTGAATGGTATAACGGTAAATTCCCCCTGGAATAATATAAAATCCATTGAGCACTCTCATCTTTACGTTTGTGAAGGAGTAAGCCAGCACCATCGCACTATTTGCCAGCTTCCAATAATGCGACAGATTTTGGGTTTGTAAGAAGGTTCATGAAAAGCTATTTTTATTATACAGTTTTATCCATACATTCATCCCGCTTTTGATGTGCAAGGGAATGATTTTGATTGGTGAAACATGAGAGAGATTTGAAATGAGAGAATCTTACGTTATTCGAGACTCTCATTCAATGTTCAAAAAAAGTTAATTATCGTTATAAATCAATATCTTGTCATGCCGATTCATGATATAATAAAAATCTTCGAAGTATTCTTTTTTCTTTTTTTTATTTTAATTAAGTAGATAATAATTATTATATTTAACAGTGTTTAAGGTTATACTATTTTAAAATTTATTGCCATTTTAAAATAGTATAAACTCTTCAGTCACTATTTTTAGTGAATTTATTTTTTAAGCTTTATTTTGATGTGAAGATTAATGAGTATTTATTATTTTGAAGTAGAGTTATAGAAATGATAAAATATTATTTTTATTCTCTTAAGATAAGATCAACAATGGTAAATAATTCTATTGTAAATAGGAATAATTTACTTTCTTATCTTCATATTTTTTTAAATTTTAGTAATGATTAATAAAATAGAGATGAGAAATGCGCTTTACTTTGATCGTTTTTTATAATATGAGAGCGATACTCAATTGTGTTCTCTATGCTTTATAGTCATTTGATTTTAAAATAACTTTTCTTAAGTAGGTCTTTTAAAATTTTTCTAGTATTGTTGTTTTAATTTTGAATTCATAAGTATTTATTCAACAAATTTAAATTATATTTATTTTATGTATTTGCATATAATACATAATGTGTTATTTATACAATAAAAACACATATATTATATTGTATTATACTATATTATATGTGTTTATATAAATAGTTAAATATAAGTTTTGGTTTTTATATATGTGAATATTCTTTCACTTTTTTAGTGAAAAAAAGAGGATCAAAGAAAGCTATGTTTAAAATATTTAAAAATCGTGTATGTTCATTTAGTGTGACGCTCTTTATTCTTTTTTTTATACAAACTGTAGAGGGGAATGCAAGTTTTGAAAAAACTCAGTTTCCAGAGGAAATGGCAAGTACTGTTTCTATAGCAGAAAAAAATGCAGTTATTAAGGCAGCGGATAAAGCTGTTATTATTTACAGCGTTGAGGCGCAAGATGGCGTTGCTTTGGAGAAAGTTGAAAAAGTTTCTGCATATTCAGGTGTAGCTTTTTGGAGGGGAATAGGTATTTTTTCACTTCTTGCTTCTTTATGTGTTGGAGATATAGTTGGGAGTGTTATCTCTCTTTTAGGAATATTTTGTACACTTTAGTAGAAGATTCATCAACAAAATCGATGCGTTTTTCGTTCATTTTATTATTTAAAAAATAATATTTGAAGTGGTTTATACCGTATTGGAAGGGAAAATACTATTATTAATACTTGTAGATTTTATTAGAATTATTAAAGTTTTGCAATTGGTATTTTTTCTGTTCAAAGTCGTATAAGCTGATTTTTTATAGTTTATGTCGTGTGTATGGTTATTTCTTCGTCATAAGGCTAGTATTTTTGCTCTCTTTATTGGCCTCTTCAATATTGTTTCCTTATTCTTATATGAAGGTTATTCATTAAAGGCATATTTAATCCTTTTTAAAATGTTTTTATCTTTCACAAGAGCATAAAATAAAAACTATTTATATTTTTTGTATTTTTTTATTTTAACGTGCGTAGCGTATGATAAGTCATCATTATAAATTAATATATTATATTAAATATAAACTTGTTGATTTATGAATATTTTTCATTTTTAATCTATTTATATTAAATCCATTAAAAGCATTTTTTGCATATAGCAAGTTGCCTTCGTGTAGGGATAAAATTATTTAAGATCCAGAGTCGAAATTCTTTTCGTAAATTATTTCTAAGATTCAAGAACTATCGTAACATTGGGAATTGGCAGATAAAATAATAATGAAGACTTGTATCTTTATGGAGTCAATATAGCCATATACAATGAATTTTATAGTATCTTATGGAGGGATTTGGGTATGACAGTGATGAGCACTGTTCGTAACAAGCCAGCATCATCACACTCTTTTCCAACCTTAGAATGTTGTAACAGACCTTGGCAGGTATGATGATTCACACGTATGACGATTTATAAGAGCTATTTTTATTGTATAGTTTCATTCCACACACGCATGCTGCCACACACGCGTCTGGCTTGTGATGTGCAAAGGAATGGTTTTGATTGGTGCAACATAGAGAGATTTGATATGAGAGAATAGACAGTATTTGAGGCTCTTATTCAATATGAATAACGCTATATTATCATTATTAAATCAATATCTTGTTGTGATAGAGGGTTGAGGTGCGGTGTTGGAAAATGTCTTTATTAAAACAGATACACTTAAATTTATAATACAAATGTATTTTGGTAGGGGCTTTTTGCTGTGTAAGGGAAGGGGGCTGTGAAGTAAGATTGTAAGAACAAGGCATTGATTTATAATGATAATTCACTGTTTTGTATGTTGAATGAGCGTTCCGAATAACGTAAGATTTTTTCAGATCAAATCTCTCTATGTTGCATCAATCAAAACCACTCATTTAAGTGTAAGCTCTTGTTTGACATAAAGATTTACAATCCACGGGATTGTCACGAAAGAAGCATTCTGAATCTAGAATGCGTTTATTTTTCACACGTTATTCTCCTATAGAAAAGAAACATTATTCCTTATAAATCAATGGATTGTTATGTTAGAGTAAGAAGCGGATATTTATTGCTGAGCAGGAGAAGGGTAATTAAGCAAAAGGTCTTGTTTGGCACGAAGACGTGCAATCCATTGATCTTCGCGAATAGCCGTATTATGCATGGTAATGAGTTCGTTTTTTTTAATTTCAGCCGTTACAGTTGCTTTTTCTAAAAGTCCGCAAGGAATGGCTTGGTGAGCACGTGCCTCTGCAATGGTCATGATCCAAGCGCGATACGTATAAAGACCGATAAAATCGAACTGATCGCCTGGGTGTAAATCTTTTTTAGCAACAGCACAAACTTCTACTACGGGATGATTAAGGGGAACCATATCTTTTTTGCCATAAAGCATCACGCGTGCACAAGTGAGGGGAACCTCCATTGCTGTGAGATGATAGGGGCGGTGAAAGGTAAAGTAAGGTCCCTGACCAATTTTTAAATCTTCCATACGTTCGCGTAAACGTGGGTGTGCTATTTCTGCAATGACAAAGACACCAGGGGAAACACCTTGACCTATTGAATAATCTACCACACCATATTGCTCTAAAATGCCGCCATCTTGTTTTGGGATAAGCACTTTGTTTAAATCTTGCAATGCTGCTTGGGGGCCGTGCATTCCTGGACAATCAGGGAGAAGTCCAGTGGCATTGGCAATGGCTGCCATTTCAACCATCGTTTTGGAACCATCAATAAATTCAATCAACATGCGCACATTCATATTACGGCGCAGTGCTTCTTCTTCGTAAGCATCTGGTGTGGCATCAAAGAGAAGAGGGTTATTTTTTCCCTTTCCCGCTGCAACAATTTTATGCCCAAGAGCTGAAACAAATTCAATGAGTTCCATGCATGAAGTTGGTTCATCACCCGCACCAAGGGTATAAATAAGCCCTCGTTTTTCTGCTTCATGTTTCAGATATGCACCAATCGTCACATCGGCTTCAACATTCATCATGACAAGATGTTTGTTGTTTTCAAGTGCTTTAAAGCCAATTTCTGCCCCCGCTTCAGGATAGCCTGTTGCATCAACGATAATATCAATTTGTTCATGGCGCAAAACAAGGTCAATATCGTCTGTTGCTGCAATTAAACCTTTTTCAATGCTTTGCGTCAGGGCATGAGCATTTTCAACTTCACAGACATGCCCTTCTTCGCCATAGGCGAGCTTGGCGGCATCAAAAATACGGGATGGTGTTCTTGTGGCTACAGCAGCAACAGTTATGCCTTCCATATGTGCAATACTTGATAATAAATCTGTACCCATTTCACCACAACCAATCAGCCCGATACGGATGGGGGGATGGTTTTCTGCACGTTGCTTCAAATCATATGCTAAACCAGTAAGGTTTACATTGCTTGCCATTCTTTCTTCCCATTTGAAAATTATTCTACTGAAAAAGTTTTCTTAATTCATAAGGTGCATTTATTTTTAAGACAATTAATCTTTTATTCTTGATGCTCTAATCAATGGATTTTATAAAAGCAAGGGGGATAATTGCTTTTATCAAATAAAATAGGAATAGCGTTATGCAGCAAAAAATAGCCGTACAAGATGTTACTACTTTTATTGGAAAAGAAATGGGATTATCGGCGTGGCGTCTTGTGACACAGGATATGATTAATCAATTTGCATGCGCTACAGATGATCATCAATGGATACATGTTGATGAGGAAAAGGCTAAAAATACACCTTTTGGGGGAACGATTGCGCATGGTTTTTTAACATTATCGCTTTTGTCTACGCTTGCTTATGAGGCTCTTCCAGAGTTAGAAGGGGCGACAATGGGGATTAATTATGGTTTCGATAAAATACGCTTCATGAGCCCTGTAAAAACAGGAGCACGGGTGCGTGCGCGTTTTGTGTTAGACGATGCAGAAATTCGCCCTTCTGGTCGCGTGGTCTTCCATTATGGAGTTACAGTGGAAGTGGAAAATTTAAAAAAACCAGCGCTTACGGCTCAATGGCTTATTGTTGCTGTGATGGGAGAAAAATTTTCCAATCCTTAAGATTCTTTGAGTGCTTTATTTGAGAAGAAATTCTCATACAATTGTATGAGAATTTCTTATCGATGATAACATTGAGCATGTATTGATTTGTCATGATAATCTCGTGTTATTCATCTTGAATGCAAGGCTGAAATATTGTGAGATTCTTTTATTCTAAATTTATTCTATATTGAAATAATCAAATCCATTCATTCGCACGTTTAAAAGCGGGGGAGCCAGTATGGAGTAAAACTGTACAGACAAGGTATGCCTTTTCATGAACTATCTTGAATGCCAAGAGTTGGTTTACAACATTGAGTGCTGGTAAAATGTATAATGGAGCCGGTATTTTTAAGACAATTAATCTTTTATTCTTGATGCTCTAATCAATGGATTTTATAAAAGCAAGGGGGATAATTGCTTTTATCAAATAAAATAGGAATAGCGTTTTTGTTCTTTTATAAAGCGGAAAGCTGAAGCCTCAATGGATTGATCATTATACCATTCATGGGATGCTATCGCAAAATGGACTTGGGAGTCTTGATACCTCTTTCAAACAAGCTCATGAATATGTGAGCTAAGTCTATGCTGTTTGGGAAATTCTGTTTTATAAGAAGGTTGTGATCTATTAAAAGAACGGGATAAAAAAATCCTGAGGCAATGCGTAATCTCTATTATTTACAGGATATTGCTTTGAGATGCTTTTGAAAGCCTTAATACTGGACTAAAGAATTAATGGTAAAGATGGAAATTGGTGTGTTCCTTTTATGCTCTTTTAATATTCTTCCAAAATTAGACTGTCTTCCTGTTTTAGGAATTATGCTACAGAGATATATGCAATAGGCTCATTTGCACTTTGGCATACAAAAGCAGGAACAGTGTTTAGAACTTTTATCCAACCAATTTGAGTTTAAAATATGTTGTCGTATGCGGTTTAGATGTTGATTGATAGGCAACAGTTAAAGCACAAACCTGTTTTAAGAAAATAATGTCATAAAATCATGAATAGACCAACAATGGATTGGCAAGAGGTTCTTATTTTTTTATCAAACACGCTGCGGGAGACAACCATTATACATTAATAGTTCAACTGTTTTGCATATTGAATGAGACTCTTGAATAACGTAAGCTTCTCTTATTTAATATCTTTGTATGTTCAATCAAGAAAAATAAATTGCTTACATATCATCAGCAGAACTGTGTAAGGTAACAACTGTACAAGAACAGTACGTCTCTTATGAACCGCCTTACAAGCCCAAGGGTTGGTCCGCAACACTCAAAGTCTGGCAAAGTGTGTAATGGTGCCGGCTTGTTACGCCATAAGCGTAAAGATGGGGGGCTCAATGGATTTTCTGTTATATCATTGAGAGTGACCAATTATAATGATGGTGGAGGTGTTATAGCTTTGAGAGTGATAGCGGATTGTTCTGTCTGTTCGATTGTTTTGATTTATGAATGGAGCGTGATCAATTAAAGTGATTTAACAGAATAATTTATTGTTTTTATGGTCAGAGAGAATTTTGAATGTTGTAAAATATCTCATTTCATCTTTTTTTATTTTTTATATTGGAGCCATTAAAACTTATTTGCTTAGAAACAGGGGGGATGTCGATAAAATCGTTTAAGATAAAAGAAAAAAAGCGCTGAGTTTTTTTACGAGTATTTTCAGTTGCCAAAGCGGGGAACTTGCGAGGTTTTACACTTTAGAAGGGGCAGAGAGGATCATAATGTTGGTGTGCGAAATTCTTAGTCTTTTAATGTTTCGTTTTATCAAGTTTTTGTACGATTTTATCAGAAGTCCATTGGGTTATAATATTAAGTATGATCAAAAGAAGGATGACGATGGTCATAATGAAGGTATTATAGCGTTGATAGCCATAGCGGATTGCCATATCTCCTAAACCGCCTCCACCAAGATATCCAGCCAGTGAGGTAGCGCCTATGAGAGAAATGACCATGACTGTAAAACCTGTAATTAGGCTAGGGAGAGCTTCTGGAATAAGAACATATCTGACAATTTGAAGACGACTAGCTCCCATGGAACGGGCTGCTTCAATGAGGCCGTTTTCAACGGTTTTAAAAGAAAGTTCAGCCATGCGTGCATAAAAAGGAGTCGCTGAAATGATAAGTATAAAAATTACGGCTGGCATTCCTATTCCTCTTCCTACAACGATACGTGTAATGGGAAGAAGATAAAATGCAAGAATAATAAAGGGTATAGCACGAAGACTATCAATGATGATGCTTAAAGGGCGATTGATAAGAGATGCAGCAAAGATTCCGCCACGTGCTGTTGTATGAAGAAGAAGACCAAGCGGAAGCCCTATGATAAGTGCTATCAAAGAAGCACTCATCGTCATCAATAGTGTATCAAAAAGGGCATTGGGAAGTTCATGAGAGAGAACATTAAACATAACCTAATACCTCGCAATATCGTCCCTTTTCGGTTAACCATTGAACAGCTTTTTTTAAAGCTTCTTTATCTTGAGCAGGAAGGCATAAGAAGAGTCGCCCGATGGTTTCTCCTTGGACTGTATCAATGCCTCCGTGGAGAATACGTGCTCTTAAACCGCTTTCATCTTCTAGAAGATGAAGAAAAGGTTGCTGGGCAATTTCACCAGCAATATTGATTTCAATGACAGCCTCTTTTCCTATGGGTTTAAGATTTCTCGCAAATTTTTCAGGAAGTTGCGGGGTAACAAGTTTGAGCATGGCAATGGTTGTATCGTCTTGTGGGGATGTAAAAATATCTTTTACACGTCCTTCTTCCACAATGCGTCCTTGATTGAGAACAACAACGCGATGCGCAATGGTGCGTACCACTTCCATTTCGTGGGTAATAAGCACAACTGTGAGATTGAGGCGGTTGTTAATATCAGCCAGAAGCTCTAGGATAGACTGTGTTGTTTCAGGATCAAGAGCAGAAGTTGCTTCGTCGGATAACAATATTTTAGGATTAGCAGCGAGCGCACGAGCAATGCCAACGCGTTGTTTTTGTCCTCCAGACAATTCTGCTGGATAGCAATATTCTTTACCCCATAATCCTACCAATTCAATAAGCTCAATGGCACGTTGGTGGCGCTGTTTTTTATTTACGCCACTTAATTTGAGTGGTAATGCAATGTTATCAATCACCTTTTGCGATGAGAGAAGATTGAAATGTTGAAAAATCATCCCAATTCGTTGACGATAAGGCGCCCATTGTGTCTCTGACAGATTTGAAATGTTGACACCTTCAAAAAAAAGAGAGCCTGTATCAATTTTTTCCAATCCATTTAAACAGCGAATAAGTGTCGATTTTCCTGCTCCACTACGACCGATAATGCCAAGGATTTCACCGGCATGGATATCCAAAGATAGATTATCGACGGCTGGAATGCTAGCCGTTTTATTAAAGCAACGGCTGACATTTTTTAAGGAAATGAGGGCGTTTTTTTCCATTTAAAACTACCAGAATGTTTGGCAAAACCACCAGGGTGTTTAGCACAATTACCGCAATTTGGGGCACACTTACCAAGATGTTAGTGCTGTTTTACCAAAAGCCTCTTTGATTTTTGCACGGATAATGTCATTGTTGTAAGCGGCAACTAATTTTTTTACCCATGGTTCATCTTTTTCACTTGTGCGTACAACGATGATATTATCATAAGGATTATTTTTTGCGCTCTCCCATGCGACGACATCATCTTGGAAGCTTAATCCAGAAACAATCGCCCAGTTTGTATTGATAACGGCAATATCAAAATCATCAATGGCTCGTCCTAACATGCCAGCATCGAGTTCACGAATTTGTAAATTTTTAGGATTTTCAATAATATCCAGCGGAGAGGCAAGAACATTATGAGGATCTTTTAATTTAATGAGACCTAAAGAATTGAGAAGGAGGAGAGCTCTTCCACCATTAGATGGGTCGTTAGGAATACCAACATGTGCACCATCACGCAGATCTTTTAAGTTTTTGATTTTGTGAGAATAAACACCGATTGGAGCAATAAATGTGTACCCTACAATTGAAAGTTTATAGCCACGTTGTTTCATTTGTTCATTAAGATAAGGAGCATGCTGAAAAGCATTCGCATCGATCTCCCCTGCGTTAACAGCATCATTAGGCAACGTGTAATCAGAAAAATAAACGAGCTCAATATCTAAACCAGATTTTTTAGCCAGTTCAGCAGCCGTTTTCCAGATAATCGCATCCCGTCCTTCCATAATACCAAGTTTGATTTTGGATTTGTCTGCAGACATGGAAAAAGCAGTAGACAAAAAAAGTGCAAACAGAGAGAAAAATAATCCTATAATTCGATTACGAGAAAAAATTTTTACTGCCATATGCTTTTAACTTTCTTTTCCAAGAGATATTTTGAGGGAAGCTTCAATATGCTCTGTATTATTTTAAGAAGATCTGAAATTATACAAGCTTTAGAGAATATGCAATCACTTTTATTTTAAAGATATTATTCTTTTTCCTCTATTTTGGGGCCGTTTTGGGGAAACATTAGCATTTATTAATAAAAATTCTCTGGAATTTAGGCAATCAATTTTTCTATTGTCATGATTGCTTAAGGGAACCAATGACACTTTAAAAACTTCTCTAAGAGACAATTGGTTGAAGAACCAAGCAATCAGATGATGTTTTAGCTATTAATTCATGAGGAGTAGATCGCGCAAGCAAGATTAAAAGGCTGTATTCCATGTAGAGGAGGGGACAAAGAGAGATTTTGTTTGCAATATGGTGAGATCTTTTTGGGAAAAAACACAGATTAATCATCACTGAATTGAAACGCGGCAAGTTTTTGCAAAGGCGAATATTTTGCCCTTTTTACATATTAGAGAGGAAGAAAAATAATGTTAAGAAAGAATTTTTTATCAACGACAATAATTCTATGGGCTTTGGGAGCATCAGGGGTGGCTGTGACTGCTTCTCATGGGCAAGCTGGGACTGTTGCTGGAACCGTTGCTCGTGTTGCATCCGGTCAAGTATCTTTACGCACAGGTCCTGCGACAGCTTATAAAGTGATCGCAATGGTTCCAATGGGAGAAAAAGTGCAAATTTATGGCTGCCTATCCAATAAAACTTGGTGTTCTCTTGGTTATCATGGAAAAGTTGGGTGGGCATCGGCACGTTATGTCAATGTCACCAATGTTCCGACCATTGCTTTTAAAAAGATGCCTGCAAAATCACATTCCATGACAAAATCGCCAAAAGTAAAAAAAGAAAAAGTAAAACAGACTGTTTCTGAATTTAAAGCTCTGCCTTTGATGCAAAAAACACGCAAAAACATGCAAAAACTGTACAGAACCGATGTGATTATCGATTCCACAGGTGTTAAAAAAAGAGATGAAAGGACAATTTTAAATCCTTCACCAAAAGCACAAGAAGTTTCTGTAGAGCACGTAAATGCTTATAATCCGTTCTTTCCTGATAATGTCAATTACAAAAATTTTGAACGCAATGAAACGCGTTACCGTGTTGTGACTTATCCTACTCGATAAGGATAAAGTTAATCTCACGGGCTGGAAAGACAAAAAGGACGGCAGCATAAAGCAAAAAACGCTTTATGCTGCTGATCTTCTTGGATTATAAATAATATCAAGGCGGTGAGGGTTAACTTAAAAAGTGGCGAGAGTTAATTTTAAGGTGGTGACGAGTTTAAGAATATTTGGGGTAAAACTATCAACACCTCGAGATATTATCTTTTAGGGGCGTGATGGAATTTCTCTCAAGAAAAGCTGTATGTTAAAGAGAATGGTGAGGCACTTTTAGTCCCTTATACTGTTGTGTTGTAAGGTGGCATGCGGACGGTGATTGGTGCAAACTGGTTTAAAAGTGTGAGTTTCGTACAATGTTACGATAACCCTTGGGTTTGTAAGATGGTTCATGAAAAGCCATTTTTATTATACAGTTTTATTTACACATTCACCCCGCTTTTGATGTGTAAAAGACATGATTTTTATTGTTTCAACATAAGAAAAGATTTGAAGTGAGAGAATTTTACGTTATTTGAGACTCTCATTCAATATTACAAAACAGTGAATTATCATGATAAATCAATTTACTGTACAAGAGTTGTGCCGATGGAAATTTTTGTTTTTTAAGGCAACGAGCGTTAATTTTAAGATGAAGAGGGGCAAGGATATTGAAGAATAAAATTTGTTAAAGTTTCAAAACCCTATTCTTTAGGGTGGTAATATCAACCCATCGGCATGGATATCTTACTGAAGAGAAGCCGGATTTTTGACAGACCGGCTAGAGCTCTTCGTTTTTTCGGGTAGGGCGTTAATTTACGGATTTAGGCTTTATCAAATGACGAGAAATGAGCAATTCAGCAATTTGAATGGCATTTAATGCCGCTCCTTTTCTTAAATTATCGGCGACAACCCAGAAAGCTAAACCATTTTCAACGGTGATATCTTCACGAACACGGCTAATAAAGGTGTCATCTTCTCCTGTAGATTCATAAGGTGTGGTATAGCCACCATCTTCGTGTTTATCGATAAGTTGACAACCGGGGGCATCGCGGAAAAGTGCTTGTGCTTCAGAGGCGCTGAGTGGTTTTTCAAATTCAACATGGACGGCTTCCGCGTGACCGATAAAGACTGGAACCCGAACAGCAGTGGCTGTTAATTTAATTTTCGGATCAAGAATTTTCTTCGTTTCAGCTGTCATTTTCCATTCTTCTTTTGTATAACCGTCTTCCATGAAAACATCGATATGGGGAATGACATTAAAGGCAATACGTTTGGTGAATTTTTTCACTGAGATTGGATCAGCAACAAAGACGGCGCGTGATTGTTCGAAAAGTTCGTCCATTCCTTCTTTACCAGCACCAGAAACCGATTGATATGTAGAGACAACAACACGTTTAATGGTGGCAACATCATGGAGAGGTTTTAAGGCTAAGACCAATTGAATCGTTGAACAATTGGGATTGGCGATAATATTACGCTTAGAAAAGGTACTTATGGCTTCAGCATTAACCTCAGGGACAATCAACGGAACATTGGCATCATAGCGCCACGTGGAGGAATTGTCGATGACAACACAGCCGGCTGCAGCGATTTTAGGGGCATATTCTTTGGAAATGCTTCCCCCCGCAGACATGAGACACAGATCGGTATCGGAAAAATCGTAAGTATCCAGTGCTTTGACTTTTAAAGTTTTGTCCCCATAAGAAACTTCTTGTCCTAATGAGCGTCGTGATGCTAGCGGAACAATTTCATGGGCAGGAAAACCACGCTCTTCTAAAATTGTAAGCATTTCACGACCGACATTTCCGGTTGCGCCGACAATTGCAACTTTAAAACTCATTTTCTACACTCCTTCGTGTCTCTCCACGTTTAGTCCCTCGGGCTATACTCAGGAGAGAGTGAGTTGGTCAAGGAACATCATTAAATTATATCTTCAACAATCCCATTTTGCGCACACCAATCATAATTGTTCGCACAATGAAAGTGTTTTATTTTAAATAATGTTATTTTTTTAATCTTTCAGAATTGAAGATATTGACTATTTTACGTTAAGTCTTCATTTCTTTATGAAAGCACTTAAGTGAATTTTTTATCTTCTGTCAATTGTTTCTCTTCAATCAATCAAAACCATGCACTTGCACATAACAAGTGGGATGAATGTGTGGATAAAAACTGTATAAAATTGTATAAGAAAGAACGAAAAATGGCTTTTTATGAACCGTTTTACAAGCCCAAGGTTTATCGCAATATTGGGAGTTGGCAAAGTGTGTGATGGTGCCGGTTTGTTCCTTCACAAGCGTAAAGATGGGGGGGCTCAATGGGATAAAAGATGTCATGCCCCACTTTGCTCAATGTTTCGGACCACCTCTTGGCATTTGAGACGATGAGAGGCATATTTTTTTGTACAGTTTTTACTCCACACGCTAACTCAGCTTATGATGTGAAAACAAGAGATTTAATATGAGAGGCTTTGAAATGAAAGAAGTTTACGATATTTCAGGATATGCGTTTAATATAAAAAACATGAGATTATTATAAATCAACGCATTATGGCTCAGTGCAATAGGTAAGACAAGAATCTGAATTATTTCCAGACCAGATAAAAATCTTTGTCCTTTGGGGAAAGACAGTTAAAATTCTTTTCAATGTTAGTTTTAAGAACTGTTGAGTGGTTATTAAGTAAAATTGAATGCCTTTCAGTTAATTTATGAAAATAAGGGGGTATTTTTTTCATCAGAAATTAATTGTAAGATTGCTCTTTGTTTTTTGCGGGTCAGCACTCTGAAATTTTTCAAAAGTAAATATTCTGCTTTGCTCGATATTCTGTCATCACAATGCGAGAAGCTCTCTTCTTTTTTTGCGCTATCGGTGTAAAAGAAGGAAACGGGAACATTAAGTATATCGGCAATTTCCTGTAAACGTGCTGCGCTTACACGATTTAAACCTTTTTCGTATTTTTGGATTTGTTGAAACGTTACGCCTAAATGACTGCCTAATTGTTTTTGAGAAAACCCCATGATGTTTCTTCTAAAACGAATTTTTTGGCCCAAAAAAATGTCATAAGAATGTGATTTTTTAGCTTGCACTTTGCTTCCCCTCCGGTTGCGAGCGCCCTCGCATTGGTATTCCGGGGTCTGGAAGTGCTGACTCAAAACAGCCCCTTGCTTTTAGTGCTGAAAAGCACTTGGACATAACAAGAGCCCCCGGAAATTCCGGGATATCCGCAAAAAGCGGTTTTATTTCTAGTTTGAGTTTTTCGGGCTTCCAGACCCTATTTGATCGTCGCGTATACGACCAAAAACACAAGTCTCATTCATAAGGTAATTTCTTTAAATCGTCAACCAGAGTGATAGCAGTTGTTTTGGTTGCTTTTTTTGCAAAATTTATATGCAATTATTGCAATGTGTCTTTGCTGTTTTCATGAGAATCTCGTTTATTTTTTCTCTCTTATTTTTGAAAGACATGAATGCTTAACGCTATGTGCTTTAAAGGGGAGGGGGTATGTTTTTGATTGATTATTTTATTGATAATTTATTTCTTATTACTTGGTGTATTTTAAAATCCTATTAGAGGGCAATAGAAGCTCTGTCTTTAAAATCACGCTTTTGGCTGGTATTTTGAAAGTCACCTGCCGGTAAGGAACACTGTCAAGTTTATATTCTGGATTTTGGAAGCACAAAAACCGAGTCAGCCTCTTGCTTTTAGTACTGAGAGTACTTGGACATAACAAGAGCCTCCGGAAATTCCGGAATACCCACTGAGCGAGGCTAATTTATACTCGGTTTGAGGACTCCCAAGCCCTATTTGATCGCTGCGTATACAACCAGAATATCTCTTCATTGATAAAGGAATTTCAGGGGATTGGCTAGAAAAATGAAAATATTTTAAAATGAGAACATTCTTGGTGTCGTAATAATTATCCTCTTATACTGTAAAATATTGTTCTTTGAAGTGTGATGAGATCAGGCATGGAGAACTTTTAGGGGGGGATTGGCGGTGGATGGGGGCTTTGTTGTTTAAGTAAAAATAGAGGATGCGTAAAACGTGCTGCTTCATTATTTTTTAGATGATGAGCGTTTTTCTGCTGTAAAATTTTGCTAAAAGCTTTTTTTAAAAATTGTTCGTATTAGTCGTACTCTTGTCGGTGGATAGTAGATGGTAGAGCATAATGATCTTCACGATCAAGTTTACTTTTTAATCAAGACAAAGACTTAAAGGAACAAGGTCCCTAACATATTCTTGCTTAAAATTTTCTCTATTGCGTTACAAAGACAAGATTAAGTAGGAATGTATATTAAAAACAAAATATCATTTTTGTCTTAATTTAGTTTCTTTCTTGTCAATTCAAGTATAATATGGTAAACATTAAGTTAATTAAAATAACCAGATAATAAACTTTTTTAAAGAATTTTAATAAAAATTATATTAGATATATTTAAATTTATTGACAAAAAGTGTCATTTATAATTTGAGCGGAAGAAATAATCTCATGAAATTAGCCACAAACGAGGAAATAATTAACAGCCTGTTTGCAACGGGAGCTGTGCTTTACAATTGGCGCCTTCCAGAAGGCTCAAAGAATTTCTATGAGCATAAGAAGGATTCGTTAATAAATGATAGTAATCTTCAACAGGAAATTTTGGCGCCTTTAATACAGAATCTAGCGGAAATACGGGATGATTCCAATCCATTAAAGATGTTTCTTCAACAAGGTATGTCTTTTAGGGAGGCGCAAGGGGCGAGCGCTTTTGACACTCTTAAGGGTGAGCATTTGATATCTGTTAAACGTGGAGAAAGCGTTGATCAACTTGAAGTGAATAATCCAGAAATTGAAGCACCATATATATCCGATAAACGAAAAGATAATAGCTATGAAGTTATAATGACGAGTGAACAAATAGAGCGTGCTTTTAGAGAAAAGCATGGGCTGTACAATCTTTTAGATGAGATCAGATCGAGATTCATAGAGATTGATAAGGCTAAGAGTTACACTTGGTTAGAAAGGCTCATTGATTGTGCCTTAAACAGTAAAGTTGCACCGTTGCAAAAAACACAAGAAATTTACATTCCAGATATTCGTGATTTTCATTTAGATGAAAAATCATATAACCTCGCTATAAGGATCATTCAAAAAGCTGTCGAATGTCTTTCAGTTCACTCACGTTTGCACAATGCTTGTTATTTTAAAAAAGCTTGTTCTTCACGTGATCTTAGCTTCATTTTTGACATTAATACTCAAGTTCTTGACGAAGTCATGAATATGTCGACAGTTTGTGACGCTAAAAATAGCCTTTTAAAAGTAAAAAATTTTGGTGAGAAAAATAGTGATGTTATTGGTCTTGCTATGTCAAAACAAGCAATCTCTATACATGACTTAGAAAGAATAGGAAACTGCACTTTTGATCCATCCAGTTTGGAAATGAAAATCTTTTTTCATATTAGGCAATCGTCATTATTTAGTCCTTTTGAAACAATGATTGTCTTTAAAGCAGGTACTGATAATCAGATTAACAAAACAATAGAAATGTACGAAGACGTCAATAGAAAGAAGTTAGAAAAAGAAGCGGAAGAAAAAGCCTTAAAAAGAGTAAAAGTTCTGTAAAAAATAATTAATGGAGGCATTCAAAAATTTATTGGAAAATTATAAGTTACAAAAAAATGCAACTGATTATCCAATCATGTCGTAAAACGCCGTTTTTTGAGGTGTGTGATATCAGGCATGGAAAACTTTAGGTGGGGGAAGTATTTTGACCATTGATTGGGCGTTCTTTTGAAATTCATATCACCAATTTTGTTAAAGGTCGTGTAACTTTAAGTGTAGAAAAGTTTACTAGCGGATGGGTGATATGAATTTATTTCTAAAAAAGAGTCCATTAGCTCTTTTTTCTTCTCTCTTTATTTCTAAAGTTGGTGATTATGCTTATGAAGTCGTTTTTGTTTTACTTGTCTTGGAATTGACAGATAACATCTTTTTTACAGGTCTTGTGTATTTTTTTCGCTTTATTCCTTTTCTCTTTTTTGGGCCTATAGGCGGTTGGCTCGCGGATAATTTTTCTTTGAAAAAAAATATAATCTTCAGTGAATTGGTGAGATTATTCGCTTCATTATTCGTTTTTATAACCGCTATAACAGGGATGGCACATATTATTGTGCTTATTTTTGCAGCAATATGCACGACGATTGGAAGAAGTATTTTTCAACCAAGTTTTCAAGCGACTATTCCTAGAATGTTTGCAACCAAGGATCTTACAAAGGCCAATAGCCTTGCACAAATTATAAATGAGATTGCATCCGTCATTGGTCCTTTAGTTTGTTCGCTTCTGTTGTTTTTAGCTAATAAATCAACAGTTCTCATTTTTGATTTTTTTACTTATCTTATCTCTATTATCTTGTTATTGAATCTGATGAATTTTAATGTAAGTAAGAATAAAGCCTTCAATTTTATAAAAATTTATCGAGAAACGGCCTCTTATCTTAAATATATGTTTAATGAAAATAATAACTTATTTATTACGCTTATTGGCTCGTCGTTTGCTATTCTCTTTACAGGGGCAATTTTAAGATTTTTAATTCCAGCTTTTGTTCTGGCTATGGGGGCAGAAGAAAGCTTTGTGAGTTATGTTTTTTCTCTTATGGCTATGGGAACAATTGTGGGCGGTTTGTTCTATCATAAAATTATAGTTAAAGTTACAGCGTTGAAACTCATGGTCTTTTGGCTTCTTTATGGGGTTATTCTATTTGTTATGCCTTTAACTTCAATGCTTTATTTAAAACTCATGCTAGGGCTCGCCTTTGTTTTAGGATTTATGGGTGCATTTGTGGATATTAGTTTAGTCTCAGCGATTCAATTATACTCTCGTCGTGAAGATTTTGGGAAAAGTTTTGGAACCTTTTCAACTTTAGCCAACTCTGCTGAAGCAGTTTCTGGCTTTATTGCTGGACTTTTTGCACTCATAGGATTGTTAAGCTCTTTTTTAGCAATGTCTGCATTAATCATTTCCACTGGAATGATGGGTGTTATAAAAATCAAGAAAAATAAAGCGTTAACACCCCTTAATACAACAGTAGAGGATGATGATTGATCTTTTTGATAGCGATATACCATTTCTTTCTTTTAAAGATGGTTTGTTCAATTATATTTAAAACAAAATATTTGAATCAAAAGTCTTTATTTTTCTCGTCATTGTTTTTTGATGACTTTGTGTTGTGTCGTATTAATTTGCTAGACTTTATAACAGTTGCTCTTGTTGCTTTGTTTCCAAAAGTAACGAAGCAATGGGAACCTTTGTCTATATCAGACAATGAATTTTTATAAAGATAAATCAATGTCTTGTTATTTGAATAAGACTCACCAATATTATATGATTTTTTCATTTCAAATTGCTTGATGATATATCAAGAAAAACCATCCCTGTGTCACCCATAAGGGGCGTTCATGTTTGGGTAAAAGCATTTAAGATCAAGGGGTAGAAATACTTCTTATGAAATGTCTTAAGAGTTGAGATCTGTTGCAATGTTGGGGTGCAGGGCTTGGGGCGCGTGACAATTTTAAAGCCTTTTTAGCTTTAGATAGCAAGAAAGGTCATGTGCTATCGTAACCAGTCTTGATGCTTTGAGCTATAATTTTAGCCATAAAATTTTAGCAGAAAATATAAATAGTTATAATAGTGACGTAAAATGTTATACTTAATGCTAATCAAAAAACACCTGCAAGTGCTTTAGATCATTTTGTCAATTCAGATGCAAAAAAAGATAAGTTGTCGTTATAGTTTTAAGTGAGACCCCGTAAGAGAAAAGTTTTTTGAATTTGAGGAAGCATGCCGTACGCAAAGTTTATATTTTTTTTCACGACAACGGCTTGATTATAACTGTATTTTCAATGATGGAGTTTGGAAGGATTAAAACTGAGTTAGCTTTTTGCTTTTGGTATTGAGAAGTCTTGGCTACTCACAAGGGTTTCCGGAATCTTTGAAATATTCACCAAGCGAATTTATCTCGTATTTGATTTTTTCGTTTCCAGATTCTACAGATTTCTACGGATGCTTTTAAAATGACAAGCTTATTGAGTGGGGTGTTTTCCTATCTGTTGCTGTATTTTTTTACGTCACTTGGAGGGCAATAGGAGTGCTGCCTTTAAGATCATGATTTTTGTAAGAGTGCAAAAAAATTGCTGAAGGCTTTGTTCGTGAATTTCTTAAAGTCTCATAACATTGGAAGGGGTTTTCAATAAAATGGTGAGAGATAGCTTGTTAGAAAAATTCTTTTTTGAGTGAGAACAAAACAGGCGTAAAGCAGATCTTTTTATGAAAAAGTGCTCGAGAACAGTGCACTATCATTTAAGAAAAATGTATTAGGTAAGAAAAATGTATTAGGGCAACTTATCCTTGTGCGTTATTTTTTCATCGTTTTGCAAAGGGCGTGCTTCTGAAGCCAGCATAATAGGAACACCATCACGAATAGGATAGGCAAGTTTGGCTTTGAGAGAAACGAGCTCTTGTGTTTTTTTGTTGAAAGAGAGTGTGCTTTTCGTAATTGGGCAGACAAGCAATTCAAGCATTTTGGGATCTGTGGTCATTTTTTTCATATTTTTACGTTCATTAGTTTAAACGATAATCTGTTCCTGTTTGTTTCATGAGTGAGCGTTCAGTTAAGGCAAGAAGAGTTTGGGCACGGATTCCAATATCTGGTGCTTCTAGAAGAGCTTGTTTTTCTGCGGGTGTAAAGGGGATAAGAGCCGAAAAGGCATTCACCAATATAGGTGTAGGGGCTTCTATGATACTGCTCCAATTATATTCCATTTCATGGATGGTCAGATATTTCTCAACAACGTCGAGTAAGTTTTCTCGATTAATGTTTTCTACACTATCGAGCTCTTTTAAGTCTTGTATGTTTGATTGGATGAGAGCTGTTCGATAGGATTTTGTGTTTGTCAATTCTTGTTCTAAGGTAAAGCGGCAAACACCTTGTAAGATAATGAACAGTTGTCCATTGCCTGTTTCACTGTAGTTTGTAATGCGCCCTATACAGCCTGTTTTATAAAGTTGTTGAGAGAAGCAGTTCGTATCCGATGAAAGGGGTTGAATAATACCCAAGAGACGATCAGTTACCATAACATTTTCAATCATTTCAAGCGATTCTGGTTCAAAAATGTTGAGGGATAAAAAACCACCGGGCAGTAAGAGAGCACCCTCTAAAGGGAAAAGGGCAATTTGCTTGGGCAGATCATTTTCGCAATTGTAAGAGATATTACCAGCTTTCATGAGTATGTTGTGACCTTGTATTTGGTAATTTTAGTCTGTCAATCGTTGCAATTTATGACACTATTTAAGAAAGCAGAAAATCTACTTCTTGTGTATTAAAATCATCCTTATAAGTAAAATACCTGAAGTCCTTATTCTTAAAAAAATATAAAACCTTATCGTTAAGGTTAAATTGAGCAAGAAAGAATATTGTTTTGCGATCTTTTTAGTGTGTGATATTTTGCATAATTTTCAAGGGGTATTTTTGTTTATCACTTTTTGTTTTAATTTTCCTAAAATGTGTTCCTTACAATTTTTGTAAGCTTCGATAAGGATATTATTATAAATCTTTTGGAGAAGCTGATGCAAGTTTTAAAATAAGAGTATGTTCTCACTTTACTAATGACAGTGCGATAAAGATAGGTTATAGATTAAGACATGCTGGAAAGAGCGTTATCGTTTCTTTCATTCTTTTGCGGGAGAGTGCAGAGTGCAGATTTTCGCATTGCCGCCGAAGGGGAAATAGCCCATAATCTCTCAGGCGTGAAGGACCGTAAAAGGAGGAAGGCAGATCTGGAAAGTCGGGAGAGCCCGCGCCGAAGGTGTAAGCGAAAGGTCTTTTCGCGAGTCTCTCAGGTTTATGACAGAGGGGTGCAGAGACGGCCATATTGTGTGGGCGTTAGCGCAGCTTTGGAGTTATTATGGGTTCACAACAAGAAACATCTTTTTTAAAAACACTTCCTTTATATGATTTGCACGAAGAAGCAGGAGCAAAATTTGGTGCTTTTGCAGGGTGGAATATGCCTTTAACTTATCCACTTGGCGTTTTGAAAGAGCATCTTCATACGCGGGAACATGCCGGTCTTTTTGATATTTCTCATATGAAATTAATTGCCGTTGAAGGGGAACAAGCCGTGGAATTTTTATCCTATGCTTTTCCCATTGATGCAGCTGCTTTAAAGATTGGGCATTCACGGTATAATTATTTGCTGAATGAGCAGGCAGGTATTCTTGATGATCTTATCATTACCCGTTTGGATGAGTGCCGTTTTATGTTGGTTGCTAATGCGGGGAATGCGCAGACTGATTTTGCAGAATTGGAAAAGCGTGCTGTTGATTTTGAATGTCAAGTGATTGCTCTTGAAAGGGTATTGCTTGCTCTTCAAGGTCCTGAAGCGGCGGCTGTTTTGGCTGATGCGGGTTTACCAGGCAATGAATTATTTTTTATGCAGGGATTCGAACCACAACAAGATTGGTTTATAACGCGTTCTGGATATACGGGAGAGGATGGTTTTGAAATTGCGTTACCCATAGGGCATGCGCATATGTTGGCTGAAAAATTGCTGAGTGATTCTCGTGTTGAGTGGATTGGGCTTGCTGCACGCGATAGCTTGCGGTTGGAAGCAGGGTTATGTTTGCATGGAAATGATATTACCCCTGATACGACGCCTATTGATGCGGCTCTAACATGGGCTGTTTCTAAAAGTGTTCGAGAAAAAGCACAATTTTATGGCGCAAAAGCTTTTCTTGAAGCGTTGCAAAAAGGGCCTTCTCGTTGTCGTGTTGGATTAAAGCCGCAAACGCGCCAACCTATTCGTGCCGGTGCGGTGCTTTTTGATGATCATGGCAATGAGATTGGCGTTGTAACATCAGGCGGTTTTGGTCCTTCTTTTGATGGTCCTGTCGCGATGGGGTATGTTCCTGTTGCGTGTAAAGTTGAAGGTACAGAAGTCTTTACAGAATTGCGAGGTAAAAAGATTACCCTCTCAGTTCATTCTCTTCCCTTTGTGGAACAACGTTATTTTAAAGGATGATTTTTTATGTCTAAAACTTATTTTACACAAGACCATGAATGGCTTAGCGTTGAAGGACAAATGGTGACTGTTGGGGTTACACATTATGCGCAAGAGCAATTAGGCGATTTGGTTTTTGTTGATTTACCACAAAGTGGGACAAAACTTTCCAAAGGAGAGGCTGCGGCTGTTGTGGAATCCGTTAAAGCCGCTTCAGATGTTTATTCTCCTCTTGATGGTGAAGTGGTCGAAAGCAATGAAGCGTTGGCTGGTAGTCCTGAGCTGGTAAATCAGAAAGCCGAAACAGAAGGCTGGTTATGGAAAATGACCTTGCAGGATGAAACACAACTGGAAGAGTTATTGGATGAAGATGCTTATAAGGCTCTGATTGGATGAATATCATGAGTGAGCGTTCTTTTTCTTCTCGACATATTGGGCTGCGTCCTGATGAAACACAAAAAATGCTTGATGTTTTAGAGATCGATAGTGTTGACACACTGGTCTCTCAAGCTGTTCCCGGTTCTATCCATTTGGAGCGTCCGCTTAATCTGCCAAAGGCTGCGAGTGAAGCCCAAGCCTTGGAAGAACTCTCCAAGATGATGGAGCGTAATTGTGTGCACAAAAGTTTTATTGGGCAAGGATATCATGGAACTTATGTTCCTCCGGTTATTTTGCGAAATCTGTTTGAAAATCCAGCTTGGTATACCGCTTATACACCCTATCAAGCAGAAATTAGTCAAGGTCGTTTAGAACTTTTATTTTATTTTCAGACATTGATTAGTGAATTGACCGGTTTGCCTGTTGCTGCTGCTTCTCTTCTTGATGAAGCAACCGCTTTAGCGGAAGCTAATGCCCTTGCTTTCCGTTTTGCGCGGGAGAAAAAAACAAAAATTTCTCTTCAGAGTCTTTTGCATCCTCAGACTTTAAGTGTTGCGCAAACGCGTGCTGAAACACAAGGCATTCGGATAAGCGACGAGAAGGAAATTTGTTCTAATACAGCGGCAATTGTTCTCTCTTGGCCTGATACAAAGGGGGCTTTTCATGATTATCGTGAGGTCATAAAAGAGGCAAAGGAAAAAGGAGCACTGGTTATCGTTGTGGCTGATCCTTTAGCGCTTACCCTTATGGAAGCACCGGCAAAATGGGGCGCTGATATTGTTGTTGGTTCTATGCAGCGTTATGGTGTTCCGATGGGATTTGGTGGTCCGCATGCTGGTTACCTTGCGGTGAGTGATGCGCTCACACGTCTTATTCCAGGGCGTATTGTTGGTCAGTCTGTTGATACAAAAGGGCGCGTTGGTTTCCGTTTAGCTTTGCAAACACGTGAACAACATATTCGGCGCGATAAGGCGACGTCAAATATTTGTACAGCTCAGGCTTTATTGGCAAATATGGCAACAGCTTATGCTGTTTGGCATGGACCACAAGGCTTACAAGAAATTGCAGAACGGATTCATCATTTAACATGTCGTTTTGTTGCTAGTTTAGAGGCTGCTGGTGTTTCTTGTGAAGGTGAGGCTTTTTTTGATTGCGTTAGCATTGTTGTGAAGGGAAAAGCGCGCCAGATTGCACATCAAGCCAAGATGAATGGACGCCTTGTTCGTGTTCTTGATGATGACACCATTGCAATCAATTTTGATGAATTATCGACAGAAGAAGATGCTGCTGCTTTAGCACAGCTTTTTGGGGCACAACTCGTTGATCAAGCTTCTCCACGACTCTTTGGTCAAAGGCGGGATGCTACTTTTCTTTCTCAGTCCTTTTTTCATACGGTTCATTCAGAGACAGATATGATGCGCTTTTTGCGTCGTTTAGCGGATAAAGATTTGGCACTGGATCGGGCGATGATTCCTCTTGGTTCTTGTACCATGAAGCTTAATGCGGCGGCTGAATTGATGCCTGTGAGTTGGGCGAGCATGGCCAATATACACCCCTTTGTTTCACAAAAGGATGCGGCGGGTTATTTGGAAATGATCAAGCAGTTAAATGCGTGGTTGTGTGAAATTACAGGGTTTGCGCAAGTTTCTTTTCAACCAAATTCTGGTGCTCAAGGTGAATATGCGGGGCTTTTGGCTATCCGACGCTATTACCACTCACGGGGCGAACAGCAACGGACAGTTTGTCTTATTCCGGCCTCTGCACATGGGACCAATCCAGCTTCAGCGCATATGGCAGGCATGGAAGTTGTGGTGGTAAAATGTTTAAGTGATGGCGATGTTGATGTTGATGATCTCAAAATGAAAGCGCAATTGCATAAGGATAAATTGGCCGCTCTCATGATTACTTATCCCTCAACCCATGGTGTTTATGAGGAAAGTATTAAGGAAATTTGTTCTATTATTCATGAAAATGGTGGACAAGTTTATTTTGATGGCGCTAATCTCAATGCACTTGTGGGGCTTGCTCGTCCTGCTGATATGGGTGCTGATGTTTGTCATATGAATCTGCATAAAACATTTGCCATTCCGCATGGAGGGGGCGGTCCTGGTATGGGACCCATTGGGGTTGCAACGCATCTTAAGCCTTTCTTACCAGGGCATGAACAAGATGGTACAACTCATGCGGTTTCGGCAGCGCCTTATGGAAGTGCATCTATTCTTGCCATTACGTGGATGTATATTCGAATGATGGGCGCTGATGGCTTAAAATATGCGACACAAATAGCCATTTTAAATGCTAATTATATTGCTGCACGTCTTTCTTCCGCTTATTCCATTCTTTATCGGGGCAAACATGGAAGGGTTGCTCATGAATGTATTGTGGATACACGTGTGTTGAAAGATCAGTATGGGGTGAGTGTGGATGATATCGCAAAACGTCTGATTGATTATGGATTCCATGCACCGACAATGTCGTTTCCTGTTCCGGGAACTTTGATGATTGAGCCAACGGAATCAGAACCAAAAGCAGAGATTGATCGTTTTTGTGATGCATTACTCTCGATTGCTGAAGAAGCAAAGAAAGTTGGGAGCGGGGTTTGGCCAAAAGACAATAATCCATTGGTGAATGCCCCTCATACCGTCGCAGATACTTTAGATGACGCTTGGGTAAGACCCTATTCGCGAAAAGAAGCTGCTTTTCCTAATAGTGCTCTTGATTTAGCCAATAAATATTGGCCTCCTGTATCGCGGATTGATAATGTTGCAGGAGATAGAATGCTTATTTGTTCGTGTCCACCCTTGGGAAATAGCTATTAAAAAATATGTATGCAATTTATTTGTTTGCATAAGCGAAAAAAGCCCACACATTTTGTGTGGGCTTTGTGCTTATTGAGCATGTTACTTTGAACATTTTACTGTGGCATTATTTGTTTATTTTCTAGAGCTTTCTTGTTTTTATACCATGAGAAAAATCGAAAAGGTCAACAAAAAAGCTATGCTTTGTTGGCGATAGGCATGCTCTCTTTTGTCTTCTTATTGTATCGCTTGGTTTTCGTGATTCGGTGCATCGGTTGTTTCTAGTCAGCCAATCCATATAAACAAGAGTAAAACCTATAGAGACAGAATCCAGTTTTTTGCATGGGGTTTGATATACTACATCTTACCAAGCAGCCCCCGGCTAGTTTGCAGAAAAAAGAAATCATTGCGAGAAAGTGAGCATGCTTGTTTTAGGATTTCTAATGCTTCTGATGATAAAGGCATGCGAAATTCTATTATCGCATCTCGCTTTCCTTTCATATTTTAGAGCTAAGAATTGTCTTAATATTTTTCTTCAATCTGCTCTTTATGAAGATGATGCAAAATATGGATGAACACATGTCAGAATAAGTCAATGCAAAGCTCAAGTTTTGTTATGGTTGTTTTTTATAGAGTCTTTTATAAACAGTCGGCACATCTTTCCAGTTTATTGCAGGTCAGTTTTTGACTTTATAGCATTATTTTCCTAAGAGCATATATGTTGTAGCTGTTGCTTATCAATCAACATCTAATCTTTATGCAGGAGCGTATTTGAGCCAGAGATTGAGACAAAAAAGAACTTTATGAGTAGTCCAGTTTTTGGATAGCCGTATGCCAGATGGGGGCGCAAGAGAATAGCAGATCTCTGTTGCTGTTGAAAGACAATCTAATTTTGAAAAAAATGTAAAAGCCGTAGAGGTAAAAATCAATCTCCAGTTTGTCATCTCCTTTTAATTCAGCTTTACGGTTTTCAAAAACATCTAAAGTAATGTTTTTAAGAATAGAGATTATTTATTGCCTTATGTTTTTGTTTTATTGTGTTCTTTAATGGGGGCACACCTTTCACGTAAAACAGAATACCTCAAACAGAATATAGGTATGTTGTCGTTTCATAAGTTTGTTTTAAAGAAATACCTTTTAAGGTTTTCAAGCCCATTACATGGTGGCAACCATGAATGATATGATGGTAAAGATCCCATACAGTAATATAAAGTCGCTCTATCTTTAGGCTTGTGAAAGAGTAAGCGGCATTATCACACACTTTCCCATCGCATATTTTGCCAACGTTTAATAGTATAAGCCCTTGGTCTTGGAGCCTCTTTATAAGAGACATACTGTTCTTGTACAGTTTTTACTTATCCGCAGTTCTGCTTATGATGTGTAAGCCAAGTGATTTTGATTGATTAAATATACGCAGATTTGAAATGAGAGAGTTTTACGGTATTTGGGACTTTCATTTAATATGCAAAACAGTGAATTATCATTATAAATCAATATGTCATCATTTCACAATAGGCTTTATGAGTAGTAAAGATAGACTCGTGGTATAAGGTCGGATGAATGATATAAAATCATTTCGTAATGATATAAAGTTTATTGCGTACCACTATCTTTATTTCAGAAAGGTGTGAATCAGGTACCCTCATGATTTATTGATCAATTTCCCAATGAAGGAGGGGTTCTTTTAGGAATTCATAAGATATATTTTCCTTTTTGAAATCATTTTACCCACACGATTTTTTCTGCTTTGTGGTGTGCACAAGAATAGGTTTGGTTGCTTAACTATGAATAAGATGGAAATAAGAGAGTTTTGCGGTATTCAAGCTTATAATTTAAATTGAATGACGCTAGACTATTATTATAAATCAAAGTGTTGTATGATATGAAGAGAATGAATATTTTGGCTTAATGGGGCTATTGATTTAAAAATTTGGCAGGAGTTTCTTTTGTCAATTTATGCGAAAAAGGCTTAGTTTTTGTGTTTTTGGTAAAAGACTTTTCCATAAACAGTTCATTAACTTGTCTAGTTTGAGATCTCTGTGACTGCATGAAGTTTCATGATCATTCTATTTGATTGTTTTCAAATCTTTCGTAGAAGCTCTCTGATTTTTTAAGATGATGATTTTTATCGGTTTATTTTTTTCAGAGAGCTTCTAGGTGTAAATGTATTTATAACGCGAACCAAGAGACGTTAGAATTTCATTGGGAAGGGTGTTGGCATCTAGAGATACTTTTTCAAGTGTTTGATGGGGTCCAATGAGTTCTACCCAGTCACCCATTTGAGGCTTTTGATCAAGATCGGTTGTATCGACAATAATGGAATCCATAGAAACGCGCCCAACCATGGGAAGTGTGTGTCCATTGAAATAAACAGTTCCTTTATTCGAAAGAGAACGGAGCCAGCCGTCTGCGTAGCCAATAGAAATGGTTGTCAGAGTGCTTGGTCTGTTGGTTATAAAGCTTTCTCCATAACCAACAGGTGCTCCTGCATCAACAATGCGGTTTTGAATGACTTGGGCTTCAAGTTTTAAAACAGGTTTCAGAAGGGATGTGTGTTTTCCGGAAGGATCGACCCCGTAAAGTGCAATACCAGGGCGAACAAGGTCAAAATAAAAATCTGAGCCCAAAAAAATACCTCCAGAATTTGCAAAGGAAGCGCTACAAGGGGGCAGTTGGGCAAGAGCCGTTTTGAAAGAAGTTAATTGAGCATAATTTGATGGGTGTGTATCATCTTCTCCATTAGCAAGGTGAGCGAGAATATATTTTATGTCTGCTTTTTCAAAAATTGTAGGGTGTTTGATGAGTTTTTGTAATTCTTTTTGATCAAGTCCTAATCGGTTCATATGGGTATCGATTTGAACAATTGCTGGAAATTTTTTATCCTTTTTTTGACAAATCTTTTGCCAAACTTCAATGGCATTCCAAGAGTTCAAGACAGGAACAATACCAGACTGTGCGACAAATTCTTCTGCCAAGTGTGGAAGTCCATTCAGAAGGGCTATCATGGCATTTGATGGTAAAATGCTCTTTAATTGTAATGCTTCTCTGATTTGAGCGACAAAAAAAGTACGACAACCCGCTTGATAGAGGGCAGGGGCAATTTTGTGAGTGCCTAGCCCATAGGCATTTGCTTTTACAACGGCTGAACATTGTGTTGGAGCCACACGTTGAGCTAAAGCGATATAATTGGCAACAATGGCACTGACATCAATGGTTGCGACAGCTGCATAGAGGGATGTATTTATTTCATCATTAACGGATTTATTCATTTTAAAATCTTATCTTTGTTCGTGCGTAAGGGTATTTCATAAAGATACCTTATGATAGAGGAAAAAATGCTGTTTGTTATGGCTAAAATCATAAGTCTCCCATACTTAAATCATGCACTATGAAAGCCGTTTTTTATGTAAAATAGTACTCTGGATATAAGAGATGTTTTCGTTTTATCTGTGTTGTTATCAACCCAGTGTCGTTTGATAATTGATAAAACATAGATTTATGTTTTTTACTTATTTTTCCTAACAGAGGCATATTAAAAAAATGAAACATAACTTATTGTATTGTATCATTTTGAAGAGTGCAATGTTATGCTGTTTTTGCGAGTGGAATTGTTTCTCTTAAAATAAGCATGGCTTGCTTATTTAGAGAATATAAAATGATAAATTATTACCCTCAATCAATGAATTACAAGCAATGACTTACACGTTTTTTCCACGAGAAAAGCGGCGATCACTCATCTAGGCAATTTTAGATATTGTTTCATGCACTTAAAATTACTTTTCTTAAATAAAAAAGAGTGTGTATTCACTTGCTGATCCATTAAAAGCCGTTGATTTGGATATTATTTCTTTTCAAGGTAGATTGGGGACTTTCATATTGGCTTTGCTATCTTTTGGTTGTTTTGCGTTAAATCAGTTTGAGGGGTCATAGAGTGCGTTAGATTCATTTGTTTATGGCAGGAGCAGTGTAAAAAGGTCAGAAAACAATGGCTGTATAATGCTGGGATTTTGTTGGGGGCGTGCGTTTATTGTTCAATTAACAAAAGTTTTAACTCTTTTATTTTAAGGTCTTGGGTTATAAACTTTGTAAAGTGAAAGAATGTTATAACGTTATAATGGACAAATGGCATGATGTGTTAAAGGCGAAGAGAGTACAGTGATTGTTTAATCTTCAATTTTTTTCTTGGAATATAATTTATATTTGTATTTTCTTTATTCGATTAATTTTGACATAAAAGTGTTAATCTTAAGAGTTTTGCTTTAAGAAAATTGTTGGCAGATGGTTATGCACGTATTATATCACGTCAAGAATTCGAAATTTAACGTTCAATAAAGCTATGGGGAAGAGTATGAATACGTCTGCTACCAATGTTTCGTCAAACAGCAGCAGCGTTGCTTCAGATTTTCCGATTCCTGAGAATGTATTTGCTCTTACTGTTCAAGAGGTTTATCATTATACGGATCGATTATTTAAATTTCGACTGAATCGTCCGGAAAGTTTTCGTTTTCGTTCAGGTGAATTTGTTATGATCGGTTTGCCAAATGCAAAAAAGCCGATTTATCGCGCTTATTCGATCGCGAGTCCCTTTTGGGATGAACAGCTTGAGTTTTTTTCAATCAAAGTTCCAGGAGGGCCATTAACCGAGCATCTGCAAAAAATTAAAATTGGTGATACAGTTCTCATGCGTAAAAAACCTACGGGAACGCTGGTTCTTGATGCTCTTATTCCTGGAAAACGCCTTTATCTTCTTTCAACCGGTACGGGGGTTGCTCCTTTTGCAAGCCTTATACGTGATCCTGAAACGTATGAAAAATTTTCAGAAGTGGTGCTTATTCAAACAACGCGTGAAAAGAATGAGTTGACTTATGCAAAAGATCTTGTTTGCTCTTTGCAACAAGATCCACTGATTGGTGAATACACGAAACAGTTGAAGTTTTATCCTATGACCACGCGTGAATCTTCTGAGCATATGGGGCGTATTACAACTGTGATGGAGAGTGGATGCTTTTTTGAAACAACGGGTCTGCCTAAAATTCATCCTGATGAAGATCGGGTGATGATTT
>NZ_CABFVS010000038.1 GCF_902150025.1 Bartonella massiliensis
GTGGTTCTATGGCAATGTTAAAAGATTGCGCAAGGATGTGTGAAGGCTTTGGTCTTGTTGAAGGGGCGAATAATGCTCCTGCAACTTATGTTGTAGAGCGTGCCTTTGTGGGATGAAGGAATTGGGGCTATTTTTTTGCTTTTGTCATGTACTTTTAAAAAAAACAATAGTTTTTCAAATTTCTTCCGATGAAGATCGGATGATGATTTGTGGTTCTATGGCAATGCTAAAAGATTGCGCAAGGATGTGTGAAGGCTTTAGTCTTATTTGAAGGGGCGAATAATGCCCCCACACCTTCACGTTGTAGAGCGTGCTTTTGTGGGGCAAGAGGAGAGTTGTGATGCAGTATACGCTAACGCACTAATTGAATCCCAATCCTTTGTTGAAATGAGCTGTTGGGGCGCTACCCAAGAACCGCCAACACAAAAAACGTTAGGAAGTTGGAGCCATTGTGTTGCACTTTTTTGTGTTATACCACCTGTGGGGCAAAAGAAGATTTCAGAAAAAGGAGAGGTTAATGCTTGAATAAAGTCAAATCCTCCAGCGGCTTTGGCAGGAAAAAATTTAAGATATGAATAGCCTTTATCGAGTGCTTGCATGAGTTCACTTGGGGTCATTGCACCAGGAAGAAGAGGAGTTTCACTATTTTTTGCACAATTGATTAATTCATTTGATAATCCGGGGCTTACAATAAATTTTGCTCCAGCTTTTTCGGCTTGTTCGTAGTGTGTTGTGTTGAGAATTGTTCCGGCTCCAACAATTGCTTCAGGGACTTCTTGTGTAATGGCTTGAATTGCTTTGAGGGCATGTGGTGTTCGCAAGGTGATTTCAATTGTTGTTAATCCACCTTTGACAAGAGCGCGTGCTAAGGGTACAGCATTTTGTAGATTGTCAATGAGCAAAACAGGTATAATGGTTTGTCTTTGCAAATATAATAAAAGTTTTTCTCTTTTTTGGCACATGATATTCTTTCTTCAAGATGATATTGTAAGCACAATATGTTAAAGAGTAAATGAATAGATCTTGAAATTGGATGAAACGCACGTTATGGCAAAACACATGGAAAAGAATTTTAAAGTTGCTGCGCTTTATTGCTTTGCAGATTTGAAGCATTATCGTCAATTACAAAAGCCTTTACAGGATTTATGTCAAGCAAAGGATATCAAAGGGACCCTGCTTTTAGCACAAGAGGGAATTAATGGAACTGTTGCTGGTTCTTGTGAAGCCATCGAAGCGTTGATCGATTTTATTAGGGCTGAGCCAGCGTTTCAAACGCCGGAGATTAAGTATTCATGGGCATCAAAAATGCCTTTTCATCGCATGAAAGTGCGGTTGAAAAAAGAAATTGTGACCATGGGGGTTGAAGGGGTTGATCCGCTAAAAGTTGTTGGGACTTATGTCGATCCTGAAGACTGGAATGCTCTTATTCAAGATGAAGAGACCATTCTCATTGATACGCGTAATGATTATGAATATGCGATTGGAAGTTTTAAAGGAGCCATTGATCCCAATATTAAAACATTTCGCGAATTTCCTGAATGGGTGCGTCAACATGAGGCTGATTTAAAGAAGAAAAAGAAAATTGCTATGTTTTGTACGGGCGGTATTCGTTGTGAAAAATCAACCGCCTATGTTCGTGAACTTGGCTATGAGCAAGTGTACCATTTAAAGGGGGGAATTCTAAAATATCTAGAAAAAATTCCCAAAGAGGAAAGTTTATGGTGGGGTGAATGTTTTGTTTTTGATGAGCGTGTTTCTGTTCAACATGGTCTTGAAGAATGTGGACGTGAACTCTGTCGCGCGTGTCGTTCGCCTCTGAATGCTGAAAGCAAATTATCGCCTCATTACGAGGAAGGTGTTTCGTGTGATGCTTGTTATAACACGCGTAGTGAAGCTGATAGAGAGCGTTTTCGTGAGCGCCATAGGCAATTTCAATTGTTGAAGTTGCGTGCAATTGATTCGCATCAAGGGACATAAGGATATTGTTGTATCGGGATTTAAGTTTTAGCTTTTTTCTCTTAAATTTAAGAGAGAGCTATCTTTGATCTTTGTAGAAGAATATTTCTTTATAAGACCGAATGTTATTCGGTCTTTTGGTCTGCGTTAAATTATCCAGTTATATAAATAATCATTATAGATCATTTGCTTCCCGTTATTTGATAGGATTGAGTATTCAAGTACTTTTTATTTTAAAATGGAGAAGCTGTTTTCTAACAGTTTAGCACATTGATTTATAACCGTTTATCGTTTCTATATTGAATGAGAGATCTGAAAATCGTGAGAATTCTCTCACTTGAAACTTTTGCTTTATTGAATCAATCAAAACCATATCTTTTGCACGTTACCAGTGGGGAAGGTTGTGTGGCGTAAAACGATACAAGAAAAGACATACCTTTTAATGAATCGTCTCAGGTTTTAAGAACTGTCGTAACATTGGTGGTTTAGTATGTGATGATGCTTGGTTTGCTCTTTTACGAAGTCTCAAGATAGTGGGGCCCAATAGATTTATATTATTTCATAGGGGGACCATTGTATCATTTTACGGGTGCTGGCTTGAGATGAGTTCAAGTGCTTTAAGAAATATCTCTTTAAAGAAAGCAACTAAAGATGCAACCCAACTATATTTCGTTTGGGATATGCTATTTTACATGAGGGGCGTGATTCCATTCAAAAAACGATAAACAAAAGCATGAGAACATACGTCATTTTCATGATTTAAAAGGCATTGCTTTAGATGTTTTTGAAAACCATAAAGCTGAGCGAACAAATGATGTAAAAATGGGTACTGGTTGTAAAATTTCATATTTTTCCAAAATTAGGCTTTTTCCTCGTTTTACGAGAGTGGAGGGAAAGCGATAGTTTTAAGAAAAAAATATGAGAATGAATAAGATACGACACATTAAGAGAAGATGAAAAACAGCTTTCAGGTTAAGACAAATGGAATGATAATAGGCGCGTATAATTTCAAAACTTAAATATAGTGCATTGATTTATAATGATAATTTAGTTTTAATAAAAGATTTGAATATTATAAAATTTACTTTTTGCAGATTGGAGGATGACGAATCACATATCACTGATACGTTCCATGGGAAAGTCTGTGGAAAAAAACATTTAAGATAGTAATGATATATCTTAATGGAGGTGTTGCTGCAATATCGGGCGTTGGCAGATAGAATGGGGGCGTTTGTTTATAATTTCATAAGTATAAAGATGGTGATATGCAGTTGAGTTATACCAGAGCAGCTCTATTGTATGGGGGATTTTGCGTGGTAGCTTGTTGAAGAATGGGGGGAAATGGATATTGAAAGCACAGATATTTTTTAAGATATCAATGAGCAAGATAAGGGTGTTTTGTTGGGGCAAGGATATCATCATCTACAGATGATATTGCTTCAGCCCAGATCTTCCCAGATTCCAATGTTGGTATTCTTTGCATTTGAGAGGATTCATAAGAGGTATTTTATTCCTTTTTTCAACTGTTTTGTAGCTAGACGCTGTTTTATACGTGTGATGTACAAGCGAATAATTTTGATTGATTCATTATAAGAGAGGGGGAAATGAAAGCATTTTACGGTGGAACTCTTGATCTAAGGTCAAAACAATAAAGTATCAATTATAAATGAATATATTGAATACGATATTTTACGTTGTTTTCTATAGATGGTGTTGGAAAATAGAATAAGGAAGAGAAACAAGAGGCGCTTTTAAAGTCATTTATGTTGTATGGGTGGTGGAGGGGCGTAATCCCATGAAAATGGAGGAATGGCTTTATTGGGTGGAAGAGAGTGTTGTTTTTTTGCATCATATTCTCTTTAAAAATTAAAAAATGTTTAAAACTAAAAAAGTGATTGAAATGAGAAAGGATTCATTTTATAAAATCTCTTGCCCAAAGTCGCACGTGCCTGTGGGTGTCCGCTGGTTCTCAAATGGTGAGATTAACCGGTACGGTACCTGGAACTAACCGCTCCAGTCATTCTTACAGCCAATTGCAAGAGTGAGGACATCTTGAAGCAACGACGGTGCGGGCCTTTCTGGTGTCTTCCAGCTTTTAAATGCTGGGATAACTATAGAGGCACACCTCATTGCCTTCAGTGCGGAAGTAGTTTTCTCAATTCCAATCAAAAAGGCAGATAAAATGGAATGACGCGTTTTTCGCGCTGTTCTTTCGCTGCATGCAATGCTAATTTCTGATTTTTTTTATAATCAGAATGGGGATGGTTGTTGTGTGTTTTTTGTCCTTTGGTTTTTGGCAGCTTTGGCTGTCTTAAGCATAGAGTGGGGGAGCGTTCCCTCAAGGAGAATTGCAGATGGCAACGCAACGTATTCGCGATTTTCTTGCAACACATCGTGGTGAAGGTCCATGCCTTATTGTTGACCTTGATGTTGTTCGTAACAACTATTTAAATTTTGAAAAAGCTCTACCGCAGTCTCGTATTTTTTACGCAATAAAGGCGAACCCAGCGCCTGAAATTTTGCGTTTGCTCTGCTCTTTAGGATCTTCTTTTGATGCGGCTTCTGTTGCGGAAATTGAAATGGCTTTAGATGCTGGGGCAACACCAGAGCGGATTTCTTTTGGAAATACGATTAAAAAAGAGTGTGATATCGCGCAAGCCTATGCTTTGGGTGTTTCACTTTATGCGGTTGATTGTATTGAAGAAGTAGAAAAAATTGCACGTGTAGCCCCTAGAGCACGTGTTTTTTGCCGCGTTCTGACCGATGGAAAAGGGGCAGAGTGGCCTTTGTCTCGCAAATTTGGTTGTGTTCCTGCTATGGCGGTTGATGTGCTAAAACGCGCAAATCAATTAGGTTTGCAAGCCTATGGTGTTTCTTTTCATGTTGGGTCTCAGCAGGTTGATCTGAGTGCGTGGGATCGTGCTTTATCGGATGCTGCTAGTGTTTTTAAAAATTTGGAACAAGAGGGTATTTCATTAAAGTTAGTGAATATGGGAGGTGGTTTTCCAACGCGTTATTTGAAAGATGTTCCTACAGAACAAGTTTATGGCACGGCAGTTTTTGATTCATTAAAAAAGCATTTTGGTAATCGTATTCCTGAGACAATTATTGAGCCAGGGCGTGCGATGGTTGGCAATGCTGGTGTTATTCGCACAGAAGTTGTTCTGATCTCTAAAAAAGCAGACAATGATAATGTCCGATGGGTTTATCTTGATATTGGAAAATTTAATGGTCTTGCTGAAACTATGGATGAAGCCATTCGTTATCCTATTGAGACCCCTCATGATGATAAGGTTATGGAGCCTTGTATTTTGGCTGGACCAACATGCGATTCGGCTGATGTTCTCTATGAAAAAACACCTTATCCGCTTCCTTTATCTCTAACGATAGGAGATAAGATATTGATCCATGGAACGGGTGCTTACACAACAACTTACGCATCTGTTGCTTTTAATGGTTTTGAGCCTTTACGATCGTATGTGATCTAAAACTTCCTTTTAACGATAGGCTTTTTAGATTTTTTGCTATGCTCGTCATGGCGCTATAAGAGGGCGGTCATTGAGATGAACATGATTAATTTTCAAACAAAAGATGGCGCATGTTTTACACTTTCATTGGAGCAAGAAGCAGATCAGTTTGATCGAGAAATTTTGCTTGATGCAACGATGGGGTATGGACGTAAACGTAAATCATCAGAGGCTTTACGTCGTGGTCGGTTAGCGGCTCAGGGGCTTTCTTTTGTGGTTAAAAATGCGCTTGGTGAGCTTGTAGGGAGTGTCCGTCTTTGGCATGTTTCTTTTTTTAAAGAAAAAAATGAAATACAATATGCTTTACTTTTGGGGCCCTTGGCTGTTGCAACTGAATGTGCTGGTATGGGAATAGGGTCAATTTTAGTTCGTCATGCAATTGAAACAGCAAAAAAATTGGGGTATGGCGCTATTTTATTGGTAGGCGATTCTGAATTTTATCAACGTTTTGGTTTTTCAAATCGCTTAACAGAAAATTTGGCAATGCCTGGTCCTTATGAAAAACATCGTTTTCAAGCTTTGGAATTGATACCGCACTATCTTTCTGGATGTTATGGAATTTTGGTTGCTCGTGGAGAACGAGACGTTTCGAGTCGTTTTCAGCAGCATAAAGTGGCTTGAAGATTGTATTTATTTCATTTTTAACACAACACTGTTCGTATTGAGCGAGCTTATTGCTTGGTGGCAAAGTGTTTGTACAAAGTTTTGGGAAGGTGTTTTGTGATTGTGTTGCGCGGACTTTCTTTATGGCGCTGATTTTTTATTTTTGAGCGTTTTAATTAAGTTCACAGCAATATATCGAAAGCTCATTTTTTTGAAAGTGTGTGCCTATTTCATAATATGGAAAGAAACCGACTTCTTGAATGATTTTGAATGCTTTAGCCAGTATCATCTAAAAAATCCAGCCCTCCATATCATTGGTCGATTTTGTATCGAGACGGCATTCTTTTTTTTTCAGCTTTTATTTTTCTGCTTGTGAGGAGATAAGGGAATAGGTTTTGATTGATGCATCCTCAATTGCTGCCAAATAGAAAGATATTTATGATATTCGGATTGTGCATTATAATATGCAATATGATAAATTATATTTATCAATCAATGTATTCTTACGAACGAGAGCTTCTCATTTATATCCTTTATATCCTTGAATTTTTCATATCAGAAATGTTGATTGGCTTATCTGGAAAAGGATATTGGAAGCATTTCTAAAGTATTTTAGGGGAGATTTAATAATGTGCGTTTTTGAGAAGTTAAACAAGTGTGTAGATATTTATCCTGAAGATAGGGTTGCTGTCATTCATAATTGTGGATTCATCACTGCACAATTGGGGCATAGAAAGAAATCATTCATTGTTTAACTTTTATTCAAAAAAGAGAGGTATTTTGAGAAATCTATACGCTTTTAGCGTGTGTTGAATGACGGGGGAGAAAAATGTGCGATGGTCAAATCAAAATTATAGGAATGAGCTTCTTTAGAAGAACATAAAAAAATAAAATCACCTGTTTGAAAACTTTAAAAAAAAACATACTCTTACTTCTTTTACCCTATAAAGATAATGGCTTCTAAAGACAATGTTTTGCAATTGGCATGAGCATGTCGGTTATAGGATGATTTTCTCATTTTAAATTTTCACATTCAGAATCAAAAAATGTTGTCTTGAACCTTATAAGGGAAAGGGGGATGTGAATAAAAATCAAAAAGATCATACATCTTTTATGCCCCCCTTAAAAGGGAAAACCCCATGGGGAAGAAGAAAAAGAGAATGGTAATCTATTCGTGTAAGCATAAAAAGAATCAAGCGTAAAAAATCTTATAGAATCATTTCCATACAGGACATCACGTAAAATAGGAGTGCTAGAAAGATGAGAGATCTTATGGCGCAAATATTTTTTTAATATTTTTTGCGACCTATCGTGAGAAATAAAAAATCTTTATCAAAAGAATTTCTTTATTTTTATGAAAAACTTATTGATTGATAAGGAACATTCATGCTTTTTGCATTTTTTACCTATTGAATTAGTACCTTTAAATCTCGCGCGTTTTTGTCGTTCCAAATCTGTTCCATATTCAATCCATCAAAGTCATGTCTTTTGCACGCTATAAGCAAGAAGAGTCGTGTGAAGCAAAACTTTACAAGAAAGGCATACTTTTTATGAATTGTTTCAAATACCAAGGGAGTCACAATATTGGGGCTGTAAAAGCGTTTGACGATAATGGTTTGTGACTCCATAACGGTAAAGATGGGATCTCAATGGTGTGGAGCACCTTAATGGGGGCACGCCCTTCACGAAGAACAGAACATCCCAAATGGAATATAGATATGTTGCCGATTCACGGGTTTGTTTTAAAAGAAACATCTTTCAAAGCGGTATACCACCTTTATTCCGCGAAGGCGCCTGTAAATGGTATAACGATAGAGCTATTGAACATCCCCATCTTTACGCTTATGGAGTAACAAGCTAGCACCATCATACACTTGTGCCAGCCTTTGAGTGTTGCGGACCAACTTTCGGGCTTGTAAGACGCTTCATGAAAAGCTATTTTTATTATACAGTTTTTACTCACACGCCAGCCCCGCTTTTGATGTGCCAAGCAAGTGATTTTGATTGATTCAAGATAAATAGATTTGAAATGATTAGAATCATACGCTATTGAGGTCTCTTAATTCAAGTTGAATAAAGCTAAATTATCCATATAAATCAATATGTTATTCTTTATATAAGCTTTTTGTTTGTTATTCTCTAAAACAATTTTTCATGCGAAAAGTTATTTTTTTAAATGCGTAAAGAGCTCGCATTGAAAAGAATGTTTATCAAAAGAATCATTTAGAAGTGCGTGTATTGATTGAGAAAAGATAAAGTGAAAACGAATCGGGGAAAGTGATAAAAATAAAAAATAGTCCTCAATTTAAATTAAACTTAGTGACTGGGGGGAGAATCATCTGTAAGAGGTGGTATTTTTTTGAGAAAAATGGTCATAAATCCCAAAATACCAAAGATGATGGTTATGATAAAGAAAATGTCACTAAAAGCCATAATCGTTGCTTGTACACGGACCATACCAAACAGTTGAGAAAGAGCAAGTGTATAGGAATCAAAGGTTTCTGTTTTTAAGAATAAAGTAAGCTTTGAAAGCATTTCAGTTGCTTGTCTGTTTGCGTGGTTGAGCGTTTCGGCTATTCGTTCGTAATGGAAGTCTGTACGTTTTGTCATGAGAGTGCTAATAATGGCAAGTCCTACAGCACCACCCAGATTCCGTGTAAGATTAAAAAGCCCAGAAGCATTTTGCATTCGTTCTGGTGGGAGTGTTCCTAAGGCAATATTATTAACAGGAACCATACATACCATTATAGAAAAACCACGGAAAACTTGCGGCCAAAAGAGTTGCCAAAAATCCCAGTTGTCCGTAATAGAACTCGCCATCCAAGTTCCTATTGCAAAACCCAAAAGTCCTATCGCCATCATTAAACGTGCATCGATTCGTGCGGAAAGATATCCAGCAAGAGGGGCGGTGAATAACATGACCAATCCTGAAAGAAACAATGTTTCTCCAATCATGAGGGAATCATAATGGCGGATTTGGCTCAAATAGACAGGATAAAGATATGTGAGTCCATAAAGACCGATGCCTATGGAAAAGGAAAAAATGGATGCAGCAGAAAAATTAAAATTAGAAAAAGCCGTAAGATCAACAATAGGCTCTTTTGCTGTAAAAGCACGCCAGAAGAAGAGGGTGGCAGACAAGATCATGAGAATAAATAAGTCCCGAATCAGCTGATCATTCAACCAATCATGACCTGCACCCTCTTCTAGTACATATTCTAAAGTTCCTAGAAAAACAGCCATAGAAATGAGTCCCAACCAGTCAAATTTAGCCATGAGAGATGGATCTGCTTTATCAAAATCAATCAATTTCCATGCGAGAATTGAAATAATAATGCCAAAAGGCACATTAACGAGAAAAAGCCAGTGCCATGATAAGAGATGACACAGATATCCTCCAACCGTTGGACCAATAGTGGGGGCCAGTGTTGCGACGAGTCCAACAATAGGAACGACAATTGGACGTTTGGAAGGAGGAAAAATAACATAAGAGGCGACAAAAACGGTTGGGATAATTCCTCCACCAATAAAACCTTGCAATGCACGGTATATAATCATCTCGTTAATGGATGTTGCTGTTGCACAAAGAATAGAGGTAATCGTAAATCCAACAGCTGAGATCGTAAAGAAAACGCGTGTTGAAAGCAATCTTCCTAAAAATCCAGAAAGGGGCAACATGATGATTTCAGCAATGAGATAGGAGGTTTGAACCCATGAAATTTCTTCAGAGCTTGCAGCAAGACCAGCTTGAACTTCAGCTAAAGAGGAGGCAACGATTTGGATATCCAAAATAGCCATGAACATACCAAAGGCCATAACTATGAAAAGCACAATGTTACGGATTTCTATACGCTCTTGCGATTGTATGGGCTTTGGTATGGAAGATGTCATAATAATAGGGCCATTTGTTTGTTACTATAAGAGACTTTTATCTTGTGGTTTTGTACGTGTATCAATTTCTACAGAAACACTCATTCCCGCTCGAATATATCCGGTTTTTAGCGCTTCTTCTGGAATAGAGATACGTACCGGAATACGTTGGACAACCTTAGTAAAATTACCTGTGGCATTTTGTGGGGGGAGAAGGGAAAAAACAGCGCCTGTTGCGGGCGAAATAGAAAGTACTGTTCCTGTAAAGACCTCCTTTTCGAAGGCATCTACAGTAATATAGGCTGTTTGCCCAGCGTGGATGTTTTGCAATTGTGTCTCTTTATAGTTTGCTTCAACATAGAGCGCGTGTATAGGAACCAATGCCGCAAGGCGTTGGCCATTTACAACAAAATCTCCTGTTTTTGCAGTTAAATTTCCAATAATTCCATCAAATGGTGCCCGTATAATGGTTGAATCAAGATCACGTTGTGCTTTTTCACGTGAGAGTTCTAAACTCTTTGTTTGGCTTTCTGTTTCACTCCGTTGTGCTTCTAACACTTGGATATTGGCATGGGCTGCAGCTATTTGTGCCTCCGCACGGTTAACATTCGCAATGGCTTGTTCATAAGCTGATTTGGCATCATCAACATCCGATTGAGGAGCATAATGATTGGCTTTCAGCTCTATTACACGTTTTAAGGTGAGTTGCGCATTGGTTGCTATGGCTGAAGCGGCTTCTTTTTGTGCTTTTGCATCATCTAAAGCACTCCGTGCTGCTGTGATTTGTGCATCAATGCGTAGAAGTGTTTTTTTCTGTGTGTTAATATGTGCTTTTGTTTGATCCAGGGCTATTTGATAATCCCCATTGTCTAAGTAAAATAAGATATCGTCTTTTTTTACAATTTGGTTGGCTTTAATAGCAACTTTTTCTATATATCCATTTAATTTAGGTGCGATAGCCGCTATATCTCCTTGCACATAGGCGTCTTCAGTAGAGAGCATATAACGCCAATGTGTTATCCACTTATAACTAAACCAAAGTACAAGAAGTGCAAGAACGATAAGAAGAGCCTTAATTAGTTTCTTCTGTTTTGTTTTATTGAAATTTTTGGTTGAAAAAATTGTCTCAGCTATGGACATGATTTATACTTTCAATATCTATATTCTTAATGAGTATTATAAGCCCATCATTCTGGTCGTGATATATATGCAAGGGCGATAAGAGCTTTTCAAATAACAAAGTAGTTTTTGAAACATAATGCTAAATATATGGACTTGCAAGTTAGAGATCTTATTTTGTTGCGCATTTTTTGCAAAGGCCTCGTACTTCTAGGGTGCTTTTGTGTGCTTGGAAGTCAACAGCCTGAACCATTTGTTTTAAACTCGATACAATCGTTTGATTTTGTATTTCGTTGACTTTGCCACAGTTTTCACAAATGATGAAGGTGGTAAGTTCGTGTTGACACTTTTCGGGGTGTAAACAGACCATAAAGGCATTAACACTTTCAAGACGATGAATGCATTTTAATTGCACGAGTTTTTCTAGTGCTCGGTAAACTTGGAGAGGTGCACGAAAACCTTCTTCACGTAAATGATCAAGAATCGCATAAGCACTTAAAGGCCCTTTTGCATTCTTTAAAGTATTCAGAACCAATGTTTGGTTACGCGTCAGTTTAGATGACATTGACACCTTCCTTTTGCTCTTATGAAAAAGCATAATGGGTGTAAGATATTTATGCAATGGTGATTATAGAATATGTAGCTTGTCTTTGAGTCTTTTACATGAAGCACATCGTAATATTTAAGGAGAGTTATAACTATTGTGAGAGGAGGGGAATTATGATCTAAGAGCAGCCGTTACTCCACAAGGAACTTTCATGCAATTCGTTTTTATGATTGAGAGGTATGGTTGTTTGTACTTTTCTTTAAATAGCCTACTTTTTAATTTACGTTCTTATTTTTAGTGTAATACATTGGAATACAACTTTTAATTTTATATTTTTATTTTTAAAAAATTGAAAAAATGATATTGACTCTTTAGTTGAAAGGGTACTATATACGCTAA
>NZ_CABFVS010000039.1 GCF_902150025.1 Bartonella massiliensis
GCTTGCTTGCATATGTTCAAAAAAAGCATTTTTTATCATAAGATATAACGTTTTGAATTTCATATCGTTGTGATGATATGTTTGTATAATGCCTGACCTATCATTTTCTAAATTTTTAAAAAGCGTTTTTAAAAACGATTTTATCTTTAAATCTTTTATGCAATCTTATAAATGAAAACCTATAAGCTTATAACAGTTTTAAACGATTATCTTCTTATAGGATAATCTAATGTTACTATAACATCCTTAGATTTTGCGCTCGCAAGTTTGGTAAATGTTAATTTGTTCTTTGTTATGCGATTAAGAATCCAATCATTAAAATAAGCTGTTTTCTTTAAACGTATGGTATTGAAAATTTCAAACGATTGCGTTTTTAACAATGCGATTTTGAGTGATAAAAACGTATCATAAAATTTATGAACTGTTATGGATGATAACTGCTTTTCATTTCATTTGAATACACACATGCGTTATAATATTTACATCATGATTTGCTTTTTATGGTCTATTCATACATGGCAATTGTTTATACAAAATGGTCAAATGAATCATGCATAAAAGGATGGATTCTTAAGTGGACTCATATCAAATAATTGCAAACAACATATTGACTTTGTTGCATTTTTTGATATTATATCTTTTAAGTCGTTCTAGACACAAACCTTTCCATTGCTTGATAAGTTCTAACCCTTCTTTGGATATCTTTCTCATCTAAATCTTCCATAAAAAAGCCCCACAAACGTGAGGCTGGATTAAAATCTTTTTTTATAATCTCTATTGGCTATGCTCTTTGATCAACTTCTTCAACGCTAAAGCCAAGTTGAAAAAGCGGCGCATATTCGCTTGCCTGTAATTCATACTGACAACGCTTTTCTACAAAATCTCCATTGAGATCAGACGGCATTTCGGTTGTCATACAAACCCTATACGTATCATCTTCTCCCCCCCTCTTCTCCTTCTTGAAGCTCTTTAACAAAGACTCAATAAAAACGCACTGTTTCAGTTTTATTAAATTCAAGCATGTTCAGATAATCTTGCTTTGTATTTAAATGCTCTGGATAATCGATCATCTACCCCTCCTAAACAAAATGACGAAGACGGCTACATCCACGGGTGCCTAATTGTTCTTTGTCTCTAGCAGAAGAGACGTTAGCACGTGCAAAATGTCCACTCTCTGCACCATGACTCCAACTTCCGCCTCCTGATAACCACCTCATTTCTAGCCTAGACTGCTCCTATTCGTTATTTGCATAGGAAATGTTCCGGATAAAAACTGCCAAACATAACCGCAACCACCTTCACAGCCTATATGAGAGATCATACAACGTTTTGCCGTATCAACGTGACCACCTGAAATCTTAGGAGAAGGTGCCTTCTTTCCTACAATACTCGTCTTATCATTTCTGCCAATAGCTGAAGAAAATTCCACATCACTGAGTAAAGACTTCTTTTTTCTTTAAGCAGCAGTAGCAAAATCTGCGTTTCAAAATTTAACTGTGACGAACCGGTAGTAATGCTATTGCTGCATTTGCTGATGATGTATCGCATCAAGAATAAGGAATGAAGGCACATATTGTTCACCATCACCTTTTTGATTAACGCCACGACGACTAAAAGGCAATGTTTGATGAGAAAACAGAGCTATCGTAGGCTCTTTTCCACTTTATATATAGTGTAACTGACCTGCATCTTCAGTAAAATTACCACCGCGACCGTAAATCAATTGCGATAAGACACCATAGGCGCTTAATCCGATCCTTTGCATCAACATACGAGATTGAAGCGCTACAGAGTCCAGCTGTTCGATTAAATGAAGCATTGAATAATAGTCTAAAAGCGCGTTTCTCATTTGATGAGCAGTCACAAACTGTTGCAAGCTATCATCATGCTGAGAATATACATTCTTACCACGGTCTGTCGTGATATAAACGAAATCTGCACTGTAATGATAGCCGTCTGCCAGAACAACCGTTTTCTGGACAAAGATGAAGATTTTCAGCTCTTTGTCGGATCTCCTTAATACGAATATAGGAAGGTAAATTCTGCGTGAACTCTCTGTAAGCCCAAGATAGATGCCTAACAAACAACGTGATAAATAATCATTTTCTTTGATCTCTCTCCCATCATATTTTGTACGAGAAAAAGCATCGTTAATATTACGACAACCTTGTTGAAGAGCCAAAAATTGGGCCCTTTACGAATAGGACCTATCTCCTTCAAGGTATCATTAACAAATAAAGTAATTTGGCAGGCTGGTTGTGTTAACTAACAAATAATCGGGCTGGTGCACACTATGCACGCCAATTCCCATCTCGTTGGGATCAATCAATAAAATATCAATATCTTCAGAAAATGGATAATGGCAATAAAGCATGAGAAAACGTTCGAGAATATTGATCTCACAAGGGACAACGCCCAAAATAGCAACTGTAGAGTGAAGCATATTCTTATCTCTCTATTAAAACAGCTCAATCTTCATAAAAATACTTCAAAAATTTTAGTGAAGGTTGAAAATTTATCAGCGCCATCCATCTTTTACAAAGACAATATTGACAAATTTCAGCAGCTGCAAAGAGTGCTACGGCACCACAGATAACTGAAAATATAACAGTATATGAACCAAATCGCATAAGACCCCTCAATAAAGGTCCCAGTATTTGGCCAAAACTGTAAGTTAATGCAACAAATCCGTATAGATTTACGCCATGCGGTACACGTAAATACTTGGCTAGCGGCATAACCAAAGAGGTCGTTCCCATAAAAATGAATCCAAACCCCAGGCAACTGAAAATTACCAAAACCGGAAATTGGCTGAAGAGTGTTAAATTAAAATGCACCCGCCTTGGATGATAAGCAAATTGAGCATAAGACAATGTAATACTCTCCACCGATGTGCCGCCCATAACCCAGATAAAACAACTGAGAACAATGGCACTTCCAACAAGCGACCATAAGTAACTGGAAAGGAGTTGGAAATTAAATGTTTTAGCCATTAGAGGAAGATATGTCGCGACAATAATATAACCAAATCCGGCTAGCCCATAAAGGAGAGCAAGTTGTTACCAAAAAATATTTTCATGCGCGAACGGTACATTAACAGAAAGTTGGGATTCATCAATACGCCGTGGGAACAGAAGAAATAACAAGAGCAGCAATATATAAAGACATTAAGCCGACTCCAAACCAAATATTGTCCGCGTCAAGCGCCTTGCTCAACCCCATAATAACATATTCATTCCCCAGGAGAAGCCCCACTCCTACACCTGCATAAAGCGAAGCAATAATTCGCCCATTATGGCTATACTGCATAACCATAATAGAATCAAACTATCATTGCTGCACTCGCAATTCCAGCAGCAAAACGGATCAAAACAACTAAGTAAAAACTTGTTGTTAACGCCATGGAGATAATAAGTACACTCGTCACTATGGCTGCAGCAAATAACATGCGAGGAGCAAAAAATGTATTCCCAATTCTACCAAACGTAAAGAACATACTCCCAACTAAATAACCACCATAATTAGTACTGGCTATATAAGAAAGCTGATTAAAGGTAAACAATCCCTTATCCAACATAACTGGAAATATAGATGTATAGAGAAACCGCTCAATCCCCATCCCAAAAACCATGATAACCATACCGAAGAGAGAGATTTTTAAAGAATTTAAATTTGGATAGTTACTTTTTCCCCCACTCTTTATTATTCCCTTAACTGTTTATATTCCCATCCTCATCCCATCTCACCATCACAGCCTTTAGCTCAGAGAATAAAAAGCAGATCAATCTATTTTAACAATCATCACAACATATTTAACGTTTTAGTGTCAACATCACTGAATCAGTTACATCATAACTGATTGAATTAAATGAATTTTTATGGTATATATGTGAATCTTGCTTTTTTATTTTGATATCCCAAATGCTTAGGTAAAAAATAGAGATGCAGTCGTCAATTTTACTGCTCTTAAAGTTGTTTGCTTATTTACTACAAAGCTTAATAAACAACTCAAATAGTCATTTTCATAAAGAGGTAACTCAATTCTTTTAAGGAATATTGTTATTGAGATGTAATATGGAGTTGAAAAGTTTGGTGCACCCGACAGAATTCGAATCTGTGACCTCTGCCTTCGGAGGGCAGCGCTCTATCCCGCTGAGCTACGGGTGCTTCACGCTAATTACTAAAATCAGTTGTAGTCTTTTAACTAATGGTACTCTCAGCTTCAATATTTAAATGACCATTTTAATAAAAAAATCACTTATTTGTAAATTATCTAACGATACAATCTTCTTTCTTTTCTACGATGATACTTTATCTTGAAATAGCTTCTCTTTTTGTCTTCAATACTCTTTTTATTATAAAAAGGGCTTTTATTGCAACTTCAAAACTCTCAAAAAATACGTTACAAGATAAATTACAAGTATCAGGATAATTTTAAATGACTAAATTACCAAGCCGCTTTCATTTTATTTCTGCAGAGACTGAGGAAGCTATTAAAGCTACTCATAAATTGATTTCCGTTTATGGTCATTCTTCTCTGGAAGAAACTGATATTGTTGTTGCTATTGGCGGTGATGGAACAATGTTACAAACCGTACGAGACGTTATGAATACTGGAAAACCTATTTATGGCATGAATCAAGGTTCTGTAGGATTTCTTATGAATGAATTTCATGAAAAAAAATTGCCCAATCGTATTGCCATTGCCCATAAAAAAGAAATTCATCCCTTGCGCATGATTGCACAAGCTGAATGTCAAGGATCTATAGAAGCGCTTGCAATTAATGAAGTTTCTCTCTTTCGACAATCTTATCAAGCAGCAAAAATTCGCATCAGTATTGATAATAACGTGCGCATGGAACAATTAAGTTGTGATGGTGTCCTCGTCGCAACACCAGCAGGATCAACCGCCTATAATTTATCAGCACAAGGGCCTATTCTCCCCCTTATGGCCCCCCTCATGGCCCTTACTCCCGTTAGCCCTTTTCGCCCTAGGCGTTGGCATGGCGCATTGCTTCCCGATACAGTAACGGTGCGTTTTGATATGCTCGAATCCGACAAACGCCCTGTTAATGCTGCTGCTGATAATGTTGAAGTTAAATCTGTCCATTCAGTGACGATTTCAATGGCAACAGAAGTAACAGCTTCAATCCTTTTTGACTCAAGTCATTCATGGGATGAGCGCATTTTATCAGAACAATTTCGCTATTAATGATTGTATTATGCGCTTTATATGTATATGATTGTTATAGTTTAATTTTTTGTGAAAGCATCTTAACACTCTTTTAAGAGTGTAAAATATTAGTTGTACTTATCATTGAGAGTGCGCAGTTAAAATCACAGAGCAATTGATAAAAATGGTACCATCTTTAAACAATTTTGATGATTTAGGTCTTTCCGCAAAGGTTATTAAAGCGGTAAAATCAGTGGGATATACAGTGCCAACACCTATTCAAAGTGAAACAATTCCGCATGTCCTTCAAAGAAAAGACGTTCTAGGAATCGCTCAAACGGGAACAGGTAAAACTGCCTCTTTTGTATTGCCTATGCTTACTCTCCTTGAAAAAGGTCGTGCAAGAGCACGAATGCCCCGTACGCTCATCTTGGAGCCAACAAGGGAAATTGCGGCCCAAGTTGAAGAAAATTTCGATAAATATGGCGTAAATCATCGTTTAAATGTTGCTCTTTTAATTGGGGGGGTTTCTTTTGAACACCAAGATCGTAAACTTGAACGAGGAGCGGATGTTCTTATAGCAACACCAGGGCGTCTTCTTGATCATTTCGAGCGTGGTAAATTACTCCTGATGGGCGTTGAAATCCTTGTTATTGATGAAGCTGATCGCATGTTGGATATGGGCTTTATTCCTGATATTGAACGTATCTGTAAACTAACCCCTTTTACGCGTCAAACTTTGTTCTTTTCAGCAACAATGGCGCCAGAAATTACAAAGCTAACGAAACAATTTTTACATTCTCCCGTATCTGTTGAAGTTACAAAAGCATCCTCAACAGCGACCACAATTACACAACGGCTTGTCAAATCTGGAAATAAGTCATGGGATAAAAGAGCGGTCTTACGAGAGCTCATCCAAAATGAAGGGGCTGAGCTGCAAAATGCGATTATTTTCTGTAATCGAAAGAGAGATATCTCCGAACTTTTTAGATCGCTCGTTAAACATAACTTTAATGTCGGGGCACTTCATGGAGATATGGATCAGTATTCACGCATGAACACGCTCGCTGATTTTAAAAATAATAAACTTACGCTTCTGGTTGCTTCTGATGTTGCTGCCCGTGGTCTCGATATCCCCGCGGTAAGTCATGTGTTTAATTATGATGTTCCTACACATGCTGAAGACTATATCCATCGAATTGGTCGTACAGGTCGTGCAAATCGTAGCGGAAAAGCTTTTACAATCGTTACAGACGCTGATCAAAAATACATCAATGCCATTGAGGAAATGAGTCATGAAAAAATTGAATGGCTCAATGGAGATCTCTCGACTTTAATAACCGATGATCAAACAGAAGATAGTGTTGTAAAGAAAAAATCATTAAAATCATCAAAGAAAACTGCTCCTAAAGAACCTGTTGCCCCCCCTAAAAAGTCTGTAAAAAAGCATAAAACAGACTATATAAAAAATGCAAAGAGTAAAGAAACCCCATCTGAGCAACAACGCCCACGAAAAAATAAGAATCACACACCCCTTGGATTTGGGGATGATGTTCCTGCATTCATGCTGATAAAAACGCGTAAATAAACTCACGCTTTCCTTTTTTTAAAGTAAAATAAACAAAATGCTTTTTAAAAAAGCTTCTCTTATTTTCCAGAGAGTCTTTCTATTACCTTTTGGCGCCCTAAAAGCTGTAAAAGCTTTCCCATTTCTGGTCCATGATTCATACCTGTAAGTGCTTGACGCAATGGCATAAATAGAGACTTTCCTTTCCGACCTGTTTTTTCTTTTAAAGCTGTCGTCCAAACTTGCCAACTTTCATCCTTCAAGACACCTTCAGGTAAGAAATCAAGTGACTGCTGTACGAATGCGCGATCCTCTGGTGCAACGGTATCAAAACTCTGTTCATCATGAATGATTTTCCACCACAAGACAGCATCATTAACTTTATCAATATTGCCTTTTATCACATTCCAAAAATACTCCGCCTTTTCTCCTTCAATAGAAAGATTTTGAAGACGCATTTTAACGTCCTCATAATTTAATTCATGAACAAGGTGACTATTTAAAGTATAAAGATCAGCAATATCAAATTTTGCCACCGATTTTGATGTATTTTGTAAATTAAAATGTTCTAAAAGCGCTGCTTGATGAGGATAGGGATGCACATTTTGTGATGTTCCAATCAAAACAGCAAGACATTGAACTGCTATCGATTCAAATCCTTCTTCCCGTAGAGAACGAATAGAAAGATCATTGTTACGTTTTGAAAATCCTTTTCCTAAAACTGTCGCTAATAAATTGAAATGACCAAAAACCGGTAATTCTGCACCCAGAGCTTTAAAAAGAGCAATCTGAGCACCTGTATTTGTAACATGATCATCGCCACGAATAATATGTGTAATGGCCATATCTACGTCATCCACAACAGACGGTAATGTATAAAGATAGGTTTTATCTTCACGAATAAGAACAGGATCTGAAAGAGAAGCCAAATCAATCGTCAGCTTGCCCTTTACGGCATCATTCCAGCAAACTTCTGTTCGCTTTGTTTGCAAAGGATTATTTTCAAAATTAGGAAGAAGAAAACGCCAATGGGGTTTGCGACCTTGTGATTCAAAGTTTTTTTTCTCTTCTGCTGTCAACTTCAATGCTGCACGGTCATAAATGGGAGGCAATCTGCGTGAAAGCTGGATTTTACGACGCCGTTCTAATTCTTCCGCTGTTTCATAACAAGGATAAAGAAGACCACGTTGTTTGAGAATTTCAGCCACTTCATCATATCGATTAAATCGCTTAGATTGGTAATAAATTGCATCTGGTTGAATTCCAAGCCACTCAAGGTCAACAGCAATAGCATCGATATATTCCTGTTTAGAACGCTCAATATCTGTATCATCATAGCGCAAAATAAACTTTCCCTTATGCGCTTGCGCATAAAGCCAATTGAAAAGCGCACTACGGATATTGCCAATGTGAATATAACCTGTTGGAGAGGGAGCAAAACGAACTTTAACCATAAAAGAATACTCAATTTTTATCGCGAAAATGATTGACAATAGGATAACGACGATCACGTCCGAAATTCTTGTAACTGATTTTTACACCGGGTGCAGATTGTCGCCTTTTATATTCAGCACCATAAAGAAGCCGTTCAATTTTCTCAACAGTTTCCCGCACATGCCCACGTTGAACAATATCGTAAATACTCATGTCATTTTCTACAAGAGATTGTAAGATATCATCTAGAATAGGATAAGGGGGAAGAGAATCTTCATCTTTTTGATTTTCTCGCAGCTCTGCAGAAGGTGCTTTTTCTATAATATTGGATGGAATGACAATTCCTTTTGGTCCTTTAAAATTATGTAAGTGATTTTTATTGCGCCACTCAGCTAATGCATACACTTGCATTTTATAAATATCTTTAAGAGGATTAAATCCGCCATTCATATCACCATATAATGTTGCATATCCCACAGCCATTTCTGACTTATTGCCTGTTGTTACCACCATTGCCCCAAATTTATTTGAAAGAGCCATTAAAAGTGTACCACGTATACGACTTTGAAGATTTTCTTCCGTCACATCAAAGGACAAGCCTACAAAAAGAGGCGATGTTATATTCAAAAAAGCCTCAACAGCTTGCTCAATCGGTATGATTTCATAATGGCACCCCAAAAGATCAACACATTCTTTAGCATCTTGTAATGATTCTTGCGAAGTATAATGATAGGGCATCATAATGGTGCGAACCCTCTCAGCACCCAGAGCATCCACCGCCATTGCCGTACAAAGGGCTGAATCAATTCCTCCTGAAAGACCAAGAATAACATCCTTAAAACCGTTTTTATTAACGTAATCTTTCAAACCTAAAACACAAGCCTGATAATCAGCGGCTAATTCATTGAAAAGACTTTCATTAGGACCTGAAACACAGTGCCATCCCATCGTTGTTCGTTGCCAATGACTTAAAGAAAGATGACTGTCAAAATGTTTCATTTGAAATACCGTTTTGCCTTGTCCATTCAAGGCAAAAGATCCCCCATCAAAAACCAGTTCATCCTGACCGCCAACTTGATTAGCATAGATAACTGGCAGCCCAGATTGAAGTGCATGTGCACGAACAACGTCTATCCGCTTTTGTGTTTTATTACGATAATAGGGAGATCCATTAAGGACCAGAATCATCTCAGCCCCTTTAGTGCCAAGTTCTTTACACAAAGAGGAATCATTCCAAATATCTTCACAAATCACTATTCCCAATTTTATCCCATGATAATTAATCGGCTCAGGACGTGGTCCAGGAGAAAACAGACGCTTTTCATCAAACTCAGCATAATTAGGTAAATCAAACTTCAAGCTTTTGGCAATGACTCGCCCTTCATCAAAAAGCATGACACCATTGTAAATATGGCCATTACGCCTTAATGGGAGACCAATAACAATTCCTGGTCCGCCTACGGTTATTTTTGCTAATTTCTCAACAGCCTCTTCACATGTTTTTGTAAAAGCAGGTTTTAAAATAAGATCTTCCGGCGGATAAGCACTTATAAAAAGCTCCGTGAATAAAACAAGATCAGCCCCCTCTTTTTTGGCCGCTTGATGCGCTATCACAGCAAGAGAAAAATTCCCTTCAATATCACCGACAATAGGATTTAATTGAGCAACTGCTATCCGAAAATCATTTTTCATAAGCTTTTGTATCACTTTATCAGTTTGGCAACCACAACTTTATTCTTCATCATTGAAAATATTATTTTTTTAAAATTACCATAATGATCTAAAATAAAAGATATTAGGAAGATATTTATCTACTTACCAGCAGCCAGTGCTAATGGGTCAGTGGCACGATTCTTTTTAAGGAGTTCAGCAACAAGAAAAGCTAATTCTAATGCTTGATCTGCATTTAATCGTGGATCACATTGCGTATGATAGCGATCAGATAAGTCATCAACCGAAATAGCATGCGCCCCCCCCGTACATTCAGTTACATCACGACCTGTCATCTCAATATGAATGCCACCTGGATAGGTTCCCTCTCCACGATGCACAGCAAAAAAATTCTCTACCTCTTTTAAAACATAATCAAAGGGACGCGTCTTATAACCATTGGCAGTAATTGTATTGCCATGCATTGGATCACATGACCATATAACTTCACGCTTTTCCCGTTCAACGGCACGAATAAGTTGAGGCAGATAATTTTCAACCTTATCATAACCAAAGCGCGTAATAAGCGTAAGTCGCCCAGGTTCATTCTCAGGATTCAAAATATCAATTAATCTTAAAAGCTCATCAGGCTCAATGGAAGGACCACACTTTAAGCCTATCGGATTTTTAATGCCGCGGCAATATTCAACGTGAGCATGATCAATCTGACGTGTACGGTCACCAATCCATAACATATGGCCGGACGTTGCATACCAATTTCCTGAAGTTGAATCAATCCGTGTTAAAGCCTCTTCATAACCAAGCAAAAGTGCTTCATGACTGGTATAAAAAGATGTTTCACGTAATGAAGAATGTGTTTTGGATGTAATCCCTATGGAACGCATAAAATCAATTGCTTCAGAAATACGCTCTGCTAATAACTCATAACGTTCCCCCTGCGGACTGTTAGAAACAAAACCCAACATCCATGTATGAACATTTTCTAAATTCGCGTACCCTCCTTGTGAAAAAGCACGCAATAGATTAAGTGTTGCCGCAGATTGGCGATAAGCCATAGACATCCGCTGTGGATCTGGAGTACGAGAATCGGCTCCAAATTCAATGCCATTAATAATATCCCCCCGATAAGCAGGAAATTCAACGCCTTCTTTGCTTTCAATATCACAAGAGCGAGGTTTTGCAAATTGACCAGCAATACGACCAATTTTAACAACGGGTTTAGAACTACCAAAGGTTAAAACAATCGCCATTTGCAAAAATACACGGAAAAAATCACGGATATTATCAGCTTCATGTTCTGCAAAGCTTTCGGCACAATCTCCTCCTTGCAATAAAAAAGCCCTGCCTTTCGCAACAGCCGCTAATTCATTTTTTAAATCACGTGCTTCACCAGCAAAAACCAAAGGAGGATAGCTTCTTAGTTTTTGTTCAACATCTTCTAACATCGACTTATTTGGATAAGTCGGAACTTGTTTAATTGGCCTTTCTCTCCAAGAGTCAGGCGCCCATTCCTTTATCATTACGCTCTCTCTAAAAAATTAAGCTTCCAGCTTGGCATATCAAAAATTTTTTATCACACTAAAGGCTGTTTAACTTTCTATCTTCTTCCCATTTTCATATATATAACTTGGTTTATACATCGTTACAAATTCTTCTGCCATCGTTGGATGCACCGCCATCGTTTCATCAAAGATATCCTTCGTCAGCTTACCCTTGAGAGATATTCCGATAAGCTGTGCCATTTCACCAGCATTTTCTCCTAAAATATGAGCGCCTACAACAATACGGCTTTCACCATCAACAATGAGCTTCATAAACATTTTCTCTGAACTACCGGAAAGAACATTACGCATAGGACGAAAAACAGTACGATAAATTTCAAGACGCTTATAATGCTGTATGGCCTCTTCTTCTGAAAGACCGACTGTTCCAATTTCAGGCTGTGAAAAAACAGCTGTTGTAATTAAATCATAATCAGGTTTTGTAGGAATATTCTCAAATGCTGTCTTAACGAAACACATTGCATCATGTATCGCAACAGGTGTTAATTGAATATGACCCGTTACATCCCCCACAGCCCAAATATGGGGGATATTTGTTGTCATTTTTTCATCAACAATAATGCCACCAAACGCATTCACTTCTATACCCGCCCTCTCAAGTCCTAAACCAACTGTGTTGGGTATACGCCCCATAGCTAACATAACTTGATCGGTCTTGATCGTTTGTCCGTTGGATAAAACAACATCATAACAATTTTCCACCGCCTGCACTTTAGAAATTGTTACGCCATAGAGAATAGAAATCCCTTTTTCAATCATTGAATCGCTGAGCAATTGCCGCAAATCATGATCAAAATCACGGAGAATTAAATCACCACGGTGAAGGAGTGTTGTTTTTACACCTAGCTCATGAAAAATATTTGCAAATTCAACACCAATATATCCTCCACCAACAATAACTATTGATTTTGGAAGTTCATCGAGATCAAAAATCTCATTAGATGTCAAGCAAAAATCAGCGCCTTCTATGGTCGCATTTGATGCAACTTTCGCCCCCGTTGCAATCAAAATTTTTTCCGCAGTTACGCGCTCACCGGTAGCAGAAAGCTCTAATGTGTGATCATCGATAAAAGTAGCACGACTTTCATAAATATGTACATTGCTATTTTCTAATCCCTGACGATACAGCCCTTCTAATCTTGATATTTCTTTATTTTTAGCCTCAACCAACTTTTTCCAGCTAAAAATCGGATTCGCATATTCCCACCCAAAACCAACGCTTTTCCTAAATTCTTTTGTATATTGTGAAGCATAAACATAAAGTTTTTTGGGAACGCAACCACGAATAACACAAGTTCCCCCTATGCGATATTCCTCTGCTATAGCAACACGCTTACCAAGACCTCCTGCAAGCCGCGCTGCACGCACCCCACCAGAACCACTTCCAATAACAAATAAATCAAAATCAAAAGAGCCCACGAACCATTCCTTCTTAATTATATTTGCAACAATAAGCTAAGATCATTTATTTTCAAATGAAAATCTTTTTTCTTTTGAAGGAACATTTTTGTAATCTAAAAGAACAGACTATGAAATTAAAATATTAAAAACGGCGGAAAAACCGCCGCTCTTTAAAAATCAGAAATTGCCCATTGCTGTTATGATATCCATCAGGCTATTTTTTATTTTCTGAAGATTCTGATTTTGTAGGAATCGCAGAATCATTCAAATTAAGTGTTTCAGACATTTCTTTTTTTACATTTTCTACAAGATCCTGCATAAGAGCAGAACGCCATACATCAAATGCAGAATAGGAATCACGTGCAATATTAGGAACTTCTGTCAAAAATTTTTTACCAGTATCAGAATTATAAAATGCTGTGATTGCATCAAGCTCTTTTTGCGTAAAATATTTTGCATACACATGAGCAACCTCTTTTTCTAGATCAGAGCGCCTTTTAATTAAAGCAAGCGCCTGCTTATCAACGATATCAGAAATAGTTGTTGCCAAATTCGGATCATCACTGATCAGTTCATTTTTGAAATCGTGGACTGCATTTGGTAAAAAACTATCAAACTGATCTGTTGCATGAATAGCTCTGATTGCCTTTCGTGCAGAATCCAAATGCTGATCACTCACACCTTGCGCATGCACCATTCCAATATTCACAAAAAAAATGGTAATTGCAGCTAAGTATACGAAAAAACGCTGAAAAGAAAAGACCACTCTCATTTAATGATTACCCCAATTGCTAATTATAATTTAAATTCGTTATTCTACCCAAAATCTTTTTTATTGTGCTAACACATCACTATGTAAATGTCTTTTCTAAAAATCAAATGGCTCTAAAATTTTTATTTGACCATCAGCCATAGCGACAATTGCACGTGACGCCAACCCCAAAAAAAGACCATGCTCAACAACGCCAGGAATGGCAAGAAGCGCGTCTGATAATAATTTTGGCTGCAAAATACATCCCCAAAACGCATCAAGAATAAAATGACCACCATCTGTTTCAAAAGGCTTTTTTCCATTCATTCGCAATAAAATTTCTCCAGAAAGTCCTAAATCTTCAGCAACTTTTTCTATGGCTTTGCGTGTTGTATGGATACCAAATGAATTCACTTCTATCGGTAGCGCAAAAGCACCAAGTTTTTTGACTATCTTTGTCTCATCAGCAATAACAAGCATTGCACGAGATGCCGATGCTACAATTTTTTCATACAACAACGCTCCACCTCCCCCTTTAATAAGAGACATCTGAGGACCAATTTCATCTGCTCCGTCAATATCAAGATCCAGTTCAGGTATTTGTTCTAAAGTACGAACAGGTACCCCAAACTGACGACAGAGTTGTTCAGAATATCGTGAAGTAGCAACACCAGTTACTCGCAGCCCCTCCGCAACACGTTCACCAAGAAGACGAATAAATTCATTAACGGTTGAACCAGATCCTATACCAAGCCGCATATCATCTTCAATAAATTCAAGCGCTTTAACAGCTGCCATTTTTTTTAACTGCTGAACATCCATGAATAACTTTACCTTTTATTATCTGCAAGCAACACACACACCACCCCATTACCATCAACGATAATGATAATAAAAGGCAATCTTTTGACACAATTTATTGCAACTTAACCACCACTTTTTTGGATAGATGCTACCTATTATAGAAATATATGATAAGAATAAAATAGAATAATCAACAATTATCTTTTCTATTTCTTTAAGCAAATTTGTTGGTATTTTCCTAAATTCACAATGAAATGGATAAACTGATCAATTTAAAAATGCAAAAATATATCAGAAAAACCTTCCATTATTTTTGTTTGATCAATTATCCAGATATAAAAAAATGCGACAAATTATAGTTTTTTTGTGAATACTGTCTGTGCATATTCCATGGTCTATAAAACCCTAGCGAAGACCAAATAATATCTCCACCTTTAGTCATCATAACGCTTCCTCTTGATCGCAATTGTTGAGGCATAAATATTATTTTTGCCTTGTTGTTGCATGTTTGGTTATGCATTAAACGTGTCTGAATAAGAATATCTGCCTCTAAGCATTGATCTATTTCTCTCTGTAAAACCATAACTTTTAATCCATTCTCTAATAAAGACGTACATACATAACGATCACAAATAAATTGTCCGTGAAACGAAGGACCATATTTTGTGGGTTTAATCGTTTCATTCAAACGAAACGACTTTTTCCATATGGATGTCGTAAATTTAGAAATATGGTAACGATCAGTATATAATTTTTTATCATGGATAACGCCTACAAGACGCATATTATCGGCTATAATCAATTGTATAGGTGAATGCATTACACAAATAAACATACCAGCTAAGATAAAAAGACTAAAAAAGAGTCTGATAAGTGTTTTGCAAAAAGTCAATCCAACCAAACCTATACTTAATAAAACCAACGCAGATGACGGCATAAAACCAGGATTTAAATCAGGAGAAATAGCCTTGATAGTCTGTGCAATCTTTATTACAAGATCAATGCCAAACCCCATAATTTGAAGAGGGAACCATTCAAATCCTCCTAACATTGCAAGAACTGCCATCAACCCAAAAGGGATAACCAAAATTGAGATGATAGGCAAAGCGAAAGCATTACTAAGAATACTCAAAGATGCCGTATTAGAAAAATGATAAGCAGCATAAATTCCACTTGCACTCCCTGCAATAAACGAAGATACACATATTGAAAGTATCGATAAGAAAGTAAAATTGATCATTCCTCCTTCAACATAAGAAGGGGCTGTTTTTCTTTTACGAAAAAATGACCGTCCACTCCACCAATCAAAAAAAGCAATTAAAGCAGCTGTTGCTGAAAAGGACATTTGAAAACTAGGGCCTAATATTTCATGGGGTCTAATCGCTAGAGTTATCAACCCAGCAATAGAAAAATTACGCAATGTTACAGCAGAGCGATTACACAATATAGCAATCAACATAACCGCAATCATCACAAAACTTCTTTGTGCTGATATTGCTAAACCCGACAAGAGCAAATAAAAAGCTGTTATCATAAACGCAACGATAGCAGCAAATTTTTTACTGGAATAATAAGAAGAAAAAACTGGAAAAAGTGCCAAAAAACTACGGATACTCAAAAGAACTATGCCACTCAACAGAGCCATATGCAAACCTGATATTGATAAAATATGGGCCAATCCAGCCGTACGTAACGCTTCATTTGTCTCATTTGAAATGCCAGCACGATGTCCTGTTATGAGAGCCGCTGCAACACTCCCTTTTTCTCCCTCAAGAACCAATCGGATTCTTTGTGTTATCTTTGTACGTAAACTTTCAACTTTCTGTAGAACGATAGCGAATATTGCTTCAGGCGTTGCAACGGATATTTTTCTTGGTTTTCCTAAATAAACGCCTTGAGCCCCAATTCCTTTAAAATAATTATGAAAACTAAAATCGTAGCCTCCTGGACGCACCGGCCCAAAGAACGCACGAAGCTTAACTTTTCCATACAGGCCATCACCAATTGCTAATCCAGATGGCAAATATCTTGCCGATAAACGAACACGATGAAGACTACGGCGTAATATAGGCTTTTCTGTATTCAAAACATCCAAAACTAAACGAAATTCCCCTTTGGTTCCTGATTCAATAGAAACAATTCTTCCCGTCAATGTGGTGACAATATCACTGCTTAACATGGGTGTTGCAATACGCCAGGTTTCTATTTTGGCAGCCAAAGCCCCCAATACGAGACAAAACAAAAAAATCGTAGGAATCCACATTTTTCGATAAAAATGTGCAATATAGAATATTCCCAAAAAAATACTGACCAACGTCCCCAATTGTCCCCAACTTGGCTCCTGTTCTAAATGAAAATAAAAAATGATTCCTAGGGAAAAAAAGAATAAAGTTAGCGAAAAAAGGATACCAAAAGAAACTTCTTTATTAACACAATCCACTAACCATTCTCTAACAAATTTTAAGAACACCAATAAAAAAAGCTTTTGTTGGTTATAACGGCCATTCTTGGCATCATCGCATCTAGAAAAAATACCCCGCCCTATTTGACACAGCTTTTTTCTTTCTGTAACAGATTTTGCGGATAACCCTTCTTTTTTACTTTGATGAAACATCCGCCCCCCACTTTTAACTCGCAATGCAGCTATTGCACACCGCGTCACCTATGCTAACATAACCTTTCTATAAAGTTCCATAAGTAATATCTCAATTTAAAGGAAAATATTCGTGTCTGTTATTACTCGTTTTGCCCCCTCACCCACAGGCTTCCTTCATATTGGTGGCGCTCGTACGGCTCTTTTTAATTGGCTTTATGCAAAACATACCGGTGGAAAAATGCTTTTACGCATTGAAGATACAGACCGAGAACGCTCAACAGAAGCCGCTGTAAAAGCTATTATAGATGGCTTGCACTGGATGGGGCTTAGCTATGATGGTCACCCTATTTCACAATTCGAACGTGCAGAACGTCACCGCCAAATCGCCGAACAGTTGGTCAAAAATGGCAAAGCATATTATTGTTATGCCTCACCTGAAGAGTTAGCTGAAATGCGTGAAAAAGCCCGTGCAGAAGGATGCCCACCACGTTATGATGGGCGTTGGCGCGACCGTGATCCTTCTGAAGCTCCTCAAGGTGTCAAACCTGTTATTCGTATCAAAGCCCCTGAAGATGGAGAGACGATTGTACATGACCGTGTTCAAGGGGATATTCGTTTTCCTAATAAAGATTTAGATGACTTTATTATTTTGCGTTCTGATGGTTCGCCTACCTATATGCATGCTGTTGTCGTTGATGATCATGATATGGGGGTCACCCATATCATACGGGGTGATGATCATCTAACCAATGCTGCCCGACAAACGATCATCTTTAAAGCGATGGGATGGGATATTCCTGTTATGGCCCATATTCCCCTTATCCATGGTGAAAACGGTGCAAAATTATCAAAGCGGCATGGTGCGCTCGGTGTTGATGCTTATCGAACAATGGGATACCTTCCTGCTGCTTTGCGCAATTACCTTGTCCGTTTAGGATGGAGTCATGGTGATGACGAACTTATGTCACTTGAAGATATGATTTCTTGGTTTGATATTGAAGATATTAACAAAGGTGCTGCTCGTTTTGATCTCAAAAAGCTCGATTCCATCAACGGACACTATATGCGCATGAGTAAGGATCAAGAACTTTTTGATGCCGCTCTTGATATTTTACCAGAAACAGATAGGGGGACACAGATTATTGAAAGACTTGATAAACAACGCTGTGCTCAATTTTTCAAAGCAATCCCACATTTGAAAGAACGTTCAAAAAACCTGTGCGAACTAATTGATAATGCCTCCTTCATTTTTACGCAACGGCCATTACAACTTGATGAAAAAGCACAAATGCTCTTAGATAAAAATGGACAAACCATTTTAAACGATCTTTATCTTGCCTTAAAAGCTTGCCCTTCTTGGGATACAAAAGTCCTCGATGAAACTCTTCGCTCTTATCTCCAAACACAGAATCTCAAATTTGGATCTATCGCCCAACCACTTCGTGCAGCTCTTACAGGATGTACTACATCGCCAGGTGTTTTGGATGTGCTTATTTTATTGGGACGTGATGAATCTCTTCATCGCATCAAAGACCAGCTTATTACAACCATAGGTTTATGATGTATTCTGAATATATCTTCTCAAATAGGTATCTATGGAGATATCTCAACGCGATCTAAAAGATTTTTTTATGTTATATCATTGAAATACAGTTTTTATTGAGTAATAATGATCGATAAGAAAATATTTTAGATTGCATATGCTCACTTTTAGAGGCAATCTACCTTTAATATAAGTAAGAAAAGCTTCAATTATACATCTCCACTCTGATGAAGCAGAGTCTTAATTTTTAGAAAGAGAAGGATCTGAAAGGAATACCGAATGTCTGAGAATAACGCACATATTATTGTGAATGATAAAAAAGTAGAGCTTCCCCTGCGTAAAGGCACGAGTGGACCTGATGTCATCGAAATTGCTTCTCTCTACAAAAAAACCGATACTTTTACTTATGACCCTGGTTTTACTTCCACGGCTTCTTGTGAATCAAAAATTACTTATATTGATGGCGATAAAGGGATATTGCTTTATCGTGGATATCCTATCGACCAATTGGCTGAAAAGGGAGACTTTCTCGAAAGTTGTTATTTGCTCCTTTATGGGGAACTCCCAACACAGCAAGAAAAAAATGACTTTGATCGACGTATCATGCAGCATACCATGGTCCACGAACAGTTTTCACGCTTCTTCCACGGCTTTCGTCGTGACTCGCATCCTATGGCCGTCATGGTTGCCTGCCTTGGCGCTATGTCTGCATTCTATCACGACTCTATTGATATTACAGATCCTCAACAGAGAATGATCGCTTCTGTTCGTCTTATCTCAAAAGTTCCAACACTTGCTGCTATGGCCTATAAATATAGTATTGGACAAGCATTTGTTTATCCACGCAATGATCTTAGTTATGCTGCAAATTTTCTTCATATGTGCTTTGCTGTTCCTTGTGAAGAATATAAAGTAAACCCTGTGCTTGCGCGAGCGATGGATCAAATCTTTATTCTTCATGCAGATCATGAACAAAATGCTTCTACATCTACGGTTCGTCTCGCTGGATCATCGGGTGCTAATCCGTTTGCTTGTATTGCAGCCGGTGTTGCATGCCTTTGGGGACCAGCACATGGTGGTGCCAATGAAGCATGTCTAAAAATGCTGCAAGAAATAGGTTCTATTAAAAGAATTCCTGAATTTATTGCACGTGCAAAAGATAAAAATGACCCTTTCCGACTTATGGGCTTTGGACACCGTGTCTATAAAAATTATGACCCCCGTGCAAAAATCATGCAAAAAACCTGTCATGAAGTTTTAAAAGAGCTCAACATTCAAGATGATCCGCTTCTTGATATTGCAATAGAACTTGAAAAAATTGCCTTAAGTGATGAATATTTTATTGAGAAAAAGCTTTATCCCAATGTTGATTTTTATTCCGGTATTACATTAAAAGCTCTAGGCTTTCCAACTGAAATGTTTACTGTTCTTTTTGCATTAGCACGCAGTGTCGGATGGGTAGCACAGTGGAAAGAAATGATTGAAGACCCTGCACAAAAAATTGGTCGCCCTCGACAACTCTATACAGGTCATGCTATGCGTGACTATGTTTCTATAGATAAACGTACAAACTAAAAAATAAATCATTCAATAAAGCTTCAATTTCCTGAAGCTTTATTGAAAGTGAGCAAAAGCGTCCTTTAAGAATTTTTATAATACCTTATTTTAAAACTCTTTTTACAGAGATAACATCACTATAAAAGTTTATAAAAAAATTCTAACTTTTGACTCAATGCGTAAACTGAGAGAGTACTCATTAAAAAAACAAGCCAAACATTTAGCAAAAAAATTGATTTTATAATTCTCATTATCCTTTAGATAAGCATATTTATTGTGTCGTATAAAAAACTAATCACATATTTAAATTGAGCAATGTTAAAGTTTCACTCTCTATCTTCCCCAAAATAAAAAGGCTTACTTTAAGTGTGTTTTTATCTACCAAAAACTTCCTATCCTTCTTAAAAACAATGAAAAAGAAATGAAATATACTCTTAAAGTTTTCTATACAAAATGATATTTTTTGATAGGAATCATTTAAAAAATCATTTCGATAATGATTGTGTCTTGTGCAACTATTCACCTTAACATAATCGGTTAAAATTGTGCTTTTTTACAAAAGATTTCACGAATATTAGAAAATAAATTTATTTTTATATCATTAATATTGAAATATTTTATACAAAAGTTAAGAATTGAAATTATCTTTATATTTAAATCAATAATTTTTCTTTTAAAGAGCAATTATTGATTTAAATAGAGTTATTAAAACTCATCCTATCATAAACAAAAACTTTCCTTCTTTTTTGTATTTCTTTTCCCATATTGGATACGAATAAATCATTTTTTTGATTATAATATCCAGCATAATAATCTAAAATAAACAGCAATAAATTTTTTACATTGCTCCAAAAGAGCTTACAGATTATACAAATGCATGGTGGTTTCATATTTGCCCGCTTATTGAATAGGAGAACATAATGAGATTATTAGCAGGAGCTCTTATAATAAGCGCAACACTGTTTACCTTATCAGCCAATTCTCAAACGCTGAAGATTGCAAGTGATGCTTCTTATCCTCCCTTTAGTTATATTGATTCAAATAATGAGCTTAAAGGATTTGATATTGATATATCTTATGCCCTTTGTAAAAAAATGAATGTTGAATGTACCATTGTCACGCAAGACTTCGAGGGAATGATTCCTGGCCTTCTTGCCAAAAAATACGATGCGATTGTTTCTTCCCTTTCTCCTACAAAAGAACGCTTACAAAAAGTTGATTTTACAGATCCTTACTACAACACAGTACTGGCTGTCATAGTTACCAAAGATTCAGAAATTAAAGACATTTCAACAAAAAGTTTTAGGAGTAAAAATCTTGGTGTACAATCGAATACAACACAAGCTGCCTATGCAGAAGACCACTATGCTTCTGAAGGTGCAAATATCAAGCTCTATCCTACAGCAATAGAAGTTCATCGTGATCTTTTAAGTCATCGGCTTGATATCATCATCTTTGATAAAGTAAAGGCATTAAATTGGCTTGAAAATGAAGGAAAGGATTGCTGTAAACTGCTAGGAACTTTGGAAGAAACAAAATTCCCTGTCGCAATTGCACTGCATAAAAATAATAATGATCTTAAAAATAGTTTTAATAAAGCAATAGAAGAGATACGCGCCGATGGAACCTATGAGGAAATTATGAGAAAATATTTTACATTCAATATCGATTAAAATTGAATCTTTTCAAGAAACATCTTTTAACTTTTTGTTGTGTAGAAGAGATCGTTAGAAATTCAGAGTTCTTATCAAGAGAACTCACATTTATAAAAAAATAATTTCTAATTGTTTCTCGATAATGAGACATTATATAGAATCTGAGGATGACAATAGAGTTTTATCTTCAATCCTATCAAGATTTTTTTTTAGGTTCAAATTGAATAGCCTTATTTTTCGAGAGAAACTCTCAGCTTTTACTCATGAAGTGATTCAAATCGATTATTTCATGCAAATTGAGCTATCATAAAAGCAATAAGATATTTATTCTTCTTTAAATCAATAAAAAGATAATTTTTTTGATAATAATATCCAGCATAATAATCGTGATAAATTTTTTGCATTGCTCCAGAAAAGCTTACAGATTATAAAAACGTGACGATTTCATATTTGCCTGCTTATCCAATAGGAGAACATCATGAAACTATTAGCAGGAGCTCTTATAATAAGCGCTGCGCTATTCACCCCATTGGCTGATGCGAAAACATTAAAAATCGCCAGTGAAGGCACTTATCCTCCCTTTAGTTATATTGATTCAAATAACAAACTACAGGGATTTGATATTGATATATCTTATGCTCTTTGTAAAAAAATGAATGTTGAATGTACGATTGTCACGCAAGATTTTGAGGGAATGATCCCTGGGCTTATTGCGAAAAAATATGATGCTATCGTTGCTTCCCTTTCTCTCACACAAGAGCGCTTACAAAAAATTGACTTTACAGCCCCCTACTACGACACAGCACTGGCTGTGATTGTTACCAAAACTTCAGGAATCAAAGAACTTTCGACACAAGGCCTTAAAGGCAAGAATCTTGGTGTGCAATCAAATACAACACAGGCTTTCTATGCAGAAGACCATTATGCCTCGAAAGAGGTGAAAATAAAACTCTATCCTTCCACAATAGAAGTGAACCGTGACCTTTTAAATCATCGACTTGATGCGATTATTGTTGATAAATTACAAGCATTAAATTGGCTTAAAAATGAAGGAAAAGAGTGCTGTTTCCTCCTAGGAACCCTAGAGGAAACAAAATTTCCTGTTGCAATTGCACTGCGTCAAAATGATAATAATTTAAAAAATAAGTTCAATGAAGCAATAAAAGAAATCCGTTTGGATGGAACTTATGAGAAAATTATGAGAAAATATTTTACCTTCGATATCGATTAAATATCACTATAATATTTAAATGAAATCCGCTGGCTATTTCTAAAAAATATTATCTAACTCTTTCAAGAGGAACACAAAAATGATTGAAAGTTTAGCATTGCTATCATTTAGCAATGGGGGATGGGGAATGGTTATACTTTCTAGTGCAGGAATGACATTGTCATTAGCATTATGTTGTGGCCTTCTAGGACTTCCTCTAGGGCTTCTCAATGCAATGATGATTCGATCCAATATTAAGATAGCCAAAACTATGGCACGTCTCTTTTCAACAGTATTTCGTGGGCTACCAGAGCTTTTGACCTTATTTTTAGTGTACTATGGATTACAAAGCCTTATTCAAAATGCCTTTGACTATTTTAATCTTGAAGTCATGTTCAGTATTAATGCTTTTGTTGCTAGTGTTCTTGCACTCAGTATGGTTTTTGCTGCCTTTTCTTGTGAAGTTTGGCTTGGAGCATTTAACATTTTTGATAAAGGTCAATACGAAGCGGCTAAAGCTTTAGGCCTTTCACGGCCAACCACATTTTTCCGTATTGTCTTCCCTCAACTCATCCGAAATGCCTTACCAGGACTTTCTAATAATTGGCTTACTTTACTGAAAGATACATCCCTCGTTTCAACTATCGCACTTGTCGACCTCATGCGACAAACGAATTTAGCTGTCGCTGCAACCAATGAACCCATGTTATTTTATCTTGTCGCTTGCTTACTCTATTTATTATTTTCGGCGTTTTTTTCTGCAATCCTACGCCATTTGGAAACATACACTCAAATAGGCTATAAAAAGGTGCTAAGTCAATGATTCCTGAGTGGCTTTATTTCCTTTTCAATCCTGATCTTTTAAACCATTATGGGCCAAGATTTATTGATGGCTTTATTGTTACTATTGAGCTTGTTTCTATTTCTTGTTCTCTTGGTTTTTTTCTTGGTATGCTTATCGCTTTTGCGCGCTTATCAAAGAATAAATTTTTACAATATCTTGCAAATGCTTATGTCTATTTTTTCCGCGGTTCTCCTTTGTTAGCCCAACTCTTCCTTTTTTATTATGGGCTTGGTTCAATGAATAGCTTTTGGCAGCAGATGGGGTTGTGGTGTTTTTTTCAAAGCGCGTGGTATTGTTGTCTTTTTATTTTCACACTCAATTCTGCTGCCTATCAATCTGAGATCTTTAAAGGAAGTTTTCTATCCGTAAAAACTGGACAACGTGAAGCATCAAAAGCTTTAGGTTTAAGCAACTCTGTCACATTTTTTAGAATTATTCTTCCACAAGCAATGATTGTAGCATTACGCCCCTTAGGAAATGAATTGATTTTAATGATTAAATCCAGTGCCATTGCCTCACTTATTACTGTTTATGATTTAATGGGGATTGCCAAACTCACTTATTCACGTACATTCGATTTTCAAGTTTACGTTTGGGCTGCTCTTATCTATCTCTTTATTGTTGAACTCATTCATCGTTTTATTGTTTTTATCGAACAATACCTTTCTCGATATTTACGATAAATAAAATGATTATAAAAAAACTTTACCAAACCCAAATGTTGAATTAATCAATTTATTCATCAATGAAAGAATAAAACAAGATGAATTTAGAAAATAATCGATCGCTCTCTTCCAGTCAAAACCCTGTGATTTCCATTCAAAATCTTAATAAATGGTATGGCAACTTTCAGGTCCTCCATGATATCAACTTTGATGTTCAAGCTGGTGAACGTATTGTTATTTGTGGACCATCCGGATCAGGAAAATCAACATTAATTCGTTGTATTAATCAGTTAGAACAAGCACAAAAAGGTTCAATCTGTGTCCATAATGTTGATATCAATACCGCTCCTGTACAACAACAAAAAAATGTTCTGCGAAAGATAGGAATGGTTTTTCAGAATTTTAATTTATTTCCCCACATGAGTGTTATACAGAATTGTATTTTAGCCCCTATGACAGTTCAAGGGCTTTCCAAACAACAAGCAAAAGAACGGGCAATTCGTTACTTAACGCATGTCGGTATTGAAAAACACTGTGAAAAATATCCTTTACAACTTTCTGGTGGACAACAACAGCGTGTTGCGATTGCTCGTGCACTTTGTATGGAACCTGAAATCATGCTTTTTGATGAGCCCACTTCAGCTCTTGATCCAGAAAGTGTGGGGGAAGTTTTGGAAGTGATGGCGCGATTGGCCGATACAGGGATTACAATGCTTTGTGTAACCCATGAAATGGGCTTTGCACGTAAAGCCTCAGAAAGGATACTCTTTTTAGAAAATGGAAAAATTGTTGAAGATACAGCCTCTGAAATATTTTTTACCAACCCTAAAAGTCAACGTGCTTGTGATTTTCTTGCTAAAATTAAACATTAAACATCAACATATTGATTTATTTATATAATTTTAGTTTTACTTTTTAAAAGAGTGATAATTGTTTGTGCGCCGACAACCCCCGATGGAACTTCAGTTTTCATTTTCTGTTCCACTCCCTCAAAAGCATCGAGTTGCGCTTGGCGCAATAAAGAATTAGATAAAAGTTGCTCTATCTGTCTTGCTAACATGCCAGGACGGATTAATTCATTCAAATATTCCGGAACAATAGGTCTATCAGCAATAATATTTGGAAGAGCAGCACTCCATAACATCATTTTAGGAAAAATGAATAATTTAGAAAAAAAATCAAGTTTATAGCATAGAACCGTAGGAATTTTTGCTAAGGCTAATTCAAGAGAAACCGTCCCATGGGCTGCAAGAGCAACGTCTGCTTGTGCGAAAACACGCCATTTCTCATCTTCACCAACAACAATTTCTACTTTACTTTTCCAGCTCTGCACAAAATCACGGATTCTATCTACCAAATGGGGTAAAGTTGGTAAAATAATCTGTAAATGAGGAATACGTTGTACAAGAATCTCTATTGTTTCTTGAAAAATAGGCATTAAAGAACGAATCTCTAAATTGCGTGATCCTGGTAAAATAACCAATGTAGGCGATGATGTTTGTTGAGCACCCAAATTTCTTTGTTCTACCTGGCGCTTTTTTTCTGACTGTATTCTCAAAAGGGGAGGATATGTCAAAAGACGATGTCCAACATAGGTGGTAGAAGGACCTCCCAAATCCTGCATAACCTTTTCTTCAAAAGGAAAAACCGCTAAAACATGATCAATAAAGCCGCGCATAGCTTTTGCACGCTCTGGCCTCCATGCCCAAACGGTTGGTGCAATATATTTAATAATCGGAATAGAAGGCGCTAAAGCGCGTACCTTTTTTGCAACCCGATGCGTGAAATCAGGACTATCAATAATAATTAAACAATCAGGTTGTTCTTGCGCGATAAATTTGGATAAATTGCGAATATGAAGCAACAACAACGGTAATTTTTTCAATACTTCTTTTAAACCTATTAAAGCAATATCATGAGAATCAAAAAAACTTTTTAAACCTAATGCCTTTAAATGTGTTCCTCCAACACCTATCAAATGAATGTTGCATCCTATCTGTTGTGATAGACTAGAAATTAAATCCGCCCCAAGTAAATCACCAGATTCCTCACCTGCAACCACAGCAATCTTAAAAAAACAATCATTCATGACCAAACTTTTCAAATGTTTCTATAAATAGAGAATATTTGTTGGCTTTTTCTATTGTTGTTTTCACTGATAATATTAGACTTCTATTTGCCTCCACCGCAATACCAGATAAACCACTCTTTGCAATATTCATTATTGTCACAGGACCAATTGATGGCAAATCAACACGATGATCCTGTTGTGGTTTTGCACATTTTACAAGAACACCACCTTTAGGGGGAATTTGCCCTCTTTCTCGCATTTCATAAACACGCCATAACATATTATCAGTTCCCTCAGCGCCCTCTAGGGCAACCACCCTTCCTTGGACAACGACAACGGCTTGCCCAACATCCAATTGACCTAAAAGCTTTGCTGCTTGTGCTGCTAAAAGAATATCTTTTTTCTCTTTCTGCGTCGCACGCCTTACTGTTAAATTAAATTCTATAGGCGCTAAAAGATCTGAGACTATTTCGTGAGCACCGATAACACGAAAGCCGTGCGCTTCAATAACCCGTATAAAAGCTTTTAATAACGCATCATCCCCCCTCCTCAAAGCTCCGATTAACTTAGGAAGAGCTAAAAATGTTGTCCAGTCCAGTCGCAATTGTGTAAGAAGTGGTCGCTTTTTCACGCCACCTGCTAAAACAATATTATAAACGCCAGATTCTTTTAAGATTTTAACGAGTCGCGCTAACTCTACAATTGATAGCTCGCAATGCTCATAGCGATAAAGAACAGAATCAGCCTCACCATGCAAAAGCACAAGAAAAGGATTCTCTCCATTCTTCTCAAGAGCCTGCGCAACAGTAATCGGTAGAACACCACTTCCTGCTATAATAGCAGTACGGCCGGAAAGAACATTTCTGGCACCCCAAATAGGCATTTTTAATCCTTATGTTCTTTTATTCTATCACCTTCAAATTTTGGTGTACAATAAAAACGTTTTCCTTCTTCTCTAATAAAATTAACAACGTCAGCAACCGATGGAGAAGAAGAATAGAAAGAAGCAACATCATTGACACGTTCTTTAAATGGCTTGCTATGATCAAAAAGCATAGAAACCGCATGACGAAGTGCGTGAATATCTTGACGCTTAAGCCCTGCACGCTTCATACCTATAATATTGAGTCCGGCAAGTTTTGCCTGCACACCAACAGCTGTTCCATAAGGAATTAGATCACCTACCAGTGCAGAGACACCGCCGATAAATGCATGATGTCCAACACGAACAAATTGGTGAACAGCAGCACCACCACCGATAATCACATAATCACCAATCGTAACGTGACCAGCAATCATTACGTTATTGGCAAATGTTACATGATTGCCTACATGACAATCGTGAGCAATATGCGCATAACAAAAAAATTGGCAATGATCACCAACAACAGTGACTCCCACACTTGAATCGGAGCCTCTATGCATTGTTACGCCTTCACGAATCGTACAATTTTTACCAATAGAAAGAGTTGTATCTCCCCCTTTATGTTTATTATTTTGCGGCTCTGCTCCCAAAACGGCATGAGAAAAAACCTTACTCTTGGCTCCTAAGGTCGTCTTTCCCATGATTACAACATGACTTGTCAAACTACATTCATCACCAATAACAGCCTCTGAACTAATATGGCAAAATGGCCCAACGCGTACATTCTCACCAAGCTGTGCTCCCTTCTCTACAAGGGCAGTTGGATGGATTCTCGTACCGGACATTTTAAAATTCCCATCAAATATCGTTTATTTTTCTTCAACAATCATCGCAGCAATTTCTGCTTCAGCGACGCGGACATCTTCTACTTTTGCAATACACGAAAAACGCCTCATGCCAGATCTCTTTTTCAAAAGTTGAACATGAATCTTGAGCTGATCACCAGGCATAACAGGCTTACGAAATTTTGCATTATCAACCGTCATAAGGTAAACTAAATTTGTTTGTTTATTGCCTAAATTTAAAAGTGCTATTGCTCCTGCCGTTTGTGCCATAGCTTCTAAAATCAAAACGCCAGGCATAACAGGCTTTGCGGGAAAATGTCCCGTAAAATGTGGCTCGTTAATCGTTATATTTTTAATACCAATCGCTTCTTGTTCACCATCAATATCAACGATACGATCGATTAATAAAAACGGATAACGGTGCGGTAATATCGATAGCAGTTTTTCAATATCAACAGCCTCTAATTTTTTTATTCCTTCCATGCTGATCATGTCAGCTTTTCTCCTTTTTAACTTTTCCCATACTGCGTAATGTTGCTACTTCACGAAACCATTGTTTAAATGGTCGCGCTGGACTACCACCCCATTTTTCACCATCCGGAATGTCATTCATAACACCACTGCGTGCTGCAATCTGAACACCTTTACCTATAACAATATGATCCGCTACTCCAACACTTCCACCAAGCTGAGACATATCCCCTATCGATGTACTTCCTGCAATTCCACATTGAGCAGCAATAAGGCAATAACGACCAATTTTTACATTGTGAGCAATTTGTACAAGATTATCAATCTTGCTTCCTTCTCCAATAACAGTATCTTGAAACGTTCCCCTATCAATCGTGGTGTTCGCACCAATTTCTACATCATCCTCAATAATAACACGACCAAGCTGTGGAATTTTCTCAATTCCAGAGCCCCCTCCCACATAACCAAAACCATCTTGTCCAATGCAAACGCCAGGATAAAGCTGGACTCTATCACCTATTAAAGAACATTGAACAGTTACCTTAGGAGCAATATAACAGTCACATCCAATACGGCAATTTTCACCGATAACAGCTGTAGATGAAACAAGAGTCCCCGCACCAATCTCAACATTTTTACCGATAACAGCTCCCGCTTCAATACACACATCATGGGCAAACTTAGCCGTTGGATGAATATGGGCATGCAGTGAAATGCCCTTGTGCCCAAACCAAGGCATTGGCTTAACAGAATCAGGAAACAAAATACGACCAATCTGAGCAAAATCCCGCTGTGGTGTAGACGTCACTAAAATTGCCATCGTTTCAGGAACTTTAAAAACAATCTCATTCGTACAAAAAACAGCAACAGCAGAACTGTCCAGTAAAGCATCGGAAAACTTCCGATGCTCTACAAAAACAAGAGAACCTTCCACAGCACTCTCAAGCGAAGAAAGATTATTGATAACTTTATGAGAAAACTCTGGATTAAGAAGCTTTGCACCCGTCAACTCAGCAACATTTGCAACTGTCAATTGCCGGGACGGCGTAAAAAAAAATGTATCCGCCATCAAAACACTTTCTCTCCCAGCTTAAGCTCTTCTCTTTAAGTTTTTCCTTCTTAAAACCACTCAAATTAGAACTTCGTAGAAATACCAAAGTTCAATTGCTGCAAACGGTCTCCCTCCTGCTTTGTTATTGGCCAAGCATAATCAAAACGCAAAGGACCAAACGGAGATTCCCACATCAAACTCACACCAGCAGATGAGCGCCAAGCACTTTTGGTATTGGTAACAGGCGGTTCCCCACTAAAAACGGCTTTATAATTATTGCCATAAAGCGTAGCAACATCCGCAAACAAAGCACCGCGTAATCCAAACCCTTCAGGCACAACAGGAATAGGAAACTGTACTTCAGCAGTCGCATTCATATATGTCGTTCCCCCTAAGAAATAAACTTCACCTTGACTGGAAATCTGACGTGGACCTATTCCATTGTATTTGAACCCTCGGATCATATCAGTATTGGCTTTAAACATATCGAAAATACGCATACCTTCTTTGCCTTTGCCCATTCCATGGATATAACCACCCCCAAAGGAAAGCAGACCAACAATATCTCTTTGATCAGAAAGAGTCTTGTACATCATCGCCTTACCCGTGGTCTTCAAGAACTTTGCATTCCCGCCAAGTCCTGCATATTCCTGAAGAAGATGCACGTACCATCCATCATGGGGATTTCTCATATCGTCAATCGTATTATAGGTCAGACCATAACTAATTGATGAACGTTTCCAAGGGCTGTTCTTTGCCGCTTGAACAATCGCACCAGAATATTTCCCATATAATTTTATTATATCACTCTCTTTGTCGAAATCATATTCGCCGCCAAAATCATATTCTTCCTGGACATACGAATAAGCGACATTCGCAGATAATTGATTATTAATAGGTAACGAAAACCGTAATGATCCCCCTGTCTGTCGTACATCATAAGCTTTATCAGCACGATAAGTACTCCGAAAAACATCGACACCCGCCGATAAACGGTACCCTAAGAAATAAGGATCAACAAATGATAAATTATAATTACGAGATTTTTCTTGCCCCGCTCCTAACCCTAAACGAACATACTGGCCGCGTCCTCCAAGATTACGCTCAGTAACTGAAACTTCAAGTGACATACCAGGACTTGTTCCCCCCGTGGTATATCCTCCAGAAAGAGAGAGATCTCCTGTTGAAGATTCAACCACATCTATCACCAAAACAACCTGATCAGGCTTATCGGTAGGAACCATTGAAATATTAACAGCTTTGAAGAAACCTAAACTTTCTAGACGACGTTTTGCCCGCTGTAATAAAGTTTGGTTGTAGGCATCTCCTTCGTTTAAATCAAGCTCACGGCGAATAACGTAATCACGGGTTTTCTCATTGCCACGGATATCAATACGCTGAATATAAGCACGTGTACCTTGTTCAATATTATATAAAATTGAAATTGTATGATTTGCTAAATTACGGTTTCCCCGCGGTTCAACTTTAGCAAAAGCATATCCAGAATCAGCAACCTTATTATTAATAATTGCGACAGACTGTTCAATATCCTCTGCACTATAAACATTACCTGGCTGCGTTTTAAGCTTGCTTTTCACGGATTGAATGTCAATTCCATCAACATCACTTTCAACCTGAATATCACTAATTTTATAGCGCGGACCTTCATCAAGAAGGAAAGAAATTTTATATGTATTGCTTGCAGCATCAAAAGTCGCTTTAGAAGAAACAACACGAAAATCTGCATAACCACGATTATAATAAAAGCGACGTAAAGCTTCTTCATCAGCAGCAAGACGCTCTTCGCTATAAACATCGCCTCCCAACAACTTCGAAAAAATTCCTGAAGATTTTGTTGAAATCACATCACGCAAACGACGGCTTGCAAAGACACTATTTCCCCTAAAAGTGATATCACCAATCTTTGTTTTTTGTCCTTCAACGACATTAAATACCACATTAACACGCCCTTTTCCAAGGTTAATCGTTTGAACATGAACCGTGACATGATTACGACCAAGGGTTTTATAAGCTTCACGAATTGTATTTATATCAGCAGAAAGCTTAGCAGAGTTAAAAGGCTCATTCGGTTTTAAAGAAATAAACCGTTTAAGATCTGGGTCTTTAAAAGATTTATTTCCTTGAAATAACACTTGATTGACAACCTCATATTCTTTTACGAATACAACCAATTTATTCCCTACTTGATTTATTTTAACATCATAAAATAAACCTAATGCAAAAAGATTCTTCACAGCCTGATCAACATCACCACTGGCAATCCCTTGTCCAACCTTAATCCCCATATTATCCCGAATCGCCTGAGAACTTACAAATTTATTCCCACGAACCTCAATAGAACGAACTACAGACGCTTGTATTTCTCCAACCGCAGCAATTGACATAAAGACCGCTGCTGGGGCAATCATCCCCATCTTTAACACCAACACAGATGCTGCATTTAAAAACTTTGAATTCGTAGTCATTGGCTTTTTTTACCTTACTCTTGTTCCTTAGACATGATGCCTTAAAAAGCTTATGCTATTGCTATAACAACCTTTTTACTGCGAGACTTTTTATCCCTTAATTACTCATTATAATATACAACGCCACAACATTTTGCAGACATGGTAAACAACCTTCAATTTATTTTTGCTATTATTACCCAATTTATAAAGTCTTTTCCATAATTTAATTAGCTAAACCAACAAAAATAATCATTAAAAAAGACAAAAATTATAAAAAGGAAAAGAAGAGAAAAGCCTAAACGAACAGCCATTCCCTGAATTTTAGCAGATATCTTCCTCCTCGTGATGACCTCAATGACATGAAATAAAAGATGCCCACCATCAAGCGGTAGAATCGGAAAAAGGTTAATAAGCCCAACACTGATCGAAAGAAGAGCCGCCAAATTTAACAAAGAGATAAAACCTGTCTCGCTTACTTTCCAAGCAATTTTAACGGTTTTAGAAGGCCCACTTAGTTGACAACGATCTTCTTTCCCCCCGATTAAACGACTCATAAAAAGAACGGTTTGAGTAGCAATAAACACGGTACGGTTTGATGCTTCTTTTACAGCTTTTACAAAATCATAGCGAATATGCTTTATATAAGCTGGATCTAAACGTGCAGGATTACTTAAATCAACAGGTCCCCCCACACCGATCATAGCACTTTGTGTTTGATTACCAAACCCATCATCTCGCTCAACGACTTTCGGGGTAATGACCGTTGTAAATTCTCGCCCCATGCGTTCTATTTTAAATTCTATCGGTTTTTTTCCATGCAAAGCGACATAATTCATCAAATCTGTAAAACTTTCAACCCGTTGACCATCCATTTCAATAAAACGGTCCCCTAACTCCAAACCGGACTGAACAGCAGGGCTATCTTTTACTAAAGAACCAACAACCGGTTCAATGATAACACGACCATAAATAAGAAAAAAAAATGTTAGAATAACAACAGTCAAAAGAGCATTAAAGAAAGGACCAGCAAAAACAGTTGCTGCTTTTTTCCAAGCATGTGCACGCGCAAATGAACCCTCAACAATCGGAGATGATTGGGAGGATACGGCATCGATTTTTTCCTCTTCGCCAACAAACTTTACATAACCACCTAAGGGAATAAGCGCTAAGCGCCACTTCGTGCCATGTTTATCTGTGTAACTGGCGACTTGTGGCCCAAATCCAAGTGAAAAAACCAAAGCCTTAATACCACACCACCGCCCAATAAGATAATGACCAAGTTCGTGCACAAAAATAATAATCATAACGATGAAAAGAATACTCAAACTTCTTAAAAGAAAGTCACCCATAGTGACGATATGATTTAAAAATCCCAAAATATATTCTCCCCATTAAGCCATGCTAAAAAGATTAAAAGGTGTGTCCATATCAGACATAAAAGAACCAATTAAATAAAGAAGAAAAGTCGCTCCTACCAGCCCATCCATACGATCCATAAATCCACCGTGTCCAGGCAATAACGAACTTGAATCTTTAACAGAAAACCGTCTTTTAAGCCATGATTGTCCTAAATCACTTAATTGTGAAACAATTGACAAAACGAGTGTAAGGAGTGGCACAAAAAAACTTGCTAAATTTATATCAAAAAATCCAAAAGCAACCCATATACCACCCAAAGCACCGAAAAATGTACCTCCAAGTGCTCCTGACCATGTTTTATTAGGAGAAAATTGTGGTGCTAATTTAGCCCCCCCCAATGCACGGCCGATAAAATATCCACCAATATCTGTTCCCCACACTATCGTAAATAAGAAAATAACAACTTGGAACCCCAACATCTCATGATCTCGTAAAAAGCATAAAGCTGCAACAGGAAGAGATGCATATAAAAAACCACAAAAAACCCAACCACTCTTTTTTATAGAGAGAATAGCCAAAACCACGGCCAAAGAAATTAAACCACAAAAAACCAATGAAGCAGATAATCTCGACACTAAAAAAAAGCCAAAGAGAAAATAAAAAATACTTGCTAGTATTTTTTGTAAAGCACACCACTTCTCTTGAGTAATACGCATCCACTCATAAAGAATAAAACCACCAATACACCATGCAAATACAAAAAAGGTGATTCCTCCCAACCACGTTAGATACAAAGCAATAACACCAAACACAAAAGCTGTCAGAGTACGATAGACCAAATTAGACAAAACAACATCCAAACAATAAAAGTAAAAAATACAAACTCTAAAATTGATGCAATAAAAATCCCCTACACAGTATCTTTCTTGCACACTTGTACAAATTTCTCTTATAATTTATCATAAATGATCTCGCCTACCAAGATAGCGCTTACAAGACAAATAATCAATGAGAGTAGATCAAAATCTTCCTTATTAAGGTTAATCCTAAAATAAGTTTTCAAATATTTTTTCAAACATAAAATGAAAAAGCAGCTATCTACGCCCTACATAAACTAATTCACATAGGTTTCTTAATAGCATTACGATTATTTAAAGCTGAAATTTCATTGCTTTTAAAAACTTTTCTATCAACGCTTCGCCACAAAAAAAATAAGCCCCCCCCCCATAACATCCGCTTAATCCATCCTATGCGCATGATTTTATCGTTGAATGTAAGAACAATGCATTATTTTTTGCATTATATTTTTTCCAAATTCCATTTTGGAATATTGAAGTAGTCTTTAAATAATGTTTTTACGCAGTTTAACAAAGGCATACTAAACAAAAATCTCACCACACTGTTAAGAGTATTCTCCAGCAAAGGATATGATTCACTTCACAGGTTAAAGAATAAAAGCAGAAGCCTTTGCTAAATGCAATCTTTCTTCTATAAAGATGACAAAATGCCCCCTGTATCACACCACACTTGCTATCATAATGCGCATACCCCCTGTTCTTATCTATAAAGATAACTTACACTCTGGGCGTATAATATCTTTTTTTAATGCAAAACGGTCCTAAACGTGCATAATTTCAGATTCTTTCACGGCTAAAATTTTATCGATATCAGCAATCGTTTCATCTGTGAGTTTTTGAACTTTTTCAGATAAATTATGGGCTTCATCTTGTCCAATTTCACCATCTTTTTCTAACTTTTTCAAATTATCCATACCATCGCGACGAACATGACGTGTAGCAACACGCGCTTGCTCTGCATATTGATGCGCAATTTTTACAAGCTCTTTACGACGCTCTTCATTCAATTCAGGCAAAGGAATACGTAAATTTGTACCATCGGTTATGGGATTCAAACCAAGACCAGAATCACGGATAGCACGTTCCACAGCTCCTACCATTGTTTTATCCCATACAGAAACGGAAAGCATCCGTGGTTCGGGAACAGAGATATTTGCAACCTGATTGATGTGCACAACAGAACCATAAGATTCAACAGTCAATGGTTCTAATAAACTGGCCGATGCTCGTCCCGTCCGCAAACCACCCAATTCATGTTTAAAAGCTGTAATAGCACCATCCATGCGACGTTTCAGATCATCCATAATTGATGTAATATTCATATTTATGCCTCCTTCAATTTATCTTTTGAAGATTACCTTTATTCTGATACTATTGTAAAGCGTCCAGTTCCATTCAAGACCTTAGCTAAACCGCCTTTTTCATGAATGGAATACACAATAATCGGCACATTATTCTCACGAGCTAAAGTAACCGCCGTTGAATCCATCACCGATAATCCCCATTGCAAAATTTCAACATGCGTTAATTGATCAAAACGCTTAGCCGTAGGATCTATTTTGGGATCTGCTGAATAAATACCATCAACTTGTGTTCCTTTAAGAAGGACATCTGCACCAATTTCCGCTGCACGTAAAGTTGCAGCAGAATCAGTGGTAAAAAATGGATTTCCCGTACCACCCGCAAAAATAACAACTTTTCCCTGATTCATATAAGCTATTGCTTTACGTTGTGAGAAACTTTCACAAATTTGTGGCATAGCAATCGCAGAAAGAACTACGGTTTCAACCCCTAATTTTGTTAATGATGTTCGCAATGCTAAAGAGTTAATAGCGGTTGCAAGCATTCCCATATGATCACCTGTCACACGATCACCACCATGTGAAGCAACAGCAACACCACGAAAAATATTTCCCCCACCGATAACAACCGCAACTTCTATCCCCATTGCCCGCACTTCTGCAATATCAGCGGCAATACGGTCAACAACAGAAACATCAATGCCAAAACTCTGCCCCCCCATAAGAGCTTCACCAGAAGCCTTTAAAAGAATACGTTTATACGGAAGCGCTAATGCCATTCATAATCTCCCCAAAAGCACATTATCTTTTTGCTTTTGACACCATGAAGGGCACCACTTCTTTCATGTGACGCCCTCTTAACAATTATATTGTTTCAATCAGAGATCCTAAAACCAATAATGATTTTAAATCTCTGATTAAGAGTTTGCAATAACTAGCCTTTTGCAGCTGCCGCAACCTCTGCAGCAAAATCAGACTCCTCTTTTTCCACACCTTCACCCAGTGCAAAACGAATAAAGCCTGTAATCTTTGCTGGAGCATCAATTGATTTCTCAGCATCCTTTAAAGCAGCTTCAACGGTCATATCGGGATTCATAACAAAAGCTTGAGAAAGCAAAACAACCTCTTCAAAAAACTTACGCATACGCCCTTCTACCATTTTTTCAATGATATTTTCAGGTTTTCCAGACTGACGTGCTTGATCTGAAAAAATTGCTTTTTCACGTTCAACAGCACCAGCATCCACATCTTGTGCTGTAAGCGCTAATGGATTGGTTGCTGCAATATGCATGGCAACCTGCCGCCCAAAAGCAAGAGCAGCTTCTTTATTTCCCGTTGTTTCAATAGCAACCAAAACACCAAGTTTTCCAAGCCCTTCAGCCACACTGTTGTGTATATAAGTCGCCACAACACCATTCTCAACAGACAATTTAGCAGAACGACGAAACGTCATATTTTCGCCAATAGTACCAATTGCATCTTTAATCGTAAGTTCTACAGTCTTCTCAGAACCTGGATAAAGAGAAATAGAAACAGATTCAACATCACCTGGCGTATCCAAGGCAGCAGTTGCTACATTGCGCACGATATCTTGAAACCCATCATTGCGTGCAACAAAATCTGTTTCAGAATTAATTTCAACCAAAACTGCATGTGAATCTTTTGATACGACTCCAATTAATCCCTCAGCCGCCGTACGACCAGCCTTTTTATCTGCTTTAGCTATTCCTTTTTTACGAAGCCAATCAACAGCAGCTTCTATATCACCATTGGTTTCTGCTAAAGCAGCTTTACAGTCCATCATACCGGCGCCTGATAATTCTCGAAGTTCTTTTACTTGTGCAGCAGTAACGCTCATATTTGCCTCTTTATTCTGTAACAGTGAAAGCGTGCAAATTTCCTCTGCACGCCTATAACTTTTTCTTTCGATAATAAAAATACCTTAATTAGGCGTTTTATATTACTCAGAAACTGCTGAAACCGCATTTTCTTCCAAAACAGGTTCCACAGGAGCTTCAACTTGAGCTCCTAAATCGACACCCATTGCACCTTGCTGGCGTGCAATACCATCAAGAGCCGCACGAGCAAAAAGATCGCAATAAAGCGAAATTGCACGTGACGCATCATCATTCCCTGGTATTGGATGTGTTACATCATCAGGATCGCAATTGGTATCAATAATAGCAATCACCGGAATACCGAGACGCTTTGCCTCTTGGAGTGCAATATTTTCTTTATTTGTATCGATAACAAAGATAAGATCTGGAACAGAACCCATATCTTTAATACCACCAAGCGCACGATTAAGTTTTTCACGGTCACGTTCAAGATTTAAACGTTCCTTTTTGGTAAAGCCTTGGGCTTCAGCTGCAAGAATTTCATCAAGCTTACGCAAACGATGAATCGAATTAGAAATTGTTTTCCAGTTCGTCAACATACCGCCAAGCCAACGTGCATTAACATAATATTGAGCCGAGCGATTCGCCGCATCAGAAATAATGTGAGATGCTTGCCTTTTCGTTCCAACGAACAAAATACGACCACCCCGCGCAACAGTATCTGAAACAAGCTTCAGCGATTGATGTAAAAGTGGAACGGTCTGAGCAAGATCAATAATATGAATATTATTACGCTGACCATAAATATAGGGGGCCATTTTAGGATTCCAGCGATGTGTCTGGTGACCAAAATGCACACCTGCTTCTAAAAGCTGGTGCATCGTAAAATCGGGTAGTGCCATAAATTATCCTTTCCGGTTTAACCTCCGCGGAAAAAGCAGGAAAACCTACTACCGGCGGATGCTTGCTAGACTCTCTTTAAAGATCATTTACAAACACCCAAACTCCGCGTGTGGAATAGCGCAAACATACTAATATTTGATTCTTTTTCAAGTCATTTTCTTCAATCATTTAATATTTTCATTTTCACATTGATCAAGATTTTTTCCAAGCTCGAGGAATTCAAGACTATTCAATTTTGCACGCACTGAAAAAGTGCCATAATCGATATGAAGATCACGCATGACACCATTTTCATTTAAGAGAAAGCTGCTTTGATAAACCGGCAAACCATCTTTATTTTCTCCATCATCAAAATAAGAGATTATAATAGGCCAATATTCTTCTTCATTCAATTTTTTCATTTTTTCCGTTTCGCTATCAGATAAAAGCGCCGTCTTTTTCCCGATGACGATACTCTCCTTTATAACTTTATCGGCTTTATTAGTCCCATCAAATACAGTAACATTATAAAAGTGATTGCCTGCTTTTGCATGGCGAATAATATTCTTGAGCTGCGTTATTGGAAATTCAGCCATTTCAAGCTTATACTCTTTTTCCTTTGGCTTTTTTAAGGTAACTGTAAGTCCATCTTCAGTACGTCTAGCTACCCCTTCAGCGCGGTGTGCAACCTCTTCTCCCTCTTGATCGGTAATATTAAAATGGAATGTACGGCTATCCCCCGTTTCATAACTCGTCGTCTGTTGATCTGTTAAACGTACTGGCATATCATCAATGTGAATACGGCTAATGAAACGAAAACGTGTGTTATAACCCTGGCATGGCGAACCTGTAAGCTCATAAACCATTCGCCCTGACATCCCTGAAATTGCCATTTCATGAGAAACGTTATCAAGATGAAAATCATAAATTGCTCGATGAGGCACAATAAAAACAGGCTCTTCAGCTCTCGCAGTACATAAAAAAACACTATATAAAATTATTATAAATAATAATCTAATCATTCCTAACTTCCAAACTTTATTCCCGTTGCGTAACATTATACAATAAAGCAAAAAAGGCTCATTTCTCGATTAACCACACATTTCCTTCAATCAAAAAATAAGTTATGCAATGAATGAATGTATATAGAACAGCTATGGAGTTTAAACTATGACCAATGTGATTGAAAAAAACTTAGAAAAGCTCGGTATCACTCTTCCTGAAGCAACGCAACCTCTTGCCAATTATATTACTACTTCACAAAGTGGCAATCAAATCTTTATTTCTGGACAGCTTCCTCTTACGAATGGAAAACCTACAGCCATTGGTAAAGTTGGTGCAACTGTAAATACTCAGCAAGCTAAACAAGCAGCCGAAGCTTGTGCTCTCAATATTCTCGCTCAACTTAAAACAACTCTAGGGGACTTAAATAAAATAAAACGCGTAGTAAAAATTACTGTTTTTGTGGCTGTCGATTCTCATTTTACCGATATCCCTTTTGTTGCCAATGGCGCTTCTGATTTATTTGTTAATATTCTTGGTGAGATTGGAAAACACGCCCGTTCTGCTATCGGTGTTTCTTCTCTTCCTATGAATGTTCCTGTAGAAATTGAAGCCATCATAGAAATTTAAATTTTTATTAAAGACATTGTTTTCCTTAAAATATAACTGACGTCAAAATGTTTTTTGTCTTACACTCTGACAAGACTTGCGTTTTTTGGTTTTAAAATTAAAATTCTAAACTTACAATAATAAGGAAATATTTGTATGAAACAAGCTTATGACAGTAACAATATTTTTGCTAAATTGATTCGCAATGAAATCCCTTCCGTTCGTGTTTACGAAGATGATGATGTTATTGGATTTATGGATATCATGCCACAAGCACCAGGTCATACGCTGGTCATTCCTAAAAAAGGCTCAAGAAACTTACTTGATGCCGATCCTGAAACGTTATTTCCTGTTATTAAAGCTGTTCAAAAAATTGCCAATGCTGTCAAAAAAGCTTTTCAAGCAGACGGCATAACGGTCATGCAATTTAATGAAGCGGCTAGTCAACAAAGCGTTTACCATCTCCATTTCCATATTATACCACGTATGGAAGGAATAGAACTTACCCCTCACAATGAAGTAATAACACCTACAGAAATACTTGAAGAGAATGCCAAAAAAATTCGTGCTGCCCTATAATATGCCCTCTTGTAAAACATTCTTAAGATGTTGTGCTTTTCTTTCCTACAGCTTTTTTATTAAAATTCTTTGTTTTACTTTTCTTTGGGCCAACAGATATATCGGAAGAGGAAATTTTTAACTGTAACCTTTCTTTTTCGCCATTTGATTTTTGTGTCAATACGCGAACGATGCCACCGTTGCGTAACTTTCCAAATAAAATTTCATCCGCTAATGGCTTTTTAATGTATTCTTGTATAACACGGCCTAATGGGCGTGCTCCCATCTGAGAATCATACCCTTTATTGGAAAGCCATAAAGTTGCAGAAGGACTTAATTCAAAAGAAATTCCTCGATCAGCTAACTGGGCTTCAAGCTGAAAAATAAATTTTTGTACGATCTGATTAATCGTTAAATGCGATAAAGGTGCAAACGGAATAATTGCATCTAACCGATTACGAAATTCTGGTGTAAATAATCGATTGATTGCTTCTATATCCTCACCATCACGATTGACTTTTCCAAATCCAATCGCTGATTTTGTCATATCTGAAGCACCAGCATTGGTTGTCATAATTAAAATAATATTACGGAAATCAATTTTCTTGCCATTATGGTCTGTTAATCGACCATAATCCATGACTTGCAATAAAATATTAAATAGCTCTGGATGGGCTTTTTCAATCTCATCAAGCAATAAGACTGCGTGCGGCTTCTGGTCAACTGCATCTGTAAGGAGACCTCCTTGATCAAACCCTATGTAACCTGGAGGAGCACCGATTAAGCGCGCTACTGTATGGCGTTCCATATATTCTGACATATCAAAACGTAAGAGTTCAATGCCTAAAGATGATGCAAGCTGTTTTGCAACTTCAGTTTTTCCTACACCTGTTGGTCCTGAAAATAAATAACTTCCTATTGGTTTATCTGGTTCGCGTAAACCTGCTCGCGCTAATTTAATGGATGACACTAATGCAGAAATTGCTTGATCTTGCCCATAAACAACATGCTTGAGTTCTCTTTCAAGCTTACTCAATATCTTCTGATCATTCCGCGAAACTGTTTTTGGGGGAATTCTGGCAATTGTCGCAACAATCGCTTCGATTTCTTTAACACCTATCGTTTTTTTACGCTGTTTTTGTGGCAAAAGCTTTTGTGCTGCACCACTTTCATCAATAATATCAATTGCTTTGTCAGGTAATCTACGATCAACCATATAGCGTGAAGATAGTTCTACGGATGCCTTCATCGCCTGATCTGTATATTTGATCTGATGAAAATCTTCAAAGTAAGGTTTCATCCCCTGCAAAATCTTAATCGCATCAGACACAGAAGGTTCATTAATATCAATCTTCTGAAAACGGCGCTCTAAAGCACGGTCTTGTTCAAAGAATTTACGATATTCTCTGTAAGTTGTTGACCCAATACATCGCATAGTTCCAGAAGACAATACAGGTTTTAAAAGATTTGCTGCATCCATATTTCCCCCTAATGTTGCCCCTGCTCCAATTAAGGTATGAATTTCATCAATAAATAAAATAGCACCTGGATAAAGCTCAAATTCTTTAATCACTTGCTTTAATCGTTCTTCAAAATCACCGCGATAACGGGTACCAGCAACAAGCCCCCCCATATCAAGAGAAAATATCGTGGTATTTGATAAAATTTCAGGCACTTGTCCATCAACAATACGCTTCGCTAATCCCTCAATGATAGCCGTTTTTCCCACTCCAGGATCCCCAACCAAAAGCGGATTATTTTTTGATCTTCGACATAAAATCTGAATCATGCGTGAAATTTCTCTTTCACGGCCAATTAATAAATCAATTTTTCCATTCCGTGCTTTACAATTGAGATCAACACAATAACTCGTTAAAGCACTTGTTACCCTTTCACCATTGTCTGAAATCTGCTGATCTAATTGCTCTTCAAGTCCTTCAAGTAACATGGATAACCCATCATCACGTGTGATACCATGTGAAATAAAACGTACAGCATCATAGCGTGTCATTCCCATCTCTTGAAGAAAATAGGCTGCATGGCTTTCACGTTCAGAAAAAATGGCAACAAGAACATTTGCTCCCGATACTTCATCTTTTCCTGCTGATTGAGCATGTATCACCGCACGTTGGATAACACGCTGAAAAAAAGCCGTAGGTTTTGTATCCTCATCAGCTTTAATTTGTTCATCTAACTCTGAGCGAAGATAGTTGGTTAAGCGCTCTCGCAATTCCTCCACATCTACTTGGCATGCTTGAATAACCGAATTTGCATCAGCATCATCTAATAACGCAAGAAGAAGATGCTCTAATGTCGCATATTCATGCCGCGCTTGAGTAGCAATGGTTAATGCACGATGCAAAACTTCTTCAAGGCTAGGTGTAAAAGATGGCATAATTCCTCACTTCCATTCCATTACACATTGTAACGGATGTTCATTTTGACGCGCACACTCCCTTACTTGTTCTATTTTCATTTCAGCGACTTCATAAGTATAGGTTCCACATTCGCCTATCCCATTATAATGAACCTCTAACATAATCTGTGTTGCTTCTTCGAAACTTTTTTTAAAAAAGTTTTTCAAAATGAAAACAACAAAATCCATAGGTGTGTAATCATCATTAAGTAAAAGGACACGATATAATTTAGGTTTTTGGAGCTTTTGTCTAGCCTTAGGTATTATAACCACATCATGCCTACCTTCATCCCAATTCTTGCCCTTTTCATCATGCATAATATGAGACATAGGGTTTATTATGAGTGTTTGTCCCATTATCGTTTTCCATGCAGTACATTTTTTTACTAATTTTAAGTTCTTTCACAACTATTGCAATAGCTCTTTCGTATAAGAAAAGACTTTCCCCTATGGTTAGATTTAAATCACTCATAAAATAATTTCTGTAAACAAATTAGTAATACCATTCGTCTAAACTGCATCAACACGTCACAGAAAAGAAAGCTTTACAGAAGTTTTTTTAAGATAAATGGAGAAATAGGATACTGCAAGTGTATATTAATGGTCAGAAAATTATGCGCTGCTATAAAAAAATAGCAATTTCTTTTGTTATGTTAGCTTTTTCTTATTGTTGGGCGTTAGCGACACCTTGTTGGGCGTCAGCGACACCTCAAGGAGCCTATCCTGATAAGTATGCGGCCATTGTTATAGATGCCTCTACAGGAAAAACGCTCTTTCAAGCCAATGCGACACTAAAGCGTTATCCTGCTTCTTTAACAAAAATGATGACATTATACCTCCTATTTGAAGCAATGCAGATGCGTCGTGTGACACCCAATACACCAATTCCTGTTTCACATTATGCAGCCATGCGCCCACCAACAAAAATTGGATTTAAAGCAGGCCAAACAATTTCTGCAGAAGCTGCCGCTAAAGCTCTCATTACAAGATCGGCAAATGATGTTGCTGCAGCTATAGCTGAATATCTTGGAGGCAGTGAAAAAAAATTTGCTCGAATGATGACCGCAAAAGCCCGTAAACTTGGCATGAAACATACGCATTTTGCCAATGCTTCAGGACTGCCGGATGTGCACAATTATTCTACAGCACGAGATATAGCTACTTTGTCATTAGCCCTCCGTAAACATTTTCCAAAACAATACAAATTATTCAAAATAAAAAGCTTTAATTTCCGTGGACATACCATTAACAGCCATAATAAACTCGTCAAAATAATGAAAGGTGTTGATGGAATTAAAACAGGATATACACAAATGTCAGGTTCTAATTTAGCAACTTCAATGCGTCTTGAAGGGCGTTCTATTGTCGCTGTTGTTATGGGAGGAAAATCATCTACTGCACGTGACGAACATATGGCTAGCTTATTAAATCACTATTTACCAAAAGCAAGCCAAATGAAAAGTGGTAAACATTTAATGGCCTCTGTACATTATCATTTACCCAATGGCGCCAATACTCCTATACCGACCATTAAAGCTGATCCAAATAATTTTGATGATGACATTTCAACTCTGTTGACAGCATTTGCAGAACAACCTAAAAGCTCCAATATCGCGATAACGGCTGTAAATAAGGTAATTATACCAATACCTAACCCTCAAAAAACTATACCTGTTGAGACTCATAAAGTTCTAACCGCCTCTTTGTCCACAAACGCCGGATGGGCTATCCAAATTGGTTCCCTTCCTAGTAAAGAACAAGCTAAGACTTTGCTTGTAAAAGCAAAAAGTACAGCTTTTTCTACTTTAAAGAACGCATCTTCACATATGCAACTGTTTGAAAAAAAGGGACAGCGTTATTACCGAGCCCGTTTTACAGGATTTCAATCAAAAAAAGCAGCATTTGATGCTTGTTCTACATTAAAGAAAGCAAATTTTAACTGCTATACTGTAGCCTACTAAAAGTTTTTGAATTCTGCGTTAAGGATAGTATTATGACAGATAATGCTTTTGCTTCATTCTATAAAAAAGAAATTTTATTGAAGCAATCATCCCTCCTTTCATTGCGTTCTCTTCATGATGCTGCTGCAAAGCTTGCTGGTTTAAAATATCATTCAACTACATTAGATACACAATCTCTTGTTAATCTTCTCATTTGCCAAACAATGCGCAACCGTCGTCTTATAATGCCCCCTGTACGTATTCATTTACGCGTTGCGAGCCAAACTGGTAATGTGCCTATTAAAATCCGTTTAGGAGCAACAAATATTTAATTCTACCAATCCTCTCTAAAAAGAGATTTTATTATGCATCATTATCTACATCTTAAAAAAACTTTGAGTAGGGACATCTTTCTTAGGTCGTAAAGATTATGTTGATAGCTTTTTAATAAGAATCCCAGTAGATATCTTCAAGCTTCCAATCAAGCCATTTTTAAGGACATACAAAATATTTTCCCACTTTTGCTTTAATAGCAAAAACTATCCTTGATATCTTTCTGGAAAAAATGAGCTTACATGGGATGAATAACTTATCACTTTAGAGATTTTTGTAAAAGTTCAATCAAGAAAATTCCTCTTAATAACGATTCCTCCTGCAACATAAATGTTGTAAAAATAATCCAAGCCTTTTCTCTTGTATTTTTTTTCAACAGACAAAGCAAATTGAGACATACAAACACTATCGATAAAAAATGAAAAAAAATATCAGATTAAAGATCATGATACGATTTCCATAAAGTTATAATTTATAATAATGAACTGCTTCGACAATTTTTCTTTGATGAAGCGCCGGCAGAAAAAAACTTAGAGGAAAATGATAATTTATTTTTTTCATATTCAATGAAAAGTTTTTGTAAGATTTTCTTATATTGAATCAATAAAACTTATTCGTTTGCTCATCACGAAAAGGATTGGCATATAAACTATTAAAAAAGAAAACAAAATACCTCTACCCCTCTTAAAATGCCAAGATTTGTCACACAAACATTGGGATTAACAAAATCTGTGTAGGCTTGCTTTTTTATAAGCATAAAAATAAAGTTGATTAATGGATTTACCGTTAAACCATTCAAAGTACCGTCTCGAAATGACTGTGATGAGTATTGAGAGATGTCTCTTTAAAACACACTCATAAGATAGTGCTCTATTGTATCTATTCTTCATGAAAGTTTTGATAACTATTTTTAATGTATACGTTATTATTTATTTTAATTTTTTTGACGCTACTGGATTTACAAAATAAAAGTTGAAGCACAAAGATTTTATAATATACCTTTTAATTATTGCGAATGAGAGTTTTTTTTAAGGTACTTTTTACCATATTAGATGCTTAAAAGAATCTCATTTAAAAAAAATAAAAATTTTAAAGTTCTCTCGCACCCCATCATAATCATTCAGTTTTAAAGAAATTGCCCTAGATACCAAGGCGTAATCTTTCATTCCTTAAAAGATATTATTACAGAAATTTTTAAAAGCCATAAAATTCAGCTAGAAAGTAATGACAGATTGAACCCTTATTTTACTTTACGCTCTTTTATTTTTTCCCAATGAGACTGTTTTTTCATTTCAGGAGACAAATCAAACAGACACAAGAAATACTCTCCCTCAAATCTTGCTAGCAGAAGTTATTCCTTGTTAAAAACATAAAATACACCTCCAATTTACTTCAAGCATGCTGGTGAATTAAATTTGTCTTTTGATTTATAAGCAAAAAACTCAGCCTTTTTAGGAATAACAATGTGATCCTTCCACAAAGATAGCAATCATGGATTACAAAAAATATTCCAGCCCCAACAAGAGAGCGCACTCTTAACAAGATATTGCATTGACTGCAAGACCACCTTTACTTGTTTCTTTATAGCGTTCACTCATATCATGCCCCGTCTGGCGCATTGTTTCTATACAAGCATCAAGAGAAACAAAATGATTTCCATTACCATATAATGCAAGAGAAGAAGCCGTTACGGCTTTAACAGCACCCATTGCATTACGCTCAATACAAGGAACTTGTACAAGACCTGCAACAGGATCACACGTCATTCCTAAATGATGCTCAAGCGCAATCTCCGCTGCATTTTCAATTTGCGCCGGTGTTCCACCTAACGCTGCGGTCAATCCCGCCGCAGCCATTGAAGATGCCGTTCCAACTTCACCTTGACACCCAACTTCTGCACCAGAAATAGAGGCATTATGTTTGATAACACCACCAATAGCTGCTGCCGTTAATAGAAAATTATGTATCCCCTTTTGATTTGAATCATCATTAAACTGAAGATAGTAACGCAAAACTGCAGGAACAACACCAGCTGCCCCATTTGTTGGTGCCGTAACAACACGACCACCTGCTGCATTTTCCTCATTAACTGCCATAGCATATACCGAAAGCCAATCATTTGCCCACAGTGGATAATTACAATTTTTCTTTTGATTTTCCAAAAGCGTTTCATGCAGCTTTTTAGCACGCCTTAAAACATGTAACCCACCAGGCAACTCACCATCTTGTGAAAGACCTCTATCAATGCAGTTTGTCATTGCCGAAAAAATTTCATCAAGCCCTGCATCCAGAGAAGAGGGCTCTATCTTTGTCTCTTCATTTAAGCGCTTCATTTCAGCAATTGAAAGTCCGGATTTTTCTGCCATTGATAACATTGTACGCGCAGAATCAAATGGGTATGGCACCTCAAACGCTTCTGGTTGTACATTATCACTCATATGGCTTAATTCATCCTCAGTCACCACAAAACCACCACCAATAGAATAATAAATCTGCCGCAACAAAACATTCCCATCCGTATCAAGTCCTTCAAACGCTAGTCCATTGGTGTGTCCAGGTAAGATTTCCTTTCGCTCAAAAATAAGGTCACTTTGTGAATCAAATTGATAAGCAGGATGACCTTCGGGGTGTACTTTTTTTTCACGGATAACTTTTTCTAACAGGAATACCATGCTATCAGGATCAACAGTAGCAGCTTTTTCTCCTAAAAGTCCTAATATGATAGCCCTATCTGTCGCATGTCCAATACCTGTGAAAGCTAAAGAACCATAGAGATAAACACGTATACGAGAAACTTGAATATCAGATGACTGAGAAAAGTCTCGTATCTTTTGCAAAAACATATTAGAAGCTGTCATCGGCCCCATCGTATGTGAACTAGAAGGACCAATTCCAATTTTAAAAAGTTCAAAAACAGATAAAAACATGCATCACCCCAAAACTACAGCACAGTTTGAGCATACACGCCTTTTTATAACGTTTATCCCATTTAGAATCAAATTGCGAGATAAACTAAAAAAATAACAGCAATAAACACAAATGTCGCTCGCCTTGCTACCACCCAACATTTTCTTTCTATAGTGCTTTCCATTATTAGCCAACCTTCAAAACGGACAACGCTCCTAGAGTCATCACTTTACTCTCTTCATTTTCTAAACGTAGTAAAATAAGAGTTAATATACAATAGTAAGAATTCAACTAAAATGAGAGATTCTTAACCAAGGATATTTTTTATCATGCCAAGGCTCTTCACAACCTATGCTTCATTATATAAAATATTCTATGGATATGTTTCAATAAAACGTACAAAGCTTTCTAAAGATTCTCGTTCTGTCTCAAAATTGTTTTCTGGAGCGCTCGTATCGCGATAACCAAGTGCCATACCACAAATAATATGGCGATCAGAAGGGATGGATAAAAGCTTGCGAAGCTGCTTATGATAATCCGCAAAAGCTGCTTGAGGACAGGTATCTAGTCCAAATCCACGTGCTGCTAACATAATGGTCTGCATAAACATCCCCAAATCAAGCCAACTTCCCCTTTCCATATCATGATCCATTGTAAATAAGAGTCCTACAGGTGCATCGAAAAATAAAAAATTTCGCGCTTTTTGATGAAGCATTTTTTCTTCATCATCTTTTTGAATTCCAAGACTCTGATAAAGATCCAAACCAACTTTTCGACGCCTTGAAATATAAGGCTCACGCCACTGACGTGGATAATAATGATATTCACGCTCTCCCTTTACACCTGAAAGTACAAGTTGGGAAAGTTCTTGCCCTACTCTTTGTAATATACTTCCCGTAAGCACAATTACTTGCCAAGGCTGAATATTTGTTCCAGATGGTGTCCGTGCTGCAAGTTTTAAGATTTCTTTGATTGTTTCCAAACTAACTGACTGATCAGTAAAAGCACGAATTGACTTTCGTGACAAAATAGATTGAAAAATATTCATAGGAGAATCCGGCATTATCTTTACTTTCTTTATGATTTTTTCCTATCAAGGACAATATATTGCGCAAATACCTTTGTAACTTTTTTGAAATGCTCTATTTCTTCAAATCACGCCGTGTTAAGACTCCCATAAAGATAGTACAATCTCTCTCTTTTAATAGAAAGGAAATTATCTAAAAGAAGATGAAATAATTTTCATAATCAATGCTTCACCTCTAACGTCGCTAAGCTCTCAAAAAAGGTCTCTTCAATTTGTTTTTTAAGCCTTTTTTAAATCTGAAAAAGATCATCAATATCATGCTGAATCTGCTTTAAATTAGTTCGTTTTTTATAAACTCCTGCAATTAATTTCTGAAACGTTTTCTCATCATTAAGTGGTTTTCTCGCTATTATCAATATGTCAGATATTGCAAAAAATGAAAATTGAACTTTTTTAGCACGCCGTATTTTATTTTAACTTATGACAATAACACTTTGATTTATAATCATATATCTTGTGTTGTTTATATTGAATTAGAACCCCAAATAACGTAAGATTCTCTCATTTCAAATCTGTTTATCTTGAATCAACCAAAATCATTCCCTTGCACATAAAAAGCGAAGTTAGTGTGTGGATAAAAACTGTATAAGAAAAGACTCAAAATGCCTTTTCATGAACCATCTTACGTACCAAAGTCTGTTGCAACATTCTAGAGCTGGCAAATAATGTGATGGTGCCGCCGTGCTCTCTCTCAAGCGTAAAGATGGCGGTGTGAGATGACTTTTATATTATTCCAAGGGGGCTTTACCGTTATATCATTTGCAATCGGTACCGTGAAATGGTTTTGGGTGCGCTTTGAAAGATCTCTCTTTAAAACAAACCCGTGAATTGGCAGACCAATGACGTTCTATTTTACATGAGGGCGTGCCTTATTAAAGAATGTAATAAACAAAAGCGTAAGGTAATGGTAAAGAGGGACATCATTTTTTACCATTATGCCTTCATATTTTTTTCAAATTAGGCTGTCTGCTGGTTTCAGAGATTAAACAGACCAAAGATACGCAATACGCTTGCTCCCATTTGGCATACAAAAGTTGGAACAGTTCGTAGAGCTCTTATCCGTCTCAAACTTTGTTTCAAACATGCGGTTGCATTAAGATTGAATGCTGATTTATAAGCAACGACAAAAGCACGTGCTCTCTTATGACGATCCGTTTTTGTATAAAACCATGTAGTTCCACGCCAGAAAGGAATAAGGAATTCCCCTTCTTTATAATAACACAAAATCCGAGCTGTTATTAAAAATTTACGTGTCAATTCATCCAACTGAATAATATTCATACATTTTATTATTCTGTCTTCATCGATCGCATTGTTATAAGAAATATGTCTATTTTTTATAAAACTTGAGTAAACCCTTTAACCTCCAATTTACTACACTCTAAGATATAAAGAAATGCATTCCTATCATACAAACATTGTACAGTAAAAAACCAATCATTTTTTATATTACAGGAAAAGTTACTGATTATTTACTATAAAATTTTTTAAATTTTTATAGAAGATATCAATCAAAAATTTTCTTAAAATTCGAAATCAGTCACATTTGTAGAGAAGTCTTTTTTCCTTAAACATAGATTTAAAACTTCACATATCTTGGAAAAAACTTTCTTCACTGCTTTCAAAAATTAAAAAACTTTAAAATGAAGCAACAAAAAGATAAGCATCCTTATCAAATAATAAGCTATTAAAGATGTTTTAAATAACTATTACCCTATAATTTTTTAATATTGTTCAGAAAAATATGCAACTTCTCCATTTCGAGATAAAAAAACGTCTGAACTTTCTATTCAGACGTTTTTATATTTTTAGGGAATATTACACTAAAATTATTCAGCAACGGCTTCAGTTGTCATATTTGTCAACATAGCCTTAGCTATTTCGTTTTTACTAGACTTACGTTGCTCATCAACAATCAAATCATCACGAACTGCTGCAATACGACGGATTTGAGAAATCGTCCCCCCTGTACCGGCAGGAATAAGACGACCAACAATAACGTTCTCTTTAAGACCTTGTAAAGTATCAATTTTACCAGAAACAGCTGCTTCAGTAAGCACTCGCGTAGTTTCCTGAAACGATGCAGCCGAAATAAATGAAGGCGTTTGAAGAGATGCTTTTGTAATTCCAAGAAGGATAGGATTACCAGATGCGGGTTTCTTCCCTTCTGCAATCAAATTATCATTGATTTCATCAAGTTCAATACGATCAACATTATCACCTGGAATATAACCAGAATCTCCAGATTCAGTAATTTCAACTTTTTGCAACATTTGACGAACAATCACTTCAATGTGCTTGTCATTAATAAGAACCCCTTGCAAACGATAAACCTCCTGAATCTCATTAACAAGGTAAGATGCCAAAGCTTCAACACCCTTAATCGCCAAGATATCATGAGGGGCTGGATTACCATCAAGAATATAATCCCCCTTTTCAATTTGATCGCCTTCTTGGAAGTGAAATAACTTACCTTTTGGAATCAAATATTCTACTGGCTCAAGAGTTTCATCATTTGGTTCAATAATAATACGACGTTTATTCTTATAACCACGACCAAATCGAATCGTACCACTGACTTCAGCAATAATCGCATGATCCTTTGGACGACGTGCTTCAAAAAGTTCAGCTACACGTGGTAGACCACCCGTAATATCCTTCGTCTTGGCACTTTCCATGGGCAAACGAGCAATAACATCACCAGCTTTAACATGAGCACCAAGCTCAACAGAAAGAATTGTTTCCACTGACATCATATAACGGGCTTCACCTCCCTTATACAATTTAGCAATGGATTCACCTTTTTTATCTGCATGGATAATAATAGCTGGTTTAAGATCTGCACCACGTGGATTAGCTCGCCAATCAATCACCAAATGCTTCGTAATCCCTGTAGATTCATCAGCTGTTTCAGTGACCGATAAACCATCAATCATATCTTCAAAACCTACATAACCTTCAACTTCCGTTAAAATTGGACGTGTATAAGGATCCCATTCTGCTATACGCTGGCCACGTTTAACCACATCGCCATCATCAACAAAAATATGCGCACCATAGCTCACACGATGCACAACGCGCTCTTTTCCTAACTCATCCTTGATAAGGATAGCCATATTACGCCCCATAACAACCAAATGGCCTTCAGAGTTGCGAACCACATTACGATTACGAATCTCCACTCGACCTTCATAAGATGCTTCTAAATACGATGAATCAACAACCTGCGCTGTTCCTCCTAAGTGGAAAGTACGCATAGTAAGCTGTGTTCCCGGCTCACCAATTGACTGAGCAGCAATAACACCAACGGCTTCTCCCTGATTAACAGGTGTTCCACGGGCCAAATCACGGCCATAGCATTTAGCACAAACACCAAGACGTGTTTCGCATGTTAAAGCAGAACGAATTTGAACAGATTGAATTCCCGCTTCCTCAATCTTGACGACATCAGCCTCCTCAATCATCGCTCCACCTTCAAGGATAACCTCTCCAGAAACAGGATGTAAAATATCAACAAGTGCTGTACGACCTAGAATTCTTTGCCCAAGAGAGGCAACAATTTGTCCTGCATCAACAATTGGCTGCATAGTAAGCCCTTTTGCTGTACCACAATCAACAGCTGAAATAATAGCGTCCTGTGCCACATCAACAAGACGCCGTGTGAGATAACCAGAGTTTGCCGTTTTTAACGCAGTATCAGCAAGTCCTTTACGCGCACCATGTGTCGAGTTGAAGTATTCGTTAACAGTTAGACCTTCCTTAAAATTTGAAATAATAGGTGTTTCAATAATTTCACCCGATGGTTTTGCCATCAATCCACGCATACCAGCTAATTGTCTCATCTGATTAGCAGAACCACGAGCCCCAGAATGCGACATCATATAGATCGAATTCATGTGCCGCTGACGACCTGTTTTGGGATCAAAATCAACAGCTTGAATCCGTTTCATCATTTCATCTGCAACACGATCGGTACATTTACCCCAAGCATCAACAACCTTATTGTATTTTTCACCTTGTGTAATCAAACCATCATTATATTGCTGTTCGTACTCCTTAGCCAACGCTTCTGTTTCTGCAACCAAACGTGACTTGCTATCAGGAATAACCATATCATCCTTACCAAATGAAATTCCTGCACGACAAGCATAAGAAAAACCAAGCTGCATAATACGGTCACAAAAAATAACCGTCTCTTTTTGTCCACAGTGGCGATAAACATGATCAATCATTTTAGAAATATTCTTTTTCGTCATTTCTTGATTGACAATATCAAATGAGATGTCAGGATTTTTCGGCAAAAGCTCACCGATAATCAAACGACCAGGTGTCGTATCATAAAGTTTCGCAACTTCTTTTCCATCCTTACCAAGGTTTTTAACACGACCTTTAATCTTTGTATGAAGCGTTACAACTTTATTTTCCAAGGCATAATGAAGCTCACCTATATCGGAAAAAGCCATTCCCTCACCTGGTTCTTTTTCAGAAACAATCGAAAGATAATAAAGACCAAGAACCATATCCTGTGATGGAACAATAATGGGGGCACCATTGGCTGGATGAAGAATATTATTGGTCGACATCATCAAAACACGGGCTTCAAGCTGTGCTTCAAGAGAAAGCGGAACGTGAACGGCCATCTGATCGCCATCAAAATCCGCATTAAAAGCAGTACATACCAATGGATGAAGTTGAATAGCCTTTCCTTCAATTAAGATAGGTTCAAAAGCCTGGATCCCCAAACGGTGCAACGTTGGTGCACGATTGAGTAAAACAGGATGTTCACGAATAACCTCATCCAAAATATCCCAAACTTCTGGATGCTCTTTCTCAACAAGCTTTTTTGCTTGCTTTACAGTTGAAGAATAGCCTTTTGCATCAAGTCGCGCGTAAATGAAAGGCTTAAATAATTCAAGGGCCATTTTTTTGGGAAGACCACATTGATGTAATTTTAATTCAGGCCCCGTCACAATAACAGAACGCCCCGAGTAATCAACACGCTTTCCAAGTAAGTTTTGACGGAAACGACCTTGTTTACCCTTTAACATATCTGAAAGAGATTTTAACGGACGTTTATTGGCTCCCGTAATCACACGCCCACGGCGCCCATTATCAAATAATGCATCAACAGCCTCTTGTACCATACGCTTTTCATTGCGCACAATAATCCCAGGAGCACGTAATTCAATCAGCCGTTTCAAGCGGTTATTACGATTGATAACACGCCGATAAAGATCATTGAGATCTGATGTCGCAAAGCGCCCACCATCAAGTGGAACCAGTGGACGTAAATCCGGTGGAATAACTGGAATTGTTTTCATGATCATCCACTCTGGTTTATTTCCAGATTCAAGAAAATTTTCAACGATCTTAAGTCGTTTAATGAGTTTTTTCTGTTTTAACTCTGAAGTTGTTTCAGCTAATTCAAGACGCAATTCATTGGCGATTTTATCGAGCTCCATACCAGCTAAAAGCTCGTAAATAGCTTCAGCGCCAATCATAGCTGTAAACTGATCTTCCCCAAACTCATCAACAGCAAGCATATATTCTTCTTCAGAAAGAAGCTGGTGGAGCTTAAGAGATGTCAGCCCTGGTTCGGTTACAATATAATTCTCAAAATAAAGAACGCGCTCAATATCCTTTAAAGTCAAATCTAAAAGTGTAGAAATGCGGCCTGGTAACGACTTAAGAAACCATATATGCGCAACAGGTGCTGCAAGCTCAATATGCCCCATACGCTCACGACGTACGCGCGAAAGAGTAACCTCTACACCACATTTTTCACAAATAATACCCTTATATTTCATACGTTTATATTTGCCGCATAGACATTCATAGTCTTTAATCGGTCCAAATATACGTGCACAAAACAAACCATCACGCTCTGGTTTAAAAGTCCTATAATTAATCGTCTCAGGTTTTTTAATCTCACCATACGACCAAGACAAAATTTTCTCAGGACTCGCTATAGAAATACGAATAGAGTCAAATGTCTGCGCTGGCGCTTGAGGATTGAAAAGATTCATGACCTCGTGGTTCATGCTGGTCTCCTTCAAAGATTCTTAGAACCTGTTGTAATATCTCACCCATTTTATAACAGATCTTCTTTAAAAGACATTTACTTTTAAAAATAATCTGTATCACTTTAATAAGGTTTATTGAACCTCGTATAAGTAATCAGAGCGCACTCATTTTCTAGTGCGCTCCTTTAATTATTGTTCTGCTGTATCAGATAATACACGCTGTGCAATAAGTTCACGCGCATCATCAAGCTCTACATTAAGAGCAAGTGAACGCATTTCTTTCACCAATACATTAAAGCTTTCAGGTATGCCGGCCTCAAATGTATCATCACCACGCACAATCGCTTCATAGACTTTCGTCCGACCAGCAACATCATCCGATTTTACTGTCAACATCTCCTGCAAAGTGTATGCTGCACCATAAGCCTCAAGTGCCCACACCTCCATTTCACCAAAACGCTGACCACCAAATTGTGCCTTACCTCCCAATGGCTGCTGCGTAACTAGTGAATAAGGACCTATAGAACGTGCGTGAATTTTATCATCAACAAGGTGATGCAATTTCAACATGTAAATATAGCCCACCGTTACTGGACGATCAAAAGGTTCTCCCGTACGACCATCATAAAGCGTAACTTGCCCCGAGCTATCTAATCCTGCATCTTCCAACATCATATTAATATCAGACTCATGGGCTCCATCAAAAACAGGCGTTGCAATTGAAACCCCTTTCTTCATCTGAAGTGCCAATTTATAAAGGCTTTCGTTATCATACTGACGCACAGGTTCATTATGATTATCATCAGGCATAAGATTTTCAATACGCTGACGCAGAGGCAGTATATCACCGGTCTCTTGATATAATTCTAACAAATCGCCAATCTTTTTACCCATCCCTGCACATGCCCAACCAAGGTGAGTCTCAAGAATTTGCCCAACATTCATACGACTAGGCACACCAAGTGGATTTAAGACGATATCAGCATGGGTTCCATCTTCAAGAAATGGCATATCTTCAACGGGAAGAATACGTGAGACAACACCCTTATTGCCGTGACGTCCCGCCATCTTATCACCTGGTTGGATTTTGCGCTTTACAGCCACAAAAACCTTTACCATTTTCATGACACCAGGAGGCATTTCATCACCTCTTTGGACCTTTTCAACTTTATCCATAAAGCGACGTTGTAATGCTTCTTTTGTTTCATCATATTGCTTGCGTAAAGCTTCAATTTCATTTTGAAGCTTTTCATCCTCAACGGCAAATTGCCACCACTGTGAACGTGGATAATGCCCCATTACCGCGCTATCAAGCTTTTTGCTCCCCGAAAAACCTTTCGGACCTTCTACAGCGACTTTACCGGTCAACATATCCGTAAGGCGCGCATAAACATTGCGATCAAGAATCGATTGTTCATCATCACGGTCTTTTGCTAAACGCTCAATTTCCTCACGCTCGATAGCCATAGCGCGTTCATCTTTTTCCACACCATGACGATTAAAAACGCGAACTTCAACAACAGTCCCAAACGTCCCTGGAGGCATACGCATAGACGTATCACGAACATCAGATGCCTTTTCTCCAAAAATTGCACGTAGGAGCTTTTCTTCCGGCGTCATTGGACTTTCACCCTTTGGTGTAATCTTTCCAACCAAAATATCACCCGGTTGAACTTCAGCACCAATATAAATAATGCCAGCTTCGTCAAGATTCCTTAACGCTTCTTCTGCAACGTTCGGAATATCGCGGGTAATTTCCTCCGGTCCCAGTTTTGTATCACGTGCTGCAACTTCAAATTCCTCAATATGGATCGACGTAAACACATCATCCGCAACAATGCGCTCAGATAACAAAATGGAATCTTCGTAGTTGTATCCATTCCACGGCATAAAGGCGACAAGAACATTCCGCCCAAGAGCCAAATCACCAAGATCCGTGGAGGGGCCATCTGCAATGATATCACCCTTCTCTACCCAATCACCAACATGCACAAGAGGGCGCTGATTAATACAAGTGGACTGATTAGAACGCTGAAATTTTTGTAAGCGGTAAATATCAACACCTGATTTTGAAGGATCTAAATCTTCTATTGCACGAATAACAATACGGGTAGCATCGACTTGATCAACAATACCGCTACGTTTTGCACTCACAGCTGCTCCTGAATCGCGTGCAACAACAGATTCCATTCCCGTCCCAACAAATGGCGCTTCCGCGCGTACAAGAGGAACGGCCTGACGCTGCATGTTCGATCCCATCAAAGCACGATTCGCGTCATCATTTTCCAAAAAAGGAATAAGTGCGGCTGCGACTGAAACCAACTGTTTTGGTGAAACATCCATCAAATCAACATGATCACGTGGCGCCATTAAAACTTCACCCGCATGACGACAAACAACAAACTCTTCTATAAAACGACCTTCACTGTCTAATGAAGAATTTGCTTGTGCAACATAATGCTTTGCTTCTTCCATCGCTGAAAGATAAATAACTTCCTTAGTGACTTTACCATCAATAATTTTTCGATATGGACTTTCAATAAAGCCATATTTATTAACCCGCGCAAACGTTGCTAAAGAGTTAATAAGACCAATATTGGGACCTTCTGGTGTTTCAATCGGACAAATACGACCATAATGCGTAGGATGAACGTCACGAACCTCAAAACCCGCACGCTCACGCGTTAATCCTCCTGGACCAAGAGCAGAAAGACGGCGCTTATGCGTAATTTCTGACAACGGATTGGTTTGATCCATAAACTGTGATAATTGTGAAGACCCAAAAAATTCACGAACGGCTGCAGCAGCAGGCTTTGCATTGATTAAATCCTGCGGCATAACTGTATCAATTTCAACGGATGACATACGTTCTTTTATCGCACGCTCCATACGAAGGAGACCAATGCGATACTGATTTTCCATCAACTCTCCAACTGACCGCACGCGACGATTGCCAAGATTATCAATATCATCAATTTCACCACGACCATCACGCAATTCAACCAACATCTTCACAACAGCAAGAATATCCTCTTGACGTAAAACGCGAACTGTATCTGGACAATCAAGATCCATACGCAGATTCATTTTAACACGTCCAACAGCTGAAAGATCATAGCGCTCTGGATCAAAAAACAATGAATGGAACATTGCTTCTGCTGTATCGATTGTTGGAGGCTCACCTGGACGCATCACTCGATAAATATCAAATAATGCATCTTGTCGACTTTCATTTTTATCCACCTTTAAAGTATTGCGGATATAAGCACCAATATTCATATGATCAATATCAAGGATATTGATTTGATCAGCACTCACATCAAGCAACGTTTTCAATACTTTTTCGTCAATTTCATCACCTGCTTCAAGGTAAATCTCACCTGTTTCGTAATTGACGATATCTTCAGCAAGATAACACCCTAATAAATCATCTTCACTAACTTTAACCGCCTTAAGTCCTTTTTCTGCTAAAGACTTTGCACTACGAACTGTTAGCTTTTTACCAGCTTCCGCAACAACTTCACCACTATCTGCATCTATAAGATCAGAAATGAGTTTCATTCCTTTAAAACGATCAACAGAATAAGGAACACGCCATCCCTCTCCATCACGCTCATAAGTTACTTTATCATAAAATGTTGACAAAATATCTGAGGCATCCATACCTAATGCCATCAAAAGACTGGTAACAGGAATCTTGCGCCGCCGATCAATACGCGCATAAATGATGTCTTTCGCATCAAACTCAATATCCAGCCAAGAGCCGCGATATGGAATAACACGAGCAGCAAAAAGAAGCTTTCCCGATGAATGGGATTTCCCTTTATCATGGTCAAAGAAGACACCAGGAGAACGGTGCATCTGAGAAACAATAACACGCTCCGTCCCATTAACGATAAACGTACCATTGGTCGTCATTAAAGGCATATCGCCCATATAAACGCCCTGCTCTTTGATGTCTTTGATATCTTTGGAGCCCGTATCCTCATCAACATCAAAAACAATCAAACGCAATATGACCTTTAATGGGGCGGCATAAGTTAAATCGCGTTGGCGACATTCTTCAACATCAAATTTTGGTAAATCAAATTCATAACCAACAAACTCAAGCATAGCTGTGCCGGAAAAATCGGAAATAGGAAATACCGATTTAAAAACAGCTTGCAAACCTTCATCTGGCCGCCCACCTTTCGGTTCCTCAACCATGAGAAACTGATCATACGACGCTTTTTGAACCTCAATAAGATTCGGCATCTCTGCTACTTCAGGAATCTTACCAAAAAATTTGCGTACCCGCTTACGACCATTGAATTGAGACATCATTGCGTGAGTCTGAGCCATCATCGCTCCTTGATCCTTACTCTTCAAGATAGACCAACCTTGAAAGCCTTACATCATTAACCTGCATATGCAGACCAGTTCACTTGACACCCAATAATGAGCATCTTAACTTTTCTCACCAATACAAGCCATTCATCTCTTTGGCTCTCATGATGAGGAATGAGGAATCCAACCTATACCCATAACTGTTATGAAACCGTTGGAAAAAGGTTTTTTACTCATTACTTTTCCTCTTTGTTTAAGAGAAAGAAAATCGGCGAACATTTATGTCCGCCGATACAATTAAACTTATTTAAGTTCAACTTTAGCACCAGCAGCTTCAAGTTGAGATTTAATTTTTTCTGCTTCTTCTTTCGAAGCACCTTCTTTAATAGGCTTAGGCGCTCCTTCAACCAGATCTTTTGCTTCTTTAAGACCAAGTCCTGTCAGAGCACGAACTTCCTTAATAACATTAATTTTTTGTGCGCCACCTTCAACGAGAATAACATCAAATTCCGTTTTTTCTTCAGCAGCTGGAGCAGCCGCACCAGCAACAGCAGCAACAGCTACAGGAGCAGCAGCCGAAACACCCCATTTTTCTTCAAGCAACTTAGAAAGCTCTGCAGCTTCCAAAAGAGTTAGATTAGAAAGGTCTTCTACGATCTTTGCTAGATCAGCCATTTTTAAATTCCTTCAATTAAAAGATTTGAACCATTGTTTAAAACTTATTCAAAAAACAGAAAAGCAGCAAAGCTTTCCCATAAATATGAATACAAACAGCCTTAAGCCGCCTTATCTTCCTGAGCATATGCTCCAATGACACGCGCAACCTGCCCCCCAGGTGCATTAACAACCTGTGCAATACGGGTCGCAGGGGTAGAAATCATACCCACAATTTTTGCCCGCAACTCGTTGAGCGAAGGCAATGAAGCCAATGACTTCACAGCGTCTACACTCAAATTCGTTGCACCCATTGAACCACCAAGGATGACAAATTTGTCATTGCTTTTCGCAAAATCAACAGCAACTTTTGGTGCTGTAATTGGATCTTCTGAATAAGCAATAAGCGTCTGCCCAGTAAACAAACTTGCTATCGATTCAGATTCCGTGCCCTGAAGAGCGATTTTAGCAAGACGGTTTTTGGCGACTTTAACGGCACCGCCAGCTTCACCCATTTTTGAACGAAGATTATTCATCTGCGAAACTGTCAGACCGGAATAATGTGCAACAACAACAGAACCAGACTTCTGAAAAGCCTCGTTAAGCCATGTAACAAATTCGCGTTTTTCCGCTCTATTCACTGTCTCTCTCCATTTAACAAATTTGCTTCAAACAAATCTGTTGGTTACCTTTGATAGCATAAAATCTCTTATGCTATCGATGAGGATCCTGTCCCCTTTTTCACGCACAGCGTTCAAAGGCAACCCTGGCTCAAATCCTTCAAGTCTTTTAACTCTCAGTTTTTTACCCCAGTCTCATGCAGGTTTTTCTTGATTAAGATACTTAAAAGCATCACCTACAATCTCGGACAGGATATTCCGGAATTTCTTCCGGTATAACCTAAGCCTTATAAAGCTTAGATAGCTAAATGCCCGTCAAAACTGACATTTAAAATATAATGTTGATCGTCACATACCTCAAAAAATTACAAATCAGATTTATACTGTCTCTGAACGAACTGTTGCTGGATCAACTTTAATACCAACCCCCATCGTTGAAGAAACAGCAACACGCTTAATATATTCACCTTTCGCACCTTGTGGCTTTGCCTTAATAACTGCACTTGCAAAGGCTTTAATATTTTCTACGATTTTTTCAACGCCAAAAGAAGCCTTCCCAATACCAGCATGCACGATACCGGCTTTTTCAACACGAAACTCGACAGCACCACCTTTAGAAGCTTTGACAGCACCAGCAATATCAAGTGTTACAGTACCAACTTTCGGATTTGGCATCAAACTTCTTGGACCCAAAATCTTACCGAGACGACCAACAAGAGGCATCATATCTGGCGTTGCAATACAACGATCAAAGTCAATTTTTCCCCCATTAATGCTTTCAAACAAATCTTCAGCACCTACAACATCAGCTCCTGCTGCCTTAGCCTCCTCAGCCTTATCCCCACGAGCAAAAACAGCAACACGAATATTTCGTCCTGTACCGTTTGGCAAATGAGCAACACCTCGAACCATCTGATCAGCATGACGAGGGTCAACACCCAAATTCATTGAAATTTCAATTGTTTCATCAAATTTAGCAACAGCACGCTCCTTAACCATTGAAACAGCATCTTTTAAAGCGTAAAGTTGATTAAAATCAATATCTTTCCGTATATTTTTTATTCTCTTTGCTACTTTTACCATAATACTAGCCCACCACTTCTAAGCCCATAGAGCGCGCAGAGCCTTCAACCATACGCATCGCTGCCTCAATGTCATTCGCATTAAGATCTTTCATCTTTGATTCCGCAATTGCGCGAATTTTATCGCGAGAAATGCTGCCTACAGACACTTTTCCAGGCTCTTTTGAACCGGACTTCAGTTGTGCTTCCTTCTTTAAAAAGAACGATACAGGAGGTGTCTTGAGAGAAAACGTAAAAGACTTATCTTGGTAATACGTAATAACAACTGGAATCGGTGCTCCCTTTTCCATTTCTTGTGTTGCTGCATTAAACGCCTTACAAAATTCCATGATATTAATACCACGTTGCCCAAGAGCCGGACCAATCGGTGGAGATGGAGTAGCAGCCCCTGCAGGAACCTGCAACTTGAGCTGACCTATACTTTTTTTTGCCATAACAATCTGCCTTTAAATTCACTGGTATACTAACAATTAACCTTGCTTGCTACCCGCTGCAGTCATGTGGTTCGGATCATTAAGCCGACAAAAGCTATAAATCACCTCCCACGTCTTCCTTAAAGTCATTTAAAATCACTCTAAGTAATCAGAGTTTTTCAACCTGACCAAATTCCAAATCAACAGGCGTAGGACGTCCGAAAATAAGCACCTCAACCTTAAGACGAGAGCGCTCTTCCTCAACCTCTTGAACAATTCCATTAAACGAAACAAAAGGACCATCAGCAACGCGGACTTGCTCTCCAACCTCAAACAATACAGAAGATTTCGGAGATTCAACCCCTTCCTGAACTTGTTTGAGAATTTTCTCAACCTCTCGATCAGAAATAGGAACAGGACGCGCATCCGACCCTAGAAAACCTGTTACTTTAGGTGTATTCTTAATAAGATGATAAACCTCATCTGTTAATTCCGCACGAACAAGAACATAACCAGGGAAAAATTTTCGTTCAGCGTCAACCTTTCGTCCACGACGAACTTCTACAACGCGCTCCGTTGGAACAAAAATCCTTTCAAATAAATGGTCAAGTCCTTTTTGCTTCGCCTCCTTATCAATAACTTCCGCTACTTTCTTTTCAAAATTTGAATATGCCTGAACAATATACCAACGAACCGCCACAGTCACACTTCCTTACATTCTCAACTAAAAAGATATTTCAGAAGATCAATAACCCGCCAAACACTAAAATGCATAACCTGATCCACAACAAAAAAGAAAGCTGAAGCTAACGCAGTCACCAGCAAAACCATAACAGTAGAAATAACAGTCTCGCGACGCGTTGGCCATTTTACTTTAGCTGTTTCTGCATAAACCTGCTTTAAAAAGGTAATCGGATTGTTTTTAGATGCCTTCGTCACACTATACTCTCTCTCGCCCTATATACTCTCTTCTAATCCCATTGTGTTTTATACAAAAACAAATACAAAAAATGCAAAAGCCAACTTCCAGACTGATGCAATTTTTTCACTCCCTATTCAATAGCGTTTCACACACAAAAAAACAAGCCCCATATAAAAAAAAGCGAAAGAGGCAGTAAAATCTGTTCCCCCATATCTAAAACCCCATTCTCCTTTTGGCAGGGGCAGCAGGACTTGAACCCGCGACCTGCGGTTTTGGAGACCGCCGCTCTACCAACTGAGCTATACCCCTAACTCTATCAAAAACTATAACACCTTTAGTAACCCTTCCAGCAATTCTTCCATAAGCATTATTTATTCAATGATCTTAGAGACGATACCAGCACCAACTGTACGACCACCTTCACGAATAGCAAAACGCAACTTCTCTTCCATCGCTATCGGGACAATCAGAGACACATCCATCGCAACATTATCGCCTGGCATAACCATTTCTGTTCCTTCTGGAAGCGTAACAATACCTGTAACATCCGTTGTACGGAAGTAAAACTGAGGACGATAATTCGTGAAAAAGGGCGTATGACGACCGCCTTCATCTTTCGTCAAAATGTAAGCTTCTGCTTTAAAACGCGTATGTGGTGTAACAGAACCAGGTTTCGCCAAAACTTGACCACGCTCAATTCCTTCACGATCAACACCACGAAGCAAAGCCCCTATATTATCACCCGCTTGACCTTGATCTAAAAGCTTGCGGAACATTTCAACACCTGTCACCGTCGTCTTAGACGTTGGACGAATGCCGATAATCTCGATTTCCTCTCCAACTTTAATAATACCACGCTCAACACGACCCGTAACAACCGTTCCACGACCTGAAATCGAAAAGACATCTTCTATTGGCATCAAAAATGGTTGATCAACAGGACGCTCAGGGGTTGGGATATAACTATCAACTTCACTCATGAGAAGACGAACCGCATCCTCACCAATGCTTTTATCTTTATCCTCTAGCGCTGCCAACGCAGAACCTTTAACAATAGGGATATCATCACCTGGGAAATCATATTTGGATAAAAGCTCCCGAACCTCAAGTTCTACAAGCTCTAAAAGCTCTGCATCATCAACCTGATCAACTTTATTAAGAAAAACGACAATCGCTGGAACACCAACTTGGCGAGCAAGCAAAATATGCTCACGAGTCTGTGGCATAGGACCATCAGCGGCTGAAACAACCAAAATAGCACCGTCCATCTGTGCTGCTCCAGTGATCATATTTTTCACATAGTCAGCGTGTCCGGGGCAGTCAACGTGGGCATAATGACGATTTTCCGTTTCATACTCAACATGGGCTGTAGAAATGGTGATTCCACGCGCACGCTCCTCTGGTGCCGCATCAATTTGATCATAGGCTTTAAATTCACCAAAAAATTTCGTAATCGCTGCTGTCAACGAAGTCTTACCATGATCAACGTGACCAATCGTACCAATATTAACATGCGGTTTCGTACGTTCAAATTTGCTCTTCGCCATCGCTATTAATCTCTTGTTCTATTCTTCTGTATCTTTTTTATTCTCTAATCTTTGTCCCTTAGAAGCAGGTCTACAGAACTGAATTCAACTGGGATACCAGCCCAGTCATCACAACCCCTAGACGGAAAACTCCGTCTACCTTAACAATGGAACATCTTCCATCATACATCACACCGAACTGCCTAATCATCAACAACCATCTGGAGCGGGTAGCGGGAATCGAACCCGCGTATTCAGCTTGGAAGGCTGCTGCTCTACCATTGAGCTATACCCGCATGACCCATGGACTAACTCTCCTTCGATGAATGGTGGAGGGGGTTGGATTCGAACCAACGTAGCATACGCAACGGATTTACAGTCCGCCCCCTTTAACCACTCGGGCACCCCTCCATTACACCGGCAAAGTCGCGCGATAAGGCATCACGACAATCATCTTGAATACCCATCCAATTCAATCTGATTGCGAAGTGGTTATGACGATTACGATTGTATCTGTCAACAGAATAAATACAATTCTGTACAAATTTCCTGCTCATAACTTTAAATCATAGATTTTTTCTAGCTATTTTTCCTCTTAAAACGCTATAAAGAAGTTATGAAAGAAAAAACATCACAAAATTCTCATTATGCTCGTTTGCGTCGCCGATATCGTGATACAAAAGGCTCTCCTTCTCGATTTTCTACACACCTAAAAAAGGAAACTGCTGCCTTACAGCAAGGACTAATCCGTCTTTATGGTATTCATTCCGTTCAGGCTGCTTTAAAAAATCCAAAAAGAAGTTTAAAATGTCTTTACGTTACCCAAAATGCCTTAAAACGATTAAATATATCCGAATCAGATTATCCTTGCCCTGTTACATTATGCACCCCCAAATATCTTGATTCGCTCGTTGGAAGTGAGGCCGTTCATCAAGGGATTGTTTTGGAAACTCTTCCTCTCAAACCATGTAAATTATCGGAATTAACCAATACTGATCTGGTCATTGTTATGGATCAAATTACTGATCCCCATAATGTTGGCGCTATTATGCGCTCTGCCGTTGCATTTAAAGCTAAGGCACTTATTACTACTTGCCGGCATTCTCCCCACGAAAGCGGCGTTCTTGCGAAAGCGGCATCTGGAGCCCTAGAAATGATTCATTACATTACCGTACGAAACCTTGCTGAAACTCTTCAAGAACTTCATCAAACGGGTTTTATAAGCTTTGGTCTGGATTCAGAAGGAGATCAACCTCTAGAAACAACATTAACAGGGAATAAAGTTGCTCTTGTTTTAGGAGCAGAAGGAAAAGGCTTACGTAAAAAAACCCGTGAAACCGTTTGCGCTTTAGCACGCCTTGATATGCCTGGAAATATTAAATCATTAAATGTTTCAAACGCCGCAACAATAGCACTTTATGTAGCGCATCGATATCTTAGATTCTAGCTTTTAATTTTTTGTGAAACATCAAAAAAGCTAACCAACAAAAAACCCGCAAGAAACCCGCCAATATGTGCTTCCCATGCTATTGAGATACCATTTTCTTCAAACAGAACAGAAGAAATACCTATAATAAAATCAGCCGCCAGCCATACACTTATATAAATAAGCACCCCCTTAGAACAAAGGGCTTTTTTGATGGATAATAAAGCCCCCAAAGGTTTTTCATTCTGCGCATTGGCCCCTAAATAATAGCGAGGAAAGCCGTAACGTGCAATAGCCCCCATCATGCCAGATACGGCCCCTGATGCTCCAACAAGTGAGATGACACTTTCTTGATGAAATATAAAATAAGTCAAAACAGAAATAACAGTCGTTAACACCCAAAAAATTAAAAAACGTAAAATACCAAAATGCCTTGCTAAAGGAGAACCAAAAACCAAAAGCCAAACCATATTAAGAGCAACATGTTTAAAACTACCATGCATAAATGAATAACTCACCATGGTATAAAAAAATGCGATAGGATCCGTCTTAAACAATGCAGGTGTAAATGAAAAAAACTCAAGACTTTCAATATAAAGCTGATGAGAAAAAAAATACTGAGGAATGCAATAAAAACAAAAACAAAATACGATCAAAACAACAATAATAAATGGAACATTCAATAAAGGTTCTTTAGGTTTTCTCGGCAATCGAGAAACATTCTGATGACTAGAAACTTTCATTCTATAAAATCTCTTATCCTTTAGAATAACGGAGCATTCTTCGTACAAAATAAAGGCCCCCCTCCCCCGTTATACGGAATCTTTTAACGACTCTTCGAGACCCTTTTTTAAATTTTCAAGAGCTCACTGTAAAATACGTGTCTCTTATATAAAAAAATTTTGAAAAGCATGGATATCAAAAATATTCTTTACAAAATTAGTAATATCCTGCTTAATTAAAAGGTGAAGTTTGTCAACGTAATATACAAGAGTTCGTGAATAAACAAACGCACTTATGAGTGCTCTCTATCATAAAAATGTAAAATACATAAATGTTGCTTTTTACGAGAAATACACCAATTGTTGCATTTTTTAAATCATGTTATATTTCAATTATAGCTTTAAATAATCTTAAAGCTTAATTGTTCCAACAGAAAGAGCTTGAATTACTTCTACTTTTTAAATGAAAAAAGGAATCTCCATGAGAATAAAAGTCTACCAATATATTTGTGTTCTCTCGATATAATCATTGATGTTTCATAAATCACTCATTTGACAATCTTTTTTCCCCATAAAGGCAATATTTGATTCATTCATATTAAGTTAAACCTCTCAATATCGTGAAATTCTCTCATCTCAAACCCATTTATATTGAATCAACTAAAACTATTCGCTCGGCACATTATCGGCACGTTACAAGCAGAAGGAGTTGTGTTGATAAAACGATACAAGAGAGGAATAAAAATACCTCTTATGAAGAGTTAAATATCAAGGACTGTTAGCAACATTGGGGGCGGTCCCAAATTATGTGATGGTGTCTGCTTGCTCCTCCACAAATGTAAAAATGGGGAATATTTTATGGATTTATCGTTATAGCATTATGAGTGTCGTCGCGAAATGAATGTGACGAGCCTTAAGAGCAGTCTCTTTAAAACAAGCCAGTAAATATGCAACACAATGATGTCCTGTTCTTCATGAGAGGTTTAATCTTATTAAAGGCTCAAGAATCAATTCACTTCTTCATAATTAACAAATATGAACAAGTCTTTTACTTCTACTTCAACTTCTAACAAATATAATCCAAGAATTGTCTTCTATGGAATACTCTAAAACACAATACATTGATTTGCATAGTGCATCCTTGAAATTCAAAGATTCATGAGAGAAACTTTTATTCCTTATCTTAAAACAGCAGACTGCTTGTAACGAATAAGGCAATAAGTTTTGTTCGTTTCAATATAAGAAAGTTTAGAATGAGAAAATTATAAAAATTCAAACTTCCCATTCAAATTGCAAAATGACAAATCATCATTACAAATCAATGTATTACAAAAAGATAACACCGTAATCATTGAAGAGGTAAGTCTTGAGAACTCTGCTTGCAATCTTTCAACCACACGTCATAAATAGGATGCTCAACAGCGTTTAAACCAGGACTATCTGCAAACATCCATCCTGTAAAAATACGCCGTATTTTTTTATCTAATGTTACTTCATTGACTTCAACAAAACCTGTTGTACGCGTTGGTTCATCTTTAGAGCTCGTATAACAAGCACGGGGCGTCACCTGTAATGCACCGTACTGATAAATTTCACCAAGAGCAACTTCAAAACGCGTCGTCCGCCCCGTAATTTTATCAAGACCTGCAAAAACAGCAATTCCATTGCTAATACGTTCAGCACGCACCCCACTATTTAAGGATAAAAACACTAAAATTCCCATAAAAAAAATATATCTAAAACGCCTCAACCTCAACAATAAAAAAAAGCTCATCATCTCAAAATCAATCGCACCTTTAAAATAATACTTACCATAACATAGAGCCCAATAAGATGAAAATATACCCGCCCATTAAAACATTTTATTTTTTAGTGGCTACGTTATTTTTTAGGTGACCAAGCATCATAATCCTCATGCACAAAAGGACGCTCATCATTGTAAGGAATAGCTCCCTTTGGTCGATAAGCCTCGCTTGTTCCTGTCATATTTGCAACATGAGGCTTTTCCCATTCATAAGATTGATAATCTTCCTGTGTTGGTGGATTATCAAAGCGATGATGAATCCAACCGTGCCAACCTGGTGGAATAGTAGAAGCTTCAGAATAGCCTTTATAAATAACCCAACGATGCGGATAACCATCTTTATGAAGCCCCCCTTCATAGTATGTATTTCCAAATTGATCTTCCCCTATCCGCTTACCTTTGCGCCATGTAAAAAAACGTGTACCGATGGTGTTCCCATTCCACCAGGTAAATACTTGCTTAAAAAAACGAGCCATCTTCTATTCCATTTCTTCAGTATGCTCATAATAAAATCAAGCGCTGGAATAAACTTAGTAATGCTTGAAATTAGCAAAAAAGCGACTGGTAAACCAGACACACCTCAATTTATCGGATAACTTACTATCTCTTAATTCCAGCAAGATATCATATTTATGGATTTTTCTCTACCCCATAAAATTTAATCTATGCCAAGTTTTCTCTTAACCAATTCATTAACAGTTTGAGGATTGGCCTTACCACCTGTTGCTTTCATGACCTGTCCAACAAACCAACCTGCTAAAGCAGGTTTTTGCTTTGCTTGCGCAACTTTATCAGAATTATTGGCAACGATCTCATCAACAGCTCTTTCAATAGCCTTTGTATCTGTTACCTGTTTCATATTGCGCTCTTCTACAATTTGGCGTGGATCTCCCCCCTCATTCCAAACAATTTCAAAAAGATCTTTGGCAATTTTTCCAGAAATAACGCCTTCTTTTATAAGATCAACAATACTTCCCAATTGATCTGGCGATACTGGTGACTCTGCAATTTCACGATTATCTTTATTTAAAGCCCCCAAAAGATCATTAATCACCCAATTGGCAACTATTTTTCCATCACGACCATACGCTACTTCTTCAAAATAATCAGCAATAGCTTTTTCTGTCACAAGAATGGAAGCATCATACACTGTTAATCCCATTTCCTTAACAAAACGTGCTTTTATAGCATCAGGCAATTCTGGTAAATCCGCGGCCAAAGCATCCACAAAGGCTTGATCAAATTCTAATGGTAAAAGATCGGGATCTGGAAAATAACGGTAATCATGCGCTTCTTCCTTTGAGCGCATAGAGCGTGTTTCACCTTTAGTCGCATCAAAAAGCCGTGTTTCTTGCTCTATAATGCCTCCATCTTCTAAAATTGCGATCTGACGACGCGCTTCATATTCAATTGCTTGACCGATAAAGCGAATAGAATTAACATTTTTTATTTCACAACGCGTTCCAAAACCTTCACCAGGACGACGAACAGATACATTAACATCTGCACGCATAGAACCTTCATCCATATTGCCATCGCAAGTTCCTAAATAACGAACAATTGTCCGCAATTTTGTCATATAGGCTTTGGCTTCATCGGATGAACGCATATCAGGTTTGGAAACAATTTCCATAAGAGCAACACCAGAACGATTAAGATCCACAAAAGACATTGTTGGATGTTGATCATGCATCGATTTTCCAGCATCCTGTTCAAGGTGTAATCTTTCAATTCCCACCTCAATATCCTCAAATTGACCATTCGAATCTGGACCAACAGATATGATAATCTTCCCCTCCCCTACAATGGGATAGCGAAACTGAGAAATCTGATACCCTTGCGGTAAATCTGGATAAAAATAATTCTTGCGATCAAAAACAGACTTTAAATTAATATGCGCTTTTAATCCCAAACCCGTTCGAATCGCTTGACGAACACATTCTTGATTAAGAACTGGCAACATCCCTGGCATAGCCGCATCAATAAGTGATACATGATTGTTCGGCTCTGCACCGAATTTAGTTGATGCTCCCGAAAAAAGCTTCGAATTTGATATGATTTGCGCATGAACCTCCATGCCAATGATGACTTCCCAATCACCTGTAACGCCAGAAATAAAACGCTTAGAATCAGGAATACGCGTATCAATGATGCTCATTGCCAATCCACTACCAATATTTTAAAACATATCTTATGGCTTATCTAAAACTATTCCCAATCTAAGCCTAGGATATAAATCTCACAAAAAGCCCGATAGAATCGGACTTATTCTATTCACTTAAATCTATGCTTTTTTAGGAGCCTTTTTCTTAGCTGATGCTTTCTCTGCAGACTTTTCTTTTACTGAAGATTTTTTCTTTGCTGGCTTTTCTTCAGGGGCATCTGATTCGTCATATTCTTTCATCAATTCTTCAACCGTCACTTCTTTATCTGTGACTTTTATCTTCGCTAACAAATGATCAATCACCTTTTCTTCAAAAATTGGAGCACGTAGATTTTCAACAGCTTCCGGTGTCTTACGGAAAAAATCCATAATCTCCTTTTCTTGTCCAGGATACTGACGAACTTGCTCAAAAACAGCTGCTTTTAGCTCATCCTCACTAACTTTAACACCAACCTTCATTCCAATTTCAGAAAGCACCAAACCAAGACGGACACGACGTTGTGCAAGGACGTGATATTCCTCCCGTGCTTTTTCTTCCGTAATACCTTCATCTTCAAAACTGCGCCCCGCCTTTTTCAAATCATCATTAACCTGCGCCCATATATTGTTAAACTCAATTTCTAAAAGACCTTCAGGAATTTCAAAATTGTAATCAGCATCTAAAGCATCAAGAATTTGACGTTTAACTTTTTGACGTGTCATTGAACCATATTGACTTTCAATCTGCCCACGAACAACCTCACGTAAACGATCTAGAGATTCCAAACCAACTTTTTGCGCTGCTTCATCATCAATTTTCAATTCATCTGGTTTAAAGACAGCCTTGACAGTAATGTCAAACTCTGCTTCCCGTCCTGCCAAATGTGCTGCACTGTAATTATCAGGAAATTGAACAGAAATCGTTTTTGCATCCCCAGCCTTCACACCAACCAATTGCTCTTCAAAACCAGGAATAAATTGTTTTGATCCAAGAATCAGTTGTGCATCATTATCGGCCCCACCTTCAAATGGAACCCCCTCAAGCTTACCCAGATAATCTATAGTAATACGATCACCTTCCTCAGAAATTCCTTCTTTTAGGGAATAATTACGCGTAGAAGAAAGGACGCGATTAACTTGCTCATCAATGTCCTTTTCAGGAATAGCTGCAATTTCACGAATAACTTCGATATGTTCAAAGTCTTTAATTTCAATTTTTGGTAAAACTTCATACTTTAAACTAAAAGTAAAATCGGCTTTTCCCTCTAGAATTTCTTCATCTTCATCTATATCGATTTTCGGCTGCATCGCTGCACGTTCATTTCGGTCCGCTAAGATAGAACGTGGCGCATCAGAGAGTATCTCATTGAGAATCTCCGCCATAAAAGATTTACCGTACATTTTTCGCAAATGTCCACTAGGCACTTTACCGGGACGAAAACCATTAAGCTTAATCTTACCCTTGGTATCGTCCAATCGTTCATTCAGTTTTTCTTCTAAATCTTCCGCTGGAACCACGATCTTAATTTCGCGCTTCAGTCCTTCATTAAGCGTCTCGGTAACCTGCATTAAACACCTTCATTTTTCTCAAGGAGAGGGATAAACCCACTCTAATCATCATTACATTCTAACACTTTTAGTGTTACATTACCATGAAGCGGAATTCCAGACACGTAGAAATCCGTAGCACTTAAGGGATTGCTGTGGTGCGGATGGAGGGACTCGAACCCCCACGGTCTCCCGCCAGAACCTAAATCTGGTGCGTCTACCAATTTCGCCACATCCGCTCAAACTTAGCAAGCTAATAACCTTATACAAGCGGCGTTTCTATACCATTAATTATAGAAAAAAAGCAAACAAATATATTAAAAAAACTCAATATACGTCTTTCTTACTAAGAATTAAAACAAAATCTAGGCTTTTCATATACGGCGACTTACGCTAATAAGTCGACTATGTTAAAGACATTTAATACTCCAATTCATATTATCGGTGGCGGTCTTGCGGGGTGTGAAGCAAGCTGGCAAATCGCTCAATCAGAAATTCCCGTTATTTTGCATGAAATGCGTCCCCAAAAAAAATCAGATGCCCATAAAACCGATAAATTGGCAGAACTGGTTTGTTCAAATTCCTTTCGCTCTGATGATTCATCAACAAATGCCGTAGGGCTTTTACATGCTGAAATGCGATTAGCAAAATCGTTGATTATGAAAGCAGCTGATGCCAACAAAGTCCCCGCGGGCAGTGCTCTTGCTGTGGATCGTGAAGGATTTTCAAAAACCGTGACATCCGCACTTGAAAGCCACCCCCTTATAACAATAAAACGTGAAGAAATTCAAGAGATTCCTGAAACTTGGCAACATGTTATCATTGCAACGGGCCCCCTTACCTCGCCTGCACTTTCTCAAACATTACAAGCAGTAACTGATGTAAAAGCTCTTGCTTTTTTTGATGCTATTGCCCCTATTATTCATAGGGATAGTATTGATATAAATATTTGTTGGTATCAATCTCGCTACGATAAAATTGGTCCTGAGGGAACAGGAAAAGACTATCTTAATTGTCCTCTTAACAAAGAACAATATGAATCATTTGTTGAAGCATTAAAAAATGCAGAAAAAACAGAGTTTCGTGACTTTGAAAAAACGCCCTATTTTGATGGATGCCTCCCCATTGAAATTATGGCTGAGCGCGGGCTGGAAACTTTAAGACATGGACCGATGAAGCCTATGGGCTTAACCAATGCCCATAATCCCACTGTTAAACTCTATGCTGTCGTTCAATTGCGCCAAGATAATAAACTTGGAACGCTTTACAATATGGTCGGCTTTCAAACAAAACTGAAATATGGTGAACAAGTTCGCATTTTTAGAATGATCCCCGGTCTTGAAAAAGCAGAATTTGCACGTCTTGGTGGTCTTCACCGCAATACCTATCTCAACTCTCCGATTATTCTTGATCAAACTCTTCGCTTAAAACAAAAAAAACAGCTACGCTTTGCAGGACAAATTACCGGATGTGAAGGTTATGTAGAATCAGCAGCAATAGGCCTTCTTGCTGGACGTTTTTCTGCAGCCGACTATCATCATAAGTGTCCTTGTCTTCCCCCACAAACCACAGCATTCGGAGCTCTTTTAAATCATATTACAGGGGGACATATTATAGATGAAGAAGCAGAAAGACAGTCCTTTCAGCCAATGAATATCAATTTCGGGCTTTTTCCTCCCATTGCTTCTCTTAAACATTCAGGAAAGCGTTTACCAAGTAAAGAGAAAAAATTAGCAAAAAAGCAAGCTATAACAGCAAGAGCTCTTAATGATTGTATTCAGTGGTTAACAGATAAAGAATCAAAGAGCTCCTGTTTATAAAAAACATGCGCTCCGCCTCTCATCTGCTAAATAGATCTCTTTATGACCCTCCTGAAAAAATCATTCTAAAGACTCGTGTAAAATGCTGTTATTAATCAATAAATGCTATTCTACACTTCATTATTTATTTAATATTATAAAAGATATGAAATAATTTAATATAATTCAATGAGAAAAAATAAATTAATAATATAAATTTATTATAGTAATACAAATATGTAGATAGAAAACACTAAAATAATAATTTAATTTTATAAATATTTATAATTTATACTATAATACTATTTGATAATAGATTTTTTTTATTTCTAAAGTTTCTTTCTTAATCGTTATGAAACCTTCTCATTTTAACTTTTGTGTAATGAAGAAAATATACTCGCTTGCATAACGCAAATGAAATATGGACCCAAAATATTTAAAACAGAGCTAAATGTTATCTTTTCCAGCTCAAGTGCCAAGAAAAATCACAATATTGAAATGATGATGCCACTTTACAAATTTTTAATACATTGACTTATAATCATAATTTATCTCTTATCTATGGTGAATGATAAACCTCAATATTGTAAAACTCTTTTATCTCAAATCCTCCCATAGTCTATCGATAAAAATCATCTGCTTAGCCAATCAATTGCTACCTCACAAGCGAAGTTGTTCTTGTAAATTAAGAAAACTATGAAAGACAAGGAATAAAACAGCCTCTTATACACCCACCTCAAATGCTGAATGCTCGTCGCAATATTGCAGAAACTGGAAAAATAATGTTAGGACACTAACGTGCACTTTATATTAAGCGTAAAATGATAACTCATAATAACTTTTATAGATTTCACAGAGTTTTTTTTATCTTATATTATTGATGAGTGTTATTTTGAAATAAACACCGTAGCACTTCCACATCACAAAAGTTAATGTCATATTTATACGCTATACAATGCCTATTATTAAAGTAGGAATATTTATTGAAATAAGCTAAAGACAAAACATCTTAAGCTTATGGTACTTTATACAATATTTAAAATTATTTTCAAAAATATTAGCAATTCATGAAATGAGAAAAATAGCGTACATATCTAAAAATTTTTTATATGAAAAACGCGTACGATATATATCGTGTTAAAAAAACCCGATTTATTCATAATCGGGTTTTTTTTAATATCGTCTAACTTATTTTTTATTAACTGCTTCTTTAAGGCTTTTTCCTGCAGAAAATTTAGGTACAGAACGTGCTGGAATATCGATCTCAGCACCCGTTGAAGGATTACGCCCCTTTGTTGCAGCACGATGAGAAACTTCAAAAGAACCAAAACCTGGAAGACGAACATCGCCCCCTGAAGCCAAAGCTTCTGTTACAGAAGCCATAAAAGCATCCACAACAGCCCCTGCTTGCGCTTTTGAAACACCTGCCTTTTCAGCAACGGAGCTAACCAATTCACTTTTATTCATGAGATATTTCCTTTCCCTATATTACCTGACAACATGACCTAATCATGTTATTGGTTAGTTTATTGAAAAGTACAGTAAACAGAAGTCTTATTTTTATCCAAAACATTGTTTTTTTAGCAATAATCACAGTTATTCACGGAATTTTTTATTTTTTTTCAACAAAAAACAAAATCATAACCGTGAAAACACCTTCTGTCCCTTAAAAAATACCGTTACAAGGAGATAAGTGAATCAGTGCGCAATCTGTATTCCTTCACTATCGCTGCTCTCTGACCGCATGGGAACAGCCACTGTAGAAGGTTCTTTCCATTCAATAGTATCTGGAAAACGAACTAAAGCGTGTTTTAAAACTTCACTCACATGATTTACCGGAATAATTTCCATGTTATTTTTAACATCATCAGGAATATCAACTAAATCTTTTGCGTTTTCTTCAGGAATGAGTACTTTTTTTATCCCTCCTCGAAGCGCTGCTAGAAGTTTTTCTTTTAACCCACCAATGGGTAAAACACGTCCACGTAAAGTAATTTCACCAGTCATCGCAATATCTTTATGCACAGCTATCCCTGTAAGGACCGAAACAATTGCTGTCACCATTGCAATTCCAGCAGAAGGACCATCTTTGGGTGTCGCTCCCTCTGGAACATGAACATGGATATCGCGTTTTTCAAAAAGTGGAGGTTCAATACCAAAATCGACAGCACGAGAACGGACATAAGATGCTGCCGCGGAAATAGACTCTTTCATAATATCACGCAAATTTCCAGTGACAGTCATCTTGCCTTTGCCGGGCATCATCACACCTTCAATGGTCAATAACTCTCCCCCAACCTCTGTCCACGCAAGGCCTGTCACAACACCAATGTGATTTTCTCCTTCAATCTGATTATAGTGGTAACGTTTAACACCTAGGAAATCATTAATATTATTTTCGGTAACTTTTACAGATTTTTGATGCGTTTTGAGAATTTTTGTAACAGATTTACGAGCAACTTTCATGAGTTCACGTTCAAGGTTACGAACACCTGCTTCACGTGTGTAAAACTGAATAATCGACCTTACTGCTCCATCAGAAATACTGAGTTCTTTTTTAGACAAACAGTGCTCTTTTAGGGCCTTTGGTAAAAGATGCTGCTTAACAATTTCCATTTTCTCACATTCAGTATAACCAGCAATACGAATAATTTCCATTCGATCCATTAACGGACTTGGGATATTAAGCGTATTGGCAGTTGTGATAAACATGACATCAGAAAGATCATATTCAACTTCCAGATAGTGGTCAATGAATGTACCATTTTGTTCAGGATCAAGAACTTCTAACAAAGCAGAGGAAGGGTCTCCACGAAAGTCTTGTCCCATTTTATCAATTTCATCAAGCAAGAAAAGCGGATTAGATTTTTTTGCTTTTTTCATAGACTGGATAATTTTTCCAGGCATTGAACCAATATATGTTCGGCGATGTCCACGAATTTCTGCTTCATCCCGCACACCTCCCAACGAGATACGGACATATTCACGTCCCGTCGCCTTTGCAATAGAACGCGCTAATGATGTTTTTCCCACACCAGGAGGACCTAACAAACAAATAATGGGACCTTTTATCTTTGACGCACGACTTTGTACAGCCAAATACTCAATAATTCTCTCCTTAACTTTTTCAAGACCGAAATGTTCGTTATTCATGACCTTTTCAGCAAAATCTAAATTGTTTTTAATCTTAGATTTTTTGCCCCAAGGCATTGCTAATAACCAATCAAGATAGTTACGGACAACTGTTGCTTCTGCAGACATAGGAGACATATTTCGTAATTTTCTCAACTCTGCCCCAGTTTTTTCCTGTGCTTCCTTGGAAAGTTTTGTATTCTTAATGCGCTCTTCTAGTTCAGAGAGCTCATCCCGGCTATCATCACCTGCTCCTAACTCTTTTTGAATGGCCTTCATTTGTTCATTGAGATAATATTCCCGTTGGTTTTTTTCCATTTGCCGTTTAACGTGGGAACGAATACGTTTCTCAACCTGCAAAACAGAAATTTCCCCTTCCATGAAAGACAGAACACGTTCAAGACGGGACCGCACCGGTAAGAGCTCTAATATTTCCTGTTTTTCTGCAAGTTTAATCATCAAATGAGAGGCAATCGTATCAGCAAGTTTAGAAGGATTATCAATCTGGCCAATCGCATTGACAACTTCAGGAGAGATTTTTTTATTAAGCTTTACATAATTTTCAAAATAAGCAATCACCGATCTTGAAAGAGCTTCAATTTCAACATCACTCTCTCCAGGTTCTTCTGTGGCAGTTGCAAAAGCCTGATGATAACCTTCACTTAAAGCAAACTGACTAATTTTTGCACGTGCTATTCCTTCCACCAAAACCTTTACAGTGCCATCAGGAAGCTTTAAAAGTTGGAGAATATTTGCAAATGTACCAATATGATAAATATCCTCTGCTTTTGGATCGTCATCAGAGGCATTCTTTTGTGTTACCAAGAGTATTTGCTTATCAACCGCCATCGTTTCTTCAAGAGCGCGAATTGATTTTTCACGGCCCACAAAAAGTGGAACAATCATATGGGGGAAGACAACAATATCACGAAGAGGTAAAACAGCATAAACCCCATCTCTTGCTTCATCTGTCTTTTCATTAATATATTGCATAACTCTCCTTTCTGGAGCCTATGAGCTATCTATAACACAAAGCCCACTCTTAGAAAATCTCAGCTCTCCACAATACATGAAATGGTAGTTTCTAACACATAAATCAAGCATTATAACGATATTATTAGAAAACTTATTCATATCGTTTATAAACACTTTTTATATTGTACAGCGCACAATGTCATGCTGATACATTTTCTTTATCTTCTGTACGTTCTGAGTAAATATAAAGAGGACGTGCTTTTCCATCAACAACATCACTCGAAATAACTACTTTTTGAACGCCTTCAAGAGCCGGTAACTCAAACATCGTCTCAAGAAGAATCTTCTCCATAATAGAACGTAAACCACGGGCACCAGTTTTACGTTCAATGGCTTTCTTCGCAATAACACGTAAAGCATCTTCATGAAATGCTAGCTCAACATTTTCCATTTCAAAAAGGCGCTGATATTGTTTGACTAAGGCATTTTTAGGTTGTGATAAAATTTGCACGAGAGCGTTAGCATCTAAATCCTCTAAGGTAGCAACGATAGGAAGACGTCCAATAAACTCTGGTATTAAACCAAACTTTATAAGATCTTCAGGCTCTAAATCACGAAAAATTTCACCAACACAACGTTCATCAGGAGCCTTAACGGTCGCAGAAAAACCAATAGATGTTTTTTCACCACGCCCTGAAATAATCCGTTCTAAACCTGCAAAAGCTCCCCCACAAATGAATAAAATATTTGTGGTATCAACCTGAAGAAACTCTTGTTGTGGATGTTTACGTCCACCTTGCGGGGGAACGGAAGCAATCGTTCCTTCCATAATTTTCAATAACGCTTGTTGAACCCCTTCTCCAGAAACATCTCTTGTAATAGAAGGATTGTCAGCTTTACGAGAAATCTTATCGACCTCATCAATATAAACAATACCACGCTGCGCACGTTCAACATTATAATCTGCTGCTTGAAGAAGCTTTAAAATGATATTTTCAACATCTTCACCCACATAGCCGGCTTCAGTCAAAGTGGTCGCATCCGCCATTGTAAAAGGAACATCAATAATACGTGCTAATGTTTGTGCAAGATAAGTTTTACCGCAGCCCGTTGGACCAACAAGAAGAATATTTGATTTAGCTAACTCAATATCATTGCTTTTTGACTGATGTGCCAGCCGTTTATAATGATTATGGACTGCAACAGAAAGAACACGCTTTGCATGCTGCTGACCAATAACATAATCATCAAGAACTGTTATAATTTCCTGTGGTGTAGGAACACCATCACGTACTTTAACCCCTGAAGATTTGTTTTCTTCCCGAATAATATCCATGCAAAGCTCTACACATTCATCACAGATAAATACAGTAGGCCCCGCAATAAGCTTACGCACCTCATGTTGACTCTTGCCGCAGAACGAGCAATAGAGAGTATTCTTTGACTCGTTCCCGCTATTGCTAATTTTGCTCATTTTTCTTTCCTTTCACCACGATATATGAATACTTCGCCTTTTCAAAGGAAGCTGTTCATCATGAAAACTAAAAGACATATAGAAAATCATAAATGTCCCAATATTTTTAGGTATTTCTCTTAATTTTTGCGATATTTTCTATAAAACTCTTTATTTAAAGTAGCTGTTTTTTCTATAAAAATTCTTAATTTTTTTCTTCTTTTTCAGTCTCGGCACGATAATGTATAACATCATCAACTAAGCCAAATGCTTTAGCTTCTTCTGCTGTCATAAAATGATCGCGATCGAGCGTTTTCTCAATAACCTCATAATCTTGACCTGTATGTTGAACATAAATTTCATTTAAACGCCGTTTCATCTTTATAATATCTTGTGCATGTCGTTCAATATCTGACGCTTGACCTTGAAAACCACCAGATGGCTGATGCACCATAATACGTGCATTTGGCAATGTAAAACGATGACCTTTTGCCCCAGCCGTTAACAATAACGACCCCATCGATGCCGCCTGCCCCATGCAAAGCGTAGAAACAGGAGGACGAATAAACTGCATAGTATCATAAATCGCCATACCAGATGTCACGACTCCCCCTGGAGAATTAATATAAAGGCTAATTTCTTTTTTGGGGTTTTCCGCTTCCAAGAAAAGCAATTGAGCACAAACAAGCATCGCCATACCATCTTCAACAGGACCATTAATAAAAATAATCCGCTCCTTTAAAAGACGGGAAAAAATATCATAGGCCCGTTCGCCACGATTGGTTTGTTCAATAACCATAGGAACAAGGCTTAAGGCTGTTTTCATTGTATCACTCATATTTTCACTTTCCTTGTCATATAACAATCGCTCTTTACACATTCAATATTTTTATCCATAAGCTAACATTACTCTCTTGTGCAAGCGACAATCAAGAACCGTTTAGGGTAGATTAAAATCCCAATGGTTAAAATAGCGATAATAACTCTACTTAAAACAAATCATGAACTTCAGGAATGCGAGAGACTGCCCAATGGTAAAAACTTCCTTCCTGAGGTCTTTGCGTGGTCTTGGCCTTTCTGTGAAGATGCAATCCTATCAAGCGTGAATCTGTAAGTGGTTTTACGCCAAAAGCTGGTTCAAAGATGTACTCAGTTTTTCGCCCAGTCCAATAATAAAAAGTTTCCTTTTCCTTTGCCTCATGAAAAAAACCATACTGTTTTGCTAATCGTGAAATACCATCGTTGCCAAATATCGTAACACCAAGATTTCTCGGTAAAACTGGTATTTTTTTTCTCTTTAACCAGAATGGTCTCCAAACACGACGCTTAAAACCAAGCCAAGGAGGAATAATTTCTGTCCCTGCCCAATAATCTTCAAACACTTTTATAATAGGGTTATCTGGAGGAAAATAAAGGGCAGAAACGCCTACTCTTACATTATTTTCTCTTGCTAACCAAACCTTATTCGCATCTGGATGGAATTGTTTAACGAGGTAAACATCTGTATCTAACCAAACACCTTGTTGATATTTCATCAGCATAACACGAAAAAAATCCGAGAACTGAACAATTGTACATCCTGGTTTATCCTCAGAAAAATAGGGATCAAGGCGATAAATTGCTGAACGCGGTAAAATTGATTCGGCTTCATGCAACTCAACACCAGCAGGGAGATTGCCTATTTCCTTATCATAACTAAAAAGCTTAACGCGCTGTCCAGTTTTGACCATTGAAGACAAACAAAGCCTATCCACCAATCTTAACTGTCCACTATACCAAAAAGTACAAATATCCATCAATAATATATCAAAAATATTCCAAACTTACGCGAAAAAGTTGTTCAACATCTCGAACTCTATCAGCAAGGGCAAAAATTACTATTCTATCACCAGACAAAATACGCGTCTCCGCTGAAAGTTGTATTATTGTTTTATTACGATAAATTGCCCCAATTCTCAAACCATCTGATAAATTAAGCTCTGACAATGACTTACCAACCAATGAAGAGGTTTGCATCACTTCAGCTTCAATAATTTCTGCCCGACCATTAAAAACTGAATGAACACAACGAATACGTCCACGACGCATTTGTTGCAAAACTCTCGATATTGTAACACTATGGGGATTAAGATAGGCATCCACCCCAACGGTACGGCTAAATTCTTGGTAAGCAACATTATTAATCAACACCATATTGGCTTTGCAACCCAATCTTTTAGCAATAATAGCACTTAAGAGATTAACCTGATCCTGATTGGTCAATGTAATCATTAAATCGGCCTGATCAATCCCTGCATCTTGAAGAATCACCGGATCTAAGACATTTCCATATAAAACGATTGTTTTTTCAAGCTGATCAGCAATTGTAAGAGCTCTTTCTCTTTGAGATTCTATAATCTTCAATTTTAATTTATGGAGACGCTTCTCAATCGCCTGAGCAACATAAAGACCAATATGCCCCCCCCCTGCAATAATCATGCGATGAGCATCTTGTTCTTTATGCCCAAAAAGCCCAACAGCACGACGCATCTGCTCACGAGCAACAACAAGATAGGTTATATCACCAACGCGTAATTGCGTTTCTGAATGTGCAATCAATAATTCCGAACCACGTTTAATAGCGGTAACTGTTGTATGAAGATCTGGAAAAAGCTCTGTTAATTGACGCAAAGGAGTATTAATAACAGGACAATCTTCCATACATTCTAAGGCTAGCGCAACAACATCATCATTACAAAAATAAAGAACATCTATGGCACCAGGCAGAGCAATACGACGTAAAACCATTTCCCCAACTTCAACTTCTGGCGAAATGACCACATCAATGGGAATATTCTCTCTGGAAAAAAGTGTCTTATAGCGTGGTTCTAAATAAGATTGTGAGCGAATACGCGCAATTTTTGTGGGAACATTAAATAATGAATGAGCGACCTGGCAAGCAACCATATTCACTTCATCAAACAAAGTAACAGCAATCAGCATATCAGCTTTGTCCGCATCAGCTGCTAAAAGAACCTCAGGTCGTGAACCGTGACCAACAAAACCTCTTACATCCAACGTGTCGCGAATTTTTTCAATTAATCTGGTTTCAATATCAATAACAGTCACATCGTGATTTTCAGCAGCAAGACGCTCTGCTATCCCATAACCAACCTGTCCTGCACCGCAAATAATAACACGCATAGCCTTAAGAAACTCCAAGTGCTTTAAGCTTACGGTGCAAAGCTGAACGTTCCATGCCTATAAATTCAGCAGTACGGGATATATTTCCACCCAAACGCCCAATCTGGGCCACTAAATATTTCTTTTCAAACAATTCTCGTGCTTCACGCAACGGTAAATCCATTATACTTTCATCTGAATCCATTTGAAGACGTGGCAAAGAATCACTCACTTCACTGGGGAGAAAATCCGCTGTTATAGGGCCTTCACCCTCTCGCACAAGAATGAGAAGACGCTCAATATTGTTGCGCAATTGCCGTACATTACCCGGCCAAGCATGCGTTTGCAATATAGCGATGACATCATCACTGATTTCACGCGGCTTAATTCCAACCTGCTGCGATATTGTTTTTACAAAATGATGGACAAGTTCTGGAATATCTTCACGACGGGCTGAAAGGGGTGGAACAACAATAGGAACAACAGAAAGACGGTGGAAAAGATCTTCTCTAAAGCGCCCGTCAGAAATAAGGTTTTCAAGATTTTGCGCGGTTGAAGAAATGATACGAACATCCACCTTAACCCGTTTTGTACCGCCAACTCTCTCAAATGTCTGCCCCGTTAACACACGAAGAATCTTACCCTGAGTCTCATGCGGCATATCAGCAATTTCATCAAGATAGAGTATTCCACCATGAGCTTCTTCTAAAGCGCCGATCTTGCGCTCTCTTCCCTCCATTTCGCTACCAAACAATTCTATTTCCATTCTTTCCGGCGTAATCATTGCAGCATTTATTGTAACAAAGGGCCCATTTGAACGTGTTGAGAGCGCATGAATCGTTCGTGCAACAGTTTCTTTTCCCGCCCCTGAAGGACCTGTTATCATGATACGACTATTGGTTGGCGCTACTTTTTCTATAATTTGGCGCAAATTTTTAATAACTGTTGATTTGCCAAGCAGCTCCAATGTCTCATTTGAACGTTTTCGCAATTCTAAAAGCTCACGTTTTAAATTTGAGTTTTCAAGTGTTCGCTCAGCAACCAATACAAGTCTGTCAGCTTTAAAAGGTTTTTCAATGAAATCGTAGGCCCCTCGCTTTATAGCAGAAACAGCGGTCTCAATATTACCATGACCAGAAATCATAACAACCGGAAGTGCTGGATATTGCGTTTTAATTTCATCAAGAAGTGCAAGACCATCGAGACGGCTTCCCTGTAACCAAATATCTAAGAAAATGAGTTTTGGAATACGCTCACTAATTTGAGCCAATGCTTCATCAGAATTACAAGCAACACGCGTTTCATAACCTTCATCATCTAAAATACCAGCAACAAGCTCACGAATATCCGCTTCATCATCAACAATCAAGATATCTGATACCATACTATTCCCCTATCTTATGATTTATAGCTTGTATAATACGACCCTGCTTTTCCCCCTGCGCCGGAAACATCAAACGGATCATCGCACCACGACCTTCATAAAAACTTTCTGGTGCATCATGAAGCTCCATGGAGCCACCGTGATCTTCTATAACTTTGCGCACAATGGCTAATCCTAGTCCTGTTCCTTTTTCCCGCGTTGTTATATAGGGTTCTAATAGCTTTTGTCTTTGCTCTTTAGGAAGTCCTTTCCCGTTATCAACAACATCCACAATCACCCATTCTTCTTGACGGTAAGAACGGATAAGAATATGACCATGAATATTTTCCTCTCGCATAACAGAATCTATGGACTCACTGGCATTTTTGATAACGTTGCAAAAAGCTTGTACAATGAGACGATTATCGAATGCCCCCATAAGGGGATGACTTCCTAAGTCTTGCTCAAAATGAATATCATGTCGCGTTACTTCTATCAAGAAACATGCTTCACGCAACAATTCACGTATATCTAAAATATGCATTTGTGGTTTGGGCATACGCGCAAAAGAAGAAAACTCATCAACCATACGCCCAATATCTCCAACCTGTCGAATAATTGTGTCAACACACCGCTCAAAGACTTCTCTATCTTGTGTAATAACTTTGTTATAACGTTTACGAATACGTTCAGCCGATAACTGAATAGGTGTAAGGGGATTTTTTATTTCGTGTGCAATACGCCGTGCAATATCAGCCCATGCCGCTGTACGTTGCGCTGCAACAAGATCTGTAATATCATCAACTGTTAGAACCCAAGACTGCCCCTGTCCATCATCCTCTTCCATCGTAACTTGAACATTACAGACACGCTCTTTTCCAGCAACATTTAAAGTGACCTGCTCATGATGATTTTTACGCCCCAATGAACGTGCAAACTGAAAAAACTGCCAGATTTCAGCACTTAAAGATAAAAGGCTTTGTCCAACAACCTGCTCAAAACGAATGTCAAACATCGTTTCAATAGACCGATTAATAATTGTGATATCACCATTATCATCGATACCGGCTACTCCCGCTGTTACACCCGATAACACAGCTTCAGAAAAACGCCGTCTTTCATCAATTTGATCACGCACGGCAATCAATTCATTGCGCCGACTTTTCAATTCACTGACCATGTAATTAAAAGTTTTAGATAACTGCCCAATATCCCCATCTTTTGCTCGTACTGGAACAAAAATTTCCATATTCCCAGAAGCGACATCATCAGCAGCACTAATAAGAAGACGAATAGGACGAACTAAGCGATCAGCAACAGCAATAGCTGCCCAAATAGCGGATAAGAACAAACTAAAAAAAAGACATAAATAAAGCATACCAAATGCAATTTGCGTCAGCAAGCGGTTTTCATTTAAATCGCGATAACGATCTGTATTGACTTCTGTCAAACGCAAAGCCGATAAAACGCCTTTATCAACATCACGCACCAAATATAAAAATGTGTTTGGAATATTGGTAAATTTTAAAATAATACCAAAATAATCATGGACACCTGGCTGAAAAGAAAAAGGCTTCGCACTGGTCGCACGTTCAATAAGATGCGAGGGAGGGATTGGTAGTTTATCCTCATCACCAAGAGCACTCGATATAAAAATAGTTCCGCTAGAACTTAACAAAAATGCACCACGCAAATTGCGCCCTAGAGCATGACGCGTCAATTGCATCCGATATTCAGCTGGATTACGTTCTAAAAGTTTTTTGTTATCAAGTGCAAACGCCATAGCATAGGATAAGTTTTTTAGATTTTGAAGCATTTCATCTGCATAAGCATTTGCTAAATCAATAGAAGAACCTACAATTTGCCGCGTTGTTGTATCAAACCATCGATCAAGCCCTAAATTGAGTGCTGGTCCAGATACAAGAGCGACAGCAACAGCTGGCATCGTTGCAACAAGTGCAAACAATGAAATAAGGCGCACATGAAGGCGTGACCCTGCACGTCTTGAACGCCAAGCACGAATGATGGGAATCATTTCATAAAAAACGATGACAACAAGCCCTAAAACCCAGAAACTATTAATCCCTATAAGAATAAGGGTGACCGTTCTACTGGGAACAACAGGAGTTAATCCAATAAGAATAATAAACGAAGCAGAGGCTGTAAGTAAAGCCAAGACAATAATAGCAATCCCTAAAAAGATATATACCTTATTTAAACGATACAAATCATCGTTATAAGTATTTTTATCCATGTCTTGAAGATTCGTCACAGACGTTGCATTCATCATGAGCTTACAGATCCTTATCCCATTATTATCATATAACCTTTTGTGACAAAAATTGACAATACTAATACTCCATTTAAAATAGAACAAATATAGTCAATGGAAAAAGCTTCTCCATTTAAAAAAATCTTTAAAATAAACTGCGCTCAATAATACTTTACAAAGGAAATGAGATGCGATTAACAAAACAAACAAATTATGCTCTTCGAATGCTCATGTATTGTGCGGATAACCAAGGAACTCTCAGTCGTGTTCCGGAAATTGCTAAAACATATGCTGTTTCAGAACTTTTTTTATTTAAAATCCTTCAACCCCTTGTTCAAGCAGGTTTTATACAAACAGTGCGTGGACGCAATGGTGGTGTTAAATTGGCTAAACCCGCAGCAGAAATTTCAGTTGCTGATGTTGTGAAAGTCACAGAAGATAACTTTTCCCTCGCAGAATGTTTCGATACGACAGAATCGACTTGCCCACTGATTGATTTTTGTGGTTTAAATACTGCACTCCAAAAAGCATTAAATGCTTTTTTTGAGGTATTATCCGTGATATCCCTTGCGGATTTACAGCGATCATCCTTTCAAAATCATTTTAAAATTAACGATAAATGAGTAAACTAAGTTATAGTACAAGGAGATGTTAGTATTTCTATTGCAGCAATAATATTAGCCGCTGGACGTGGTGAAAGAGCAGGATCTCCCGATAAAATTCCAAAACAATATCGGCTTCTAGGACAAAAGCCGATTATTTATCATACCGTGCACTGTTTTCTGCAGCATCCAGCTATCACAATAATTATCCTTGTTATTCATCCAGAAGATCGTCAAATCTGTGAGCAAGTACTCGCCGAATTTAAAGAACGCCTTATTATTGTTGAAGGAGGCCATACACGTCAAATTTCTACCTTAAATGGACTTCAGGCTCTTAAAAAATTTACCCCTCAATATGTGCATATTCATGATGGAGCACGTCCCTTTATCGAAAATAAACTCCTTGATCATATTCATAATACGATTACGCCTCAAAAAGGTGTTCTTCCTGTTCTGCCCATCTCTGATACCCTTAAACGTGTCAACCATCAGCATGTTTCAGAAACAATTCCTCGCACCGATCTTTACCGTGCGCAAACGCCACAGTGTTTTCCCTTTGAACATATCTTAGCGGCCCATAAAAAAGCCCAAAAAGTGTGTAAAAAAGACTTTACTGATGATTGTGCAATTGCCGAATGGTTTGGGATTCCTATGCTTACTGTTCCAGGTGATCCTTATAATATAAAAATTACATGGCAAGAAGATTTTAATACCGCCCATTTATATCTCCAGAAAAAAATGCAAATGTTTCCTGATATTCGTACTGGCAATGGTTATGATGTTCATTCTTTCGAGGAAGGAGATTGTCTTATATTATGTGGTATAAAAATCCCTTTTCATAAAAAATTAAATGGACATTCCGATGCAGATGTTGCTCTTCATGCATTAACAGATGCCCTTCTTGCAACCCAAGGTGCAGGAGATATTGGTACACATTTTCCTCCCTCTGATCCTCAATGGAAAAATGTATCATCAGAAATTTTTCTTCGCCATGCTCTTGATATTGTTATACAAGCGAGTGGTCGTATCACTAATGTAGATATCACAATTATCGCTGAAAACCCTAAAATTGGTCCCTATCGTCATGCTATGACAGAAAATCTTATGCGTATTCTTACAATTTCATCCGATCGAATCTCCATCAAAGCAACAACAAATGAAAGACTCGGATTTATTGGTCGTGGCGAAGGCATTGCGGCTTTGGCAACAGCGAGTGTTCTTTATCCAGGAGAAATTCCAAAATGACATATTTTTGTGAAAAACAAGCGCGTGAAGTTCTTAATATCTGTCGTCAAAAAGGTCTGCTGTTAACAACTGTAGAGTCCTGTACAGGAGGACTCATTGCTGCAAACCTCACCAATATTGCTGGATCATCCGATGTGCTCGATTGTGGATTTGTTGTTTATTCAAATGAATCCAAAACACGCCTTGTCGGTGTATGCGCTGAACTTATAAAAACCTATGGTGCCGTTTCAAAAGACGTTGCTCTTGCAATGGCTGAGGGTGGATTAAAACATTCACAAGCTGACATTGCAGTTTCTGTAACAGGAATTGCAGGTCCAGGAGGCGCAAGTCTGAACAAACCTGTAGGACTGGTACATTGTGCTGTTGCTTACAAAAATCACTCTCCCCTGCATAAAGAAATGCACTTTGGTTCTCTTGATCGTAGTGCTATCCGCCGTGCAACTGTTGAAAATGCTTTAAAAATGATTTTGGAATTACTCCACTGAATTCCTTATAGCAATTTCAAAACTCCCTATTCCATCCGTATTGGACTTTATCATCATCAACATCTTGAAAAAATAATTTATTATATCACAACTTGGCAATAAAAGACCCGAATATCCTCAAGTTATCTCCAGTCCTTTTTTTATGTTGAATTAAACAAAACCTCTCGTTTTTTGCACTTTACAAGCAAGGAAAATCGTGTGGATGATAATTACTAAAAAAAGAAACATTTGTGCCTCTATAAAGTGCCAAGAATTGCTGCAACATCTAAGAGATAACAATAGTGCAAACTACTTCTTCATAAGTATAAAGATTCTTTTGTAAAATGGGTTTTATACACTGAGGGTCCCATTTATGAGCGCTAGTCGTGAAATGGATGTTGCATGCTGAAAGATATTTCTTAAAAATAAACATATGGCTGTGTTATAAGTCGGCATCATCATACACTTTGCCAGCTCCCAATATCATGACAACCCTTAGCACTTAAGCGATTCATAAGAGACATAAGAGTTCTTTCTTTAATCATTTTTATCTATAAGGCTCTTGCTACTTGTAACGTACAAGTGAGTAATTTTGATTGATTCAATATATTATCTAATAATATTGGGATATTCTGTAAAAAAACGTGCCCCTAAAAAGAAAAAAACAAAAGCATGAATCTATGAATCGTCTTCATTATTTAAAGTGATATTTCTTTGATATGCTTTCGCCCCCCTCCTGAAAAAGGTATAAAGATGAAAATTAATTTTCATCTTTATACCTTTATAGCAATATGTATTGTAAAAAAATAACGCAATAGATTATGTGACTGCAGAGCCATAAATCTGATGAGCACGTTTTTCAAAGGCATCGGTGAATTTACGAAACGCAATATCAAACATTGAGCCCATCACGCGTCCGAGTATTTTACTTTTAAATTCATAATCAATAAAAAATTCCACATTACAAGCGTTGGTATTTTCAATATCGTGAAAAGTCCAACGATTTTCAAGATATTTAAACGGACCATCAATATAGTTAACCTCTATCAAGCCTTTCTGCGGCTGCAAAAAAACTTGGGTCGTAAACGTTTCGCGAATAACCTTATAACCAACGGTCATATCGGCAAGAAGCAATGTTTTTTCTTCACATTCCTTGCGAGAGCGTATGATTAAAGCCTCACACATGGGTAAAAATTCAGGATAACGTTCAATATCTGATACAAGATTAAACATCTCACGAGCACTATGAGCAACTTGCCGATGTGTTGAAAAAGTTGGCATCATTATCTCTGTAAGGCAAATTTTTCATCACGCGCTTTTTGTAAAATGGCAAAATCATCTCCTGCATGATGAGATGAACGCGTCAGCGGATTAGAAGCCATATGTAAAAAACCTTTTGCTTTACCAATTTTGGCAAAAGATTCAAACTCTTCAGGAGGTACAAAACGAATAACGGGATGATGTTTTCGTGTAGGTTGTAAATATTGTCCAATGGTCATAAAATCCACATCTGCAGCGCGTAAATCATCCATTAATTGCAGAATTTCATTTCTTTCTTCTCCAAGGCCAACCATAATTCCCGATTTTGTAAAAATTGTTGGATCAAGCTCTTTAACGCGTTGTAACAGACGAATTGAATGAAAATAACGTGCTCCTGGACGAACCTTCAAATATTTAGAAGGAACTGTTTCTAAGTTATGGTTAAAAACATCAGGCTTAGCAGCAACAACAATTTCTAAAGCACCATCCTTATGACGAAAATCAGGTGTAAGAACTTCAATTGTCGTTTTAGGCGCTTCTCGACGAATCGCATAAATAACTTTTGCAAAATGCTCAGCACCACCATCAGCAAGATCATCACGATCAACAGATGTGATAACAACATGCTTTAATTCCATTCGAGCAACAGCATCGGCTACACGTTCTGGCTCATTATCATCAACGGCAAGCGGAATACCTGTTGCAACGTTACAAAAAGCACAAGCACGCGTACATATCTCACCTAAAATCATAAAGCTGGCATGCCGCTGGCTCCAACATTCCCCAATATTAGGACAACCTGCTTCTTCGCAGACAGTCACTAGCTTATGTGTGCGGACAATCCCATGCGTTTCCTTATAGATCGGTGATGTTGGTGCTTTTACACGAATCCAATCTGGCTTTTTCTGAACGCTTGTATCCGGACGATGGGCCTTTTCAGGATGACGCAAACGTCTATTTGTAACTCTATCAACAACCGTAACCATTTAAGCCTTTGCCTTATAAATACGAAGGTATCATGAAAAATATAAGATCTTTCACACAAATCCAATCATCAAGCGTTTAAAACTTGATCATAAGCATCCAACACACTTTCTTTCATCATTTCCGATAAGGTCGGATGTGGAAAGACAGTATGTATCAATTCTTCCTCTGTTGTTTCAAGATTCATGGCAATAACAAAACCCTGTATCAGTTCTGTTACCTCAGCCCCTACCATATGGGCGCCAAGAAGCTGTCCTGTTTTTTTATCAAAAATCGTTTTGACTAACCCCTGATCTTCACCCAAAGCAATCGCTTTGCCATTTGCTGAAAAAGAATAACGACCAACACGGATATCATAACCTGCTTCTTTTGCTGCTGCTTCTGAAAAGCCTACAGAAGCAACTTGCGGTGTGCAATAGGTGCACCCTGGAATTTTTTTCTTATCAAGCGGATGAACACTCTTTAAACCCGCAAGGCGTTCGATGCACATCACACCTTCTTCTTCTGCTTTATGGGCTAACATAGGAGGACCTGCCACATCACCGATAGCATAAATACCCGCAACCCCTGTCCAACTCCATTCATCGGTTACAATGCACCCACGATCGGTTTTTATACCCAACGTCTCTAACCCAAGATTCTCAATATTACCTTGCACCCCAACAGCAGAAATTAATCGGTCAACCGTCATTGTCTGTGTTTTGCCTTTAACATCAATATGTACAGTCACAGAATTGAGAGCTTTTTCAACCTTTGTTACTTTTGCTTGGCAAAGAATGCGCAAACCTTTTTTCTCTAACTGTTTACGCGCAAATGTTGAAATTTCAATATCTTCAGCCGGCATGATATGAGGCATCATTTCAACAACAGTGACCTCAGCCCCCATATCACGATAAAAGGAAGCAAATTCAATACCAATGGCCCCAGACCCTATGACCAAAAGCGATTTCGGCATTTCTGGCGGTATCATCGCTTCAAAATAAGTCCAAATGAGCTTTCCATCTGGCTCAATACCAGGAAGAACACGAGGACGAGCTCCCGTTGCAATAATGATGTGCTTTGCTTGATAAGTTCCCTCCCCTAATGTTCCTTTAGGAATCGGATTTTGCGGTTGCATAACCGATTTTGAAGGTGAAGAAACTATAATTTCCGCAGGTTGACTTCCTTTTGCTTCCTTCGTAAGCTTTGCTTCACCCCAGATAATATCAATTTTGTTTTTTTTCATTAAAAAACCAACACCCGCATTTAAACGCGCTGAAACGCCGCGCGAACGTGCTACAACATCTTTGATGTTTGCTTCAATTGGACCATTGATTTTTAGTCCATAATCTTTCGCATGTTCAGCAAAATGTTTCATTTCCGCTGAACGCAAAAGGGCTTTTGTTGGAATACAGCCCCAATTTAAACAAATCCCTCCCAAATGTTCACGCTCAACAATTGCCGTCTTAAAGCCACATTGCGCGGCACGAATTGCGGTTACATATCCGCCTGGACCTGATCCAATCACAATTACATCATAAAGATTTGCCACAGTCATTCCTCCATGGATATATATAAAATGGATATGCACTTTTTGAATTTAAGATTGAAAACCAACATTATAAAATTGTCTTATGTTTTTTACTCTAAGCTTCACATAAATGTCTTACCCAAACCAGAAACAGCAATAACTTCACTCTTCAAACTTTTTAAATTTTCTCTCACTTTCTCAATACTCTTTCTCATAATTTATGTGAAGAACTGTCGTTCAAACCAACATTGCTAATGGATTTTCAATCATCTTCTTAAAAGTCCGTGCCAACTCTGCTGCTAAAGCACCATCGACAGCACGATGATCAACAGAAAGTGTCACCGACATCACTGTCGCAACGGCTAATGCACCATTTTTAACAACGGCGCGTTGCTCTCCTGCACCAATCGCAAAAATTGTCGCATGGGGGGGATTAAGGATAGCAGAAAAACTTTTTATACCATACATCCCCATATTTGATACAGCTGTTGTTCCACCCTGATATTCCTCCATTTTTAACTTGCGCTCACGCGCACGCTTTGCAAAATCCTTCATCTCTTTGGAAATAAGCGATAATGGCTTTTCCTCTGCATGGCGAATAATCGGTGTAATTAATCCATTGGGAATAGAAACAGCAACCCCAACATCACAATGTTTATGATGAAGCATACCACCTTCAAGCCAAGAGACATTTGCATCAGGAACCGCCTTCAAAGAAAGTGCAACAGCTTTGATCACCATATCGTTAACAGAAAGCCTATAAGTAGGCTTAGCTTCTTCTTGCGTCTTAACTATTGGTGCTGCAGCATTCAATTGTGTACGCAACGCTAATAGCGCATCAAGTTCACAATCTACGCTCACATAGAAATGTGGGACTCTTTGTTTTGATTCAACCAAACGCGTAGCGATCGTTTTACGTATATTATTATGGGGTGTGAAGATATATTCATCCTCTTTGAAGAGTTGCAATATCTGTTTGTCAGAAGCCCCTGCTGCAATAGGCTCTCCGACCTGTGATGAATAAGAAGTTTGAGAGAGATCACCACTCACAGCTTTTGCTACATCGCGCTTGATAATACGTCCATGGGGACCACTTCCAGAAATAAGGGATAAATCCAGTCCCGCCTGAGAAGCTAATCGCCGCGCTAAGGGAGAAGCAAAAATACGCGTTTCCTTTTTATCTTGCTGTATGGATTGCTGAGCCGATGATTCATGAAACATTTCTGTTCCCTTTAAATCCGTCTGTTTTAGAGAATCTGGCTGTTGTTTTATGCCCTCTGGTTCTTGTTTTATAGAAGAAGAGGTTTCTTCTGCAACTTTTGCAGCTTCGGCTAAATCTTCACCTTCTTCTGCTAAAACAACAATCAAAGCATTCACTTTAACGCCTTGTGTTCCAGCAGGAACAACGATTTTGGCAACTGTACCTTCATCAACGGCCTCGACTTCCATTGTCGCCTTATCCGTTTCAATTTCAGCAATAACATCCCCAGAGGAAACCTTATCGCCCTCCTTAATATTCCACTTTGTTAAATTTCCCTCTTCCATCGTAGGGGAAAGCGCTGGCATTGTAATTTTAATGGACATTGTGCTTTCCTCCGTTATGCTCTGTACGTCACAGCCTTAACGGCCTCAATAATTTCAGCAGTATCAGGCAAAGCCAATTTTTCAAGATTCGCAGCATAAGGCATTGGAACATCTTTTCCAGAAATCGTCGCAATTGGTGCATCAAGATAGTCAAAAGCTTGCTGCATAACACGCGTTGCTATTTCAGTTCCCACCGATGACTGAGGAAACCCCTCTTCAATTGTTACCAAACGACCTGTTTTTTTAACGGAAGAAAGAATTGTTGGAAGATCCATCGGACGAATGGTTCGTAAATCAATCAATTCAACGTCAATACCAAGTTTTTCAATTTCTGGTAACGCTTGAACAGCATAATGCATTCCAATCCCATATGCAACAATCGTCACATCTTGTCCAGATTTATGAAGTCGCGCTTGACCAATAGGCAAAACAAAATCATCAAGTTGAGGAACCTCAAATTGATGCCCATACAAAATCTCATTTTCAAGGAAAATAACAGGATTATCATCACGAATAGCCGCTTTTAGTAAACCTTTTGCATCTGCTGCACTATAAGGCATAACAACTTTCAGACCTGGGATATGACTATACCATGCAGCATAGCATTGAGAATGTTGAGCACCAACACGGGCAGCAGCACCATTGGGACCGCGAAAAACCATAGGAACGCTCATTTGTCCCCCAGACATATAACGTGTCTTTGCTGCTGAGTTAATAATTTGATCCATTGCCTGCATCGCAAAATTAAATGTCATAAACTCGACAATAGGACGTAACCCTCCAAAAGCAGCACCAACAGCCAACCCAGCAAAGCCATGTTCTGTAATTGGGGTATCAATAACCCGACGCTCCCCGAATTCTTCCAATAAACCTTGGCTAACCTTATAAGCCCCTTGATATTGCGCGACTTCTTCCCCCATGAGAAAAACCTTTTCATCACGGCGCATCTCTTCAGCTAAAGCTTGATTAAGCGCTTCACGAACTGTCATTGTCATCATTAGTGTTCCCGCTGGAATATCAAAATCAGGAGGCGGTGCAAAAGATGGAGACTGCGGAACTGATGAAGAATGAGGTGGAGAGGACGCTTCGGATTTTTGTGTTGCATCAGTAGGGCGCGAAATATCCTCAACCCGCTCACCTTCTTCTAATAAAACCGCAATAACAGTGTTAACCTTTACGCTTTCAGAACCTTCAGGCACAAAAACTTTACCAAGAGTGCCTTCATCAACAGCCTCTACTTCCATTGTTGCCTTATCCGTTTCAATTTCCGCAATAACATCGCCAGAGCTAACCTTATCACCTTCTTTTTTGAGCCATTTAGATAGTTTACCTTCTTCCATGGTTGGTGAAAGCGCCGGCATCAAAATATCAATAGACATACTTGCTTCCCTCGCATTAAACTAAAATATCAGTATAGAGCTCAGAAGCATCTGGCTCTTGATCATTTTGTGCAAAATCTACCGCATCAGCAACAATTGCACGAACCTCTTTCTCGATAGACTTTAAATCGTCTTCACTCGCCCAACTTTTTTTAAGAATCCGACTTTTTACTTGATCAATCGGATCGTGTTCCTCTTTTATTTTTTGGACTTCTTCCTTTGAACGATATTTCGCTGGATCAGACATAGAATGACCACGATAGCGATAGGTTTGCATATCAAGAATGATCGGTCCTTTACCCGAACGTGCCCAAGAAATGGCTTCATCAGCAGCTCCTTTTACGGAGCGAACATCCATACCATCAACAACAATACCTGGAATTTCAAAAGAAAGACCACGACGAGAAAAATCAGTTTCTGCAGATGCTCGTGAAACGGATGTTCCCATGGCATACTGATTGTTTTCAATAATATAAATAACGGGCAACTTCCAAAGAGAAGCCATATTAAAACTTTCGTAAACCTGCCCCTGATTAGCAGCACCATCACCAAAATAAACCAATGTCACATTATCTTTACCAAGATATTGATTCGAAAATGCCAAACCTGAACCTATGGGAACTTGCGCACCAACAATACCATGTCCACCATAAAAGTTCTTTTCTTTAGAGAACATATGCATCGAGCCCCCTTTGCCCTTAGAAAAGCCCCCTTGACGCCCTGTTAATTCTGCCATAACACCACGCGGACTCATCCCAACGGCTAGCATATGGCCATGATCACGATAAGACGTAATAACCTGATCCCCCTCTTTTGCTGCCTTTAAAGTCCCTATAACAACAGCTTCCTGCCCAATATAAAGATGACAAAATCCCCCAATAAGCCCCATCCCATAAAGCTGTCCTGCTTTTTCTTCAAAACGGCGAATTAAGAGCATTTCACGATAAACATCAATTTCTTCCTCTTTTGTAAAATCTACTATTGATGCTTTCTTTGTGGTGCTTGATAATGCAATGTGCGCTACCGACGCAGAATTTTTTTTAAGTCTTTCTGCCATATTAAACTCCCTTTTATGATTATTTAGGAATAACCTTTACGAACAAAAGTTACAAGCCTTATCAATCGGCTTAAACAATATCATTACTGATTGTCGTTCAAATTAAGTGACTTTTCATTCATTTTTGTTATTATTTACAAGGTGTTAAGATTGTCAATTCATTTGGCTTAGAAACGTTTAAATTCTTTCGAACATACTCATCCAACATATCCTTTTCGATATGTCCATTGCGTAAAAGAGAAATACGCTTTTTAATGAATTCCCGCTCAGCTTCTATTTTATGAAGCTCCTTTTCTAGTTCGCTAATCTGCTGATTAACTTCACTGCGTGAGTACAATCCATACTCACCATGATAAATATGGTAACTGAAATAACTTAAGACTCCTACCGTCATAAGAGGGAGTACAAAGCGCACTTTGATTGATCGACGTTTTTGCTTTGTCCACATAAAATAGCACAGTCTCTACAGCACAAGTTTTTCTAATATTCTGCCTAACTATGCACGATTTTAATTAACGCCTCATTACTCAATCTACATACGCAAACAATTTGTTATTTTCCATTGATCCCCCTTTAAGATAATCAAAGTAAGCTGAATCACTCACTTTTTATATGACAAATATTGGACATCCCACTAACTTTTGATTTTACACCCATCTTTGTCTCTAAAATTTCCTGTTAAAATGACTATAAAATCAATAAACGCCCAAAACCCAGAGCCCCCACGAGTGTTATAGTTAGAAGAAACATTACAACACCTGTTCCCGTTTTACCAACCATAAAACGATGAATCCCTAGTCCACCTAGAAAAAGACAAACGACCGCTAACGTCATTTTTGATTGTTGTGACTGACCTTCAGTCAAGATAGGGAAAATAGATTTAATGATATCCCCTTCACACACAAAATCAACAACGTCACCAAATCTTCGGCGGCTTTTTTCCTGACCAATCCCAATTTGCAAATTGATAGCGCTTACCATCAACCCCTGAAACGAAATAATCCCCTTGATCCTCACCAATAACCTTACCTTTTATCTTCACCACCTATAAAATTGTTATTCATAAAGAAATTTTTCTTCTAATATGATAATATATTGGATAAACCTCACTGTATGAATACGATCTGTACTCACCGTGATATATGACAATTTAAAAAGCTTAAAATCCCCCACAACTTAAAATTCCCGCAATTATAAGTGGCAATACAAAGCACGCTGTTCGATTTTCACTTTTGTTTTTTATATGAAATATTACTTCAGTTTTCAATATTTTTATTTAAATATTCATAATATTTCACTTTAAAGACATGTATTAAATTAATTTAACATTATGGACCTGATATATCGACAATATTAAAAGTAAAGAGAGTTCCTTTCTCTTTAATGTTTTATATTATTCTAAAAATTTTACCAGTTTGTAATTTTATCCCCATTATCATCCCTAAAATATCCCGATAAAATAACTATAAAATCAATAAATGCCCAAGGTATAGTAACCAAGAGTCCTACACATGTTATAGTCATGAGAAGCATTACAATACCCGTTCCAACCTTACCAGCCATAAAGCGGTGAATGCCCAATAAACCAAAAAACCAACAAACAAGTGCTATCGCCAACCTTGATTTGTCTGACTGCGATTTACTCAACAGAGGAAGAACAGATTTAACAACATTATTTTCATATACAAAATCAACAGTATCACCCACACTTGGCGGTTTCTTTCCCAACCAATCCCAACTCGAAAATTGATAACGCTTACCATCAGCCCCTGAAACGAAATAATCCCCTTGATCCTCACCAATAACCTTACCCTTCATTCTTGCCCACCTATAAAGCTGTCCCTCATGTGTTATTCATAAAGAGATTATTTCTCAATTTGAGAATATATCGATTAACCTCACGGCGTAAATAAAATTTGTAGCAGCCGTGATAAACGTGAAATTAAAATAGCCCAGAACTCCCCCCAATAATCTAATGTCTTCCACTGCTATAAGCAGCAACACAAAACACACTTAGTTGATTTTTGTCTTTGTTTTGCCCATAAAATAGCACAGTCTTTTCAATACTTTTATTTAACTGCGCATAGCTTTTTATATCTCACATTAGAGAAATAGAATATAATAACTGGGCATTATGAATTTAATAATTGATAATAATGAAAAGCCCCCCCCCTGCCCGTTACATTATTATAAAATTCTCACAAATCTGTAATTTTATTCCCATTTTTATCCGTAAATCTTCCAGCGACAATGAGTATAAAATCAACAATTGCCCAAATACCGGAAATTATCAATCCCAAAAATGATAAAGATAGAACAAGCATTAAAGCACCTGTCCGAACTCTTCCAACCATAAAGCGATGAACACCAAAGATACCTGCAAACCAACAAAGAAGTGCAAACATTATTTTTGAGTTCTCTGCACTTGGTCTCAATAATGGAAAAACAGAACTGACAACACCCCCTTCACAGACAAAATCAATCGCATCACCAATCCTTGGTGGTTTCTTTCCCAACCAATCCCAAGTCGCAAACTGATAACGCTTACCATCATCTCCCGAAACGAGATATGTTCCTTGATCTTGACTAATAATTATACCTCTCATCTTGATCCCTATAAATTTAAATGCCTATAAAATGATTGCTCTATGCTTTTGATAAAAAGTCTTAATTTCAAATCTAAAGATATTGTACTTTCATATTTTGTACTCACAACGATCAACGATATATATCACCAGCATAACATGCTTGGGCCCCTAGCATTTCTTCAATACGAATAAGTTGATTGTACTTTGCTAATCTATCCGAGCGTGCAAGAGAACCTGTTTTAATTTGTCCACAGTTCGTTGCGACCGCGAGATCTGCAATGAAAGAATCCTCTGTTTCACCTGAGCGATGAGATATAATGGCATGATAACCTGCTTTATGTGCGACTTCCACAGCATCAAGAGTTTCACTCAATGTCCCAATTTGATTAACTTTTATGAGAATAGAATTGCCTACCCCCATTTTGATACCCTCACGCAAACGTGCTGAATTTGTTACAAACAAATCATCGCCAACAAGCTGACATTTTTCTCCAATTGTGTCAGTAAGGAGCTTCCAACCTTCCCAATCATCTTCTGCCATTCCATCTTCAATGGTAACAATAGGATAACTTTTCACAAGGTGTGCCAAATAATCTACCTGTTCTTGAATGTCACGGCTTTTCCCCTCACCTTTATAAAAATATGAACCATTTTTATAAAATTCAGTGGAAGCACAGTCTAAACCAATGGCAATCTCTTCACCTGGTTTATAACCACATGAGACGACAGATTCCATAATAGAATCAATTGCTTGATCAGCACTTTTAAACTGAGGTGCAAAACCACCTTCATCACCAACATTGGTATTATGCCCCGCATCTTTTAAACGCTTTTTTAATGCATGAAAAACCTCAGCACCATAACGTATGGCTTCTCTTACGGTAGGGGCCCCTACAGGAATAATCATAAACTCTTGAAAATCAATCAAATTATCAGCATGAACGCCCCCATTAAGAATATTCATCATGGGTGTTGGAAGAATATGTGCTTGCGTACCACCAATATAGCGATACAAAGGTAAATTTAATGAGTCTGCGGCTGCTTTTGCAACAGCCAATGAAACACCAAGAAGTGCATTGGCCCCAAGACGGGATTTATTTGGCGTTCCATCCAAAGCAATCATTGCTTGATCAATAGCGATTTGATCTCTTGCATCCCGCCCACCAAGTTCTTCAAGAATTTCGCCATTAACTGCAGCAACTGCTTTTTCAACACCTTTCCCTTGATAGCGCAAACCACCATCACGAAGCTCAACAGCCTCATGTGCCCCCGTTGAAGCCCCTGAAGGAACCAAAGCGCGACCAAAAGCTCCATTTTCCAAATGAACATCAACTTCCACCGTTGGATTACCACGGCTATCAAGAACCTCACGCCCAATGATATCGACAATTATAGTCATCTATGTTTTCCTATTCAATATAAAGTCGCGTCTATTTCTAATGCCCTATTAATGGAACATTTTTTTCTTAATTCAGCTTTTTTGACAGATAATCAAATTCCATTAAAATCTCAAGCAGTCTTTGTAAATCATCAATTTTAATCATATTAGGGCCATCAGAAGGCGCATGATCTGGATCTTGATGCGTTTCTAAGAAAACACCTGCAACCCCAACAGAAACAGCCGCACGCGCTAAAACTTCAACAAACTGACGCTGTCCACCAGACGAATCCCCCTGCCCTCCAGGTTCTTGAACAGAATGTGTTGCATCAAAAATAACAGGAGCCCCAAATGAACGTAAAACAGGCAACGAACGCATATCCGAAATAAGTCGGTTATAACCAAATGACGTGCCGCGCTCACAAAGCATCACATTGAGATTACCACTGTAAACAACCTTTTTTAAAACATTTTCCATATCCCACGGCGCCAAAAACTGACCTTTTTTAATATTAATAACACGCCCTGTTTTAGCAGCTGCAACCAAAAGATCTGTTTGACGACATAAAAAAGCCGGTATTTGTAAAATATCAACGGTAGAAGAGACAATTGTACATTGCTCTTCTGTATGCACATCAGTCAATATCGGACAATCAAACTCTTTTTTTAAATCAGAAAAAATAGCCATTGCTTTTTCAAGACCAATGCCACGTGCTGCACTCAAAGAGGTCCGGTTGGCTTTATCATAACTTGATTTATAAACAAAACCAATACCAAGCTGATCAGTAATTGTTTTAATCCGACCAGCCATTTCAAAAGCATGATCACGACTTTCCATCTGACACGGCCCTGCAATTAATGAAAAAGGCATTTCATTTGAAAAAATAATATTTCCAACTTTTACACGAGCATTTGGTTTCGTCATTTTATCCCTCAAAAAAAGTAACAAAACTTATGTATTAAACCAATCGACTTTGTTCTACAGCAGCTTCAATAAAAGAAGAAAAAAGCGGATGTGGATCAAACGGGCGTGATTTTAGTTCTGGATGATATTGAACAGCAATGAACCATGGATGATCTGCATATTCTATTGTTTCCGGCAAAATACCATCGGGAGACATGCCAGAAAAAATCAAACCACACTGTTCTAACTGATCTTTATAATCAATATTAACTTCATAACGATGGCGATGCCGTTCAACAATCTTTGTCATTCCATAAATTTTGGCAATATGACTCTCTTCTTTTAATTCAGCAGCAAAAGCACCAAGGCGCATAGATCCGCCGAGGTCACCATTTCTTGTCCGCTTTTCAAGAACATCCCCTTTGAGCCATTCCGTCATTAAACCTACAATGGGATTTTCTGTTTCGCAAAACTCACTTGATGAAGCATTCTCAATCTTTGCAATATTGCGTGCAGCTTCTATACAAGCCAATTGCATTCCAAAACAGATCCCTAAAAATGGAATTTTACGCTCTCGTGCAAATTGAATTGCTCGAATCTTCCCTTCTGCTCCTCGTGCCCCAAAAGCCCCAGGAACCAAGATTCCATGCGCTTTTTGTAAATCTGAAACGGTATCTTCTTTTTCAAGAAGTTGCGAATCAATCCACTCAATCTTAACTTTTACTTTATTCGCTAAACCACCATGCGCAATCGCTTCGATAAGAGATTTATAAGCATCCTTTAAGCCTGTATATTTTCCTACAACAGCAATCGTAACTTCTCCTTCAGGATGATGAATGCGATGCGTAATATCTTCCCAACGATCCATCTGAGGAGAAGGTGCCGAATCGATTCCAAAAGCATAAAGAACTTCAGAATCTAACCCTTCTTTATGATAGGCCATGGGAACATCATAAATTGTTGGCATATCTAATGCCTGAATAACGGCATTGGAACGAACATTGCAAAAAAGTGATAACTTGCACCGCTCGGTTTCTGGAATAGAGCGATCTGCACGCACAAGCAAAATATCAGGAGAAATACCAACTGATTGCAATTCTTTGACAGAATGTTGTGTTGGTTTGGTTTTTAATTCACCTGCCGAAGAGATATAAGGCATTAATGTAAGATGCAGATAAACGACATTTTGTCGAGAGAGTTCATTACCAAGCTGACGAATTGCTTCTAGAAAAGGCATAGCTTCAATATCACCAACCGTTCCCCCTATTTCACACAAAACAAAATCAAATTCTTCATTTCCCGTCGTAATGAATCGCTTAATTTCATCCGTAACATGCGGAATAACTTGAACTGTTGCCCCCAAATAATCCCCCCGCCGCTCTCGTTCGATAATATTGCGATAAATACGCCCTGTTGTAATATTATCTTGGCTATTTGCAGAACGCCCTGTAAAACGCTCATAATGACCAAGATCAAGATCCGTTTCTGCACCATCATCGGTCACAAACACTTCACCATGTTGATAAGGTGACATCGTCCCTGGATCAACATTTAAATAAGGATCAAGTTTGCGAAGGCGTACACGATAACCACGCGCCTGTAATAACGCTGCTAACGCCGCTGCTGCGATGCCTTTTCCAAGGGAAGAAACCACACCACCAGTAATAAAAACATAACGAGCCATGGGCTTATGCTGATAAGCAATTTATAATGATTTTTCCAGTAAAAAATGCAAAAAGAAACAATTTTTCTTCTACAATAAAAAAGGTGAAAAAATCACCTTTTTAAAAAGTCTACATTTTCTAAAAAAACTATTTTTTACTGTTATCTGGAACTGTATTTTCAAGAACAGGTGGGACCGGACTTTCCGCTTCAGGCGTTGTAGACTGTTTTCGTTCTTGCTTTTGTTCCGACGTGGAATCCGAAGTTCCTCCAAGCTGTTCAAGAATAGAGGGTGAAGACTCACCATTTGACGATGGGGCTGATTCTGAACTTTGATTGGTGGAATTATGCTGTGAATTAGCAGGTATACGTTTTAAAATATCAGAACCAGAATTTGATATACTTCCCACCACACTAAGCCCAATGGATACAACAAAAAAACAACAGGCTAAAATAGCCGTTAAACGTGTTAAAGGATTCTGAGACCCACGGGTTTTCATCAACCCTGAGCTATTATTACTCACACCGAGCCCACCACCTTCTGAAGGTTGGATTAAGATAACCCCAACCAAAGTAATCACAATCAATAGATGAATAACAATAAGTACTGTTTGCATAAACCCTGCTCTTCAAATAACTCTTTCATGGTTATTTACACATAAATAACACACAATCCAAGAGGGAACTCAAATTTCTCTGCTATAATTTACGACAAACATCGCAAATAGTTAAAAAATCAATCGCTTTTAAGCTAGCTCCACCGATCAAAGCACCATTAACATGTGCAAGGCTTAAAAGCTCAAAGGCATTGGATGGTTTTACGGATCCACCATAAAGCAAACGTATCTTATTTCCTTCATCACCAAAACGAGCACACATCTCATCACGAATGAAATGATGCACTTTTGCAATATCTTCTGAAGTCGGCGTATTGCCAGTACCTATCGCCCAAATAGGTTCATAAGCGATAATGGTATTTTCTGCTGTTGCATCATCTGGTAAAGATCCTGCAAGCTGCTGCGCAAGAACATCCAACACTTTATTATTATTACGCTCCTCCAATGTTTCTCCAATACACACAAGAGCCACAAGACCGGCACGCCACGCAGCTTGCACTTTAGCACAAACAGTTGCATCATTTTCCTGATATACTGTACGACGCTCTGAATGCCCAAGAATAACATGACTTGCTCCGGCTTCTTTAAGCATAAAAGCTGAAATATCTCCCGTATAAGGACCATGATCATCAAAGTGACAATTTTGTCCTCCTAAAAGGAGATTTGCACCATCCAGCGTATCAGAAGCACGCGATAGAAGCGTTGCTGGAACGCAAATGAGCGCTTCAAAGAGATGACTAAGATCAGAGCTTATACCTGTAGCAATAGCACGCAACTCTCCAAGCGATTCTTTCGTTCCGTTCATTTTCCAATTTCCAGCAAGAAAAGGCCGAATATTTGGAGACATATTTTTACCTCAAGAGTTCTTATAACACTTTAATTTATCTGTAGTATCAAATTATAAAACGAAAGCAAGTCTTTAAAAGCTTGCATCTTTTGTCTCTTTATTGCAAATTCCATTACTGCTTTGGTAAGAACTTATGTTAAAAATGGAATTGAACAATGCTTGACGTCATAAGAAGTGCTACAAACTCTTGGATTTCCAGAACTTTCCTTGCTATTTTACTCTTATGCTTCATTCTTTTATGGGGAATACCACACATACACACAAAAAGCGAAAGAGATCTCATTACTTCTGGAAAGTCCACTGTAACTATCGATGATTATCGTCTCGCACTTGCCGATCAAAGTGCACGTTTAGCACAAGCAGCTCATCTTGGACGAATGTTTACACCAAATGAAATGCAGCAATACCAAATTCCCGCTTTTGTATTTAATCAATTACAACAAAATGTATTGCTTGATGAGCAAGTTCGTAAAATGAAAATAAGTCTTTCAAAAGATACAATAGCTCATACAATTGGTTCTGATAATATGTTCCAAGTAAATGGCACTTTTAATAAAAATTTATTTTATAACTATCTTCAATATTTACGTATCAGTGAAAGTGCCTTTCTTGATTATTATACCAAACAAGAAAAGCGTAATCAACTTATTGCAGCTTTACTTTCTGATATGAAAGCACCTGATCTCTTTTATAAAGCCTTTGCTCTTTATCAAGGAGAAATGCGGAGTGCTGATTATCTCGTTATTGATCTAAAAGAAAAGCAAACAATTGCTGATCCTGATCACGAAACACTACAAAAATGGTTTGAAACATATCAAAGTGAATTTCGTACTCCAGAATACCGTACTGTCTCTTTACTCTCTATGGAACTTAATGATTTCATAAAACCTCAAGATATCTCAACAGATGAAACAAAAGCCTATTATACCCAAAATGCTTCACGTTTTGTAACGCCTGAAAAACGTACATTCGAAGAACTGCGATTTTCCACACGCGAAGAAGCTGATAATGCAGCCAAAAAAATAGCCGATGGATTGAGTTTTGATGAGCTGGTAAAAGCTGAAAAAAAGACCCTTAATGACATAAAAAAAGGGCCACTTGCAGCAAATGAACTTCCGAACCATCTCGCATCTGAAATTTTTGAACTCCAACAAGGGCAAATCAGCTCTGTAATCAATGACTTACAGGGACCTGTTCTCGTTCGCGTCACACATATTGAGCCTGCAAGTTCTCTTCTTTTTGAAAATGTAGAAGAAAATATTCGCCAAACGCTTGCCAAAAATCGTGCTACTGATGAGATTCGTAATAATTATGTCGCCATTGAAAATGCTCGTTTTGAAGGTGCTTCTCTCAAAGAACTTGCAGACCAATACAAATTATCTTTGCGCACAATTACCGTTGATAAAAAGGGGGAAACACTTGAAGGTGGCATACTTACGGATTTACCTGAAAAAGATATTTTACTGAATGCTATTTATCAAGCAAATGAAGGTGTTGATCTCGATCCTCTCTCTTTTCAACAGGGTGGATATCTCTGGTATAAAGTCGATAAAATTATCCCTGCTCGAGATAAAACACTTGAAGAAGCTAAGATAGATGCTCTTTCTCAATGGAAAAGTGAAGAAACTCAACGCCTTCTTGATGAAAAATCCCAAAATGCTCTTAAACAGCTTCGGGAAGGAAAAAGTCTTGTTGCTCTTGCGCGTACACTTGGTGTTACAAAGCACACAACACAAGCCCTCCGACGTCAAGACTCGTCTGAAACCCTTGGTGTTGAAGGGGTGAGAGCATTATTTTCTGGTCCCAAAGATCATTATGGCATCATAAAGGGTCCAGTTGCAACAAACCGTATCATTTATCAAGTAAAGACTGTAACGATGCCTAAAGACATCACACCTCATACTCTTTTACCTGATATCCGTACCAATATAGATATGATGATAAGAGAAGATCTCAAGTTAGAAATGCTACAAATTGCCAATAAGGAAAATCCTTTGAAAATTAATAGTACGAATTATAATCAGATCTTTAATGCTCCTCAATAAAAAAGGTGGACATAAGTTAAAGAGCTTACTTGATAGCGTTTCTATCACACCATTTCATCTGTCCTTGAAAAGGTTAAGATAAATTTCTTGTATCTTAAGATCGGCATTATAATTAACCCTCTCGCAAGCCAGTGCATTCATGGATTTGCGAGAGAATGGACAATGGAATGTAAAGGCATTTTTTTTCAACGCAGTAAGCAATATTATATATCCAAAAGCTGTAAAGGTTGTCACCAATTCAGCTCTCAATATCATCCCTATTGTCATTCATTTACAGCTTATCATATTGCTACTCTTAATATTTATTTATAAGGAACCTATTGCTTCTTCCTTAAATAATTTTCGTTGGCATATCCAACTTATAATATGGAAAAACACTTTTAAATTCATTCTAAACATGATTGAAAATGAGAAAATCTTCTTCTCTTCAAGGCTTTCATTCAATATGAATGAAAAAACTCTCATGATCAATTAATCTTTTTATATATCATAACAGTCATCAATTATCACTTCATCATTTTAATTTCTCAAAAATGAGCGTTTTTTATCGGTTTATAGAAAGCTAAGATAACGTCTCTCATAAGAAGGAATCATATTTCATTTACAAATGAAATGCGTTCAATACACTCAGAATACTTAAAAATTTTTCATCTAAAAAAACAATGTATTAAGCTTTATCTTATGTTTTGTCTTATTGAAGAAAATATTGATTTATAATGATAATCTATCGTTATTCATATTGAATGAGAACCCCGAGTAACGTAAGATTCTCTCATTTCAAACTTATCTATCTTGAATCAATCAAAATCATTCCCTTGCTCGTCAAAAGCGGGACGAATGTGTGGATCAAATTT
>NZ_CABFVS010000040.1 GCF_902150025.1 Bartonella massiliensis
GAAACAACAGCTATAACACAGCTGGCTTTGCGTTTGCTTATTCTGACAGGAGTCCGTAGGAAGCCCTTGTGTCATATGCATAAAGATCAAATTGAGGGGGATATATGGACTATCCCTGCTGAGAATATGAAAGGAAGGCGTGATGCTACAACAGAATTTCGTGTGCCTTTATCATCAGAAGCAATGAAAGTAATTGAACAAGCCCGATGTATCTCTAAAAGTGATTTCATCTTTTCATTTACTAATCGTGGTCCTCTTTCACCTACGATAATGGCTACGTATATGAGAAAAAATAAAATTGAAGCCTGCCCCCATGGTTTTCGCTCTAGTTTACGCGATTGGCTTGCTGAAACAACCGATGCCCCCTATGAGGTTGCTGAAACCATTCTAGCTCATACGGTTGGGGGTAAAGTAGAGCGTGCCTATCGTCGTACTGATTATTTAGAACAGCGCCGTGTCTATATGGATAAATGGACGGCTTATGTCACAGGTCAATCTTAAGATATGGGGTGTAATACCCCATTATCTGTGGATAACTTTATCTCTCTGTTCTCTCATTCTTTATCAATAAGACTCATAAATTATCACATGAGAAAATGTATAATAAAATACTGTTTTCTATGAATAAAATACCTTCAAAAATAAACCAAAATGTGCTTAATAAATGGGCATGATTTGTTATCATTTTTTTACTTTTGAAAGGATTTTACGATGACAGAAAATGATATTCTTTTAACAGACCGTGAAAGTGCAAAACTACTTCATATGAGTGTCTCAACTTTCCGCCGTCATGTGACCAATGGCTCTCTTCCAAAACCTTTAAAATTTGGTTTTTTATCGCGTTGGTTACAATCGGATCTTTTGAATGTTATCGAACAAGCAAAACAGCAACGTCAAAGTGATGCGGCATAAAAAAAACCTTGTCACATAAGGATGGACAAGGCTTTTCATTTTCACACGATGATTATGGATAGCAGAGTCCGTCCTATGATGCAATCATTATAGGATCAAAAAATATGTTTTCTTTTACGAATGCTTGGGGCATCACACGTGCCTTGCATGGGGTTTGGTATGGTGTTATGGACTTGCCCGTTGCCCTGCTCACGATGATCAATTGCCTAGTTTATCCATTACCAATGGAAATGATGGGCGTCTCTTACTCACTTGTTATGCTGGCTGTTCTTTTAGAGAGATCATACAAGCGCTCAGAAGAATTGGCTTGCTGGGGAAACAAGCCTTTTTAAAAGCCAATGGCTGCAAAACAGATCAAAAACCAGCAGATGATGCGGGTCGTAAAGCAGATTTTACTTTAGCAAAGCGTGCTTATAGCCAAGGCTTTGAGGTCTTTATCATGCAAGCTCCAAAAGGAACCGATTTCAACGATTTTCTCTATTATTCAAGGTACGTAATATGAAACAAGATAATAAAAATATTTTAGAGAATAATGCCCCCGTCAATGATAACGATAATGCCTCTTTAAATGATAATGCTTGTTTAAAAGCCATTCCTTATGAACAAGCCTTGCAACAAAATGGTTGGGGAGAATTAAAACCAATTGCTACGGCTCTCTTACCCGTCGAACCTTTTAATCCATTACAGCTCCCAATGCCATTCATGGACTATATTTATGACGTTTCAGAGCGTCAACAAGCCCCTCTCGATTTTATGGCTGTCTCTGCTCTCTGTGGTTTGGCTGCTGTGATTGGAAATGGCGTGCGAGTTGCTCCAAAACAACATGATGATTGGACAATTGTTCCTAATCTCTGGGGCGCTCTTATTGGTCAATCGTCAACATATAAAACACCAGCCATGAAAGCCGCTTTAGCTCCTATCACGCGCCTTCAAAAGGAATGGTATAAAGAGTGGTTAAAACAGAAACAAAGACTAGAAATTGAAGAGAGGCTAGAAAGTTTAGACAAAAGAGAAAAAGAAAGACAAGCCAATAAAGCGCTAAAAAAAGGAGAGTGTGAAACAGCCCGTGCTCTGTTGTTTGAAACGCTCTCTAAAGACAGTGCTCATGATGATGATGTCTCGCGTTTTATTGTCAATGATGTGACCGTCGAAAAGCTTGGGGAATTGTTAAAAGAAAACCCCCGTGGTCTCTTAATGGTCCGTGATGAATTGTCTGGTTTTTTAGCCAATTTGGAGAGAAAGGAATATCAAACAGACCGTTCTTTCTATTTAACAGCTTTTAATGGAGATGATCAATTTACCTATGACCGTATCGAGCGTGGAACCATTTTTATTCCCCATGTAACTTTATCAATGATTGGAGGCATTCAACCTTCACGAATTATTCCCATTATTCAAGCCATGCACCGTGGAATAAACGATGACGGCTTATTGCAACGGTTTCAAATGCTGGTGTGGCCCGATGAGACAAAAGATTGGCAATTGGTTGATAGACCTCCCAATCAAGAGGGTTGGCAAAAGTATGAAGGTGTTTTTCGTTCTTTTCGTGATAAACGACTAGGTTCTCCAGAACATCCGCTGATCATGCGTTTTATGCCAAAAGCACAAGAGAAATTTTATGAATGGTTAGAAAATCTTCATAGAGAGGCAAAAAGTGGTCGTTTCTCTGAAAGCTTACAATCGCATGTTTTAAAAATGCCAAAGACC
>NZ_CABFVS010000041.1 GCF_902150025.1 Bartonella massiliensis
AAAAAGCACTTTAAAAATTGTTTTTTTTCTATTCAAAAGGCTTTTACGATAAGGACTTGCTGTGTTAGGGGCAAGGAAAAAACGCGTGAGATTCCAGTCATAATCAAGAACTTATTTATGAAGTTGTAATCTTAGATTATTTAATTTCCACTAAATCACTATCAGGCACCATAGGGTATTGAGAAGTTTGAACAAACGATTTTATTTTTGCAGAGCTTGAAGATTGAATAAATTGGGCTTTACTCATAAAACAAACATGGAAAAATTGTGATTTATTAATAATATCTTTTATCAGATAAGACGATGAGAGCGATGATAAAAGGGCATTTCTTTCAAGACTGTGACGTGAATCAATAAACAATAAAACGCCAACACCGTTCTCATGTTGATTGACTATAATGAGTTGAATATCTGTAGTCGAAAGAGTGCAGCCTTGAAGATTGAAGACATTGATAAAATTGTGAATAGAAATTGAAGTTCCCATAATATTATAGAAGGTTGGTGTTCTTCCTTTAAGGTGTAAGGTATGTCCATGATAACCACAATTACATGATTGATCATAGACAATATGAACAACATCACCTGTGGTGTGCTCAAGTAATGGTGCATCTTCAGGATAAAAAACAGAGACGACTCATTCGTTATTTGTAGGATTTGACTTTGCTTGAATGTGCTCGTAAAGATGATAAATATTACCATCGATCTGAGAACATTGAAAACCTATGGGACCTGTTTCTTGAGTGGTAAAGCTAAGAGGCTTAATACATAGTTCAGGGATGATGTTTTTTATTTTGAATAGAGATTCAGGTTGAAAGATTTCTCCAAGGTAGAATAAGTTTTTTAGAGATTTTAATTTTTTCTCTCGAGATACGATAATAAGTTTATCTGCAAAACTAGGAAGGCATATTATGGTATCGATAGAAAATTTTTCGATAGCTAAACTTAAAGTTTCAAGATTAACCATAGAAGTAAATGGATAATATGTAACTTTGAGAAGACGGCAGATTTCATGGGCAAATAAAAATCTGCCTCATAATCCTCCAGCTGTGAGGCAATTGGCAACAGATTTTACAGAGAAATCCTTAAAGATAGTTTCGAGTTTTTTTGCAGCAGTGTGTGTTACAAACTCATAATTAACCCACTTATGCTGAAGTGTTGTGGGTATTCTTGTTGTACCACCGGTAGCAAAAATGATATACGACATTGAAGTTCCTTATTTTTTCGTTTGTATGAGGCAAAGGCAAGAAGCAAAGGAGGATGCAGTAATAATCATGCAAAAAATAAAAGCGATATAATTGTTGAAATGGCTAATGATCCCTCCACTTGTCCATGAGCCTGCCGCTTGACCAATATTTGAAATAACAAGGATATAACTGAAAAGAACACTGGCAGAGAGGGATGTGATTGTTTTGTTTACTTGATAGTATATCTCTGGAATCATAACAGATTCATAGATACTGTAGGAAATTAACGCAGTTACAGCGGTAAAGGTGCCACCCATGAGGAAAAGTGAAGCAAAACTTCCCATAAGCCATAGCAGGTAGAAAGTTGCTTTATCGGAAAGGGTGAGATGTTTATTGATTATTCCTTGCCAGATACAAATACTGATCCCAACAAAATTCCGCTATAAGGAGCCAAATTGCTGTCAAATTTACTGAGAAGTGTTGTGGTGATGATAAAAATTCCCATGATAAACGTGCAAAGAAAAGCTGTGTCCAGTAAATAAACAATAGCATGATAACGCATGATTTCTTTTCAAGAAGAAAGAAGAGAGGCATTTGTTTTTTTATTCTTTGCAGGAGAGAATTTTTTATGAGGGTAATTGTAAACAATTTTGATGGATACAAAATAAAGATACAAACCAATGATTGCGAAAAATGCCATTAAAAAAGCAGATGCGTTACATTTTATAGCTATCGTTGCGACAAGAGGGGCTATAACGACGACAGCGTTTTGAAAAAAAGAATAAAGGGTTAATGCGCGTTTAAGAGTGCTTCCATCGAGATGTTCTGATAAAATTTCTCTTAAAAATGGCTTTGAAATTGCTTTTGAAAACGCTGTTAAGGTGAAAAAGGCCAGCCATGCAGAAGGTGTGGTTGACAAGATAACGCATAGGAAAGCGCTACTCCTTAAAATAAAAGCGATAGCCATGAAAAGTTTACGCGAAAATCTCTCCAAGAAACCTGTTGTGGTTACCATGAGAATGCTTTCAAGGATTACGGATCTAGCGAGATAAAACGCAACATTTGCAGCAGTTAAAAAAGAAGAGTTTCCAAGGATAGGCAAAACAAAGAAATAGGAAAATTCAGAAAGAAAAACGGTGCTATAGATGAAAAAAGTAATTTTATTTTTGCTCATGAAATTTCCATAGAAGTGCCGTTAAATGATCAAAGATATTTTGTTGTATCTCTTGAGGAAATTTTATTAGCTCTGTTTTTGCTGTACACATTTCGTTGAAATAGTATCCTTCCTGATTTACCAGACAGTTCACTGCAAGGATATTGTTTTTTTCTACGCTGTTTTGAGAACTATCGAGCATTTCAGGATAGAATTTTTCCTTGCCATATGCGCTTATAAAAGTTTCTTTAGTCAAGAATCGTATTTTTGCTCACCGTGTGCACCATTTTGCCAATAGTGCTGTCTCTTTGAGCTGTATGAAATTTCATAAAACAGAGTTTTCCTAATTAGATAAAACATTGATTTATAATGATAATCTAGCGTTATTCATATTGAATGAGAACCCCGAATAACGTAAGATTCTCTCATTTCAAATCTCTTTATTTTGAATCAATCAAAACCACTCATTTGCATATAACAAGTGGGATGAATGTGTGGATAAAATTTATATAAGAAAGGACTAAAAATGGCTCTTATGAACCGTCTTAATGCAAGGTCTGTCGCAACATTGGGGGCTGGTAAATATAATGATGGTGCTGGCTTGTTACTTCATAAGCGTAAAGATGGAGGTGCTCAATGGATTTATCGTTACACCATTCACGGGCGGCGCCGTGAAATGGGCTTGGGGGCTTTAAGAGATGTCTCTTTAAAACAAGCGCGTGAATTGGCAACGGGGTGGCGTTCTGTTTTACGTGAAGGTCGTGACCCCATTAAATACGACGGAAGAGAAATCGAGAAAAATGGTGTTTAATTTTTAACGCAAGCTTATCGAATAATATGCATTTTGCACGTGTTCGTGCGGCGGCATGTTGTACAGCAAATCTCTCTACGGAAGATTTCACAGTATCCCTTAATGCTGGATGACATTCTAACCCTAGATAGGAACATGACATACAGTCAATATAAGTTTTCCCTGATTGAGCAACAATACTGCGCCCTGATGTTTGCACAACAACTGTGAGATCATTAAGACTTTGAACGCCTATCTCCCCTTGATGGTTTTGACTACATTTCATTCTTTTTGTAACCAATTGATATCCCGCATTTTTACTTCTCCTCATAAAGCGCTTACAAAGAGGAGGGACGCATTTCTATAGATTGTCAATCTATGAATTGGATGAGTGATGTGTTTTATGTTTTTTTAGTGAGGAGGTATTCATTTTCTTGAAATAGAGAAGAAGAACGGTAGAGTTTGCTCATCATTTTTCAATGCTCTTTTAGCGTATGCGCTGATATTTGCCCCCATGGCGTTGTAAAAATCCTCTCTCAACGAGGGTGCGTCGTAATCGGGCAAAATCTATCGTGAAGAGGTTGCATATCTTAGAGACTTCTGTTTCGCTATAGATTTTATCCCTTTGAAAGGCTTGGGCAATTTTGGGCAGCATCTCTTCTGTTTCTAAATGGCGGTCGCTTAAATTTTCCCTCTCCCGCTCATGTTTATTTTCTAGCATTTTCCAGAGCGTCTCTTCTGCTTGAAATCCTGCTGTTGTGTTTTGAATAAGACCAAGATTCAAAAGACGATTGATCGATTTGTGAATGGTTTTTGCATCATAATCGATATGTTTTAGGATATCAGAAAGATTTTTCGCACCAAGGATAATGGCGGCGTAAACAGCGCGCAGTGTTGGTGAGGTCATGGCAGAAATCACTGAATTGCGGGTATATCGTTTTTGAAGGCTTTCTTTTCCCATGGGTAAAAGATCATTGCGAAGAGGGTGCTCGTTGATTTCGATGAGTTCTGCTTGGAGCGATTGTGTGCGGAAAATTTGCTCAGCAGGGGTGCATTTGCGAATAATCCCCAGACCACTTTGACGATATTTGTGGTTTTCAGGCAGTGTTAAAGCCTCATAGGTTCCATCAAGTCGGTAGAGAATTTCTTCCCACAAAGGAGTTCTCACACGGCGCACCCGCTGTTCTCCATCGAGAGCAACGGTTGTTGTCATGGTTGGTTCATGCAGACAGAGATAACCACCAGCGGTGATATGTTCCCAAAGTGTGGTAACAAATCGCACATCATCTGCGGGTGTTCCAGCATCAAGCCAAGCAAAATCTATGGGGCCCCAAGATTTAAGCGTTTCATCATCAAGAGAGAAGAAATTCTCATGGATAAATGTTACGGTGTCTTTTTCAATGTTGTCGTCTTTAAGCAGTTTTTGCCATGCTTCTTCAGCTGATTGACCTTCTGCTGAAAAATCATCAATGGTGATCAATTGTGGTTGATAATTTTCAAGGATGCCTGAAGGGTCAAGCAAAGCTGTACGTTCTTCCCAAGTGGAGGATTCTAAAAGTTTTTTATCCTGTTGCCATGCTTGTTTTGCTTTTTGCAGTGCTTTAGCAATAAAGCGTGTGCTATCCCCCGCACCGATTTCAAGAACGGTGCGCGGTCTTGCCATTTGAATGAGCGTATCAAGAATCTCAATACTGTTTTCTGTTCCCATACCCGGTCTTATCAGAGACATTTTTTTCTCCTTATCCTTTTACCAAGCGCAGCATTCCTGCTTTGACAAAAAATGTTGTTGTTGGTTCTATGGGGTGTTGGAGATCTATTGCTGTTGTGGCTTTTTGCAAGAGAGGTTTGGTTTTGGCATTGAGCCGGATTGTGCGCCCGTTGAGTTGATTAATGGCAAGAGTACCAAGAGGAGAATTGACAATACGACATGTTGGTTCTCGTACAAGAGCTGTTGCATGATCTGATGAAAAGGCTTGTTGGTCTGTTTGAATGAGACCGTGTCGCAATAGGGATATCAAAAGATTGTCCCCGTCAAAAAGGCAACCATTGAATTTGATTTCTTTCAAGGTTTGAACGGAACAGCCATCATGAAGCGCTGTAAATGTCCGCAAATCAAATCCACCAAAAGCTTTGTTTTTGGTAGAAACAACGGTGATAGGCTGTATTTGGCGTTTGCCAATGAGTGCTGGTTTATTTTTTATAATCTGTATATCCTTTGCCCATTGAACGTGTGCGAGGGGGGCTAATTTGCGTGGGTAGACGGCAAAAGAATGGATGGCTATGGGCGGTGTGGTTTTTTGTAAGGCAAGGGTGTGGATATTTTCATTTAAGTCATGTTGCATGGTATCTGCTAGTTGCCATACATAACCACCTGTTCCATGGTAAAAATTTAAGCCTATAGGATCTTGTTGCATGATGTTATTGTTTTTTCGCTTTAAAATATCAAGTTTTTGAAAAGGGTTGTTTTTTGCTCCACAGGCAGTGGTTTATCAAAGTCTTATATTAGTTGTTCTGGGGTTGCATGGGAGAAGACAATAATGTGATTGGAATTTTATTGAGATGTGATGTTCATGTCCTTTTTTTAGCAAGGTTTGCTTGAGGGGAAAGATGGCAAAGTTTGTTAGGCATTATTCCATTGTTTTTTTTGCAGAGCGCTGTTTATGATACAGCCTAATATGCCGGTGATCATGGTGGCGATGCCGATGATAAGGAGTGTGTATTGGGTATGGTGCACATGGACAAAACCTGCACTGATAAAACCAATGCATACGGCTGTTTGTATGATGAAGATATAGGCGGGCATTTGGTTGTTTCGTTGTTCTTTTGGAATAGCTTTCATCATAAAACTTGCCATGAGGGCATTTTGCACACCGTTGGCGCACCCAAGGATAAAAAAGGACAGCATCATCAGCCATATAAACGGTGTTAAGGAAAAACAGAAAATCGACAAGCCAATGGTTGCGGCAGCTAGTGATGCACCGGCAGCATTGCCAAGGCGGTGAAAAAGGCTGGAAAAGCAGAGTGGACCGACCACAAGACCAAGACTTAACATGCTTGTGATTATTCCATAGGTTTGTGCACTAAACTGTAGCTCGGTGCGGATGCGGACAATCGACAACACATTGAGAGCCGAAGTGAGGATGATGGTGATAATGAGGGGGGAAAGAGCATAGACAACATTTTTTTTACGCAAGAGCCCTGTTAAATCTAGTCCCTTTTTGGTCTGTTGTTTTGGAGGTATTGTTGGCGCAGGTGTTTTTAAACTTTTAAAACAGACTATGGTGATCAAGGCTGCACAGAAAACCATGATGGATAGTGCAAAGAGCCCTTTTTGTCCGTTTGATAGACCATACAATGCACCCCCCAACAGAGGTCCGGCAATATAGCCAAGATTACGAATTGTTTGGATAAGGCGATTGATGCGGTCTAATTGCTGATCATTTTTTGCCAATTCAGGTACCGCAACAAGGATAGCAGACCAAAAGAGTGAACCCGCACAGCCTAGTGCAAAAGAAAGGGCAATATAAGCCCAAAACTGGTTAGCGATTGCGGCTGTGGCTATGAAAAGTGCTTCAAACAATAAAACAACCGTGATCGTGTGTGCTGACTGAAAGCGATGCAAAAGGCGAGGGGCAATGGGGCCTGCACAAATTCCTCCGATAAGCCCTGCAAAAAGCAGCATGGAAATGGAGGCTGTACTTTCTGCCAAGTGTAAAGCAAAGGTCACCTGAGCCGTTTCATCGGCAAAGCTGCTAAACCCCAAAATGAGGAAAAGTCCTATTTGGGCAAAAATCATAGATTTTTTCTTTATCACAATGCTCCCCAACATGCTAAAGCTTTTACAGCTTTTAAAATTTCTTCCTGCGCATATCTATATGGTTTATCGTTTAATTTTGCACTATCTAATTTTTTTCCTGATGAAAGTTGAGAAAGGAAGTATTCTAGATGAGAGCTATACTCAAAACAAGCGCAATGCCCATTTGCAGCGATGAGGAGTTCATTTGTTTCAGTTAAGGGTACCCATTGGAGGGTTGCAGATGCGCGAAGAGTAATTTCATTTTCAATTTCAGAGACCTTAATAAGGGGGCGACCAACACATAGACGCGAACTTGTATCGTTAATTAATTGAGAAACCAGCATATGACGTTTTAAGGTACCATTTGCGATGGCAGAGCTTAGCACAGAGTGTTGAAAAGCATTGTCAGGGTTTAAATTTGCTCTTCCTGATGTGCGGATATCATGTCGCGTTCGATCATTAAGACGAAGTAAATGCGTGACATAATTTTTATGGTGTTGTGCATCGTGTGCTGTTTCCCAAAAAGCGACATTGATATTTACAGAAACCTTTTCTCCCGTTTCGGCAACATGGAAAGCATCATGAGGGAAATAGGCAACACGATCTGTTCGATTTTGCAGCGCAATTGCTGTTGATTTATGTTCTTCATATTCAGGATATTTGAGCCCTTGAAGGTCTTTTCGTGTGTTGGGCCATGTAAACATTGTTTTACCATCCTGTAGAGTAAAACCAAAATTGTGAGCGTGATCCACATGGACGCCAACATGGGTAGAAGAATATCGGCCGATGAAGCAGTCAATATCCACACGTCCACCGGGTCTAAACCCTAAAGAATGTGCTAATTGATCTGCAAACTGTTTTGCCGTGTCCCACAGTACAGGGGTTGCAGCATATAACCCGTAATACATGACCGCCCAGTCTTTCCCTTCGGCATATTGGTCAACGCGGGCAGTATATCCTTCTATAGTTCTGTCCGTATCTAAAACAAGAAAGTTTGGAAGAGGATGTGGACTCCGCACCCCATTAACCACTGTTATGACTTCGGCTTTATGACTAAGAGCTAAGAGTTTATGAGAACGTAGAGCGTATTGCCTTAGAGCATCCAACACATCCCTTTCATTGAAAGGGATGTGTGAAGTTGACAATTCAGCCGCTTGCTTAGCCCAAACCTCTCGGGAAAAGCTCTCTGAAAATAATTCAAACATGCTCTTAAATATGCTTAATTTTTTAAAGTTGGATGTATCAATAGATCTGTATCAACGATATATTATTAAACTTTCAGCGAACCATTCATATCAAGCTCATCTTGATAAACTTGAATATCGCTACGCTGTGCATATTTAGTAGTCATCATAATTGGCATAACTTCATCATCAGCCAATTCAACAACATCTTCTACTTGATCTAAGTGAAATATTCATATATTCCTCCCCTTATAATTGATAAAAATACGCGATAGTTTAAATAAAAAACCAGCACATTCTAGCATATGGCATGGATTTATTTTTTTGTCAAATGTTATGTTGATTGAAAATATTTCTTTCTCTTTTGAAGAGATATACTGCATATAATGAAGAGTGCTCTGTATTCTTATTAAAAAGATAGATTGTTCTTTTCGAGGATTTTTGATTTGTAGGGAAGATGAGCACGCTGTATCCTCATCAGTCGTTTTCAAATTTAAACTTTTAAAGATTTTGTTTGGATATTGTAAGGCAGTGTATAGGTTGTCCTATTATATAAAAAGCTTTTCAAATCGGTGTAAAAAAAGCTGCACAGATTTGTACAGCTTTTTTGCGTTTGTTTTTAGATCTGGAAGTTTCAAAGTTTGAAAGTATCTTTACGGCTTCTGTAACCATAATAACCACAAATACTGGAAATAAAAGCGCCTATCAGACTGCCTAGAAAGCCCCACCAGCCCATCTTTGTGGCTGTGTTTGTGACTTTTGTGACGGTATTTTTGGCGTCCTTGATGGTCTCCTCAAGATTGTCAGAGAGGGTTTCAGCCCGTTCTTCAAGAACTTTTATTGCTTTTGCAGTTTTTTCCTCTGCACTTTGATAAAGTTGAACGGCACGGTTGGCGGCCGTTTGGGCATCCGCACGGCTCATCCCATCTTTTATGAGGGCATGGATGATATCGTCTTTATCAAACTTTGCTGTCAAATCTTCTACGCGATCAGAAAGGCGTTCTTCTAGATTTTTTAAGGTCGTGCGATAATGAGAAGGATCATTTTTGAAAGCGGTTATTGCAGAACCAATATCGTTGAGCGCTGTCTGATAAGATGTTTTTAAGCGTTTCGGATTAAGGGCAGGAATGTCACTTTTATTGAGAAGGGTGCGCAACTCGTTGCCAAGTTGGTCAAAATTGATGCCACTGTTGCTGTTTTTTGTTAAAAACTTTGCAAAATCCTCACTGTTTAATTTTGTAAGCAGGGGGGAAATATTGGTTTTGAAACCGTCTATGGTCTTTTCGATCATCGAGCTGTTTTCTAGGGCAGCTTTCGTCCCTATTTTTGCTGTACTTGAAACTACGTGAATGGCTTGGAGGGTCATTAGCAGTGTTATGAGAGCCCAAGTTAAGAAGCCATGAAGAGCTCCAGCGGTTTCAGCAAAACGCCCAGCCACCAAACCTCCCAAAGCAAGGCTTATCAGCATAACGATAAGAGAGCCAATGCCCATCGAAAAGAAAGAGTCTCCAAAAGGGGAGGACGAGGTGAAATCCATTTGGCTCAAACCTAAGGCTGCGACCAGAAAAGAGAGGCAGATTGAGGTGGCAAGAGCTGTCACCAGACCGGCAAAGATGGCGGACCATGAAATGGGGGGGTGAAAAAAAGGATATTCTGTCTCTAGGGATGTTTCGCCTAGAAAATTCGTATCGAAAGGTGTGTTTTCGGGAATGCGGGTTTCCATGTTTTATCTCCTTGAATATGCTGGAGATACAATGCCTTATTGTCCATTATGTTCCAAAAGTGATGGAGAGATGCCAAAAATGAATAAGAAAAACGCTTCAACATTTTATGAGAGAAAAAATATTGAAGATAGATCATTTAAAATGATCCAACTTGTGCTTGGAAAAAGGCATGTTGATTCTTATGCTGTATATTATCATCGTATCTCTCACGGGAGAGAATAATTTTGAAAAATTGAATTTTGTCGTTTATTGGTTTCTAGCTTATAAAGTGCGTGGAATATCTGCTTGCTTTGATTAAGAATATGACTGTTCTTATGTGAGGCGTGTTTTATAAAATGGAACTAGAAAGTCAGTCGTATTTCAGTGAAGAATAAATATCAACTCAGAATATTATAAGAGCTCATGGTTTAAGATCAATAAAAAGGCGTGTTGACTTTTTATTCTAGAATATCTTGGGGTGTTTGTTTTTTTGTAGAAGTGTCATTATACTCTGTGGTCTGGTAGAGCTAAACCCTTTACAATCATGGTTTGTGTTGATAGGGTCCTTTGGAGCTGTTGTTGCATTATACGCTGTGTTTATCCCATAGTGATTGGGGGGTGGAGGCGTGAGAAATTGTTTTTCTGCTTTGCGTTTTATCGATTAACCTTGATGGATAGGGTATGAAAACTTTTATGGATATTGTATGGAGGGGGAGGATTGTTGCTACGAATAGAGATTCGTGCTTTTGCTTATGATAGCAATGAAAACAGCAGCGAAAGATTACAGCAAAGTGTGTATAAAGAAGCTTATTCATAGGTGGATTATTTGCATGTGAAACATGTAGAATAGATTTTTAATTATTAAAAAATAATAGAAATTTTATTTCATAAAGTAAAATAATAACACTTTTAATTGTAATTGTTTATCTATATAAGAAAAAATATCATTATATTTGTTATTATTAACCTAATAATATTTAATCTATAAATTTAAAAGTGTGTCTTTATTTATGAATCGTAAATATACTTTACCATTTATTATACTTATTGTATGTTTATCGACTGGGGGATTGATCTCTACGGACATCTTTTTACCAGCACTGGGAGATATGCGTCAGTATTATCAAGTGACTCAATCTCAAATTCAAAATGCGGTGGCTGTTTTTTTGTTTGCATTGGCACTTGGACAGCTCATTTATGGACCGCTCAGTGATAATTTTGGACGTAAAAAAACACTTCTATTGGGCTTATTCTTATGGTTATTGACGACAATTGGTGTGATTTATACGATTCATATTCATGCTTTTCTTGTATTACGTTTTTTGCAAGGTCTTGGAGCTTGTGCGGGGCTTGTCTTAAGTCGCGCGATTATCAATGATTTATTGGATAAAAAAGCAGCAGGAAAACTTTATTTGATTGTTTTTCCTTTTATTGGGATGTCGCCAGCACTTGCACCTTTCATTGGTGGACTGTTGATACAAGCTTTTCATTGGCAGGCGACTTTTATCTTTTTAAGCTTTTTTATATTTTTGACCATTTTACTATGTTGTTTTGTGCTCACCGAAACTCTACCTCTTCAAAATCGACAGCCTTTTTCTCCGGTAGGATTTATGAAGGGATATTTAGACGTTCTCAGAAATAAACAATTTATTTTTTATGCACTTATTCCGTGTTTTTCTTACGCGGCCTATTTTGCTTATATTGTGGAATCGCCTTTTTTGCTGACGACTTTGGGTTTATCGCCGATACACATTAGTTATAGCTATATTGGTGTCTCAGTGCCCTATATTTTGGGAAATTTTTTGGCGCGATGGTTTTTTGAACGCGAGTCTATGGAAAAGACTGTGGGGAGAGGGTACATTATTTTTACTATAGGGGGGGTGCTTTTTGCTTTGCAAATGTATCTAAGCCCATGGCCCCTTGTGACAAGTTTTATGGCTATTGCTGTTCTTACTTTTGGCAATGGTTTTTTATTGCCATTAGGGACAGCGTTGGCTATTTCATCGCATCCACAAGCTGCGGGAGCTGCTTCTGGTGTTATGGGCTCTTTGCAATTAGGAAGTGCAGCGCTTAGTGCGGCGGTTATCGGAAAAATCTCTGGTCATAGTCCACGGGCTATGGCAACGTTGTTGGCAGTGTGTTGCGTCATTGGTTTTATCATTTATATCCAAAAAGCGCGTGATTTTATGCCCTCAGAAACAAGCTGAGTGAAAGCATAAAAAGAGCCTATTATGTGGAAATTTTTTTAATGTTTTCACAAATGGGCTGTTTGTTATTGAATGAATTTTTGCTATGAAGTTAGTTGATTGCGTGAATTTAAAATTTGTCATAAGTTTCGTATGAATTGGACAAATTGATTGGTATGGGGGATTTTATGGGGAAAAAGTTTCAGCATCTTGGTATGTTCATTATATTGCAGGGGAAGAGCTTTGACGCTCATGCGTGTTTTGAAACAAGGGAAGGCATTGATCCATGAGCCTTTCTATTGTTATTCTTTCTCCTGTGATGCCGATTTGGGATCGGGGTATTTTTTGTTCTCCATTGACAAAGCTATGCTTGAGAAAAGGATTTCATGTGACGCTGTTGGATACACTTTCTCTTTTTCCTAAGAGGGATCATTTTTCCAATCATTCTGCTGTTGAGATTTTATCTTTTATGACAGAAAAACTGGAAAAGTATTTGCAAAAGCCCACGGTTCTTGTAGGATTTTCTATGGCAGGAATGTTGGTGCAAATATTGGCTGCAAGGCTGCCTAATGTTCAAGCAGTACTTGCTCTTAATGCACCAGGCTATCCAGATAAGCCTTTGCAACGGCGTTTTGGAGATATTCTGGCTTGCTTAGAAAAGAATGATTTGTCGCAAGCTTTAGCAATACTCAATGATTTTATGCACCCTCGTGGCGTTATAAAAAAACGCGTTGCCTTGAAAATTCCACAAGATCAAAAAAACATGGCGATTGAACGGATGACAAGAGGATTTAAACTATTATTGGCCATGGACGCTCGAGATGAGATTGTTCAATATAAGGGCAAATTTTTAGCGTTGGTGGGGGAAAAGTCGCAACTGGCAACGGTTGATAATCAAACAAAAAGCCCCTGTGTTAATCATGAATATCGGATTATTTCTGGCGCCGCTACGCGTTTGTGGGAGGATAATCCTCTCATGACGAATGCCGTTATTAGCGAATGGATGGAGGGATTATGAAAAAGAAAGTTCTTGTGCTTCCCGGTGATGGTGTGGGACCAGAAATCTGTGAGGCGTCGTTGAAGATCTTAGAGTCATTCCAGTTGCCTATTGAATTTACTTATGGTGAGATCGGTTGGAAATGTTGGGAACAAGAAGGGGATTCTGTTCCACAAGCGACTTGGCAAAAAATAGCAGAAAGTGACGCACTTTTACTTGGTACTGTGACAGATCAAGGAAAAGAAACGGCTTTAGAAGAATTGGCACCGCATTTGAGAGAACAAAACCTTGCTTATGTTTCTCCACTCCTTCAGCTTTGCCAAAAGTTAGGTTTGTTTGCCGATATATACCCTATCAGATATATTATGGGGTCTCGACGGCCTTTTCAGTTTTGTGTTATTCACGAAATGATGGAAGGTTCTTCTTCTGAGGTCGATTTTCGGGGGATTACGCCTGAAATAGCCACTTGGTTACAACATCCCAATTTAGAAAAATATGGTCTTGAAGAAGCAGCATGGACAGTTCATTTGCAAACACGTTTTAGTTTGGAGCGGTTATTTGAATATGCTTTTTCTTATGCACGCAGACAAGGGTTTGGGCGGGTTACTTTTGCTGATAAACCCAATGATATGCGAAAAAGTGGACAATTTGCTCAGGAAATTTTTGAGAAAATCGCGCAAAACTATCCAGAAATTAAAGCTGATATTCATCATGTTGATGCGGTTGCTTTGCAGATTGCAACAAAGCCAGAACAGTTTGGGGTGATTGTTGCTGAAAACATGTTTGGCAATATTCTCTTTAATTTTGCCGCTGGTGTGATGGGCGGGTTGGGGTTTGCTTCTCGTGCAATTATGGGAAATCAGATGGCCTGTTTTAAACCTGCTCATGAAAGCACACCATGCATTGCGGGGCAGAATAAAGTAAACCTTTTTGCGATGTTTTATACGACGGCTTTACTGTTAGAGCATTTAGGCTTTTACGAGGAAGCAAAACAATTGTCTCAAAGTGTTGATCAAGTTATTCAGGCTGGAAAAACGGTTCCTTATGATTTAGGAGGCAGTGCTTCACCCCATAAAATGGCTGAAGCTGTTGGCAATTCTCTAAAAAATTCCGTTTATCGTGCGGCAATTATCACCGTTGGTGATGAACTCCTTTCAGGACAATATTTGAATACGAATTTACAAGGTTTAAGCCAAAGCTTGGAAAAGAGAAATATTCAAGTCACACGTCATTTTGTTTGTGCAGATCAATTACAGCAAATCAGTGAGATGATCGTTTCTTGTCTTGGACAAGAAGATCTTATCGTGATCAGTGGGGGATTGGGACCTACCTCTGATGATAAAACACGCGATAGTGTTGCCCAAGCTGTCAGACAACCTTTGGTGCATCATGAAGATGTTTGGCAAACCATAAAAAGTCAATTAGAGCGGTTAGGAATTGCGCCAGATAGTAATAATGCGCGTCAAGCCTTATTTCCGAAAACAGCAACAGTGCTTGATAATCCTACAGGCACAGCGCCAGGTTTCTCTCTTTCTTGTGATGAAAGTATGCTGGTTGTTTTGCCTGGTCCACCCTCACAGGCTCTTGCTCTTTTAGAGGATTATTTACAGCAAAATAAGAAGAAATATTCTTCGCTATCACGGGCAAGCTATGCTTGGACTTTGATTGGAACTGATGAAAGTACCCTTGCGCATTGGGTTGATTGTCACTTTGCCAATGCGCCCTTTGAACGCCATTTTTTATGGAAAAGCCCTTATATTTTGGTGCAACTGGTTGGTCAGTCTTCCACCCCCTTGGATCAACATTTAATCGAAGAATTTGAAAATCATTTTCGCCCCTATTTGGTTGGGGCAGAAGTGACCACGGCGTCTCAACAACTCGCAAAGTACGCAGAGGTGCATTGGTTGATCCATGATCAACATCTTTTAAAATATTTTAAACCCATAAAACAAAGTACCCAAAATGTTCCGCAGATGGAGGTTGAAGTTCGCTTATCACCTTCCATCGATATCTTAGAAAAGCAGCAGGAAAGTCTTGGACATGCAACCATAACGGTGCAGATGAAAGGCTATGGTGAGGATCATATTCTTTTTGCTTATACGCGACCGCTTTTAAGTGTCGTCTTACAAGAATATGCCGCTTGGTTAGTTTTAAAAAGAGTTTTGCCAACGCAAAAAAACAAATGATATTCTATAAAGAGGTAAAAAAATATTACTCCAATTATGGCATTTTCTGAAACATTAATCGGAACATTAAAGAGAAGGCTGTTTTGAGCTCTTATTGCATGCGACAAAATGCTCTTAACTAACCTTATAGAAGGATATCTTTTTTTGCTCATCAATTTTGTAAGTTAAGGCGTCAATCATACGAGATGCATGTTTCGTTTTTTCCTATCATTCGACAGACCATTTTGAGCAAGAAAATCGCGAGAATGTAGAAAACAAGAAAACATTGTGAAACAGAAGGTGTGCTCGTTCAAGAACCTTTAGTACTTTGGGTCAAAAATATGTAAAACTTGTTTTTGCATCATGTTGCTCTTTTATATTCTCGCGCTAAAATATATTTTCGCGCTAAACATTGTTCATAGATTATCATTCATCTGAGCTTTATGAACTCTAGGGATATGTGCGGCTTCTGTAGGGAGGAGTAAATTAAAGCCTGTTATGGAGGTGGGGAAATGTGTTGTATAAAAAGCTGAAATATTTCTCTAGTCCATTGGCTGGTACATTATTTTCCTTATTTTATAATGTTGGATATTTTATAAAGCATGGGCTTTTTTGTGGCCTGTAAATCAGTATTCAATCTTTAATGGTCCAGCATGTTTTTTTAATATTAATATATTTCAGCTTGTTAGGGTATATTCAGTTTTGTATGCTAGACATGTTTGTATACTAGATATGGGGCAGGGGGAGATGGCGCGCTCTATTTGTGGAATCTCCAAAATGAGCATACGTCTCATTTTGCAAGAAGATAAAAGTGCAAAGGTGAAAAGCAGTTCCCATTTTTATTATCATTCTGTCATTTTGCTTTAAAGCTTTCAAAAAGATTCCACAGCTGTCTCTTTAAAAAAATGAAGGTGTCTATTGCCTTATGCTTTTGTTATGCATGTCTTTTAATGGATTAATGCTTTGTTTGGAATGATTGTTGATTGTTTTATAACTGAAATACAAATCTTTTCTATCGTAAGCTTTTCTTATTTTAAACTTTGATACATTAATCAAGATCCATGTTTCTTGTACATTACAAGGGGGGCTGTGTCGATAAAACGCGTAAAGAACAAGGACAAAAGTGTTTTATGAATCCTCTCAAGGGGCAGAGAGCGTGCTGTTTCGTTAGCAGTCAATAAGCTGTTGTAAAGGCTTCATAAAACTTTATTCCTGATGTTTGTGTGTGGTGCGTGCACGAGATGGTTGTAGGGCTTGAGGCGGTAATATTTTTTTCATTTCATAACAGGAACAGCTATTTTTACTTTAAGATATGACAATTTAAGGCATCATCATTTTACACTTTCATTTTTTTCGATTGATCGTCTGTAGAATTTTTTTAGAAAAATATGTGAGAGGGTGTGTTTGTGGATGCTATCAAAAATATTTTGTGCGTGTGTGTACGAGGCGAAATAAAAATGTGTTTTTATTGTTTTAGAAGAGCGTTGGTGTTTTGGATAAACAAATTTTTGGCATAATTCTCAGTATCTAAATGGAAGGTTTATTGCAATTTTTTTCAACAGTGCGTCTTCTATTTGTTGTGATGTGCGATAGTTTTTATACAAGTGAAAAAGAAAGAGCCTTTATGTATCAGATTGATTACAACAGTTATCGTTCTGTCAAGAGTTTTAATCGTCGTGTTCGTTTTCTTGTCATGCATTATACTGCCATTAATTTTAAAGCCTCGGTCATGGCACTGACAGGAGAAAAGGTTAGTGCACACTATCTTGTTCCGGATCCTTCAGAGCAGACATATCGTGAGGCAGGATTTAAGGATATGCGTATCTTTAATCTGGTTGATGAAAACGAGCGTGCATGGCATGCGGGTGTGAGTTCATGGGCTGGGCATAGCCATCTTAATGATTCATCTATCGGGATTGAAATTGTTAATTTAGCGACCGGTCGTTCTCAGCCTTCAGAAGAGGGGGGGATTGGGAAGGATACACACACCGTAAAGCCCGTTAATGATGAAAATGGATTGCCGGCTCATGTTGATTTCATGGCTTGCCATAATGAGGCGTTTAACTTTCCTCCTTATAATCCCATACAAATTGATGCCGTTAAGGAACTTGCATTGAATATTCTTCAACGCTATCCTGATATTATGCCAACGGATGTTGTGGGGCATAGTGATATTGCCATTGGCAGAAAAAGTGATCCAGGTGCTGCTTTCCCATGGAAAGAACTTTATTGGGCAGGGATAGGGGCATGGTATGAGGATGAACAAAAAAGTCACTATCAAGAACAATTTTCTAAGAGTTTTCCGTCCAAAGAGGAGGTGTTGGCAAAGCTGAAATGTTATGGCTATGATATTTCAGTTGCCTGTACTGAAATGGGATACAAAAATTTAATTCGAGCTTTTCAACTTCATTTTCGTCAAGAAAATTATGATGGGATTCTCGATGTTGAAACAGCGGCAATTCTTTATGCGTTGGTTGATAAATATTTTTCGTGAATTCAATGTGTTTGAATTAAAAGATATTTTATGAGGATATGGGAATATTTTTTGTTTCTTAAAAGAATTTTCCTTTCGCTGATTAGCTTCATATAAAGAAGAGCTTTATCGTTTTAAAAATCGTATGCAGGGTATAAGCTGTTTCATGGAAAGATATGTTATGATTGTCGGTGAGTCTTTTTATTCTTAAGGCAAGCAATTTTTTTGCCTATTGGTTTGATAAAGTTTCTTGATTGTGTAAAAACTATGTACAGAGGCATTTTTTAGAACGGCAAGCTTTTACAAAAAACTTTATGGTTGGCAGAGATTGCGTTTTGCTATTTCTTTGTCTTAAGGCTATTTTCTTTTAAAACTGTAAAGTTGCGCTGTTAAGTAAAACAAAACGCCCCCCAGTTGCCAATTTACGTGCTTTTTTTAAAAGAAACATTTCTCAATGCTCTTAATCCCGTTTTACGACAGTAGTTTGTGAAGGGTGTCATGATCAAGCCCCATGAAAGAATATAAAATCTATAGAGCACCAGCATTTTTATGCTTGATGAATAGGCTTATAAAGAAGTACGCCAGCACCATCACATACTTGCCTTTGAGTGTTGCGGGCCATCCCTTGGGTTTGTAAGACGGTTGATGAAAAGCCATTTTTAGTTCTTTTTGCTTTAGCAATTTTTACCTCCACACGACCATCCCCGCTTTTGACGTGCAAGCCAAGTGATATGAACTGATTTAATATGAGAGGGGTTGTGATGAGAAAGTCTTACGATATTCGGCGTTATAATTCAAGGTAAAAATGATTATTTATCATTATAAATCAATGTATTATTGCCATTCGAGGGGCGTGCTCCTTATGCAAGATAGAATGGCTCAAAAAAATGGATTCTTATTGTACGTTTACCGGTCTGTTTTGAAAAATATTTTTTTGTGAATGTCATGCACATATTTTATGTACGGCATTTGTAAAGGATATATAATCACTTCTGTAAAGTGTGTCATCTATAGCGCATCGTTATCCTTACGCTTCATAAAAAATCAAAGGGGGGCATCACACACTTTGCCAACGTCCAATGTTGCGACAGTTCTTAATTTTTGAACGTTCTTATTATAGGCATTTGGTGTTCTTTGTTATCCAAATTTTATCCACATGGATTCTTGCTTGTGGTGTGTACAGAAAATAATTTTGATTGATTCAATATGGAAGGCTTTGAAATGAGAAAATCCTACGGCATTAAGGTTTCTCATTCAAGTTAAGGAACAATGAATTATCATGATCAATCAATGTTCTGTTTGGGGTGTTTTGTCTGTTTTTAATATCTTACCCTATTATGCCATAAAACACCGTCATTGAAATTAAAAGGGGTGAGAACATAAAGAATAGAATACTTAAATATATTAAGTATTTTAAAAATAGAGCGTGTAAAGATTCAAGGTAAGACTTTTCTGTAGAGCCGCAAGATATATCATCAGTAATCAGTCAATTGATCTCCCTCGAGCAAGTCGATTGTTTTTTTACAAAGCTAATGTTGGAAGGAGCCTTCGTTCTTTGAGCGAGGAGGATGCGGTCTTTGTTCCGTGCCGTTAAGCTGACTCTTTAGGATAAAACTTATTCGAGAAGATTATATCTAAAATGACTAAGGGTAAGATATAAATGACAAAAGAGAGCTCAATTGTGAAATAAAGTAAAGGGGAACGCTTTAAAGAGTAAGGAAGAAATTATTGGAATTGATGAATAAACCCCGCGTAAAGCCGCTTTTATCAAGTACATCAAGTTTATTTTCTGAAAATGTTTTTATAAAACTGAAGCTGTTTTTGTCAGAAAGATTAAGAAAATAACGATCAGAGAAAGATGCTAATGATATGTGGTTTCAAAAATAAAAACTGGCAACATCAGTTACCAGTTTTTCAAAGCTGTAGCCTAATAGAATTAGAATGAACGCTGTAAACGGATCATACCTTGGAAAGCACTTTTTCCATGAAAGAAATGTTTTTCATTATTATTTGCATCTTTTATAACGCGGTCATCGTTCCAAGAAACATAGGTCAATTCAGGGGTAATTACGAACCCTGGAACCAACGTGTATGCAATATTGACAGATGTTGCAAAGGTTTTTACAGCACTATAAGAAACTTGAGCATTCAAATCTGCTTTTGGCGTGAGTTTGTAAGTCGCACCTGCCCAAGCAGCCCATTTACCACCCCAGTTTGCATAGATCGTTGTGCTTCTGCGTGATAATTCACCTGGATTATCTTTATCTTCTGTGTAGTAATCGGTACCATTTTTATAGCCAGCCATTACCCATAGATTGAAACGATCGTTAACATTGAAATCCGTACGGATTTTTCCAGCCCATTTTTTGTAGTAAGCATCGTAGGCAGCAACGGCTGAAAAACCACCCCATTTTTGCATAAACTTTATACCCAAAACAACATTGGGGGTGTAGTTTTTAATTGCTTTACTTGGAAGAGTATCGTTTGTTAGAGAAACAAGTTTACCATCTTTCTCAATATATTGACCCACATACTCGTCGTTTCCACTTCTTAATTCTGCTACTCCAGGAAGTTTATCTGCGTTATTGCCTATTTCAGCGCCGATAATAGCAGAAAAGCCGGAATCACCATTAAAGGTATAGGAAATAAAATTGGTGCGTGTTGTGCCGGCAGGCGCTATGCTGTCATCATTGAGAACATTTCCATAACCACCAACCCAGGTGTTGAAAATGGTATCATCAAGACCTACACGGAAACCACCCAATTCAATATAAGCGGCTGAAAGTCTTGCTCCAGCTTTATTGGTACCATCACCCCAGCTTGAAAAAATTCTTGCATATGAACGAAGAGTTCCCATTTCTGTTTCAGAAGCGGCTTGAAAAACAAGAGTGAGCCGTGATGATGCACTATAGGTTTTTCTTTTGTTTTTCAGTTCAGTTTCGTTGGTTGCATCGATATTATCACCGCCGATAAAATCAGCACGAACACTTCCTGATAAACGCATGCAGGTTTCTGTTCCAGGGATATAGAAATATCCTTTTCCGTAGGCGTCACAAACGCGAATATATTCTACTGGTTCAGGTTCGGCCACAGGGGCTGAAGCAGCGTGTGCTCCGGAAATTGCTAAAAAAGCCGCTGTAGAGCTTAAAAAGAGGGATTTTATATTCATATGGAATCTCCGAGGTCCGTTTTTTTTTAAAATTTAATCTTTTCTTAAAGAGAATTCTTTGTCTAATAAGAGAATTTCTTTGCCTAATGCATTAAAGACAAAGCAAAACACGCGATACTCATTGTTCTAGCTATACTAATCTTTATTAAAGTTTCAAATATGAAATTACTTTTTTGTAATGTATCCATGTACTATTCTAGATGATGTGGTAAAAAAGACACAATTTTTGTTTTGTTAATTTTTGTTCTCTATGAAATCAATATAAGGAAAAAAATTCAAATATTTGGGAAAAAAATCGAAAATGTCTTGAACTTTCTGTTGATACCATTTATGCCTCTCCTTGGAGAGGTGGCCGAGTGGTCGAAGGCGCTCCCCTGCTAAGGGAGTAGGGCTCAAAAGGCTCTCGAGAGTTCGAATCTCTTCCTCTCCGCCACTATTCAATAAAATCCTAGTGTACATATACAAGGTGTATATATGAAAATGTATTATATATAAAATCAGTGTATGATATATGTGATATAAAGGTGAGGAAAGTTGGCTTCCTTTAACTTTTTTAACTTGTTTTTCTATCTCCTTTGCACCTTTTTGTCGTTTTTTCATTGCTTCTATTGCTAGCCGTTGATGATTTGTGCTCTTTGTTTCAAGAAATTCCGTATTATCTTTAGTCCAGCCAAACAGTGTTTTCATTCACGCAAACTTAAGGGTTTGCAGGCAAGAGGTTGATTTGTAATGATAATCTAGCGTTATTCATATTGAATGAGAGTTCCGAATAACGTAAGATTCCCTTATTTCCAATCTGCTTATCTTGAATCAATCAGAATCACTCATTTGCACATAACAAGTGGAATGAGTGTGTGGATCAAATTTGGATAGGAAAAGACTCAAAATGGTTCTTATGAATCGGCTTAATGCAAGATCTGTCGCAACATTGGGGGTGGTAAATATAATGATGGTTCTGGCTTGTTACTTCATAAGCGTAAAGATGGGGGTGCTCAATGGATGTACCGTTATACCATTCACGGTCGGCGCCACGAAATGGGCTTGGGTGCGCTTTGAGAGATGTCTCTTTAAAACAAGCCTGTGAATTGGCAACTGGGTGGCGTTCTGTTTTACGGAGCAGCGTGTAGAGCCGTTTGTTTTTTCATATCGGGGGCTTGGTGATATTTCATAAAACAAGTGTCAAAAACTTTTTTTAAAAGGGTGAAAAATTAAAGTGAAATCAATCAGAGATGTTGCAATTCCCATAGGCTCCATGCAAATCGCCATACCAATTTATCTTTATGCCGATTTATATAAAAGGAGCATGATCTCGTGAAAAAAAAACGTGCGAGAACGTCAAAGGATTTATTTCAAAATTTCAAAGGCTTTTATTGATAAAAGAAGGCGAAACTTTGTTATCAGATTGATGTTTTATCTTTTTGAGCGAAGAATTGCTGAAAGACTTTTATGAATATAAGAAACAGCACGAACGCCGATAAGAATTAAGCAGATGTAAAGCGAGATGTGTTCGGGATGTTATTTTAAATGTGTTTTATATCATCTATTATCATTTCCAATAATTGGGGGGTATATTTGTTGTTTGATGACGTTGTTTGCTAAGCTTTTGCTTTTTCTATGGTGGGTCAAATCAATACCGACTTTTAACACAGTAGCATAGGTTAAAGATAAATATTTAAGGCGATTGATTGCTTTAAACATTGCATCTGCTCTTATAGATTAAATAGGGAAAAGATAGGGTAACTTGTTAGCAAATCATTTTTTTTAAAATGGGAAGATCATTTCATTAAAAAAATATGAAAGTGGAAAAGATAGAAATCAGTTTCCATCTTTATCATCACCTTCATGGATTTAGCTTTACAACTGTCACGAATCTTTAACAGTCGTATTCGTTCAATAATGGAGATTATGTACTTCACGCTTTTGTCTATTCCGTTTAGGAGTATACGCCCCGCGTGTTGCCAATGGACGTATTGCCAATGTATGTGCTGGTTTGAAAGAGATCTCTCTCAACACTTCCAAGCTCATTTTGCAATATGGTATAAAATGCAAAAGCTTTGGTGAATTATAGAAAGCTCGCATATCATTTTGGGACTTGTTAAGAAACAAGGTGCCACAAATCTATATTTGCTGCCATGTTGTCATAGGCTTTATCTATGAGCATTCATAAGTTTTTTCTTTTCTCAATTGTTTTTACTCAACAGAAAAATAGTCAAAAATATAAAAAAGCTTAATAAAGAAAAGAACCGCCTGCCAATGAAAAGCTTGGATCAAAAATCCACAATGAAGAAGTGCAAGTGCTGACGATATTCCAATAAAAGAAAAAATAGTCAAATGTGTTTTTTTCGTTTATGATGTGCAAACAAAAGATTTTGATTATTTCAACATAAAAACAGATGTGAAAAAAATCTTACGATATTTGAGTTCGTATAAATTATTGCTTTATGGATGCGTTGTCTGTTGAAAGCTTGATGTGTCAAAGGTTACAAGAAGCCTAGATCTTTTTGAGAGAAAATCTTAAAAAACATCGTCGATGATAATTTTATCGTTTTCCTCTTATCAAGAAGTGTGAGCGTGTTTCATCCATCTCATGACGATTACACCACATAGGAAAAAAGTAAGGGTCGGTAACATGAGGTAATAAGAGGGCGCAACGTTTGCAGGAAGAAAAGAAATAATACTTAATACGGTGATTGAAAATATTCTTCCGCTAAAAGATACCGCACCAACAATACCGGAAATATGTTGCCTTTGTGTTTGATTCAGTTCGGAGAAAAATAAGCTTTTTGCTCCTATCGGTACCGTGCAAATAAATCCATGGATTAAAGAGAAGGCAATGACTGATACCGCCGTTTGATTGCTATGGACGAAAAAATAAAGTGCGATGCACATCAGAAAAGAAAAGAAGGAAAAATATTTGATAGAGTTCTTATATTTTTTATCAAGAACATGATATTTTGCCATCAGTAAATTTGAAAAATACTGTGCTGAAAAGGCTCCAATATGACAGCACATAAGGACCAACATTTGCGAACCATTAAGGTGAGCAATTTTTTCCCCCTTGCCAAGGATAATTGGTTGCCAGAAATGATAAATAATCTGAATTCCAGCGCTAAAAAGACACATGAGGAAAATAAACCATGCGTCTCCTACGGTGTTTTGAAAGATCCACAGCGTTTCCTTGGCATTATGCAAGATTGTTTTTGTTTTATGTGTTTCAATCGTTGTTTTCTTTTCTTCAGGAACAATAAGGAAGATCAAAAAAATAATTCCCATCATGAGGCATGAGAGAATATATCTCATAAAATATTGTCCAGAATAATAGATCGTTCCAATGCCTACAACCCCACTGAAAATACTTCCGAAAGAGTTCACTTGGTGATAAAGATGAGCATAATGCGAAAAGTGATCATGTTGATCACCAAGAGAATGGTAAATCCAGCCGTCAATGGCACTGACAATGATGCAAATGCCTGCCGCATAGAGAATTTGCGCAATAATAAGCGCTGTCATATTAGGGGCTTGAAGACAGAGAAGATAAAATATTCCGGTCATAAAGACGCCAGCTATTACGGAATATTTACGTCGATATCTGTCCGCTAAAACAGCACAAGGAAAATCAAGCAGCAGAATGGTTGTGGAAAAGACAACTTGAAGCAGCGCCAGTTGCGCGAGACTAACTCCCATCGACATTAAAAAAATCGCATGGTAAACACCAATGAGCATACGTATGGCATTATAGGAGCCATAGGTGAGAGCAAGGGTGCGTGGTCTATTCATTTATGTTGTTCCACAAACCTTACAGTGAGGATTTTTCTTTAGAGAACGTTCTTCTATGAAGAGTTGGTTGCTCCATATTCCTACACGGCGATCAGTGGAAAGAAGGCTGCCATAACCGCCCAAAAATTTCAGAGCATCATTGGCACACATGGCGGCTGAAAGAGCATTCACAGGAGGAAATATAGCCACTTTGAAGTTATTATTAATCGTAACACAAGCGTCATAAATAAGATGGTCGCTTTTTTCCGGAAGACTGCCTATAGATGAGCTACATGCATAGCAACCAGTTTGTCCAGGTATATAAAATAGACCAAAGACAGCTATAGTCATTAACGTAACCGGAATTTATAGAGGCTTGTTTATTCTTTACGCACCATTCATTGATCCATAGTCCTAGCTGATCAGGTGAAGCAGCAGAAATGATCCATAAATCAGCTTTGGGTAATTTGTTGATATCCTTTTTTTCAGTCACCACCATTTGTACCCCCATTTCTCTTTGACTGTTTTGCTGTTTCAATTTACGTTAAAACAACAATTGTTTTTCAGAATCTTTCTCTTTTATTCAATAAAAAATTATCTTGCAAGGTTCGTCACTTTGATGACATCATTATTAATAAAAGACAATTTCCCATGCATCAGAGGAGGTATTCCTATGCATTAGAGGATACAAGCATTGCTGATTCATCATTAAATTCCCCCTAAAATGATGACACTTTTTTTTGCAAAAAAAATATGCTGAAAGCAGGCTCAATGCCTAGTATAACTTTGAAGGTGAAGATGATATCCTAAAAGAGCACTCTTAATAGAAGATAATAGAAGAAATTCTTTGATCGGGCAGACAGAGCAAAACAATCGCTCAGAATAAAAAAGCCCAACACATGATTAAAGTCTTTATCTCATGATGAATAATGACAAATTTTAAATTTCATTGATGCTCTTTTTTGTGATCTGCTGCGCTTTTGTGACCCACTGCGCTGTAAAAAAGGTTAAACTCTCCCAATTTATGCCTCTCATTTATCATTGATCATAAACATTTTTAAAAACTTGCTCTAAAACGGCATCCTTTTACGAATAACAATATATACTGTCTCTTAAATTATAATCTTGCTTATTCATGTGCCTCTGCTGATAAATCAACTGTTCTTTAAAAAAATCCGCTTGAGAAAAATGCAGCCTATCCGTTTCATACTTGATGATCTTTTAATTAATTTAAGGAAGATAATATAGAAAATGAATAATTTTGAATTTTTGTAAAAAAAACGCAATTTTTTACGGCTGCTGTTGGAATAAACAAAACTCTCTTAAAAGGAAACCTCTATATCATGGCTTTTATACCATTGATTGTGTTTCATCCATTTTGATGAATGCATCAATTTCATAATTGTTAATATATAAATTAATCAAAATATTAGTTTTGATTAATTTATCATATCATTTTAAATTCTTTTTAAAGCCCGTATAAAGTGATTAAACTTCTCGTATAAAATAACAGAAAAGTTTATGGTTAATCTGTTGAATAAATTATTTTTATCAGTTTATTTAGTTTATAGAATATTTTATTGGTATACAGCTTATCATTTTTATCATAGATTATCATTAGTAGATTTAATAATTTTTATTATATATATTTTGATACGAATTTAGGTATTTTGTACGAGAAAATAGAAAAATGTTTACAAAAAAAGTTCCGTTGAGAGAAAGCTTATTGCTAGTCCTGTTTTTGCTGACATATCTTATGTCCGTCTCGTGTGGCTATACTGGCATAAGTGAATTCTTTTGTTCTAAAGTCGTTAAGGAACGGGATGATGCTATTGAGAAGTTAGCTTCAGTTGAGTTTGAAAAAGCAAATGCCGAACGGGGATGGAACGATACAATAAGGTTATTAGGGATAGTGGTAGAGGATTTGCAGAGAAGTGCTCTTGAACAGCAGGAGTTCCATTTGGCATTGCTAAAAGGGATGCCAAATAACAAGCAGCTTGCTTATAAATATGAGCTAACTCAAAAACGGAATACAGCAATTTTTGAGCGAATAAAGAAAGTTCTTACTTTATTTGAACATGTTGAAAAACGAACAGAAGCTTTTCGAATGCTCAATGAAGCGAACAAACTTCAGAACCAATCTCAGTCATTAGATGATTTAAAAGTGATATCTCAACATGACGAACATATTAATAAATTAAATAAAGAGCTTGAGAAGCTGGGTCATGAAATTGATGGTTTAAACAACAAGCTTCAAAATTTGAAAAAAATATCGGGATAAAGGAACAGCAGTTGTCCATTGATGCCATGGAAAAGAAGGCATGAAATGTTCAATGATTTTATTAAAGAAGGAATGAACGGTGGGATTTGCCATAATACTCACTCTATCCGTTACGGTTATTATAGGAACTCTTTGTTTTTTGTGTAACAGGAACTGCGAAAGAGCCGAAAGAGCGCGACAGAAAAGATATAGAGAAGTAAAAGAAACATGCTCTGAAAATGAAAGAAGAAAATGAGTTCAATTATGACAATACAAGCCCCCCAACCATTGTGTGAGACACTTCAAAATCCAGATAATAAGGTTTCGGGCGTTTCTTCAGCATTTGACAAAGAATCGAAAGTTTTAGCGTTTAAAGAAGCTATGGTACTTTCATTGAAGGACTATAAAATAATTTTCTTCATATTTGTTATCGGTTTAGCAGTGGATTCTGTTATCCAGGTGTTTTACGAAGACATTATCCAAGTATTTGATGTGGCTATTACCCAAACATTGGATGGAGTCAGAGAGTTCGATATTCTGACTTTTATATGTATTTTGATCCTATTTATTTTGATCTGTTGTTGCTTGGCTATTCCGATTATTTTAATTTTACACATACGATTGACGAAGAAGTTGAAAAAAACACTTCAGCAGTTAGAAGACACTCTTCAGCAGCGAGATAAAGCTCTTGCGCTACAAAAAGGGAGAGAAAAATGACAGCTCTTATGATATTATTTGTTTTTATAAATACAATTATCGATTGTATTTTTCAGATAGCAATCATTATGCTTTGTTATTCTTTTACGAAGCGTTCAAAATTGTATAAAAAGGTTATTGCAGAATTAGAAAAAGTGACAAGAGAGCGAGATGCAGCAGTCGAGGGATTATTCGAGAAACAATAATAAAAGCAGCACAAGGTTCGAATTTTTTTATGGAATACGTTTTAATTTTAAGCATGGAGATGTGTAATAGCGGTGATTGACGATACCATCTAATGGTTTAGATAGAACAAAAGAAGAGGGGGGACAAAACTCAAGGTGTGTGATTAGAATTTTTCTCATGACAAGTAATTTTACACTCTATGTTTCTAAGTTTTTTTCTTGATCCATGGAAGTGTGAAAAATAAACTCTCCCAATATTATTGAGATAAACTGTTTTGAGCTTGCCACTCAGCAGTATTCTCTTGTATGAATGAGAATGTGTACGGAGATTTTTAAAATGCATTTCTGCTTCGTTATAGTCTGTATAATCCATTTTCTTTGAACTGTTACGATTTATCATTTTGTGCTTATTTTCCAATTTTGAGGATTTGAAGTTTAGTGAATTGCGGGGTATTTTGTTGGATTATAAATAACAAAGCGTAAAAAATTGTTTTTCATCAATCATGATATCGGTTGTCGAAATATAATATATGAGCCCATTTAAGGAGCGTCTTTTTGTTGGGGGGGAGAGATAATGATTATCAGACTTTATGATTAAGGGGCTTTTATCTTGATTTAACAGGCTTTGTAGGGAAATTAAATTTTCCCTTATGATTTTAAAAGATATAGTTTTTTAACATGAAAGCCCCATCTTATTTTGAGGTACGAATGATTGTCATGAGAGAGATTTTTAGAGACTTGTATTTAAAAAAAGTAAAGCTCTTTTAAAACACTGGTAAAGTCAAAAAAATATCTCGAAAAGACGTTTTGATTTGCAATCATTGAGCGAAATCTCAAAAGGGTTTGTTCGATTTACAAGAATATTTTTTCTTCTAACAAAACTTTTTAGATGTTTACATCATTTGGTAAAATTTTACGTAAACTTTGCGATCACTCAGAACAGCTTTTAAATATGGTTGAAATTAGACTGTATCTGTAGCGTTTTTGTCTTCTGTCGAAGTTGGCAAAAAAATCAGCACCCATTAGTATAGAAGACAAAAATCATAGAGCTGTATGCCTTAGATCAAGAGAAAGTTTCTCTGTTAGAAAAGAAGCCTATATATCTCAAAAGAGTTTCACAATCAAAACTTCTGATTCATTTAGACGTGAAGCTGCTGGCATGCTTTTTAGAAACTTAGAGAATTTTTCACAAAAGGACTTAATAAAATTTAAAAAACTATTGGAGAAATTCAACGAAAAAACAGGCGTCTTATTATAGGGGCATGTTGCAAAATCCTATTCCAGAACCTTATTATGTAACCCCTAATTATTAAAAAATATAAATAAAGTCAACTTGTTATACTATACAAATGATTTGAACTCTCTCATTCACAATCGCAATATATAGATAATGGTGCAATTTGGTAACGTTATGAATTTTATATATTAGGTGGTTCAAAAGGTGGCTTTATTTTTAATAAGTTTTTGTGAGCTCACTGAAAAAATACAAAAAAACGCTATTGAATGGTGCCCAAAAGAGGACTCGAACCTCCACGCCTTGCGGCACAGGTACCTGAAACCTGCGCGTCTACCAATTCCGCCATCTGGGCTCATAAAGTTCATCTAAGCTTGTGAAGCAATTCTGTCAATAAAATTATCGATAGTGCTGTCAAACATTATGTTTTGGTACGGGGTGGTAAAGCTACTTTTATGTATATCATGTATGGTATAAAGTGTCATGTTGTTGATACCTGATTTTCGTTTTTTATTCATCAAGGATAAAATAACAAAATTAAACGAAAGAGTGAGAGCGAAACTATTCGGAAAACCAAGAAGCCCATGAGTTTTTACAAGTAAGTGCATGGCAAGAGAAATGCATTTGATGGACAAGCTGATGGACCTTTAGGGGGGAAAGTTGAAAAATTTATCCTTCATCGTGGGGAGGAGAGGGAGCTGTTTATTTGAAAGTGGAACAGTATTGGATGATATTCTCTCACTCCATTCAATTTTTAAGAATTTAAGGTGTGATGATCGTCTTTGATGAAATGGTTGAATCGGGATTAAAGGTGTAAATAATAGGAATGCCGGTTGCTAATTCTTGAGAGATAATTTCTTCACTGGTAAGACCTTCAAGCGCCATAATAAGAGCACGAAGAGAATTTCCATGCGCTGCGACCAAAACAGTTTGAGAGCGCAAAATATGTGGCTGGATATGGTAAAGATAATAAGGCCAAATGCGTGCACCGGTATCGCGTAGGCTTTCTCCATTCGGGGGGGCGACCGTATAGGAGCGGCGCCATATTTGTACCTGCTCTTGCCCCCATTGTTGGCGCACTTCATCTTTATTTAAACCAGAAAGTTCACCATAATTACGTTCATTTAATGCGGCGTTTTTGATCACTTCTAAATCGGATTGTCCCATTTGTTCTAAAATATGCTGAGCCGTTTTTTGGGCACGTTGTAAGGCTGATGTATAAGCAATATCAAACTTCAAACCAGATTCTTTCAGTTTTTTTCCTGCTGCTATCGCTTCGGCATGACCTTTTTCTGTTAAGTCAGGGTCTTTCCAACCGGTAAAAAGATTTTTGAGATTCCATTCACTTTGACCATGACGGATGAGTACAAGTGCGCGTCCCATTATGAATTTCCTCTATTTTATTGATTGTTTAATCCCAAGACATCGAGCATTGAATAAAGACCTTTTTTATGGTTTTTGGCCCACAAAGCTGCTTTTAATGCACCATTGGCAAAGATGGAGCGTTCTTGCGCTGTATGGGAAAGAACAATGCGCTCATTTGAACCGGCAAAAATGACACTGTGTTCGCCAACAACCGTTCCACCGCGTGAACAAGAAAAGCCAATGGAGCCTTTTTCGCGTTGACCTGTATGCCCATTGCGTTCATTGACACGTACATCTTGCAGCATAACATTGCGACCTTCAGCTGCAGCTTTCCCAAGAAGAAGAGCTGTTCCAGAAGGGGCGTCAACTTTGTTTGCGTGATGCATTTCATAAATTTCGATATCAAAATCATTGGCTTCTAATGCTTTGGCTGCTTTCTTTACAAGGTTGGCTAAAAGATTTATTCCAAGGCTCATATTTCCGGATTTGACAATTGTGGTATATTGGGCAAAATCTGCAATCTTTTCTTCTTCTGTTTGGCTAAATCCTGTGGTGCCGATAATATGGACAAGTTTTTTTTGAGCAGCATAATCAGCATAAAGAATACTGGCTTGGGGTTGTGAAAAATCTAAAATACCTTCTGTATTTGAAAAAGCATCTTCGGGATCATCGGTGATGCGAATTCCAAGAGAATCTGAACCAATTAAGGCACTGACATCTTTTCCTACAAAAGATGAACCTTTGCGTACAAGAACAGCACAAAGCTCTACATCTTTCCTCTGTCGGATTGTTGTAATGAGTTCACGCCCCATTCTTCCATTTGCACCAACAACTGTAAGGCGCATTTTTATCTCCTTGTGATACTTTACTGCCCCGTAGTATAGGCAAATTCTTGTCTTCTTTCCAAGGGTTCTTTTTCTTTATAGGAAAAATTTTTCTGCTTTAATTTATTCTTTTGTGTCGTAAAATTATCTCATTGAGAATAAATGATCTAAGATCTATAAATTTACAGAGAGAGGTTTTTTGTTATGTTATGTGATGGAGAGCGAAAGGCTTATTTATAAAGCCTAAGGAAGGTTGCGCACGTGCTTTAATTTTATTTCTTTCGTTCTTTAGTGGGGCCGCGATCCTCATGCACCACGGTTCTCATGTAAAAGAAAACGCCATTGATTTGCACATTCACGGGCTTTTTTTAAGAAATATTTCTCAATGCTTTTAAAGTTCATTTCACGATGGCGGTTTGTGAATGGTATAATGATAAATCTATTGAGCGCTCACATCTTTACGCTTGTGAAGAAGCAGTTCGGTATCATTGTTATATTGGTCCAACCTTTGAGTGTTACAGACCAACCCTTGTGTTTGTAAGACGGTTTATAAGAGCCATTTTTATGATACAGTTTTTATCTGCACACTCAATCTCACTTGTAATGTGCAAACAAGAGATACAGATTTAACATGAGAGAATCTTACGATATTCAAGGTTCTCATTCAAGTTGAATAAAGATAAATCATCATTATAAATTAATAGATTGTCCTTATGTGGAGGTGCATTTCTCATAATAGAACACTCCAAATAAAATACACTTCAAGGGGCAATTGATTGCGCTTGTCTTAAAAGAAAGAGGGTCTCAATGCTCTTAAAACTCATTTTATGATGAGACGTGTGAAGGCTAACGATAAAGCCTAATAATATAAAATCTATTCTGCACCACTACGTTTCATAAATAAGAGAGCACTCTATGTTTGTTCAGTCGGCAATATGGCTTGACAGCCCTTAGGATTTGTAACGATTCATCGGTATTTTTATTCTTTTTTATACAATTTTTTTCATATACTAATCCCAGTAGTGCTGTAGAAGAAAAAGATTTTAATTGATTTAAATGCGAGGAGGATCATACGTGAAAAATATTGGGAGTTTATGATGCAATTTAAAAATTTATCATTTTGCATCAATATTTTTTATTTATGGATAAAAAACACATAGAAGGGGGAAAACAGAAAGGTATCTGAGACGCTGAATTTTTGATACACGGGCGTTGGTCGGATTTTTTATCTTTTAGGCAAGCGTGTTGAAAAAATTGTTCTTTTGTAAAAACGTATGATGGCGCTAGGGCGCTTTTTTTATTTAGAGTAAAGAGTTATGTATGTTATGGAATGCATTTTTTTCATATATTGGGGAGGAAATCAAAGGATAATATGTGCTCAGTATTGTTATTTTAGTTTCTTCGCTTTCTATGGTGCTACAGCTCTTGTCTTTAAAGAGAGACTTTCAAAGCCTTTGTTAAATATCTTTATCTCTAAACTGATCTTTTTGTGATACGGCAAAAAAGACTTTTTGGGATGTATGATAAGAGGACTTGAAAATAAAAGATTATGATGGATTCTGTTTTTTTGTTTAATAGGAGTGTGAATTAATCTATTTTTGTTTATAGGTATGCATATTTATACGTAAGCGTAAAAATTCATAAACGGAGAAGTTTCTTTTAGGCAAAAGATCACTTTTATTTTTGTTTATGAGAAGAGACTAGAAATCAAGATCAGCATAGTGAGCACTTGCAACAATTCCACGGACACGATCTGTTAAAAGAGAACGAAAAGAAGGGCGTGATTTAATCCGCATGTACCAGTCTCTGGCAGCAGGGGATTGTTCCCAGTCAATTTCTCCTAGAAAGTCAAGGACAGAAACAGAAGCTGCCGCTGCTAAGTCTGCATAGGATAGAGTAGAACCCACTAAGCTATCGCGAGAGGCACAAAGCCAATTAAGATAGTTCATATGGGGGGGAATATTAGCGCGAGCATTGCGTAAAATTTGTGAATTGGGAGCGCCACCCCCAATGGCAAGAGGCATTTCACGTTTATGGATTCGTTCTCGTACAATATGGCGCGTTGCTTCATTTTCAAATTTATTTAAAAACCAGTCATTAAGGCGGCGTACTTCTGCACGATCTAAAGGATTTTCTGGAAAGAGTTTATTTTCTTGTCGTAAACTTCCATGGGTTTCATCTAAATATTCGCAGATAACAAAGGGGCCTGATAATGGAACCTCCTGTTCATCGAGAAAAACAGGAACATGACCACCAGGATTGAGAGCAAGAAATTCGTGTCTTCTGGCCCATTCATATTCTTCAATCAGTTGCGTGGTTAAACCATATTCCCCAAGAATGAGGCGTATAAAGCGCGAAGCAGTGGATAGAGGAGAGTGAAAAAGTGTCAGCATAATTTACACAATTAAGTAGAGTTGATGAGAATTCTTTCAAGTCATCTTTTTTTATAAAGATGCTTGATTGGAAGTACAAGATCATTAGCAGTGGCTCGTAATTATGCTTAATAAATTGTTAAGAATATGAAGGTGTTCTTTTATGCAATGCTTTGCAAAATGGCAGTACGTAATTCTTCCAAACCGTATGCTTTTTCTGAAGAAGTGGCAAGGATCTGTGGATAAGCGGCTGGACGTTTGAGAAGTTTTGTTTGTGTGGTCATCATTAATTTTTCCAAGGCATTTGATTTGATTTTATCACTTTTTGTCAAAACAATTTGGTAAGAAACAGCCGCTTTATCAAGGAGTGAAAGAACATCTTCATCATTATTTTTGATTCCGTGCCGTGAATCAATCAAGAGGTAGACACGTTTTAAGGTTGTGCGCCCCCGTAGATAACTAAAAATCAAATTTGTCCACGCATCAACCAGATTTTTAGGAGCAGCAGCAAAACCATAACCAGGCATATCGACCAAAGCGAAAGGAGGAAGATCTTCTTGTTGTCCACTAAAGCCATCGGGGACAAAATAATTAAGCTCTTGAGTGCGTCCTGGTGTATTTGAGGTCCGTGCTAAGCCTTTTTGCTGGACGAGTGCATTGATTAAAGATGATTTTCCAACATTGGAACGTCCTGCAAATGCGATTTCGGGTGGCCCTTCAGGGGGGAGAAAGCCTATTGCAGGGACACCACGAATAAAAATCCAATTGCGAGAAAAAATTCCAGAAAGGGAAGAATCTCTCGTCATTTCTGTACTTCTTTTGCAGCCTGCACTTCTTTTTTGGGTGATTTTCTCCACATGGCTTTTAAATTATCAAATAGCTCAATTTTGGCTCCTTGACGCTTCATTATGATACCTTGCTGAATGATTGACAATATATTGTTCCATGCCCAATAGATGACAAGACCAACGGGGAAAGAGGCAAGCATAAAAGTAAAGACAACGGGCATCCAGGTGAAGATCATGGCTTGGGTTTGGTCTTGCGGAGCGGGATTCATACGCATTTGTAAAAACATCGTTATTCCCATAATCAAAGGCCATGCACCAATCATAAGAAATGCTGGCGTTGTGTAGGGCAAGAGGCCAAACAAATTAAAAAGAGACGTTGGATCAGGGGCTGCTAAATCTTTAATCCAGCCAAAGAAAGGGGCATGGCGCATTTCAATGGTGATATAGAGAACTTTATAAAGAGCAAAGAATATTGGAAATTGAACCAACATTGGCCAACAACCGGCGAGGGGGTTAATTTGTTCGGTTTTATACAGTTCTATGATTGCTTGTTGCTGTTTGTTTCGGTCATCGGGATATTTTTCTTTTATTTCTAGCAATCGCGGTTGCATCAGCTTCATGCGTGCCATAGATTTATAAGATTTATTGGCGAGAGGGAAAAGAAGTATCTTTAAGAGCACTGTGACAAGAAGGATGGCAATACCAAAATTTCCTGTTTGCTTATAAAGAATGTCGATGAGAGCAAACATGGGTTTGGTGATGAAATCAAACCAACCCCAATCGATTAAGAGAGCAAACTTATTAATTTTTAGATCATTTTGATAGTGATTAATAATTTCAACTTGTTTTGCACCTGCAAAAAGACGATTTGTAACGGTTTTTGTTTCATTAGGGGCAATCGTTAAAAGCGATCCTAGCAAGTCAGATTGATAATGCGTTTGCAAACGATCAAAATAAATAAAACGGCCTGTATATTCTTTATCTTGTGGGGGGATAACGGCTACAGCCCAATATTTATCCGTAATCCCAATCCAGCCTCCTGTGACTTTGGAAAAAGTCACGCTCTTTTGTCCATTATCAGGATTGGGATCAAGTTCTGCTAAGGTTTTATATTTTTCAGTTTTGAGAGAATCTCCCGCAATACTGATCATCCCTTCATGCAGCAAATAGGTGGCATTTGTATGTTCTGGTGGTGCTGCACGTGCAACGCGAGCATAGGATGAAAGATGTATCGGTTCATCGCTTTCATTGCTGATAGAATCCTTAATGGTAAACATGTAATGATCATCAACAGAAAGGGTGCGACGGAAGATTTGTCCTTGTCCATTATTATAAATTAAAGTGATGGGGGTTGAAGGGGTTAGAGTTTTATTGTTTCCCTCTATTTGCCATAGAGTATCAGATTGTGGCAAGGCTTTTGCTGGCAAAGATGCACTTGCAAAACCAAACTCAGCAAGGTAGGTCGTTTTGAAACCTTTAGGATTTAGCAAACCGATTTCTGGTGATTTTTTATCGACTGTTACACGATATCTTTTGAGGTGAAGATCATCAAATTGAGCACCAACAAGATTAATAGAGCCTTCAAGTTCATTGGTTTTGATCGCAACACGTTCTGTTTTGGCTAATACAGCTTTGCGAATTTCAGGAGTCATTGGTTGCTCAATGATTGAAGTTGCTTGATGCGTTGAGGTATCATCAGAAAAATTCGTCGTGGCATTAGAAAGGGTTGATTGTTGCTTTTGCTGTTGTTGTGCAATGATTTGTTGTTTTTGCAACTTTGCTTGTTTGGGAGCGACATGAAGAAATTGCCATGCGATAAGCACTAGGAAAGATAAGCCAATAGCGATGAAGAAATTGCGGTTATATTCCATTCGTACACCCTTGTTGTCGTTGCTGATGTTTTGTTTTTGGTTTTATTCGCCGATTTAATTCATTAATCAAAGAGGGGAAAGGGACATGTAATACATCACGATATGCCACAATGACATAGTCTGTTCCTGCTTCCATATGGTTTGCGACACCAATTCTTACGGCTTCACGCAAGCGCCTTTTGATACGATTACGTTTTACAGCATTACCGTTTTTACGCGTAACAGTGAAGCCCACACGTGCAACAAGAGAAGATTTTTTTTCTGTTGTTTGTTCACGAGATTTAACTTCGAGTAAAAAGAAAGGACCTCGTCGTTTTTCTCCTGTACGGACAGCTAAAAAATCTGCTCTTTTGCGAATGCGGCAGGGATGTTTTTTCTTCATAAAAGAACATTTCGCAATTTCACTAAATGCTTGGCTGACCAAGCATTAGAAGTTCATAAAAAAAGCTTCACAACGAAGAAATGGTGAGCAATCCTTCACGGTTGTGAAAATTTCAACAGTTAAGCAGAAAGCCGCTTACGTCCACGAGCACGTCTTGCAGCAATAACTTTACGTCCTCCAGCTGTGGCCATGCGTGCACGAAACCCATGGCGACGTTTACGGACAAGTTTAGAGGGTTGGTAGGTACGTTTCATTTATTTAAATACCGCGGCGTGCGGCCCTTCTTATATTTTAAGTTTTATGAACAGTTATGCGCGAAATGAACAATTTTATCTTAATCAATACGGCTGATAATCCATAAGGAAAAATATAAAAAAAGTCAATCTTAGATTGTTTTTCTCGCTCTCTTAAAAAAATACAAATCACTTTATAATTGTTTGTGACACTTGTTTTATGGTATTTTAAAGTGGCACAAATATCATGATTGCGTATAGAGAAAATAAATGATTAAGGCGTTAAAAAATGAGAGAAAGTGTGACGAATTGTTGTAGGATCAGTTTTAAATATACTTTTTATATTCAGTGCTTTTTTCAGTTTGGCTTTTTATAAAACTTTATCAGACAATTCTTTAAAGTCGTTATTCCAAGAGGAGCATGATTTTTCATAAAAAAGCAAGCATTGTGAGAAAGCAGACGCGTTTGTTTTAGAGTTTCTAATACTTCAGATGATAAGGGTCATGAGAAATTTTATTGTCGCATCACGCTTGCCTTTCATACCCTTGAGTCCAAGAATAGTCCCTATATTCCCCTCAATCTGATCTTTACAAATATGGCGTAAAAGGTGTGTATAAATACTTATAAGGATAAGCAAACGTAAAGCTAAAGGTGTCATTGTTGTTTTTTGACAAAGCGTTTTTTTATAAAGATAACAAATTGATTTATAATAATATCGTGTTATTCAATTTGAATGAAAGTCACGAATAACGTATGATTCTCATTATTTCAAATCTGTTTATCTTGAATCAATCAAAATCACTGGCTTGGCACATTATAAACGGGAGAAGCCGGTGTGAATACAAGGCGTGTGGCGCGAGACTGTATAAGATGAGGACTAAAATGGCTTTTTATGAACCGTCTTACAAGCCCAAGGGCTGGTCCGTAACATTTTAGGACTGGGGCAAAGCCGGCACATCTTTCCAATCCATTGCTGGGAATAGTTTTATGACGTTTGTTTGCCTTAACAAGAGCTTTTGTTTTTTTGTTGCTGTAAGTCAATATTCAATTCCAGAGCAGTCGCATGTTTAAAGACAACGATTAAGACAGTTTAGTGCAGCACGAGCTGTTCTATATTTTCTATGCTAAATAGGGGAAAGAGTATTGTGTATCTTTCGTTTGGGGAATCTCTAAAACCGACAGACCATCTACTTTGGCAACCTAATTTGTCCGCCTAATTTTGGGGGAAGAATATGCCGCTTTAAAGGTGAAAAACAGTTCCCATCTTTACTGTCATTCTTTGAATTCAGTTTTATGACTTTCAAAAGCATCTAGAGTTATATCTTTTCAATAGTGGAGATTTTTGTTTCTTACATGGTCTTTTAATGGGGGCACGCCCTTTACGTAAAATAGAACACCCAAAATGGGATATAGGCCCCAATGGAATATAGATATGTTGCCAATTCCCAGGCTTGTTTTTAATAGAGACATCTCTCAAAGTGCACACTACAGCTATTTCGCGACGGCGCTTGTAAAGAATATAACGGTAAAGCCCCTGCGAATGGTATAACGATAGAGCCCCCCGTAAATAGCCATTAAGCCCACGCGTCTTTACATTTGTAAAGAAGCACGTCGGCACCATCATACACTTGTTGCCAACCGTTGAGTGCTGCAGATCATCTTTTGGGCTTGTAAGATGGTTTATGAAAAGCCATTTTTAGTCCTTATCTTATACAGTTTTGCACCACACGCCTTGTATTTACACGGGATTTCCCCGCTTATGATGTGCCAAGCCAGTGATTTTGATTGATTCAAGATAAACAGATTTGATAATGATTAGAATCATACGCTATTGACTTTCATTCAAGTTGAATAACACTAGATTATTATTATAAATCAAAGTTTTATGCGAAGAAATGTGCTTGATAAGCTTTTATAGCAGATTTTGTGTTTTAATTTCTTTATTTTAAGGGTGTTTTCTTAATTTTTAAAGAGATAAGATAGAAGTCATTTATACTTTATAGTTTCTGAGTAAAGTAGAAAATTTTAGGTGATAAACCTGTCAATATTTTTCGTTCTTATGCTTGTATTTTTAGCATTTTTGTAGAGAGGAAAGAACGTGGATCCTATTACCAGTGAGACTGTCCGCAACGTATTACGTGAGATCAAAGGACCAGATCTTGAAAGCGATATTGTATCGTTGGGGCTTCTTTCAGAAATATTGATTGCTGATGGTAAGGTTTTCTTTTCCATTACAGTTCCCGATGGACGTGTACAAGAATGGGAAACATTGCGTCGTGCTGCTGAAGAGCTGGTGTGCGCTTTGGAGGGGGTAAAATCTGTGGTTGTCACCCTTACAGCAGAAAAGACAACAAAGGCAGTGCTAAGACGCAGAACCAATCCCTTACCCGTAAAAATGCCTATAGAAGGTGTGAAGCATGTGATTGCTGTTGCTTCTGGAAAAGGAGGGGTTGGAAAATCTACGATGGCGATCAATGTCGCCTTAGCTTTACAAGATTCTGGCTTCAAAACAGGGGTGATGGATGCGGATATCTATGGACCATCTTTGCCACGTTTGACAGGGCTTGTTAATCAAAAGCCGCAGCTTATTGGAGGAAAAAAGATTCAACCTCTTGAAAAATTTGGTCTTCAATTGATGTCGATGGGATTTTTGGTGGAAGAAGAAAAGCCGGTCGTATGGCGTGGTCCTATGGTTATGGCGGCTGTAACGCAATTATTACGAGATGTTGTATGGGGGCCTTTGGATGTTTTAGTCGTGGATATGCCGCCAGGGACAGGAGATGCGCAATTAACGCTTGCGCAACAGGTACAATTAACCGGTGCGTTGGTGGTTTCTACACCGCAGGATCTTGCTTTGGTTGATGCACGTAAAGCGATAGAAATGTTTATGAAAGTCAATGTTCCTATTTTAGGACTCATTGAGAATATGAGTTATTTTATTGCTCCAGATACAGGAAAACGCTATGATATTTTTGGTCATGGTGGGGCACGGTCAGAAGCAGAGCGTCGAGAGATTCCTTTCTTAGCAGAAATACCGCTTGATGCCGCTTTACGATTTTCTTCAGATGAGGGGACCCCTATTTTTGTTGCTCAGCCTGATGGCGAGCATGCTCAACTGTATCGTACCATTGTTGATCAGATAAAAAATAAACTCTTTTGAAGGGATGTTTGTTTAAGAGCGTTTGCTAAAATACAATCATGAAAGACATAAAAATAGTTGTTTTTTTGCTAGGGGATAAGGGAAGCTTTAATGGTCGAGTGGCGTATAAAGAAATAGCTCTCAAGGCGTGTCACACCCATTTTGTGACGCTTTTCGTGAATGGTTTGACGATAATCGATTGAGCCTTCCATCTTTACGCTTATGGAGTAATAAGCCGGTATGATCACACACTTGATCATATATTTATGCCAGCCTTTGAGTGTTGTGAACCAACCCTTGGGGTTTGTTAAGACGATTCATGAAAAGGCATTTTTAGTTCTTATCTTATACAGTTTCCTCCATATGCTCCCTTATCTTCGTGCAAGCCAAGGATATTGATTGATTGGCGATAAACAGATTTGAAATGAGAAAATATTACAATGTTGAGGTCTCTCATTCAACATGCAAAAAGTGAATAACCTTTATTAAATCAGTATCTTGTATATCGCTTAAAACAAAAAATGCATTATGTATTGAGGGAACTTGAATAGGAAGAAAACGGAGCACTAAAGCTTTGAGGTAGAAAAAATATTGGCATTGAGGCTAAAAGAAGAACACAGAATATAAAAAATAATTTGAGAAAAACTGTAAAAAATATTTTAAAAATCAATGGATTTATAAAACGGTCTCTTACTTTTCGTGTAAATAAAGTATTTTTCGATACATGTTTGCTCAATATAAATCTCAAAATTACAAAGTTTGTTTTAGAAGATAGAAAAATAAAATATTTTGGTGAAATATATTTGACTGAGAGCGCGTGATGTTTTTTATCACTCAATCAAGGTGGATTTGGAATATGTGGATTTAATAAAATCACTTTTGAAAAGATAATGTATTCTCTAAGGATTTTTAGTGCTTTTGATGATCAAGACATCTAAGGCTCTGTTATTATTCCCTTATGTTGATCTTTTGCATTCTGTTGTCAAAATATGCTTTTTACAAAATAACAAAACTCTCAAGGATACATTGATATTTCTTATGTAATAAATTGTTTTAAAAGATAATATCTTTTAAGCTGTGTCATTTATTTCACGCTCGTGCCTGTAAATAATATAGCATAAAAATTCTTGTGAAATGTATAGATCTCATAGTATTTTTATTTAAAATAAAAGGTATATGCCATGAGCCACTATGCGTTATGTACTTTCCTCTCGCAAAGCTTTTCTCTACTTTCCTCTATTTTGTATAAAGAAGCCACTTTACGCTCTTTTTCAATGATTTTATTGCAATGTTGTTTTCTTTTTTGATAGACAAACAACCGTTTTTTATTTCACGATAAAAAAATTTAAGAGAAATGGGAAAAGATTTTGTCAGTATTCTCATTTTATATGTTAAAGAATTTATATATTAAAGGGTGAATGATCTTCCTATAAGCAATTTTGTGCGATAAAAATATTGTGAAGCTTAATCGGAGGATTTACCTCTATCCATTTAAGTTAAAGGGGTAGGATAGGGGGGAGACGCTCATTTGTCTTGCTCTTCAAAAGATCTATAGCAGACAATTTTATCAATTCATGCTCACAAAAAGCTCAATTAAAAGATCCATAACGCTTTCTTCATTGAGATGAGAAAAGATATTGGTCAAGTCTTTTTAAGGAGCATTCATTTTTTGTAAAGTCGCTTCAAGAGCCGCTGTTAAAGCATTCCTTCCCCCTTGATGAGAAAAATAATTGGATAAAAACTCATTTGTCCCCCCCTTTGTTGAAAATTCTTTTTCAAGCTCTGCAAAATTAAGAGCGGTAGAACGATCTGTTGCGATAATTTTACGCATTTCATCCGTAAGATTTCCAAACATCATGGTAAGGAACTCTGCTGATTGCTGCTTTTTTAACCCTTGTGTTATAAACCATTGATGGGCTGTTTCTATAAAATTAAAATATACGCCCATAAGAGAACCCGCTGTCATAAAAAGATTAAATTGTTCTTCTTTATCGAGCACCAATGTTCCCCCCAAGGCATCAAATAAAGTGCGTAAAAAGGGGTGATCGGGATAAATGGGGGTTAAATTTTTGCACTCTGCAACAAAAGGTAACGGAACAGCACGATAAACTTTATGGTTGATCCACGCTTCCACTTCTGCGGCTTTTGCCATAGCAAGAACGGAAATAACCTGTTGTTCTGGACGAAAACGAAGAGAACGCAAAACGCTTTCTGCAATTTGGTTGGGTAAACAAAGGAAAACACAATCACTCATATCGAGCAATGCTTGGTTATTTTTAGCAATCATCACTTTACCATAAGTGCGTGAAAGACGCTCTGCTGTTTGTGCATTGCGCGGTGAAACAATAATGGAAGAAACATTAAAGGCGCTTTTCATCAGTCCATCGACCATTGAAGCGCTGATTGTGCCTGTTCCCAAAAAGCCAAGTCTCATTTTTATTCCTTAGTTTTGTTTTTTTATTCTTCAGTTTTACCTTTTAAAAGGAAGCCCCATCAACATCTTTAAGTGTTTTAACTAACATACATGCTAATTGAGGAAGCAACAAAGAGTATAGAAAGAATAATCAACCCCAAATAGATTTTGGGCTTGTCAAACAGAATGGCAAAAGCAGAAAACCAACCCACAACAGCGGCGGCTAAGGCAAATAAAAAACCTGGTTTATTCATCAGTACAATATGCATTGCCATTAAACCACCAATAATTAGCGCTCCAAAAACAATGAGTAAACCTGTTGCAAACTTTTCATAATCATCCATATTTTGCTCCTTATAGCGCTCAAACGCTTACACACTTTTTAACGCATATGCACATAAAGGAGAAATGTTTTTTATTGAGCATGGTTAAAACGGGTACCTCCTCTTAGTGATCCGATGTAAAAAATGCAGGGATATGTTGTGGCCAACGCCAAGGTAAAATGGCAATCAAATCAAAGCGTACAGACAAAAGAGCATAATCTTTTTGTCGTGCAAGCCAAATATCAGCGGCGGCCTCAATTCGTCTTTCATTGGTTCGAGAAACCGCTTCCATTGCTTCCATCAACGTTGAACGTGCTTTAACTTCAACAATTAACACAAGATTTCCACGTCGTGCAATTAAATCAATTTCCCCACACTTTGTTTTAAAACGCATTTCCGCAATGTGAAATCCTTTGAAACGTAACCACCACGCGGCTAGTTTTTCTGCACGAACCCCTCGATAAAAAGACTTTTGTCTCTGTTTTTTTTGTATCGTCTTACGCATTTTTTAAAAAAATCAACCGCTGAAAGAGTTTCTGCTTTTTAACTCCAGTCTTTTTAGCAACCAAAGCTGCTGCTTGAGCAGCAGAATGTGTTTGTGCATGTTCTAATAACATTTCATCAACTTCTTGATCACTGATCACATTTAAAGCAGAAGAAGCTTCTCCAACAAGCACAACAATTTCCCCACGAATCTGTGTCTGTTTTTTATAATTTTCCAACAAATCCCCTAAATTGGAAACATTAATGGTTTCAAACTTTTTTGTTAATTCACGACAAATTGCGGCTGGTTGCTCTGCTGAAAAAACAGTGACCATATCCTGTAAAGTTTCAACAAGACGATGTGGTGATTCATAAAAAATCAAAGTTGCTGGAATGTTTTTTAATTGTTCCAGTCGTTTTTGACGCTGTGTTTTGCGTGCATTCAAAAAACCAGCAAAGAAAAAGCTATCGGTTGGAAGTCCTGTCGGTATTAGAGCCGCTAAAAGAGCTGAGGCTCCAGGGATTGGAACAATTTTATGCCCCGCTGTACGGGCTTCTTCCACCAATCGAAATCCAGGATCAGAAATAAGTGGTGTTCCTGCATCAGAAACAAGCGCTACCGTTTTGTTTTCCGCTAAAGCTGCTAAGAGTTTCGGACCTGCTTTTTGCGCGTTATATTCATGATAAAGGAAAGTTTTTTTCTCAATACCGTAACGTTCCAATAAAATACGCGTTACTCGTGTATCTTCACATGCTAAAATGTCAACGCTTGCCAGCACTTGCAAAGCGCGAAGTGTAATATCGGCAAGATTTCCAATGGGCGTTGCCACAAGATAAAGCCCTGGTTCTATGATGGGTGCACAATAAGCATGCGCACCTATAAAATATGCGTTTTCACACATGCTCTTGTCTCTTCATCAAACTGCCCTTACTACAAGATCTTATCAAGATTTGTATCCATATCGATAAGTTATTTTTGCCTATTTTTTACCAGCACATCTTTATCCTGACAATGGTTTAACAACAGCGGCTTAACAATGGCTTATTTGTTCGGGTTTAACTTGCTTGAATAATCGGTTATTTCACAAGGAGATCCCTTTACTCTCATATTTAAATTTTCATCTCACATTATCATTTATTTTGGTCATCATTATCTTATTTTTAGTAAAATAAACTTCAGCTATCAACATCCTATCAGTTCGATCATTTTTTACAAAGTCTTCCTGTCGAGAAGCAAAAAACAATTTTATCTATGCTACCCTCTCACGTTTGGTTGGGCTCTTTTAAAGGCTTAAGCTTTCTGGATTATTTTCATAACGGCTCTTTTTCAAAAGCTTCATTAATATTTTTTCTGAGCAAGTATAAACAGACCTTTTTGAAATATAAATAGCTAACTTACAGCTCTCTTTATCGTTATTGATTAAACATAAGTCCTTATCAGAAAAATATTTTGTTATATTCTCTATATCCTTAACAATATCAGGTTTATCTTAGAAACTTTTAAGGTTCATTTTTATCTTAATAATTTGATTTATAATAGAAAACTTATCACTTTTTATCTTGAGTAAAAGCTTTTAACTTATCACACTTTACCCCTCTTACAAAAAGTTGGGCTATCTCTTAATAGTCGGTATGTTTTACGTTTTATGGTGTTGTTTGCCTTATAGAGAGCCTATGCTTTTTCGGTTGCTGGTAAATCAACATCTACACTTAAGGTCGCCGCATATTTTGCGACAAAGATTTAAGACACATCAATGCCATTCAAGCTGTTCCAGCTTTTTTATGCCAGATGGGGCAAGGGGATAGCGTATCTTTTGTTGGTGTAATCTCTGAAATCGGCAGACAGTTTAATTTAGGGAGGATATGAAGTTTTAAAGGCGCAAACCAATTACTAGCCTTACCATCTTATTCACTTCAGCTTTGCGACTTTCAAAAGTCTCTCAAGCAATATCTTTTAAATCATGCAGATTGCCTCACGCTTTTGTTTATTGCGTGTCTAATGGGGGGCACAACCTTTACGAAGAATAGAACGCCATTGGTGTGCAGTTTCACGGGCTTGTTTTAAAGAAACATCTCTTAAAGAACGTCACACCCATTTTACGACGGCGCCCATGAAGAGTATAACGTTAAAGCCATTAAGCAGTCCCATCTTTATGCTTATGAAGAAGCAAGCCGGTATTATCACACATTTGAGATCTGCTTCCGATTTTGTGACAGTTCTTAGCACGTCAGACGATTCATGAAGAGGCATTTTTATTGTACAGTTTTTATCCATACGGGCTTTCCTACTTGTAACGTGCAAACAAAATGAATTTGATTAATTCAACATGAGAGAGAATTGAGTTGATTAGAATCTTCCAGTATTCAAGGTTCTCATTGACGTTGAATTATTCTATATCATCATTATAAATCAATATATTGATATTTTAAGAGAATAAACAATAATGAGTTATTGGGGGATTACATATTGGGATAGAAGGGGCCCTCATTGCCTTGCGGACAGAGCCAAGTGATATTTTGGTTTGGATCTTTGATGTCGCATGTTTTGCAATGTATGCAATTTGAAGCGTTAATTATATACGTTAGATGATCATCATGTTCTAGCCATTCGTAAACAGCGGCAGGGCAATAGCGTGTGGAAGGTCCTCCATAGATTGCATATTCGGAGTCCTTTTGTTTTTCTAATGAGTTTATTTTTAAATGACAAGGTTGATTTTCTTCATGGTGCGTATTGGAAAGGGCAACACTTGTCAGGCGGTCAAAAGTTATCACACTATCGGGTTTTGGGTAAGCAATGGGTTGAAATTTTTCTGCGGGTTCAAGACAGGCGTAATCTTCCTTGTCATGGGAGAGTGTTTTAAATAAGGAAAATCCGAACAGTTGCTGCCACCACATATCAAAACCGGCAAGTTTAAACCCATATTTTGTCCAGAGTGGTTTGGCATTTCGCACTTGATAAAGATCTTTGCCAATGGGGCCTTTTCGCCATTGTTCTTCGATTTCTTTGACCTCATCATGGGCGCGTCCTTGCGCAAGAGCGGTCGCAATTTTGTCGGCCGCTAATATGCCCGATAAGATGGCATTGTGTGATCCTTTGATACGAGGAACATTGACAAAGCCAGCAGAGCAACCAATAAGTGCGCCACCAGGAAAGGTGAGTTTTGGTACAGATTGCCAGCCTCCTTCACTGATAACACGTGCCCCATAAGAAAGACATTTTGCACCTTTGAAGATTTCATAGATTTGTGGATGTGTTTTAAAGCGCTGAAATTCTTCAAAAGGAGAAAGATAAGGATTTTTATAATCTAAGTGCACAACAAAACCAACAGAAATGATATTGTTTTCTTGGTGATAAAGAAAACCACCACCGCCGGTATTTTTGTCTAAGGGCCAGCCAGTGAAATGTTGAACTAAGCCGCGTTGGTGTTTTTGGGGATCAATTTTCCAGAGTTCTTTGAGACCAAGTCCAAATTTTTGGGGATCACGATTTTTGTTCAAGTTAAAATGTTGTATCAGTTGTTTTGCAATGGAGCCGCGTGCGCCTTCCGCAATCAGAGTATATTTTGCCAATAACGCCATACCAGGCATATAATTTTTTCCAGGGCTTCCATCTTTGTTAAGCCCCATATCACCGGTGAGAACACCAATGATAGCGCCGTCCTCGTTTTGGATGGTTTGTGTTGCGGCAAACCCTGGATAGATTTCAACACCCAACGCTTCGGCTTTTTTGCTGAGCCAGCGGCAAACATTGCCAAGCGAAACGATATAACACCCGTCATTGGATAAGATTTTAGGATGTAAGATATGGGGCAATCGTGTTGCTTTTTGAGGCTTTAGAAAAAAAAATTGGTCACGGGTCACAGGGGTTGTGAAAGGATGGTCGTGGTCCTTTCGCCATTCTGGTAAGAGTGTATCGATCCCAATGGGATCAATAACGGCGCCAGAGATAATATGCGCCCCGACTTCGGTTCCTTTTTCAACAATGGTAACAGAAAGCTCAGGATTAATTTGTTTCAGGCGAATTGCAGCAGAAAGTCCTGCCGGTCCTGCTCCGACAATGACGATGTCAAACTCCATACTTTCACGCTGATCATGCAGAGGTGCTTTCATAGTTTATAAAGCTTTCTCCAATTCTGGAACGGTTTGGTGTGGATTGACCACAAGAGGTAAAGCAACAATGTGCATAGCAAAAAATTTTATTGGTTTTTCTTCAACAACAATTTTGCTAAATATCGTCTTTTCGTGTTGAAGAGGCTGAGGAGCATGCATGGCTTATAAAGCTTTCTCGAATTCTGGAATAATTTGGTGGAGATCTCCAACAAGGGTGTAATCAGCGATTTGCATGATAGGTGCTTCTTCATCTTTATTAATGGCAACAATAATTTGTGCATCCATTATACCGGCTAAATGCTGGATTGCACCGGAAATGCCAACGGCGATATAGAGTTTGGGGGCAACGACTTTTCCTGTTTGTCCAATTTGCCAATCGTTAGGAGCATAGCCTGCATCAACCGCTGCGCGGCTGGCTCCTAAAGCGGCTTCTAATTTTTTTGCAAGGGGAAGAAGAAGCGCCATAAATTGTTCTTGGGAACCAAGACCACGTCCACCTGAGATAATAACACGTGCAGAGGTAAGGTCTGGGCGATCACTTTTATGCGTTTCTGCTTTGACGAAAGAAGAAAGATTAGGATTGGGCGCTGGTGTTATTGTTTTAATGGGGGCTGCCTTATTTTGGGAAGGCGTTGGTGTGAAAGAGGCGGTGCGAATGGTTATAATCTTTTTGTGATCATTACTGCGGACTGTTTCAAGTGCATTGCCTGCATAAATGGGGCGTTTGAAGGTATCGGGTGAAAGAACGGCGGTAATATCTGAAATTTGCATAAGATCAAGAAGAGCAGCTACGCGTGGCATCACATTTTTTCCAGTTGTGCTGGAGGCTGCCATGATCACATCATACTCATTGGCTAATTTGATGATTGTATCTGCCATCGGTTCGGCGAGTTGATAGGCTAAATAATCAGCCTCAGCCATAAGAACTTGCCGCACACCATCAAGTTTAGCACTGTTTTCGGCTATTGTTTGAATGTTTTCTCCGCAAACCAAAATATCGATATCGTTACCGATTGCACGCGCAGCGGTGAGCGCTTTTGCGGTTTCTTGTGTATTATGATCGGCCAATAAAAGAATTGCCATAAGTTTTTTTCCCTTTATATGTGCGTATTGCTTTGACTCTAGAAAATATTAAATGCAGTCTTTTTGTTTTAGGGCACTGATAAGCTCTGCGACATTCGCCACTTTAATCCCAGATTGACGTGGTTTGGGCTCTTCAATACTTAAAATTGTCAAGCGTGCTTTCGTATCGATATCAAAATTAGCAAGTGCTTTTTGTTCAATGATTTTCTTTTTTGCTTTCATGATATTGGGAAGAGAGGTATAACGCGGTTCATTGAGCCGTAAATCGGTGGTCATAACCATGGGAAGGGGAAGACAAAGGGTTTGTGTTCCATTGTCGACCTCACGCGTAACGATAGCCTGCCCATTTTCTATGTTAAGATGTGAGGCAAAAGTTGCCTGCCCCCAACCAAGAAGAGCGGCGAGCATTTGTCCCGTTTGGTTGCTATCGTCATCAATCGCTTGCTTTCCTAAAAAGACCATATCGGGTTTTTCTTCATCAACAATGGCTTTGAGAACCTTAGCAATGCTTAAAGGTTCAAGTGTTTGATCTGTTGTGACAAGAAGGGCGCGATCAGCCCCCATTGCAAGCCCTGTTCGTAAAGTTTCTTGGGCGGCTTCCGGTCCAATTGAAACAAGAACAATTTCTGAAATTTTACCAGATTCTTTCTGGCGAATGGCCTCCTCTACGGCTATTTCGTCAAAAGGATTCATAGACATTTTTACATGAGACAGATCAACATCAGTGCTATCGGGTTTGACGCGTATCTTGATATTGTAATCAACAACACGTTTGACAGCGACAATTATCTTCATAATGATCCTCTTTGTTTATATGATCACAAGTTTATAGCAAGACTTACAAGAAACCAAATTGTTTAGAATAAAGTTTCATTTATAACTTGTATTCTCTTTGAATTTAAACCTTTTTTGATGTTTACTTGTACTTTCTTGTCATCATTTTCAATCTTCATTTCTTTTGCATGGTCATAATTGCCTTATTTGCTTGAATAAAAGGTAAAAAAAATCAATCTGTTTTGTGAGAATATTGTTTTTTAGTTTTATAGGCTTTTTTTATGATGATGCGATAGGGACTTTATGCCATGAAAAATTTAAGTAAAAAAAATAAAAGTAGGGGAAATGACTATGCTCTTCAAATCTTGAGAGTAGGGGAAATATTTTTTCTTTTAAATATTTTGGATAATGATTGGGGGAAAATATTTTTAATAAAAAAGTTTTTGGGAACTCTTAAAGCTCTATTTACTAAAATAGAGCATACTTTCTTATCATTTCTTGTGTTTTTTTTCAAAAAGGTTAATGAGGGGTAGGCGTTTGTGAATACGAAGGGTCATCCGGTCGACCAAGCAACCAATCAGGTTCAAAGTCATCAGTTTTCTTCTTTTATTGAGCAAAAGGAGAGAATAGATACACCTGTAGAAGTAACAATGTCGGATATTGCTCAAAAATTACGCACGGTTTATGCACAAATGCAAATGAAACCTTCGTCTCGTCCTTTGAAGCAACAGAGCTTTGCCGAAGAACATTTTAAATCTTATTTAGATGATATTAGTCGGGCCATTTTAGCTGAATATTATATCCGTCGGCAAAGGGAAAAAAAGCTTTTTGAGTCTTTAGAACAGATTAAAATACTTGTTCAAAATTTGCAGCGTGAAAAAAAAATCCTAGAAGAAGCAACGGTAACACGACAGGTGTCTCGTTCCAAATTGTCTGATTCTGTTGTGCAAAAACTTGCTCATATGGAATGTGAAGGAGATCAAGAACGCTTACGGCTTTACAAGGGACAAAACTTTTCCAAACAAAATAGTATAGCACCACTCCAGACAAATGTTGAAAATGGGTTACAGCAAGAAAATAAAAGCTCTGTGTCCAGTAATGTCCTTTCACCAAGGGATGCGCTTTTGCCAGGGAATGTTTTAAAGCCTGCTTTTAAACAGGGGGAGAAAACAGTTAAACAGGGTGAGAAAACGGTGGAGCGTGCTGTGATAGAAGAAAAGGGGAACGGTGTTCAGACCTCTAATCATCGCATTGAGAATGACTTTTCTTCTGTTTTTAAAGCGCGGTCTTACAAACGTGTATCGTTTTTGTCTCATTTTCTAAAAAAAAGTATTCTTTGTTTTTTTACCATTGCATTTGTGGGCGCGATAACGGTATGTTTTTATAGCTTTTTAAAAGGAGTTCGTTTTTTTAATTTTTTATGATGTTGATGTTAATAGATGTGAAATGTATTGCGCATTCGTGATTGTGCGAAAACTATACCCGTTAAAATTATCCTTTTAAACACGCAACAGAGATTATTGGACAAGAGGGATCGTTGGAGGGAAAATCTCCAGCTGTTAAAAAGCCTCAAATTATCTTGAAGGTTCTATCCGTGAGTATTTACTTACCCATTGCTGAAATGTCACTCAATATGCTGATCTTGATTGGTATGGGAGTTGTTGCTGGTTTTTTTTCAGGTCTTTTTGGTATTGGTGGTGGTTTTCTCATCACGCCGTTATTAATTTTTTATAATATTCCCCCTGCTATTGCTGTTGGAACAGGGGCTAACCAGATGATTGCATCATCGGTAACAGGGGCGATTACACATTTTAGAAGACGGACGCTTGATATCAAACTTGGTATTCTTTTGGCACTTGGAGGAGGGGCTGGTTCATTAATCGGAATTCAGATTTTTTCTGTTTTGAAAAAGTTAGGTCAATTAGATCTGATGATTTCGCTTCTTTATGTGATTCTTCTTGGAAGTGTTGGAAGCTTGATGATTATTGAGAGTTGGTACGATATGATGCGCAAGCGTAGATTAGGAAAAACCAATGTTCGTCTTGCAGGTCGACAGAGACATAACTGGATTCATCGCTTACCGTTAAAAATGCGTTTCCGGACATCTATGATCTATGTCAGCATTATTCCTGTGTTAGGGATTGGTCTTATCGTGGGGTTATTGTCTTCTATTATGGGAATTGGTGGGGGTTTTTTTATGATACCAGCATTAATTTACCTTCTGCGTGTTCCAACCAGTGTGGTGATTGGAACTTCACTTTTTCAGATTACATTTGTATCTTCCTTTACGACAATTTTACAAAGTATAACTCATCAGTCCGTTGATATTGTTTTGGCTTTTTTATTAATGCTTGGAGGAAGTATTGGGGCGCAATATGGAACACGGGCTGGACGGAAGTTAAAAGCTGAACAATTGCGTATGGCATTGGCATTTTTGGTGTTGGTTGTGTGTATGCGTCTTGCTTTTCAGTTATTTGTACGCCCAGATAATCTTTTCTCTCTGGATATTTTGATGAGATGAAAATGGGTCGATTATTATCTTTATGCATCATGGCAGGTTGCTTTTGTTTTGTTTCTTTTCCTACATGGTCACATTTGGGGACGACAGCGACATTCGTTGATAAGGTTGATCATGAAACTGTCCAAATTATCGTAACAACGAATACGATTACGGTGGATGCAAATTTTGCTGGTCGCGATCTTTATATTGCGGGTGTTTTAGAAAATATTGATCCCTTATATTCTCGACAAAACCGTTATGATGTTGTTGTAAGCTTAGAGGGACAAGGGCGGACAATGGTGATGCGGGAAAAAAAACGCAATGCCGGTGTATGGGTTAATACAGATTCCCTTATTTTTAAAAAGGTTCCTCTTTTTTATTCTATGGTTACAACACGTGAAATTGATGAAATTACAAGCATTGAAAATTATAAACGCTTGGGATTAGGGTTGCCTTATTTGTCCTTGCAGACAAATGAAAAAGATCAGAAAAAAATACAAACTTTTCGTGATGAGCTTGTGAAACTGCAAAAAGCTAAAAGTCTTTACTATGAAGAAGTAGGCGGTGTTCGTTTTGGTTCTGACACACTTTTTACAGCACATTTTCGCTTGCCAGCCAATATCCCTGTTGGACATTATAAGGTTCGTGCTTATCTCTTTCGTGATGAACAGTTTATTGATAGTGCAACAACAACGCTTGAAATTGTTAAAGCACATATCGCTTATACAATTTTTTATGCTGCACACAAGTATCGTTTTCTCTATGGTGTTATTGCGGTGATTATTGCTATTACCACCGGATTTTTATGTCGTTTTATTTTTCGAAAAGATTAGTCAAAAAAAATGTTTAAAGCGCTTATTTTCTATGAAGAATGCGCAAGACAAGAAAAATAGGTACAACAATAATGGCGCCCATTATGGTTATATGGAAGAGGTTTGTAAGTGTTATAAATCCTGTTTCCCATAGAGATTGAAAAAAATCGACTATTTTTTTTATGAGACTTCGAGGCGTCCATCCCAAAAAATTCATTACGATACCAATGGAAAATGAAAGGATGAGCAATTTTAGACTGACACGGCTGAATGTTCCTCCAATAAACGTATGAAAAGAAGCTGACAATTTTTTCTTTCGGTTCATTTTAATATACTTTCAAATATTTTATTTTTTTGTCGTATCATTATAGTATAGTGATGTCCTTATCATAAATAATGAGAAGAAATTTTTATTTTTTGCGTTTATTTATTCGTATTAGTGTAATATTAGTCATAATATTTTGAAATATTTTCGTATTTTGTTGCATTTTTTGCTAAATTTTCATTGTATTTCTTTTATTAGATATTGTGCTTATTTTATTAGATTGAGTGATATACTTTTCTTTATAAGAATTTGTAGAGCACATTTATAGTATTTCAATATTTCGCATTACAGTGAGTGTTCTCGTATGTTAAAAATTTTTTAACGGACTTAATTATTGTTCTGTGTATAAAAGTAATGTTTTAAGACAGTTTACTAAAAAAAAGACTATCTATTCTGATAGGGGTATGTTTATATAGATATTATATTTTGATATTTCAACCTTAGTTCATTGAAAATATATTTTTTGTTCAGAAATATAAGCAATGAATAAGGGATTGAGTGCTGCTAAAGGGACAAAGGTATTTAAAGCGATGTTGAAAAAAGTTTTGTTTTGTATGGGCGCTTAAGGAAATGTCAGGGAACCTATGCTTCTTTTTATTTTGAAATAAGATATAATTTATATTTTGGAATAAGCTAATAATTAAAGGCTGTTATTTTACGAGCATGATAAGAAAATTCAAAGTTCTTCTTGTAGAAGAGGGTGAGGTGCTTGATGCTGAAAAATGGGTGAATTTTCCTATCCTATTGAAAGATCAAAATATTAAGTCTTCTTGTTTATGAAAGTACTTAAGTCAACAGGGGACGTGCTTTGATAACATAAAAAACGCTAGAAATAAAAAATGCGAAAAGTAGAGAAGAAACGTTAGAAGAAAAAAGAGACAAGCTCGCTCAACAAGAGCGAGAAGAAGTTTTGGTTGTGTCGTCATTTAAGAGTAGGCGTTTGTTTTATCATCAATATATTTTGTTATCGGTTATATCATTTATCGTATATCAGAGTGTTTTTCGGTGTATATTTTAGTTTGGCTCATATGGGGGTAGGAGGTGTGGTTGGTAAGTGGTATTGCTTAAAAGTGTTAATCGTTTGTCTCTTAGAGCCTATGGTTCGCCTAGCACTATTATTTTACACGTTTTGGTTTGCGTGGGGAATTTATACAATAAACGTTAAAAGGAAAAATCTATGAACTTGAAAAGAAAAATATTGAAAAGTGGCGGTTCTCTTGTTTCTGCTCTTGTGGCACTTGGAGTGGTTACACAACAGATTGAAGCGAAAACACCTGCTGATACGCTTGTAATGGCTTGGAATCTTGATGCGGTCAGTACGTTTGATCCTGCGCAACTTAACGATGTTTATGGAAGTGAAATTGTTCGCAATGTTTGTGATAACCTCGTTAGTACGGCGACAGATAATCCTGCTAAAATGGTACCGGCATTAGCTACACATTGGGATGTTTCTGGGGATGATCACAGCACGGTAATTACTTTTCATTTGCGTGATGGTTTGATGTTTAATGATGGACGGCCTGCCAACGCCAATGATCTTGTTTGGAGTATGAAACGGATTGTTAAATTAAAGATGGCCAATGCAGCTATTTTTAATGAATATGGAATTGTAGAAAAAAATGTTGATGAGGCGCTGCAAGCCCCGGATGAGAAAACGGTGGTCATGAAGTTTGAGAAACCTTATCCAGCAGAGCTTATTCTTAATAATATTGTGGCAAGTCCTGCAACTGCTTTGCTTGATCGTAAGACGATTATGAAGCATGAAAAAAATGGTGATCTGGGCAATCATTATTTGAAGGGGCATGCTGCTTGTGTTGGTCCTTATCAGTTAAAAAGTTGGCGTCCTGGAGAAGCTCTTTTGTTGCGTGCCAGTTCCCATTATTGGGGAGAGGCACCGAAGCTGAAGCAGATTCTCATTCGTCATGTTGCAGAGCCTGGAACACAACGTTTGTTGTTGCAAAAGCACGATATTGATGTTGCGCGTAATTTAACCCCTGAAGATCTTGCAGACTTGAAAAAAACAACAGATGTTAAAGTTGAAGAAGTCTTAGAGCCATCTATGATGTACTGGGGATTTAATATGACAAATCCCATTTTTGCGAAGGAAAAAGTACGTTTGGCCATGCACTATCTTATCGACTATGAAGGTCTTGGCAAGAAACTTCTCAAAGGGATTGGTATTCCACGGTCAAGTTTTATTCCGCTTGGCAATTTTGGAGCTTTAGATGAAAAAGAAGGGCAACCCTTTAAACTTGATATTCAAAAAGCCAAAAAACTTTTAGCAGAGGCGGGGTATCCGAATGGATTTGAAGCCAATTTTCTTATCTCTAATACCCCTTATACTTTGTTGCTTGCGCAATCGATCCAAGATAGTGCTGCGCAGGCAGGGGTGCGTCTTAAAATTGAACGTGTGGCAGGGACACAGTTGTTTTCAAAGGTAAATGCACGGGCTTTTGATACGACTTTTATCGGATGGAATAATGATTCTGCGGATCCCCATACCATGGCTTCACGTCTTGTTTATAATCCGGATAATCGGTTTGAGGCCAAAAATACAGCCTATCCTAGTTGGCAGCATGGGTATTTTGATGAAGCTATGAATCAAAAAGTTGAAGAGGCGTTGTTTCAAAAAGATCCGCAAAAGCGGGCGCAGCTTTACGCAGATTTACAACGTGAGCTGATGCAAAAAGGACCTTATGCGTTTATTTATCAGAGATATGGTGTTGTGGCGATGACGCCGGATGTCAAAAAGTGGGTTTGGAATAGTGCACCCCATATTTTTTATAGTAAAATTGAAAAATAAGTGTGTCTATAATGCTGTCAGATACATAAAAAGCTTGTCATGATCTATTCGGCGTTTTGCATCAGTTTTCGAGCCTTGCAAGACGTCGAAGATTATAAATAATTCGTATTGTTAAATATTTTTGACATAACTCATTGAAAAGCGGTGTTTTATTCTCACGAAAGATGTATTTGCTTGGATGTTAAGATTGAACATAATTTTTGATTTTTGCAGTGAAAAGGGATCAATTTATTGGCTGAAAAAATCAGTGCAACATGTGTCGCATAATTTAGTCGTGCTGAAGGCGCAAAGACTTTGCAATATGGAAAAAAGTTTTGTGTATACGAGAAAATATTGTTTTTTATGGAGCCTATATTTCCTTTTGCTTCTAAAAGGTGATGAGATACGAATGGAAGATATGTTGTGTTTCAGGGAGGGGGAAAAATTCAATTTTTCTTTTGAGAGAAAGAATAAAAGTTGTTGCACTTGGCAAATTGCCGAATTTTCCTGTGTTATCAAAACGTCAAATTATTTATAATGAAGGCTTTTGAGCCAACGGGAGTGCTTTAATGATATTAAAGAATGCTAGAAGAAAGCAGAGACAAGTTTACCAACAAAACAAAGATGAAAACTTTATCGAGAGTCTTCAATGGTAGACGTTAGGATACTATGAAGAGAAGATACCATGAAGTGGTTCTGTTATGAATGATCATTTATCCTATTGTTTTCTTTTATGTTTTTTTGTCAGCCTATAAGTGTGCAAGGGCAGAAGGGACTGATTGGCAAGAGGGGAATGGGTTGAAGGTTTTAAAGCTTTGTTTTTAGGAGCTTATGGTTTGTTTAATTTTATTATTAAGCAAGTTCGTGTTGCGTGAGGAATTTACATGATCAACGTTAAAAGGAAAAGTCTATGAACTTTAAGAAAAATATATTGAAAAGGAGCCGCTTTTTTGTTTCTGCTCTTATGACACTGGGGATGTTTGTACAACAAGTTTCCGCAAAAACACCGGCCGATACACTTGTGATGGCTTGGAATCTTGATGCAATAGATACGTTTGATCCTGCGCAAATCAATGATCGTTATGCCAATGAAATTATTGGTAATATTTGTGATAATCTGGTCGATTCTGCGAAAGATGATGCTGCTAAAGTCGTTCCTTCTTTGGCAAAAAGTTGGGATGTTTCAGATGATGGCCAAGGGACGATACTTACGTTTCATTTGCGTGATGGTTTGAAATTTAATGATGGTCGACCTGCTGGTGCTCATGATCTTGTTTGGAGTATGCAGCGGATTGTTAAATTAAAATTGTCGGCAGCGGCAATGTTTAACGAGTATGGAATTACTGAACAAAATGTTGATTCTACTCTTCAAGCCCCCGATGATAAGACAGTGGTGATGAAATTTGATAAGCTTTATCCAGCACAGCTTATCCTTAGTCATATGGTTACTCTTCGTCTTGCTGCTTTGCTTGATCGTGAGACAATTATGAAACACGAAAAAGATGGTGACCTGGGAAATCGTTATTTGGCTAGTCATACGGCTTGTGTTGGTCCTTATCAGTTAGAGAGTTGGCGTTCTGGCGAGGCTGTTTTATTGCGTGCAAGTTCTCATTATTGGGGAAAAGCACCGCAATTAAAGCAGATTCTCATTCGCCATGTTGCTGAGCCTGGAACACAACGTTTGTTGTTGGAAAAACACGATATTGATGTTGCGCGTAATTTGATACCAGAAGATGTCAAAGATCTGAAAGCAACAACAGATATTAAAGTTGAGAAAGTCTTAGAACCATCTGTTATTATATGGGGCTTTAATGCTACAAACCCCATTTTTGCCAATGAAAAAGTACGTTTGGCTATGCGTTATCTTATTGATTATGACACTCTTGGAAAAACACTTCTCAAAGATGTTGGTATTCCACGGGCAAGCTTTATTCCCATTGGTAATCTTGGAGCTTTGGATGAAAAAGAAGGACAACCCTTTAGACTTGATCTTCAAAAAGCTAAACAACTTTTAACAGAGGCAGGCTATCCGGATGGTTTTGAGGCCAATATTTATGCAGGGGCCTCTCCTTATCCTTTTGCTTTGCCTATTGCTCAGTCTATTCAAGATAATGCAAAAAAAATAGGCGTACGCTTTAAGATTGAACATTTTGTAGGAACACAGTTGTTTTCAAAACTTTATGCACGGAGTTTTGATACAATTTTTATTGGATGGAATAATGACTCTGCCGATCCTCATACCATGGCTTCACGTCTTATTTTCAACCCTGATAATCGGTTTGAAGCTAAAAATACTGGTTATCTTAGTTGGTGCCTTGGGTATTTTGATAAAAGTATGAATCAAAAGGTTCAGCGTGCATTGTTTGAAAAAGATCCTAAAAAACGGTCGAAAATGTATGCTGATTTACAGCGTGAATTCATGCAAAAAGGCCCTTATGCTTTTGTTTATCAGACATATCAGACTATAGCGATGACACCTGATGTCAAAAAATGGGTGTGGAATAGTGCTCCACGTATTTTTTATAATGACATTAAAAAATAAGCATGTTTTCAACTGTTGTTATATACAACAATGAATATGATGATGATATCTTCGACGTTTTGCATCGTGTTTTTAAGCTTTGCAATACGTCGAAGGGCGTCAATAAAAGGGGGATATATTGTTTCATGTCTTTTCAAGATTGATCCTTCTTAAAAGAGATTTTTCATTCTTATTAAAGAGGCATTCTTATTATAGGGGTATTTTATGGGCGTTAAGATTGAATATTTCAATTCTTTGTGAATTGAAAAGGGATCAATTTATTTGCTGAAAAAATTAGTGCAACGACTGTTATGGAGTTTAACCTTGCAAAAGGAACAAAGACTTTACACTGTTGAAGACAAGTTTTGTTATGGGGGGATGTGAGGAGTATCAGGTTTTTATGGTGCCCATATTTTCTTTTGCTTTGAAAGCTGCTACGGTGCATATTGGAGGCCATTATTTTGTGGGGAGGAAGCTATTTTGCGGCAAGTAATGAAAAAATTTGAAACCCTTCTTGAAGAAGGGATAAAAGTTGTGCAACTTGGCGAGTTGACGAAATTTTCTGTTTTATCGAAACATCAAATGATTATGAAGACTATTTGTTATTAAGCGCTTAAGCCAACAAGAAGCGTGCTTTGATGACATTTAAAAGACGTTAAAAGAGAAAAAACGCTAGAAGAAAGAAGAGACAAGTTTGCTCAACAAGAAAGAAGAAATCTTGGTTTTATCGCCTTTAATGGTGGTGGGGGAATGATATCATCAATAGGCCCTCTTATGGGTCATTATCCATTGCCTATTATCATCCATTGTCTATTGGAATGTTTGTCTATTGGAGCGTTTTCTTTTGTAGGTTGGGGGGATTTTATAGGTGCACAAGGACAAAAGGGATAATGAGTAAGGGGGGAGGTAAAAGTGCTAATCGTGTTTGTCTCTTAGAGTCTACGGCTCGTCTAATCTCATTGTTTTACGTGATTTTGTTGTGTGGGGAATTTATACAATAAACATTAAGAGGAAAAGTTGATGAGTTTGAATAAAAAAATATTCAAAGGGAGTGGTTCTCTTGTTTCTGTTCTTATGGCACTAGGAATGATTACCCAGCAGGTTTCAGCAAAGACACCGGCAAATACGCTTGTCATGGCTTGGAATCTCGATGCAATCAGTACGCTTGATCCCGCGCAAAGCAATGATATTTATGCAAATGAAATTATTGAAAATGTTTGTGATAGTTTGGTCACTACAGCGGCAGATGATCCAGCAAAAGTCGTTCCGGCATTAGCAACGCATTGGGATGTTTCAGGGGATGATCACAGTACGGTGATTACTTTTCATTTGCGTGATGGTTTGAAGTTTAATGATGGTAGACCAGCCAACGCCAGTGATCTTGTGTGGGGAATGAAGCGGGTTGTCAAATTAAAGATGGCTAGTGCAGCAACTTTTAATGAATATGGAATTGTAGAAAAAAATGTTGATGAGGCACTGCAAGCCCCGGACGAGAAAACGGTGGTGGTAAAATTTGATAAGCCTTATCCAGCAGAGCTCATTCTTAATAATGTTATCGCAAATCACGTAACTGCTTTGCTTGATCGTAAGACAATTATGAAGCATGAAAAAAATGGTGATTTGGGCAATCAGTATTTGAAGAGTCATGCTGCTTGTGTTGGTCCTTATCAGTTAAAAAGTTGGCGTCCTGGAGAAGCTCTTTTGTTGCGTGCTAGTTCCCATTATTGGGGAGAGCCAGCAAAATTGAAGCAGATTCTTATTCGTCATGTTGCAGAGCCTGGAACACAACGTTTGTTGTTGCAAAAGCACGATATTGATATTGCGCGTAATTTGGCCCCTGAAGATCTTGCAGATTTGAAAAAAACAACAGATGTTAAAATTGAAAAGGTGTTGGTCCCAACCATGATGTATTGGGGATTTAATATGACCAATCCCATTTTTGCGAAGGAAAAAGTACGCTTGGCGATGCACTATCTTATCGACTATGAAGGTCTTGGCAAGAAACTTCTCAAAGGGATTGGTATTCCACGGTCAAGTTTTATTCCGCTTGGCAATTTTGGCGCTTTAGATGAAAAAGAAGGGCAACCCTTTAAATTTGATATTCAAAAAGCCAAAAAACTTTTAGCAGAGGCGGGGTATCCGAATGGATTTGAAGCCAATTTTCTTGTCTCTAATACGCCTTATACTTTAGCTCTTGCTCAATCGCTCCAAGATAGTGCTGCACAGGCAGGGGTGCGTCTTAAAATTGAACGTGTGGCAAGGACACAGTTGTTTTCAAAGGTGGCTGCTCGGGCTTTTGATACGACTTTTATCGGATGGAGTAGCGGGTCTACAGATCCTCATACCATGGCTTCACGCCTTGTTTATAATCCGGATAATCGATTTGAGGCTCGAAATACAGCCTATCCTAGTTGGAAGAGTGGGTATTTTGATGCAGAGATGAATCAAAAAGTTGAAGAGGCATTGTTTCAAAAAGATCCGCAAAAGCGGGCGCAGCTTTATGCTGATTTACAACGTGAGCTGATGCAAAAAGGCCCTTATGCGTTTGTCTATCAGAAATATAATGTGATCGCGATGACGCCGGATGTCAAAAAGTGGGTTTGGAATAGTGCGCCACGTGTTTTTTATAGTAAAATTGAAAAATAAAAGGGGATCAAATTTATAAAGTATAAAAAAGTATGATCACGATATATTTGACGTATTGCAAAGCATTAAAGATTTTTGCAATACGTTGAATTTTATCGCTGATCAATTGCTATGTTTTGTAGAGAATTTCAAGATATTCTCTTTAGAAAGAATTTCTATTCTCATGAAAGCTGTGTTTGTATAGATGTTAAGATTGAATGTTTCAACTGTTGTTGATACCTTTTACATTTTATAAGAGAAAATAATGCTCTATAAATTTCTCTACAATGGTTTTAGGGATTATTGATAATTCTCATAATTGTTTTTAAGCTAAGAGGTATCCGATTTGGTGTTATGGGTATTTAGATAAAACTATACATCAAAAGGTTAACGATGCAGAGTTTCAAAAGGCTTCACAGAAACGGATGTAAAGAGTTCAAAAATGGTGAGTTTGTTTGGTGAAAAAACAGTTGCAACAAATGTCGCAGAATTTACTGTTTCAGAAATAGCTGGGGCTTTAAAGCGCGTTGTTGAAGAGAAGTTTGGGTATGTACGGGTGCGTGGTGAGATTTCTGGTTATCGAGGGGCTCATGCTTCGGGACATGCTTACTTTGCCTTAAAAGATGACAAGGCACGGTTGGAGGCTGTTATTTGGCGTGGGGTCATGGAAAAGCTCAAATTTCCTCCTGAAGAAGGGATGGAAGTGGTTGCTGTTGGAAAACTAACAACGTATCCAGGGTCATCGAAATATCAAATTGTCATTGAGGCGCTTGAACCAACAGGGGTTGGTGCTTTGATGACTCTTCTTGAAAATCGTAAAAAAAAGTTTGCAAAAGAAGGCTTGTTTGATGAGGCAAAGAAAAAGCCTTTGCCTTATATGCCTCGAATTATAGGTGTTGTAACATCCCCAACGGGTGCTGTTATTCGGGATATTATTCATCGTATATCTGACCGTTTTCCGTTGCATATTTTGGTTTGGCCTGTCCGTGTTCAGGGGGAAACAAGCGGGAGTGAAGTGGCTGCTGCTATTGAAGGTTTTAATGCTCTTGACACAGGAGGAAACATTCCAAAACCTGATCTGCTTATTGTTGCACGGGGAGGAGGCAGTTTAGAAGATTTGTGGGGCTTTAATGATGAAGCTGTTGTTCGTGCTGTTTATGCTTCTGATCTTCCGGTTATTTCTGCTGTTGGGCATGAAACAGACTGGACTTTGATTGATTATGTCGCTGATTGGCGTGCTCCAACCCCTACAGGAGCGGCAGAAAAGGCTGTTCCCGTCAAGCTTGATCTTGAAGTCAGTGTTGCATCCCTTGGGGCACGTTTGCGTAAAGGACTGGCACGTTCTTTTGATTTTCATCAACAAAAATTGCGTGCAGCCAGACGAGGTCTTCCCACTGTCGACCAACTTTTTGCTCTACCGCGGCGTGGTTTTGATGAAGTTTCAAGTCGATTACAGCGTGCTCTTTGTGTGAGCTACGATAAAAAACGTTTTTCTTTTCATGCCCTTCAGCTCCGTCTTTCGCTACGTTTGTTAAATAGTGAAAAAGCACAACGTCATACAAAGGAATATACAGTGCGTCTTCAACGTGCTTTTGTGCGCAGTGTGGAAAAACAACGCGCGGCGTTAGAGTTGGCATGCAGGCTTTTAAAAAGTACTTCTTATCAAAATATTTTAGAGCGTGGTTTTGTTTTGGCTTTAGGGCAAGATCATAAGCCCATTAAACGGTTAGCGCATTTTCCTGAAAGTGGACAAATAAATTTACGCTTTTTTGATGGAGATATCAGTGTTGCAACAAAAGAGCCTGTTTCTGCGAAACATTTAAAACACAAAAAAATAAAATCATCAAGCGATGACCAAGGAACTCTCTTTTAATACGGTGAATTTAATGCTTGCTGAGGGTCTTCTTAAGGGAGTGGATGGAAAAGTTCGTTGCGCATGGGCTGGAACGGATCCACTTTATTGTGCTTATCATGATAACGAATGGGGAAAACCTATTTTTGAGGATATCCCTTTGTTTGAAAAAATTTGTCTTGAAGGTTTCCAAGCGGGGCTTTCTTGGTTTACGATTTTAAAAAAACGCCCTTCTTTTCGCATTGCATTTGATGATTTTGATTTTGAAAAGATTGCTCATTATGATGCGCTAAAAGTGCAAATGTTAATGCAGAACAAAAATATAGTTCGTCATCAAGGAAAAATTAAATCAGTACTTAATAATGCACTGAGAGCACAGGAAATTATAACAGAGTGGGGGAGTTTGTCTGACTATTTTTGGTCTTTTCAACCACCACAATCGGAGCGCTATGAAAAGATAGATTTTCAAACACTGTTGGCTCATTCTACAACCCCTGCTTCTCTTCGTCTTTCTAAAGATTTAAAAAAACGCGGTTGGACATTTGTTGGTCCCACGATTTGTTATGCTTTTATGCAGTCTATAGGGATTGTCAATGATCATCTTGAAGGGTGCTTTTGTCGATAAATTGGCAAAACTTCTATCAAAGGCAATGATCAAGAGAATAATAATTGAATTATATCAATGTACAGATAACGCTACTACGTAAGATATCTGAAAGCTTACAAACGATACAAGAGTGATGACTTTTATGGCTACTGGAAGTCAAAATGATAAAATAAGGTATAACTTTGGGAATAAAAAAACAGATGCAAAAAAGAGTGATAGCTTAGTTTTTATGTATCTGGCGTTAGATAATAGCGATATTTTATTGGTCAAATAGGACACTACTCAGTTGCCAGTTCACGTGCTTTCTTAAAAAAAATCTTACTGTCCTTATTTATCAATGGGGCTTATGAATGATATAACGATGAAGTTATTTCGCGCCATTCTCTTATACTCGTGAAAGAACGAGTCCATACCATTCTACATTTTGCATCTTTCCATGTTGCGCAAGCGTTTGGCATTTGAAATGACTTAGAAGAGATATTTGTATTTGCGTTATGACATAGTCGTTATTAGCTGTCATTATAACGAAGTAATCAATATTTATTCATGTTTATTGATGAATGCAAAGTCGTTTTTAACTGGGGTGTTGTTGTTGCATTGTTATATTTTTCTTCGGTTTTATGAGGGGTGAATTATTTTTGTGGTGATCGATTGTCCAAGACTTGCCTAGGCACTCTAAAATAAAACGCAATAATGAAAAACTGAGGTTAAATAACTTAAGTTGCTTGTGTTAGGTTTTATTATCTGATAAGTTTCCCCCATTAGAGAGGAGTTTTGCTGCGTGTAAGTAGCAGTTTTGGGGAGGATACTTAAGCTCAAGCAGACTTGTATCCACTACATTGCTTCATTGAATCTCTGTGTTTTGCTGTTGCAGGCGGGTGTTTTATTAAGGCATGTTGCTTGCTATTCTATTTTTGTTATGCAAAAGCAATAAGGTACACTAAAGTTTAGAAGGATTTATATTCGTTATGTTTTTGGGGAAAATCATCTAATGAATTTTGTTTTTATCAATGAGGGAGGCTATTTTAGTTTGTATTCTTTTATTATAAGCTTTATTTCTCAGAAAATGAAGGTTGGAAGAGGTGGCTTTTCTCATTATTCATTTCTTTTTGTTCGTGTATTTAGCTTTGCTGGTAGGTAAAACTTTTGAGACTTAATTTCCAAAATTTTAAGCAGATTTTTGTGAGGGGGAGAGTTTTAGACAAGATATTCTCTTTATGTTTTCTACCATTTTAATATAATTTTTATTATGGCGTAAAGATGTGCGGCATCTTGAAAATGAATTTTAAAGGGGGATGATGGTTTTTAAAGTTTACGTATTTTATTTTTAAATACAACTTAAAGGAATAAAAATAGTACGTTCATAAAACTTTGCGCAATGATTTCTTTTAAAAGCTTACTGTTTTTGGGGGGCTGCAAGGTTTATCATTTGATGATTGATGGGGGAATGATAAAGCGTGGGATTGATATAAAGTGTATTGTTGTGTGCAAAGAGCTATTATGAAAAAAGGTCATATTGGTTGGCAAAACATATATTGCATATTCGCTATGGTTTGATTGAGACTTAAGTCAATGAACTTATAAAATGCGGTGGGGATTTATAAAGTGAGATGGGGATTTATAAAGTGGATGAAATTTAAAAATAAGATGACTCTGTATAGGTGATGAGAACGTCTTTGTTCAATTTTTATAATTATAAGTTTGCTCTTTATGATTATAAATTTGTTTGTCATTTCAATGTCTTTAATTGATAAAAATATTGATAAAAAATAAGGGGAAAATTTATGAACTTGAAAAGAAAAATATTAAAAGGGAGCAGCTCTCTTGTTTCTGCTCTTATGGCACTAGGAATGATTACCCAGCAGGTTTCAGCAAAGACACCGGCAAATACGCTTGTCATGGCTTGGAATCTCGATGCGATCAGTACCTTTGATCCCGCACAACTTAACGATGTTTATGCAAGTGAAATTATTTACAATGTCTGTGATAATTTGGTCAGTACGGCGACAGATGATCCAGCAAAAGTTGTTCCGGCATTAGCAACGCATTGGGATGTTTCTGGGGATGATCACAGCACGGTAATTACTTTTCATTTGCGTGATGGTTTGAAGTTTAATGATGGCAGATCAGCCAACGCCAATGATCTTGTTTGGGGTATGAAACGGATTGTTAAATTAAAAATGGCCAATGCAGCTATTTTTAATGAATATGGAATTGTAGAAAAAAATGTTGATGAGGCACTGCAAGCTCCGGATAAGAAAACGGTGGTCATGAAGTTTGAGAAACCTTATCCAGCAGAGCTCATTCTTAATAATATTGTGGCAAGTCGTGCAACTGCTTTGCTTGATCGTAAGACGATTATGAAGCATGAAAAAAATGGTGATCTGGGCAATCATTATTTGAAGAGTCATGCTGCTTGTGTTGGTCCTTATCAGTTAAAAAGTTGGCGTCCTGGAGAAGCTCTTTTGTTGCGTGCCAGTTCCCATTATTGGGGAGAGGCACCGAAGCTGAAGCAGATTCTTATTCGTCATGTTGCAGAGCCTGGAACACAACGTTTGTTGTTGGAAAAACACGATATTGATGTTGCGCGTAATTTAACTCCTGAAGATCTTGCAGACTTGAAAAAAACAACAGATGTTAAAGTTGAAAAAGTGTTGGTCCCAACCATGATGTATTGGGCATTTAATATGACAAATCCCATTTTTGCAAAAGAAAAAGTACGCTTGGCAATGAACTATCTTATCGACTATGAAGGTCTTGGCAAGAAACTTCTCAAAGGAATTGGTATTCCACGGTCAAGTTTTATTCCTCTTGGCAATTTTGGCGCTTTGGATGAAAAAGAAGGGCAACCCTTTAAATTTGATGTTCAAAAAGCCAAAAAACTTTTAGCAGAGGCGGGGTATCCGAATGGATTTGAAGCCAATTTTCTCGTCTCCAATACGCCTTATACTTTGTTGCTTGCTCAATCACTCCAAGATAGTGCTGCGCAGGCTGGGGTACATCTTAAAATTGAACGTGTGGCAGGGACACAGTTGTTTTCAAAGGTAAATGCACGGGCTTTTGATACGGCTTTTATCGGATGGAATAATGATTCTGCGGATCCCCATACCATGGCTTCACGTCTTGTTTATAATCCGGATAATCGGTTTGAGGCTCGAAATACAGCCTATCCTAGTTGGAAGAGTGGGTATTTTGATGCAGAGATGAATCAAAAAGTTGAAGAGGCATTGTTTCAAAAAGATCCGCAAAAGCGGGCGCAGCTTTACGCAGACTTACAACGTGAGCTGATGCAAAAAGGACCTTATGCGTTTATTTATCAGAAATATGATGTTATTGCGATGACGCCGAATGTCAAAAAGTGGGTTTGGAATAG
>NZ_CABFVS010000042.1 GCF_902150025.1 Bartonella massiliensis
TATAAAAAAATGGTAAAAAATAAAAACATTATATTTCAAGTGGTTAGTATTTTACAAATCTAAAAAACAACCCATATTGATAATGCAACCTCTAAATTCAATCAATAGTATATGTTTCGAGGGGGTTTTGACAATTTTTGCACCGTCAAAACCTATTTGTTAAAGTCACTCATAAAACTTATCAAAATACTCATTATGATGTTTTAAAATCCCATAGTGAATTTGTCTTGATTAAAACACCAAGTGAATAGCAAATTTCACTATTTTGCTGATCTGATCTCTCTTATAGGCTGTTGATAAGAATCCTTTAAGAACCTCTTTGAAAAAACTATAGGCTTTTTCCACATTGCTATCGTCATTCTTGAACTGAATTATAACATCTATCAAAACATTTATTTTAACACTTTAATATATTTTAAATACATATCGTATTAATCGCATTTAACGATTGGAGTGAACAAACAATAGTCCTATGTGAATATGATATGTATAAAAAACTAAATTACCTTTTTGAAATTATTGGTGTTATTATAATAATAACAGCATTTATTTTTACATACATGCTCTTATTAACTCCCGTGTAGATTAAGCATTTTTCACTCGATATTCATTCAAAATGGATTTAATAAGCTTCATTTCGATTCTTTTGATGGGAATTGACCATGTCGTTATGAAATGGAGTTCTGTTGTAATATGCTGCAATCTGTTAAGTCTGATCATGAACATGTCACACTACGCTCTCTGTTGGAGTATTATCGTAAACAGGCAAAATCACCCCGTGAATTGGGAACGCTGTTTGAAAACCTTGTGAAGGATTATCTGTCTGAAGACCCCTTGCAAAAGCAAGAATACGAAAAGGTTCAGACTTATTCGGAATGGGCTGAGGAACATGATGAAGATAGGCGTGATATTGGCATTGATCTAGTGGCGACAATCCGTGATGACGGCGGCTATGCGGCTATTCAATGTAAATGTTATGATGCTTCTCATATCATTAAAAAAGAAGATATTAATAGCTTTATAGCAGCTTCTGGAAAAAAGATTTTTACGCGTCGTATTCTTGTTGATAGCACTGAAAGCAATTGGAGTGATAATGCGAACAACACGTGTGATGGTCAAGAAGTTCGCATTCAACAGATTAATTTGTTTGATTTAGAAAACAGTCAAATTGATTGGGGGGCTTATAAAGAAAGAGGACAAGCTGTCCTTAAAGAGCAACCGAAAAAAAAGCTTTTAGATCATCAAAAGGAAGCACTTGAGAAAGTCTGTGAAGGTTTAAAAGAAGCAGACCGTGGCAAGCTGATTATGGCTTGTGGTACGGGTAAGACTTTCACAAGCCTTAAGATAGCAGAACAAATAGCAGGTCAAGGTAAGCGTGTGTTGTTTTTAGTGCCTTCTCTTGCTTTGATGTCACAAACAATCCGTGAATGGACCATTGATACAGAGGTGCCATTGCGTTCCTTTGCCGTGTGTTCTGATACACAAGTAGGCAAGCGTCGTAAAGGGAAGCATGATGATGAATCTGGTCTGGATGCTTCTGATCTTGTCTTACCGGCTACCACGGATGCAAAAGAGCTTGCCCGTAAAGCCAATAAAACCCCTCTTGATGTGATGACCGTGGTCTTTTCGACCTATCATTCCATTCAAGTGATTTCGGATGCACAAAAAGAATATGATTTACCCGAATTTGATCTGATCATTTGTGATGAAGCCCATAGAACAACGGGGGTTGTATTGGGAACAGACAAGCATGAATCTGAATTTATCAAAGTTCACGATAACAGCATCATTGGCGGCAAAAAACGCCTCTACATGACAGCAACCCCAAGGATCTTTAGTGACAAGCTAAAAAGGAATGCTGTCTTCTCCAATAACGTTTTGGTGTCCATGGATAATGAAAAACTCTATGGCAAACAACTTTATGCTTACAGCTTTTCACGTGCTTTAGAGGATAAACTGTTATCACCTTGTAAAGTTATCATATTAGTTGTCAATGAAAAAGAAGTAAGCCAATCCATTCAACATCTGATTACCGATGAGAATTATGAACTTATTCTTGACGATAGGACCAAGATTAATGGCTGTTATAGAGCCCTTACCAAAATGGATCTGAAACTTGACCTTGAAGATGACCCCAAGCCTATGCGTAGAGCTTTAGCATTTTGCAAAGATATTGATACCTCTAAACGCATATGCAAAAGATTCAAAAAAGAAAAAGTGCAAGAATCTTTGCGCGCTCTTCATAAAAACTATAAAGATACTCCTCCTCTTAACTGTACCTTTGCCCATATTGATGGAACCTTTAGTGCTAAAGAACGTACAAAACAACTTGATTGGTTAAAGGAAGATGTGGGGGAAAATACTTGCCGTGTACTCACCAATGTACGTTGTTTGTCTGAAGGTGTTGATGTTCCTGCTCTTGATGCTGTTCTATTTTTACACCCGCGCAAAAGTCAAATTGAGATTATTCAAGCGATAGGACGCGTCATGCGTCGAGCAGAAGGTAAAAAAAGAGGCTATATCATTCTACCCATTGGGATACCCGCTGGCATTCCGCCGGAAATAGCTTTAGAAAACAACAAAAAGTATAATGTTATCTGGCAAGTTCTTAATGCTTTACGTGCCCATGATGATAACTTTAATAAAATAATTCATCATATGCACAAAAAACAAGACGTAAGCTATGCTCTCGAAATCGTCGCTGCTTCTCAAGAACTTGCGTTAGAAGATACGACCACGGTTATTGATGATTTACCTACACGCTCAAAATTAGAGTATTCAGGACTTAATATTGGGTTAGCAACTTATGAACCCTCTCATACAAGTGGAGAACAAGGAGAACTCCCCCTTTTTTCTAAATGTAAAGATGTCATTAAAGCTGCTATTGTCAATAGATTTTACGACCCTAGTTATTGGAAAAAATGGGCAATAAATGTTGGTGATCTTGCTCAAACTCATATCACACGCTTAACTGAAGTTTTGACGAAATCAGAAACTGAAACACAACAGGTGTTTAATGATTTTATGACCGAATTGCGTAGCAATTTAAACACGGCTATCTCTGAACAAGATGCAATTGAAATGCTTGCGCAACATCTTGTGACGCGTCCAGTCTTTAATGCTTTATTTGAAGGGCATCAGTTTGTTCAAGAAAATCCCGTATCTTGCGCCTTACAACGTGTACTCAATGCCCTTGATAAGTTTACTCTTAAAGAAGAATCTCAAGATCTCAAAAATATTTCTAAGAGTGTACAATTTTACACGCGTGGAATTACCACTCTTGAAGCACAACAAAGCCTAATTGTAGAGCTTTATAATGAATTTTTCCGTTATGCTTTTCCACGTACAGTAGAAAAATTAGGAATTGTTTATACCCCCATTGAGGTTGTAGATTTTATCATTCATTCTGTTGATGATGTGTTACGCAATGAATTTGGAAAAAGCTTAGGATCACGTGGTGTTTCTATTCTTGACCCTTTTACAGGAACAGGAACCTTTATTACGCGGCTATTACAATCTAAACTGATCAAACCAGAGGATATGGAATATAAATACCGTTATGATATCCATGCCAATGAGATTGTCTTGCTCGCTTATTACATAGCAGCCATTAATATTGAAGCAACCTATCATGGTCTTATGAAAGGGAATTATATCCCATTCAAGCATATTGGTTTAACCGATACGTTTCAGATGCTTGAAGAGAAAAACCTGCTACAAGAATTATTTAAAGAAAACAGTGAATATTTAGAACATCAGAAAAATCTCAATATTGAAGTTATCTTTGGTAATCCCCCTTATTCAACAAAGCAAAAAAACGAGAATGATAATGCAAAGAATACTCCTTATCCAATCTTAGATGACCGTATTCGTGAAACTTATGCCGCTCAATCAAAAGCAGTTTGTATACAATCACTTTATGATAGTTATATCCGTGCTATTCGCTGGGCTAGTGACCGTATAAAAGACTGTGGTGTTATTGGTTTTGTCACAAATGCAAGCTTTGTAGATGCAAATGCTATGGCTGGCTTACGAAAATGCCTCGTTGAAGAATTTAGCAGCCTTTATATTTTCCATTTACGGGGGAATGCACGAACGTCTGGAGAACAGCGTAAGAAAGAAAGTGGGGGAATTTTTGGAGAAGGTTCTCGAGCCCCTATAGCTATCTCTATTCTCGTGAAAAATCCAGAATCTCAACAGCGTGGGAAAATATATTTCCGTGATATTGGAGATTATCTCACGAGACAGAAAAAGCTTACGATAATTGAGACATTGGGTAGCATTGATGGCATTACACAAAGTAAACAAGGTTGGAAAATAATAAAACCGGATAGGCATAATGATTGGCTTGATCAACGTGATGATAGCTTCAAATCATTTTTAGCTATGGGTGCTAAAAAAGGACATGATAAAAAGCTCTTTGAAACTTATTCCCGTGGTATTATGACAAGCCGTGATGCTTGGGTCTATAATTCAAGCCATCACTCACTAGAAAAAAATATGAGTAATATGATTGGCTTCTATAATAGTGAAGTGGAACGGTTTAATGATACCTATCCACATACTGATCATAAAATACGTGCAAATTCTGTAAATGATTTTGTCGATTTGGATACAAGTAAAATCAGTTGGAGTCGTGCACTTAAACAACATTTAGCTAAAGGAAAGACTTTTGAATTTGAAAGAGATTGCCTTACTAAAAGTCTTTATCGTCCTTTTACACAACAGTGGCTTTATTATAATCGTGTCTTCAATGAAATGGTTTATCAAATGCCGCGCATATTCCCTATCGGAAAAGCAGTTGAAAATAAGGTGATACAAATTACAGGTACAGGAGCAATGAAAGGTTTTTCTGTTCTTATGACTAAGATTTTGCCTGATCTTAATGTGATAGATGGTGGTAGTCAATGTTTTCCACGCTATATTTACGAAGACACTACGGTTTCAAAAAATAAAAGTGAGAAACAATCCCATTTGTTCGCAAATGCTATAGAAGAAAACAAAAATGCTGGTTTAAAGAGGCGTGATGCTATTACGGATGAAGGGCTAGCCCATTTTAAAGCGGCTTATCCAAATGAGAATATAACAAAAGATGATTTATTCTATTACGTTTACGGAATCTTACATTCGGAAGATTATCGTACCCGTTATGCTGATAATTTATGCAAAGAATTGCCTCGTATCCCTTGTGTAAAGAGTGCTGATGATTTTTGGAAATTTGTTACAGCAGGGCGTGAATTGGGTCATTTGCACGTAAACTATGAAACTGTAGAACCTTATCCAGTAACCTTTAAAAAAGGCAATCCTAAACAAGTTGATATCTCTAATCTTGAGAAATTCTATTATGTTACAGAAATGAGATTCTTTGGAAACAGTAAGGAAAAAGATAAATCCACAGTTATTTACAATAGCAACATCATCATGACAGATATCCCTCTTGAAGCTTATGAGTATATCGTTAATGGCAAGCCTGCTCTTGAATGGGTTATGGAACGTCAATGTGTAAAGACTGATAAAAAGAGTGGTATTGTGAATGATGCCAATCGCTATGCTGTTGAAACCGTTGGAAACCCTGCTTATCCATTGGAGTTATTCCAAAGGGTTATTACCGTAAGTTTAGAGACAATGAAAATCGTGAAAAAACTACCAAAATTAGAAATTAGAGAAACTGAATAAGCTTATAAAGCATGCTCACATAATGGGTATGCTCATTATAAGGGGTATAGAGTCTTATAACTATAATCTATACCTCTTTTATCAAGTTGATTAGATACAATCTTAAAAGGAGTGTTTATATACGTTACTTTAAAAAGAATGTTTGCACTTCTAAACACTGTAATTTGGATTGCTTTTAAGAGAGTATATCGCACTCTAAAATGATAGCTTTATTCTTTTCAAAAGCTTTGTTTAAAGAGAGTTATGTATATTTATTTTGCTTATAGGTTTTGACGGTGCAAAAATTGTCAAAACCCCCTCGAAACATATATCATTAGTTGAATTCATAGGTTGTATTGTTGATTTTGGTTGTTTTTTGAAGATCTGTAAAATACTAAATAATTGAAATATAACGTTTTTATTTTTTTACCATTTTTTTATATAAAAGCAGCAACCGTCAAAACTCAAAACCCCTTCAAAACTCATAACCATAATAGTCTTGATAGCATGTCTTATCATTATAAACTGTCTTTTGAAGGCTTTAAAAGATCACATGCTTTTTTAAGACGTGTTTTAATCATTCTCTAAAATTATAAGTTTATCCATTTAAGTAAACTGATAAAATTCATTAAAGGG
>NZ_CABFVS010000043.1 GCF_902150025.1 Bartonella massiliensis
TAAATGTATAGATTCAAAAAATAACGCAATCGTTTAAGAAAGCCCATAATATAGCTTTAAAAGCAGATAATACAAAAGAAGCAATTAATAAGCATATGATAAATATTTACACACAATGCATTTAAAAAAATCATAAAAAATATCAAAAAAGATAAAATATTATTTGACAATAAATACGTATTTTGCTATATAAATACTCAAGTGATTGAAAAACACTTTAAACAGTAAGCGGATAGGTTACGAAACAACCTTTCCAAAGTCTTTAAAATACTGACTATCTTTTATGCTGTGATTGGCATATAATGATTTTGTCGGGTGTGCTTACACCATATAATACCCTTATGGGAAAAGTGTAAGCAACGGACTTACTGCCGTGTTTTTCAACACCCGACGCCTCTATAGAAGGTGTCAATTGAAAAACGTATAATCAGTAAGGTTTTAACTATGAAAACTATATCAAAAAACACCCCCGTTATTTCTTCCATTTCAAATGAAACCGCATCTATTAATAAGAAAAAAACATCAAAAAAATATGAATTTACAGGCGCAATGGATTTTGTAGCTGGTCATATATTATATCGCATTCGTGCTTTAAGAGATTTTGGTGATGTTAAGGCTGGCGATCTGGGGGGCTATATTGAAAAGGAAAAAAACTTATCTCATCATGGCAATTGCTGGGTATATGACAGAGCGCGGGTGCTTCAAAATGCACGGGTTTTTGGAAATGCTAAAGTAAAAGGCTATTTTGTAGACGTCTATGGCAATGCTAAAATTTATGGAAATGCTATTTTTGAAGGAATGACAATAAAGGACAATGCAAAGCTTTATGGCAATGCACAAATTAGCAATGCCGTTGTAATTGAAGGAAATGCACAAATTTATGATAACGCCCGTGTCACTGACCATGCTCATGTTTCGGATGATGCCGTTATTTGTGATGATGCTCATGTCGGTGGCAATGCAAAAATAAGTGGCGCTGCTCATATTTGTGATGACTCGCGTGTTTTCGATGATGCTGTTGTTTGTGATGCTCTTATCTCTGGCTCTTCTTATATTCATAGTGCCGCTTCTTTAACTGCTGATGATCATATTTGGAATGAGGCATATCCCGAATTTGGTAGTGAAGATGATTATTATCGTGATGAATATTATGCTGATTTTGAAAGCTATTATTATGATGATAATGACAGCGAATATGAAAGTGATGCTGCTTAAATAAGCACGGGCGCGGCGGGGGCGCCCCTCTTTAAAATTTCCTATTCCAAATTTTATTCAATGTTTATCACATTAAATTGTGAGGATATCTTTATGTCTAAAAAATATGAATTAACCAGTGAAATCAAAAAATTAAAATATGTTTACTAGAGAGATTACAACTCTTTATCGCATTAAGGCTTTAAAAGACTTCTCTGATATCAAAGCGGGGGCTCTCGGTGG
>NZ_CABFVS010000044.1 GCF_902150025.1 Bartonella massiliensis
TTTATGATCATGCTCATGTTTCTTATGATGCTACGGTTTTTAATTATGCAAAGGTCTATGGTCGTGCCATTGTTGCTGGCTCGGCTCGTATTCATAGCTATGCCCATGTTTATAATTATGCCCTTATTAATGGTCGTGCAAAAATATATGGCAAGGTCTATGGCGGTGCTTTGGTGGGTGGTTGTGCTGAAATTTATGGCTCTGTTTTTGGCAATGCCAAAGTTTTATTCTATACTAAGGTCTGGGGTCGCGCTTATGGCAATGCGAAATTAACCAAGAAAAGCAAAGTAAAGGAAATTCCTATAAATTATGAAGTTTATGAAAGCGATAACCTTGTCAAGATTGTTGATGAAACAGAATAAAGAATGGCGTGGGGGGCGCCTTTAAGGCTGTAAACGCCTTATAAGCATTCTTTAAAACGTATCATATTGCAAACGCTTTCTTGGTTCTTATGAAAACTTATCAAAAGAACCGTAAATGATGAGTATGATCTTGATAGCATGCATTTAAATGGGAGAGCCTATAAACGCTTTTATGACTATCAAACGTATTAATCATAACGCCCTTTTTTTTAAGAGATTCATTTGAAACGAAGCACATTATCAAAATGCTTCTTTAAAACGTTTTAATATACTAACCTCGAAATTGAGTTAAGTGAATTGAAATAACTGACATTCTAAAATCAAAACCTATCAAATGTAATTTTTTAAGATTTGCTCCGCTATGAAATCTAGATCTTCTTTTTTTCGTAAATGAAACGTTTTTTATAATCATCTCATTTTATGTTTCAAACGTTTAGACGTTCCCTTAAAGAGGTTCTCATAAGCGTATTTTCACTTTTCATTAAAACCTAATTTCTTTGCAAATTAACCAGCTCAATTTTGAGTTGGCAATCTTAACCAGCTCAAATTCGAGCCCGTTATCTTTAGAATAGACCATTCTTTTAACAATGTCGCTTTTGACTCCAAAATTTAGTAAAATCCTATGTCTTTATGATGTTACAATAGTTTTGAACTTTGCTTGCTTATCTTTATCTAAATAGCTGCCTCCAAATTTGGATTGCCCCCTTTTGATTTCGTATCTTTAAACGATAACATTTTAAAATGTTTGTTGTTCGCTTGCTATATCATTAAAAAGGCTTCTAATATCATAAGATATAATATTTTAAATTTCATAGCTTCTATTTCGTACCTCGGTAAAAAAATACCGTGGTTATAAAACCGATCTTATCTTTAAATCCTTTTATGCGCTCTAATGAATTAAAACCTATAAGCTTATAAAAGTTTCAAACGATTATTCCTTTTAAGGTTTCGCTCAAAAAAGAGCAAAACTCATACATTCTTTAAACGCATGCGATTTACGTTATCGATAATTTAAAACGACTAAATTTTAAAATAATGCGATTTTTGAATGATAAAAACGTATCACAAAATTTATGAACCATTATGAATGATAGCTGCTTTTCATTTCATTTGAATGACACATACATTATAATATTTACATCATGATTTGCTTTTTATGCTCTATTCATACGTGACAATCCTATATAAAAAATGGTCAATTTAAACACGTATAAAAGTGTGGATTCTTAAGTGGATTCATATAAAATAATTACACTCAACATATTGACTTTATTAGTTTTTTATGTATAATGCGTTATACATTTGATAGGCATCTGCACCACCACGCTTAAAAACATTCTGCATCCAAGAAGGCGGGGCGCTTGTCTGCACCTGTTTCTGTTCTTGTGTTGTTGGCGTACTGCTCCCCATGTCATAATTCCTTCCTGTAATAAAGCATCGTTATGCCGTAACCTTGCCTGTCCAATGCGCGTTTCCAGCCTAAGCGCCCTAAAATCTCTATCTCGAAAGCGCCATTCTCACGCGCCCAATCCTCTGCAACTTTTAAATTATCAATTTGATCAAGAACGCCCTTGCCACTGCATTCACAAATCAAAACGCGCTTCTTTCCTAAAACTGTCTGTTGTATCTGGGTCGTAACAGCCGCTAAAAATTTCTCATCATCATCCAAAACAAGCCACAACTGTTTTTTGCCACTGCAAATGGCTTCAATCAGTTCTTGTAACGTAACTTCATGTTTGAAACGCTCTACGTAATCACTCAATGACGCAATGATCTCTTCAAAGTATGGGGCTATACGCTCCAAATCCCAAGAACTGGTCAAATAGACTTTTGCCATTATCCTCTGCCTAAAGGACGTAAATCAACATTAAAACCCGTAATCATTGTCCAAGATTCATATTCGGGAATGCGCAATTTAAAACGGTGATAACGATTGCGTGAACGTCCATGATAAGCACCTGTGACATAAGAACATATCCTCTCCTTATGCCATGTGATCGGCGTATCGTGATTGCGCAATCTTCTTTCCCCAATGCTTAAAAGACCTTGCGTCGTATCAACCTCTGCAAACATCTTCGTGATAAAGCTAAAACTTCCATCCGGTGCCCCCATCTCTTGCGAAACAACCGTTGCCTCCATTGGGGTTCCTGTAAACATAACAAGATGATTGTGATCATCAAAAGCCCCAAGGATAGGCGCACCACTTTGCCAACGAGGGCTGTCTAAAGAAGCCGGTAAGGATTCAAGATTGATAGAAATCTCATCCAACTGCTCTAAAGTATAACCTGTCGTAAAGACTGGAAAGAATGTGAAAGGCTTTCCTTGTATCGTCGACCACTTTTGCAAACCCCAATCATAAACAAAGGTGGTTTGTTCGTTATTGCCTTTCTTTAAAGACCAGTAAATTCGATTATCAACGGGGTCTATAACTCCTTGCATCTCATCAAGGGCATGCTTATCAAATGTTTTAAAAACCGTTCTATCAACTTTCTCAAAGCCTATTGGTAAAAGTTGACCATCCAAACTCATCTGATAAAAGCCACCATCACTCGCAAAAAAGGCGTCACTGCCTCGACAAGCTATAGAGGCTGCACTGCGCGCTCCTCGCTTGTCTTGAATCTTTTGAAAAGTGAAAACAATCTTAGAACCTGGAACAAAGGTTCCTACATAAACAGCAGAACGCATAAAAATGAGTGGATTGGTGGATTCCGTTGCCCCTTGTACATATTCTCCATCTGGAAAATCTTGAAAATCACAATCTTTCTGCTTAACGGTCCAATGGGTTGCATCTTCCAAACCAGACCAATGAATGCGATTGGGATGATCAGTCAATTGCATCAAACAAACAAAGGGTCCCCAAACCTTCACCAACCCTGCTTTCGGCGGATTGCCTCCTAAATCTTCAAATCGTTCGGAACTATGAGTATTAAAGACTTGCGGTTTGTCATTTTTATTTACCGCAATAACTCTTTGACCAAACAAAGCAAATGACCATTGATTATCCTCATGCGCATTATACGTCACACCAGTTTGACTGATGTCTTTCCAACCTTGCGTTTGGCTATCATAACTATAAAGCTTTTGCTTGCCTCCGACGATAATCTTAACACCATTGCCACTTCTAAAGGCTATACAACCCAAAGGCTTTTCTTCTAAAGGAACCTTAGAAACAACCGTTGCACTAGGCATAGGAATGTAGCCCCCATCTGCCGGTAAAACATTTACAAGGCTATCCGTAAAGCTGCCGTTGACAACCGCAACATCTGGTCGATAATCGGCTATGGGGAAATAAACCATGTTAGAAATCCGTTGGAATTATACGCAGTATAATACCAAAAAACACAATAAAGTCAATATGTTGAGTGTAATTATTTTATATGAATCCACTTAAGAATCCACACTTTTATACGTGATTCATTTGACCATTTTTTATATAGGATTGTCACGTATGAATAGAGCATAAAAAGCAAATCATGATGCAAATATTATAACGCATGCGTCATTTAAATGAAATGAAAAGCCGTTATCATTCATAACAGTTCATAAATTTTATGATACGTTTTTATCACTCAAAAATCGCATTGTTTTAAAATTCAATCGTTTGAAATTATCAATAACATAATCGCATGCATTTAAAGAATGGTATGTATTTTGCTCTTTTTTGAGCGAAACCTTAAAAGGAAAATAATCGTTTGAAACTTTTATAAGCTTATAGGTTTTAATTCATAAGGGGGCATAAAATATTTAAAGATAAGATCAGTTTTATAACCACGGTATTTTTTTACCGAGGTACGAAATAGCAGATATGAAATTCAAAACGTTATATCTTATGATCAAAAGCTTTTTTTGACGTATGCAAGCAAGCTATCAAAAGACGTTTTAAAAGTTATCGTTTAAAAATACAAAGTTAAATGGGGGTACCTATTAAGACAAAGATAAGCAAGCAAAATTCAAAATCGTTGTAATCTCAAAACATGGGATTTTACTCAATTTTTAGAAAAAACGGCATTGTTTAAAGAATGCTCTATTCTAAAGATAACGAGCTCAAAATTGAGCTGGTTAATTTTTAAAGAAATTATGTTTGAAAAAAGTGAAAAGACGCATAGCATTTCAAATAAACGTTTACGTTTGAACCATAAAATGAGATCTTTATAAAAAACGTTTAAAACCTCTTTTTATAACAGCTATAATTTAGTTATCATTTGCTTTTAAAAACCTTTCATTTACGAAAAAACAAAGATCTAGATTTCACAGCAGAGCCAATCTTAAAAGCCTTAGATTTTATAAAAGCGTTTTGATTTGTTTGATAGGTTTTGATTTTAGAATGTCAGTTATTTCAATTCACTCAACTCAATTTTGAGCTTAGTAGTAATTGAAACGTTTTAAAGAAGCATTGTGATCATGTGCTTTATTTCAAATGAATCTCTTTAAAGAAAAGGGCATTTTATTAATACGTTTGATAGCCATAACAAGCGTTTATATTTTCTCTCATTCAAATGAATGCTATCAAGATGATACCTATCCTTTACGTTCCTTTTGATAAGTTTTCATAAAGACAAGAGAGCGCTTGCAATATGATACGTTTTGTATATAGGCATTCATTGTTAATTTCGTTTGTATGAATCATTTTTACATACCTCTATGGAAAAGCCGCGTCATATCAATTGACACGGCTTTCTTTTTTGAAATTCTCTTTTTATGATACGTTTTAAACAATGTATTTTATAATGCGTTTATAGCCATAAAGGCGCCCCCCATGCGCCGTTCTTTATTCTATTTCATCAACAATCTTTACAAGGTTATCGCTTTCATAAACTTCATAATTTATAGGAACTTCCCTTACTTTGCTTTTCTTGGTTAATTTCGCATTGCCATAAGCGCGACCCCAGACCTTAGTATAGAATAAAACCTT
>NZ_CABFVS010000045.1 GCF_902150025.1 Bartonella massiliensis
TTGCCTCATCATGAATTTGATCATCAGAAGTTAAAGAGGCGGCGCTATGAATATAAGAATCGCCAGAGACAAGAGCACCACATACAACCGCATCATCATAAACTTGAGAATAATCACATATATAAGCACCATCACTTATTTTTGCATTGCCACCGACATGAGCATTATCACAAATGACAGTCTCATCAGAAATATGCGCATGCCCACTTACACGGGCGTTATCATAAATTTTAACATTCCCTTCAATTATAACGGCATTTTCAATATGAGCATTGCCATAAACCTCACAATAATCATTTATTGCCATGCCTTCAAAAATAGCATTGCCATAAATTTTAGCATTGCCATAAACGTCTACAAAAAAGCTTTTTACTTTAGCATTCTCAAAAACCCTAGCATTTTGGAAAACGCGTGCTTTATCATAAACCCAGCAATTGCCATCATGAGAAAGGTTATCTTCACTTTCAATATACCCCCCGAGGTCGCCTTTTTTGACATCTCCAAAATCTCTTAAAGCTCTAATTCGCTTTAAGAAATGACCATCTATATATTCACAATCATCAATAAATTCGTATTTTTTTGCAGGCTCTTGTTTGTTATTAGATGCGGTTTTATTTGAAATATTAGAGATAACGGGGGTGTTTTGTGATGTAGTTTTCATAACTAAATCCTATCGATTATACAGTTTTCAATTGACAACCCTATAAGGGCGCCGGGCGCTTGAAAACACGGTCGATAGTCCGTCGTTACACTTTTCTCATAAAGAGTATTGTATAGTGTAACCACACCCGACAAAGCTCTCATATACTAACAAAAGCATAAAAGAAAGTCAGTTTTTATAATAGGATTAGGTTTTATCGCAACCCTTTCGCTATCGATTTAGTGTTTTCAATCACTTGAATATTTATATAACAAAATACGTATTTATTGTCAAATAATATTTTATCTTTTTTGATATTTTTTATGATTTTTTTAAATGCATTGTGTGTAAATATTTATCATATGCTTATGAATTGCTTCTTTTGTATTATCTGCTTTTAAAGCTATATTATGAGCCTTCTTAAACGATTGCATTATTTTTTGAATTATACATTTATAATGTTTATAAACGCTCTCATCATGCGTATTTTTAACTTTATAACCTATTAGTTTTTTACTAAATGGTTTTTAAGATTTCTGTTAATTTCTTTTACAACACATTTGCAACTTAATAGCCTTTATAGGGACTGTCTTTATAACCAATGCGTTCATTTGCAATGTAATTATGAAAATGCATTTTGATTATGAAAGCTTGCTTTTTTCACACGTGCTTTATAGCTGTATATTCTTATAGCCACCGCATCATTTTTCATTTTCATAAGAGAAACGATAAATAGGATAATTGAGATTTATAGCTTGTTATGAAAATATCTAAAGAGAGACTGATAATTATAGAGATTAGCAAAATCCCTTTTAATAGACTTTTGTCATTTTTGTCAGTTTAGTCAGTTCTTTTTAGACCCTATATTATTTTTTTTAAAATGAGAGAAAATTAAAAACATTATATTTCAATATATTAGCATTTTAATGATACAACCTTTATTAAAGACTAACCCGTAAACTCAACTTATAATATATATTTGTCAGTTATTTGTCAGTAAATTTAACCGACAAAAGTAATCATTTTAGTGAGTGATTAAAAACGTGCTTTATGAAAAGCGTATGAAAGTGAAAACTGATTATATTTTCAAAAT
>NZ_CABFVS010000046.1 GCF_902150025.1 Bartonella massiliensis
CTCTTTAATGAATTTTATCAGTTCACTTAAATGGATAAACTTATAATTTTAGAGAATGATTAAAACACGTGTTAAAAAACATGTGATCTTTTAAAGCCTTTCAAAAGATAGTTTATAATCATAAGACATGCTATCAAGATAGTGCTGGTTATAAGTTTTGAAAGGGTTTTGAGTTTTGACGGTTGCTGCTTTTATATAAAAAAATAGTAAAAAATAAAAACGTTATATTTCAATGTGTTAATATTTTACAGATCTTTAAAAAACAACCCATATTGACAATACAACCTCTAAATTCAACTAATAATATACGTTTCGAGGGGGTTTTGACAATTTTTGCACCGTCAAAACCTATAAGCAAAATGAATATACAAAACTCTCTTTAAACAGAGCTTTTGAAAAGGATAAACTATCATTTAGATTACGGTATAATCTCTTAAAGGCAATCCAAATAAGAGTTTCTAAAAGTGCAAATGTTCTCTTTTTAGAATAACGCACATAAACACTCCTTTTAAGATTGTAGGTAATAAACTTACAAAAGAGGTATAGCTATATTCTATACCCCTTATGATTAGCATACCCATTATGTGAGTATGCTTTATAAGCTTATTCAGTTTCTCTAATTTCTAATTTTGGTAAGTTCTTAACGATTTTCATTGTTTCTAAACTTACAGTAATAACCCTTTGAAACAATTCTAGAGGGTAGGCAGGGTTGCCAATGGTCTCAACAGCATAGTGATTGGCATCATTCACAATACCACTCTTTTTATCAGTCTTTACGCATTGACGCCCCATAACCCATTCAAGAGCAGGCTTGCCATTCACGATATACTCATAAGCTTCAAGAGGGATATCTGTCATGATGATGTTGCTGTTATAAATAACAGTAGATTTATCCTTTTCCTTACTATTCTTAATTTTTGCGAACTTCATTTCTGTAACGTAGTAAAATTTTTCTGGATTAGGAATATCAGTTTGTTTTGGATTGCCTTTTTTAAATGTGACTTGATAAGGTTCCACATCTTCATAATTCACATGCAAATGCCCTAATTCACGCCCTGCCGTAACAAACTTCCAAAAATCATCAGCTGTCTTTACACAAGGGATACGAGGCAATTCTTTGCATAAATTATCAGCATAACGGGCACGATAATCTTCTGAATGAAGTAAACCATAAACATAATAGAATAGATCATCTTTAGTGATAGTTTCATTAGGATAAGCAGTTTTAAAATGGGCTAGTCCTTCATCCGTAATGGCATCACGTTGTTGTAAACCAGCTGTTTTGCTTTCTTTTGTAGAAACTGAAAATAAATGGGATTGTTTTTCATTTTTATCTTTTAAGACTGTAGTGTCTTCATAAAGATACCGTGGAAAGCATTGACTACCATCTATCATATTCACATCGGGCACATTTTTAGCCATTAAAACAGAAAAACCACTTCTTGCTCCTACAGAAGAAATTTGTATTACTCTATTCTCTGTTGCGTATCCTATAGGAAATATCCGCGGCATTTTTAAAACTAATTCATTGAAAGCGCGATTATAATAAAGCCATTGCTGTATAAAAGGACGATATAAACTTTGTGTAAAACATTCCTCTTCAAAGTTGAAAGTCTTTCTTTTTACCAATTCCTGTTTAAGAGCACGACTCCAACTGATTTTTCTTGCATCTGAATTTACAAAATTGTCTATAACATTGGTACGTATTTTACGGTTAGCATGTGAATAGCTATTATTAAAACGTTCAACCTCAGTGTTATAGAAAACTATCATATTACTCATATTATTTGCGAGAGCCATACGACTTGAATTATATGCCCAAGCATCACGATTGGTTTTTATACCACAAGAGGAAACTTCAAACAGTTTTTTATGATGCCCTTTCTTATCGTCTAAGGCGAGAAACGTAGCAAAATTGTCATCACGTTGATTGATCCAATCACTATGTTTGTCTGGTGTAATTATTTTCCAACCTTGTTTACTCCGTGTAATACCATCAATGCTACTTAAATATTCAAGAGTTGTAAGTTTTTCTTTTGTTGTAAGATTATTACCAATGTCATGATAGTAAATTTTACACTCTCCAGAAGCCTTGGGATTTTTTATAAATAATGTTATAGCAATACCCGTCATACTACCATTACCAAAAACATTCTCACCTTCTTGAGTATTTCCATTGCTTAACATGTTTTTACGAATATCCCCCCGTAAATTAAGCACGTAAATACTGGTAAATTCTTTGGCTAAAGATTTACGTAAGCTATTCATTGTTGGCTTGTCTATGTAACTAGAACCAGAAACAAAGCCGATTACCCCAGCATTATCGATACGGTCACTAGCCCAGCGAATAGCACGAATATAACTATCGTAAAGTGCTTGCACATTAGTTGCTTTCGATAGAGCCGCATAAGTTTCACGAATACGTTTATCTAATATGGGATAAGGAGTATTCTTTGCATTATCATTAGCACTTTTTTGCCCTGTTGAATAAGGAGGATTCCCAAAAATAACTTTGATATTCAGATTTTTCTGATGTTCTAAATATTCACTGTTTTCTTTCATAGTACCTTCCATCAGATCTTTTTTCTCAAAAAGATGAAACGTATCGGTTAAGCCAATATGCTTGAATGGGATATAATTCCCTTTCATAAGACCATGATAGGTTGCTTCAATATTAATGGCTGCTATGTAATAAGCGAGTAAGACAATCTCATTGGCATGGATATCATAACGGTATTTATACTCCATATCCTCTGATTTGATCAGTTTAGATTGTAATAGCCGCGTAATAAAGGTTCCTGTTCCTGTAAAAGGGTCAAGAATAGACACACCCCGTGATCCTAGACTTTTTCCAAATTCATTGCGCAAAACATCATCAACAGAATGAATGATAAAATCTACAACCTCAATGGGGGTATAAACAATTCCTAATTTTTCTACTGTACGTGGAAAAGCATAACGGAAAAATTCATTATAAAGCTCTACAATTAGGCTTTGTTGTGCTTCAAGAGTGGTAATTCCACGCGTGTAAAATTGTACACTCTTAGAAATATTTTTGAGATCTTGAGATTCTTCTTTAAGAGTAAACTTATCAAGGGCATTGAGTACACGTTGTAAGGCGCAAGATACGGGATTTTCTTGAACAAACTGATGCCCTTCAAATAAAGCATTAAAGACTGGACGCGTCACAAGATGTTGCGCAAGCATTTCAATTGCATCTTGTTCAGAGATAGCCGTGTTTAAATTGCTACGCAATTCGGTCATAAAATCATTAAACACCTGTTGTGTTTCAGTTTCTGATTTCGTCAAAACTTCAGTTAAGCGTGTGATATGAGTTTGAGCAAGATCACCAACATTTATTGCCCATTTTTTCCAATAGCTAGGGTCATAAAATCTATTGACTATAGCAGCTCTAATGACATCTTTACATTTAGAAAAAAGGGGAAGTTCCCCTTGTGCTTCGTGTGTTTGAGAGGCTTCATAAGTTGCTACCCCAATATTAAGTCCTGAATAGTCTAATTTTGAGCGTAGAGGTAAATCATCAATAACCGTGGTCGTATCTTCTAATGCAAGTTCTTGAGAAGCAGCAACGATTTCAAGAGAATCGCTTACGTCTTGTTTTTTGTGCATATGGTGAATTATTTTATTAAAGTTATCATCATGGGCACGTAAAGCATTGAGAACTTGCCAGATGACATTATACTTTTTGTTGTTTTCTAAGGCTATTTCCGCTGGAATGTCAGCGGGTATCCCAATGGGTAGAATGATATAGCCTCTTTTTTTACCCTCTGCTCGACGCATGACGCGTCCTATTGCTTGAATAATCTCAATTTGACTTTTTCGCGGGTGTAAAAATAGAACGGCATCAAGAGCAGGAACATCAACGCCTTCAGAAAGACAGCGTACATTGGTCAACACACGACACGCATTTTCCCCTGCATCTTCCTTTAACCAATCAAGTTGTTTTGTGCGTTCTTTAGCACTAAAGCTTCCATCAATATGGGCAAAGGTACAGTTAAGAGGGGGAGTATCTTTATAGTTTTTATGAAGAGCGCGCAAAGATTCTTGCACTTTTTCTTTTTTGAATCTTTTGCATATGCGTTTAGAAGTATCAATATCTTTGCAAAAAGCTAAAGCTCTACGCATAGGCTTGGGGTCATCTTCAAGATCAAGTTTCAAGTCCATTTTAGTAAGGGCTCTATAACAGCCATTAATCTTGGTCCTATCGTCAAGAATAAGTTCATAATTCTCATCGGTAATAAGATGTTGAATGGATTGGCTTACTTCTTTTTCATTGACAACTAATATGATCACTTTACAAGGTGATAACAGCTTATCCTCTAAAGCCCTTGAAAAGCTGTAATTATAAAGTTGTTTGCCATAGAGTTTTTCATTATCCATGGACACCAAAACGTTATTGGACAAGACAGCATTCCTTTTCAGCTTGTCACTAAAGATACGAGGCGTTGCTGTCATATACAGACGTTTTTTACCTTGAATGATACTGTTATCATGAACCTTGATAAATTCAGATTCATGCTTGTCTGTTCCCAATACAACCCCCGTCGTCCTATGGGCTTCATCACAAATGATCAGATCAAACTCGGGTAATCCATGCTCTCTTTGCGCATCGGAAATCACTTGAATGGAATGGTAAGTCGAAAAGACCACCGTCATCACATCAAGAGAGGTTTTATTGGCTTTACGTGCAAGCTCTTGTGAATCCGTGGTAGCGGGCAAAACAAGATCAGATGCATCGAGACCAGATTCATCATCATGTTTCCCTTTACGACGCTTGCCTACTTGTGTATCCGAACACACCGCAAAGGAACGCAAGGGGATTTCTGTATCAATGGTCCATTCACGGATTGTTTGTGACATCAAAGCAAGAGAAGGCACTAAAAACAATACACGCTTGCCTTTTCCGGCGAGAGTTTCTGCTATCTTAAGGCTGGTGAACGTCTTGCCTGTACCACACGCCATAATAAGCTTGCCACGGTCTGCTTCTTTTAAACCTTCACAAACAGCTTTCAGTGCATCCTTTTGATGATCTAAAAGCTTTTTTTTCGGTTGCTCTTTAAGGACGGCTTGTCCTCTTTCTTTGTAAGCCCCCCAATCAATTTGACTGTTTTCTAAATCAAACAGATTAATCTGTTGAATACGAACCTCTTGACCATCACACGTGTTGTTCGCATTATCACTCCAATTGCTTTCAGTGCTATCAACCAGTATGCGACGCGTAAAAATCTTTTTGCCAGAGGCAGCGATAAAACTATCAATATCTTCTTTTTTAATGATGTGAGAGGCGTCATAGCATTTACATTGAATAGCCGCATAGCCTCCTTGATCACGGATTGTAGCGACCAGATCAATGCCGATATCACGCCTATCTTCATCATGTTCCTCAGCCCATTCCGAATAAGTTTGAACCTTTTCGTATTCTTGCTTTTGCAAGGGGTCTTCAGACAGATAATCCTTCACAAGATTTTCAAAAAGGGTTCCCAATTCACGGGGTGATTTTGCTTGTTTGCGATAATATTCCAACAGAGAGCGTAGCGTGACTTGTTCATGATTAGATTTATGAGAGCGAAGCATAAAGAATAAACTCCATGACAAAATATTCTACGAATT
>NZ_CABFVS010000047.1 GCF_902150025.1 Bartonella massiliensis
AGGGCAACGGGCAAGTCCATAACGCCCATACCAAACCCCATGCAAGGCACGTGTAATGCCCTGCGCATTCGTAAAAGAAAACATATTTTTTGATCCTATAATGATTGCATCATAGGACGGACTCTGCTATCGATAATCATCGTGTGAAAATGAAAAGCCTTGTCCATCCTTATGTGACAAGGTTTTTTTTATGCCGCATCACTTTGACGTTGCTGTTTTGCTTGTTCGATAACATTCAAAAGATCCGATTGTAACCAACGGGATAAAAAACCAAATTTTAAAGGTTTTGGTAAAGAGCCATTGGTCACATGACGGCGGAAAGTTGAGACACTCATATGAAGCAATTTTGCACTTTCACGGTCTGTTAAAAGAACATCATTTTCTATCATACTAAACTCCTTTCAAATATTAAAAAAATGAGAACAAATCATAAGCATTTATTAACCATATTTTTGCATCATATGAAAGGTATTTAGTTTATAGAAAACAGTATTTTATCATATATTTTCTAATGTGATAATTTATGAGTTTAATTGAGAAAGAATGAGAGAAAAGAGAGAGAAAGTTATCCACAGATAATGGGGTATTACACCCCATATCTTAAGATTGACCTGTGACATAAGCCGTCCATTTATCCATATAGACACGGCGCTGTTCTAAATAATCAGTCCGACGATAGGCACGCTCTACTTTACCCCCAACTGCATGACTTAGAATAGTTTCAGCGACCTCATAGGGGGCATCGGTTGTTTCAGCGAGCCAATCGCGTACACTAGAACGAAAACCATGGGGGCAGGCTTCAAGTTTATTATCTCTCATATATTGAGCCATACACTTAGCAGCAAGGGGACCGCGACCGGTTGCAGAAAAAAAGAAATCATTGCGAGAAAGCAAACGCGCTTGTTTGAGAATTTCTAATGCTTCTGTTGATAAAGGGACGCGAAATTCTGTTGTAGCATCACGCCTTCCTTTCATATTCTCAGCAGGGATCGTCCATATATCCCCCTCAACTTGATCTTTGTGAATATGGCGTATAGGATTTGTGCGAACCCCTGTAAGGATAAGCAAACGCAAAGCCAGTTGTGTTATAGCTGTTTTTTGACAAAGTGTTTTATAAAAAGCCGGCACATCTCTCCAATGCATAGCTGGAAAATTTTGCGTTTTATGACGTTGTTTTCCTAAGAGAGCGCGTGCTTTTTCTGTTGCTTGTAAATCAACATCCAAACCTAATGCAGCCGCATGTTTGAGACAAAGTTTGAGACGATTCAATGCTTTCTCTGCTGTTGTAGCTTTTGTATGCCAAATAGGAGCAAGGACATTGCGTATCTCTGTTTGGGTAATCTCAGAAACGGGCAGACAGCCTAATTTAGGGAGAATATGAAGGCGTAATGGTGTAAACCAGATTCCGTCTTTGCCATCCCCTTTTAATTCTGCTTTACGAGTTTCAAAAGTATCCACAGCAATATCTTTTAAATAATGGAGATTGCTTATTGCCTCACGCTTTTGTTTATTGCGCTCTTTAATGGGGTCACGCCCATCACGAAGAACAGAACGCCAACCCGTTGCCAACTCACGCGCTTGTTTTAAAGAGACATCTCTCAAGGCACCCAAGCCCATTTCACGGCGCCGACCGTGAATGGTATAACGATAAATCCATTGAGCACCACCATCTTTACGCTTATGGAGTAACAAGCCGGCACCATCGTTATATTTGCCAGCCCCCAATGTTGCGACAGACCTTGCATTAAGACGGTTCATAAGAGCCATTTTTAATCCTTTCTTATACAAATTTTATCCACACATTCATCCCACTTGTTCTGTGCAAGCGAGTGGTTTTGATTGATTCAAGATAAGCAGGTTTGAAATGAGAGAATCTTACGTTATTCGGGACTCTCATTCAATATGAATAACGCTAGATTATCATTATAAATCAATGTCTTATCGAGTGCAGATTGGGCTCGGGATGGGAGTGCTTATGAAGGGGGGCATCATAATGATTTAGAGGCTTATGATGATGAGAAGGGCATTGATGTTGAAAACGGTCGACGGATGGTTACGCTTGTTGAATGCCGTTGGTTTGAAAGTGAGAGATATTACAAAGCGCCCGATTTAAGCTCAGGAGAACTGCGCGATTATAGCGAGGAGGAATTTAAGCAACTCCAATGCGTGATGCCTGATATTCAAGGGGCGGCTTTTAATAAGAAGGTGGTTAAACGCGCTTTTTTAGGCAGAAAAGTTCTGCTATGTCCCGATCACCCCATGGTTCCAGCAGGTCAATTGGGGTGGGAATGTATAACGGGTTATTTTGATAAGCTAGAACGACAATTTTATGGGGTTGTACGTCCGACAAAAGATCCGCAACGATGGGCTAATAAATATTTTAGTCAAGTTATGCATATTCTCAATAGCCAATCCAAGGGCGGGATTATGGCAGAAAGGGGTGCTTTTGAAGATGAAAGAGAAGCGGTAAAAAGTTGGAGCAGGGCAGATAGTATTACGGTTTTAAAAAATGGTGCTTTAGCAGGTGGCAAGATACAACCCAAACCCGTTTCACAATTTCCAACGGGGTTTTTCCAACTGTTTAATGAAGCGAAAGAAGCGATTAATCAAGTAACGGGTTTATCGCCAGAGTTTATAGGGACGAGAGAAGTCTCACAAGCAGGGATTCTGGAAGCACAACGGCGTCAATCCAGTTTAAACCTGCTTGCTTGTCTGTTTGATGGATTACGTTTGTATCGCAAAAGGCAAGGTAAGCTTATTTTGCACTTGATCCAGAATTATCTGTCCGATGGTCGTTTGGTACGAATTTCTGGAGAAGAGAATGCGCAATACATTCCTTTAACCCGTGAAGCGGTGATGAATGTTGATTATGATATTGTGGTAGATGATGCGCCAACCAGCCCGAATGAGAAAGAACGGACCTTTGGCATTATTACGCAATTGTTACCGTTGCTTCAAAATGCGGTAACACCGGATATCATGCTTGATTTGCTGCGTTATTCCCCATTGCCTGCGTCACTGCTTAATCGTGTGAGTGAGAAAGTGCAACAACAGCAGCAAATGGCACAACAAGCGCAGCAACAGATGAATCCAGAACTAGAAATGAAGTTGCAAGAAAAGCAGCAGGATATTGCAGCTAAAAGTCAGATGCAGCAGATGGATTTACAAGGAAAGCAGATTGATCTGTTCATGCGTCAAAAGAGAGCAGAATTAGAAGCAGAAATCATGCAACAGAAAAATGACCTTGAACGGCAACGCATTTACAATGAACAGATGCAAAATCAGATCATGCGAGAGCGAGCAGCAAGCTATAGAGGAAGAAGCATTTGAGAAAGGTGAAAGAATGAATGCAGAAATGAATGAAGGACTAAATGAGGACTACAGAGTTGGAGCACCGGTGTTTGATGATGAAGGCTCTTTTGATGCCGTCAATGATGTGGAAACGATTGACAATGATGATGTCACGGCTCCGGAGCCGATTGCAGAGTCCGTTGAACAGCCTTCAGAAATTGTCCCTATAGATCGGCAGCGCGCTGTAGAACAAGCCAATCAAGCCCGTGAAGCACTTGTCAAGTTTTATGAACCCCAATCTCAAGCGCCAATGGCTGAAGGAGAAAACACACCTCCAGACCCTACACAAGACATTATCGGTTATATGGGATGGATGGGAAGAAAGCTTCAAGAGCAGGATGCGTATATTAGAGCACAACAAGATGTGCAAAGACAAGCGATTGAATATCAAGAATTCAATGGACATTTGAATCAGTTTTTAGAAAATTCTGTTGCGTCAGTTAAGGATAAATACAGTGATTTTGATGCAGCGGCAGACTTTCTTTATGAGACGCGTGCAAAGCAGTTAAATGCATGGTCTTCTGTTTATCCAAATTATGCGCAAAAAAGCACGATAGATGCGATTATAGGGGATGAATTACGTACCATTGTCGCGACGTGTGCACAAAAAGGCGTTAATCCGGCAGAAGAGCTTTATCGGATAGCGCAAAATTTAGGGTATCAGAACCAAGCGGTGCAAGTCAATGATCAAATTGCAGCGCTCCAGAGTCGGCAGAATTCTGCGAGAACCTTAACGGCATCGGGTGGAGGGGGGATAACAGGTCCTATGACTAAAGAAACTCTTGCCAATATGTCAGAGAAGGAATTTAATGCTTGGATAGCCAATCCGAAGAATGAAGCACGTTTTTACGAAATTATGGGTGCAGACCCCGATTAGACAATAAGTTTTACAACATAATCCGCCTTTGATGCGGGTTTTCCACCGGCTTTGAGCCGGTTTTTTTTTTACAGCAAAGAAAGGTGAAATAAAAAATGGCAACAACACATATAGGAACTCATGATCCACAATCGGTAAAATTGTGGTCACAGAAATTAAGCAATGAAGTTTTAAAAGCGACAAAAATAGCCCCCTTGATTGGCAAAAGTTCAAACAGCATTATCCAGCTTTACAACGAAACGCATAAGAGTGCAGGCGATAGCGTTACGTTCAGTTTGCTGGTCAATCTGTTTGGGGATGGTGTCACTCAAGGTGAAACCCTAGAGGGCAATGAAGAAGCGCTTCAATTTATGAATGATAGGCTGGTCATTAACGAGCTCTTACATGCAGCACGTGTGGCCAATGATGACTCGATTGATCAACAGAGAATACTTCCGAATTTACGCAAGAAAGCCAAAGAAGGCTTGGTTCGCTGGTATGCCAATCGTTTAAGCATCATGTTCTTCCTACAGGTATGTGGTTATACAGCGCGTACGATCAATGTTGATGGTCGAGAAGTGTACATTAAACCGGTTCATTACGGCTTTAATGAAGTCATGGCACCAAGCAGTGAACGAATTATTCGTCCAGATGGCAAAACCAAGGATGAAGATCTCAACGATAAAGCTAAACATAGCTTTAGCCTTAAATTGATTGATGAAGCGGTAAAACAAGCCAAATTAGCTAATCCGCAAATTTCTCCGGTTCATGTCAATGGTGATGATGTTTACGTTCTTTATTTGCACCCAACCCAAGTGATGCAGTTGCGAACCAATACAGCAGCCGGTGAATGGTTAGATATTCAAAAATCGGTTTATGCAACCTCTCGTGCGAAGAACCCAATCTTTGATGGTTCACTAGGCATGTATAACGGCGTTGTTTTACGCGAAGCAGTTCATGTCACTCATGGGGTTAAATCGACCGATCATACAGCGGTCAAAAGCGTGCGTCGTGCAGTGTTCTTGGGAGCGCAAAGTGCGATTATAGGTTTTGGTAAAAATCACAGTGCAACGCATTACACACTCAAAGAAGAATATTTTGATTATGAACGTGAATTTGGTGTTGCAGCTAAGACCTTGATAGGAATGAAGAAAACTCGTTTCCAAATGCCAAATAGTGCACAGACAGCCCAAGATTTTGGAACGATTGTTATTCCTACCTATAGCGGTGAAGCAGCATAATTATTAAGGAGGAAATAAGATATGGCAGATCATTTACCACCTCCATTACAAGGGAGAAATCTTCACACTCAGCAAGTGAGTTTCTTACGGTTGAACATATCGCATAAAGATAAACATCTCACAACGAAAATAGGAACTCTTCCTCGGGGTGCTTTGATCACGTCGATGAAAGCGTTTGTTAAGACGGCTTTTTCGGAAGCGAAGTTGAAGATTGGCAGCACCGATGGGGGCAATGATTTCAGTGAAAAGGATATCAAAGCCCAAGGAACGCAAGATTTTACACCAACAGATCAAAAGGTTTTTATTGCGGATGATAAGGAAGTTACCCTTTATGCCACCCGTGACAAAAAAACCGATGCTGGTGAATGCGTTGTGGTCGTACAATTCGTGACAAATCATTAAGGGGATAAGATATGGCAGATCAATTACCACCTCCATTACAAGGGAGAAGCCTTCATACTCAGCAGGTAAGCTTTTTGCGGCTTAATTTTAGCTATCAAGACAAAGAAAATGCGATGAAAATAGGCACTTTGCCTCGAGGGGCTTTAATCACTTCAATCAAAGTGTTTGTTAAAACAGCATTTACGGACACGAAAGTGAAAATAGGCAGCACTGCTGGTGGTACTGAGTTTGGTGAAGCAGAAATCAAACAGCAGACAGTTAAAGAGGTCAAACCCACCAATCAAAAGGAATTTATTCCTTTTGATGAAGAGCTTACTCTCTATGCGAAAATGGACAAAACAGTCCAAGCAGGTCAAGCAAGCGTGGTCGTTGAGTTCGTGACAAATTGTTAAGGGGAGCAATCACTTAACTCCCCTTATATTCATGAATTGCAAGATTGTACAGAGAGTTGCAAATTAAGGGCGGATAAGACAGCCACTAAGGTAGAAAGCTTTGGGTCACCCGTTTTACTTAAGGAGCGATATAATCCACTGCGTTCGCGATTGGTTTCTTTTGCTAAGGCACTCATATTTTGGGCGCGAGCAACGATACCAATAGCATCAGCAATGTGAGCAGCGTCACCGGTTTTCAGAGCTTCATTGAGAAAAATTTGTTGTGACTCAATGTCTTTAAGATATTCTTCGGGTTTAAATGGGGTTATTTTCATCATTGTACTCCTCTTTTAACTTTAACGCTTGTTCAATATCCCTTTGCTGCGTTGATTTATCTCCACCGCATAACAAAAGGACAAAATCAGAGCCTTTTTGGGTAAAATAAATTCGGTAACCAGCACCATAGTGGATACGTAATTCACCTATGCCATTAAAGAATTTAACATCACCCAAAAGTCCTTGTTTTAAGCGTACAACACGTTGAAGAATTATAGCCTTAACGCTTTTATCTTTGAATTTCTTAAGCCAAGTGTCAAATTCTATTGTTTTATGAATGAATATCATATGAGTACTATAATACACATAATATGTAGTGTCAAGTTAGTTTCAATTTTTGTATTTCATTGAAAAGGTATTTTAATGGCGCGTCACTATATTCGGGTTAGGACCAGCGAACCGGTACCGGCTAGTCAAAATGTTTATCGACATAGAAGAACGCTTTCACACATGGTGTCTGTTATTCAAGATGAGATTGATGATGTTGCGGATGAATATGTAGCACAAATACAAGAAAGTATTTTCGCTGCTATTCGTTTTTGTGAAAGGGAAACATTTTACTTTAATGAAAACCGTGATGTGGTGTTTCAAACAAGGGCGGGGCAGGGTGTTTATGATTCAACCGATACCCGCCATATCGAAACAGCCGTTAAAATCAAAAGTGTTTACTTAAGTTCTGGTCAAGATCATAAGTTTGCATTGGAGTGTAAGGACCATGTTTCTTTAGAGCCTTTGTTGCGATCAGAACAGCAAGGAACGCCGGTTTATTACAGTTACTTTGATAGGAAATTGTATCTTTATCCCACACCGGATAGAGCCTATCAGATACAACTCATTCTCTCTCCATTACGCTTATCAGAGATAGAGACTGTTGATGAAGAGCATCCATGGTTTGTGCACGCGTTTGATTTGATTAAGGCGCGTGCAAAGTATGAGTTGTACAAGAATATCCTTAAAGAGCCCGATTGTGCAACGGCAGCTTACAATGACTTTAACGAGCAGTTGCATGAATTGCGTGCAGAGACCTCTCAACGGCATAATGTCACCCGAATAATTCCAACAAGACATTGATTTATAATGATAATTCACTGTTTTGCATATTGAATGAGAGTCTCGAATATCGTAAGATTCTCTCATTTCAAATCTGTTTATGTTGCATCAATTAAAATCACTCATTTGCACGTCACAAGCGGGATGAGTGTGTGGATCAAATTT
>NZ_CABFVS010000048.1 GCF_902150025.1 Bartonella massiliensis
CAAAAAACAACTATGACGAATTTAGCTTTGCGCTTGCTTATTCTGACAGGAGTCCGTAGGAAGCCCTTGTGTCATATGCATAAAGATCAAATTGAGGGGGATATATGGACTATCCCTGCTGAGAATATGAAAGGAAGGCGTGATGCTACAACAGAATTTCGTGTGCCTTTATCATCAGAAGCAATGAAAGTAATTGAACAAGCCCGATGTATCTCTAAAAGTGATTTCATCTTTTCATTTACTAATCGTGGTCCTCTTTCACCTACGATAATGGCTACGTATATGAGAAAAAATAAAATTGAAGCCTGCCCCCATGGTTTTCGCTCTAGTTTACGCGATTGGCTTGCTGAAACAACCGATGCCCCCTATGAGGTTGCTGAAACCATTCTAAGTCACACGGTCGGCGGTAAAGTAGAGCGTGCCTATCGTCGTACTGATTATTTAGAACAACGTCGTGTCTATATGGATAAATGGGCGGCATATGTCACGGGTCAATCTTAAGATATGGGGTGCATAACCCCATAATCTGTGGATAACTTTATCTCTCTGTTTTCTCATATCGTCTCAATAAGACTCATAAATTATCACATGAGAAAATGTATAATAAAATACTGTTTTTTATAAACTAAATACCTTTCATATGATGCAAAAATATGGTTAATAAATGCTTATGATTTGTTCTCATTTTTTTAATATTTGAAAGGATTTTACTATGACAGAAAACGATATTCTTTTAACAGACCGTGAAAGTGCAAAATTGCTTCATATGAGTGTCTCAACTTTCCGCCGTCATGTGACCAATGGCTCTCTTCCAAAACCTTTAAAATTTGGTTTTTTATCCCGTTGGTTACAATCGGATCTTTTGAATGTCATCGAACAAGCAAAACAGCAACGTCAAAGTAATGCGGCATAAAAAAAACCTTGTCACATAAGGATGGACAAGGCTTTTCATTTTCACACGATGATTATGGATAGCAGAGTCCGTCCTATGATGCAATCATTATAGGATCAAAAAATGTCTTCTTATATAAATGCTTGGGGCATCACAAATGCCTTGCATGGGATTTGGCATGGGCGTTATGGACTTGCCCGTTGCCCTGCTCATGATGATAGGCTGCCTAGTTTATCCATTACCAATGGACTTGATGGGCGTCTCTTGCTCATTTGTTATGCTGGCTGTTCTTTTAGAGAGATCATACAAGCGCTTAGAAGAATTGGCTTGCTTGGGAAACAAGCCTTTTTTGATAAAGCTTATGATCATACGCTTTCTTTCTCAAAACAGTTTTGTGCTGATTTCAAAAGAGCAAAACAAAAAGCAGAAAGAGCAAAAGCGATTTGGCAACAAAGTCAACCGATCAAAAATACTTTAGCAGAAACCTATTTACGCATGCGGGGGATCACATGTGAATTGCCTGCTGATTTACGTTTTCACGACAAATGTCCACACCCCTTAGGAATGACACTGCCCGCGTTAGTGGCTCTTGTTAAGGGGGCTGGCTCCTTTGCCATTCATAGAACCTTTTTAAAAGCCAATGGCTGCAAAACAGATCAGAAACCAGCCAAAGCCATGTTGGGTTCTGTCATGGGTGGTGCTGTGCATTTAAGGCAAGACAATCCAAAACATCTGGTTATTTGTGAAGGCATTGAAACGAGGCTGTCTCTGCTGTCTGGATTGTTATCAGAGCCCGTGAATTTATGGGCATCCCTTTCTACCAATGGCATGATGCGTGTGAATTTACCCCCGATAAAAGGACGTCTGACAATCGCAATGGATGGCGATGCTGCGGGTCGTAAAGCAGGTTTTACCCTAGCAAAGCGTGCTTATAGACAAGGCTTTGAAGTCTTTATGATGCAAGCCCCTAACGCTTTAGATTTCAATGATTTTTTAATCAAGCCTTGCAACAAAATGGTTGGGGGGAATTAAAACCGATTGGTACGGCTCTCTTACCCGTCGAACCTTTTCACGTTGCACAAGTGCCTTTAATCTTAAGTCGTTATATTTATGATATTGCTGACCGTCAACAAGCCCCTCTCGATTTTATTGCTGTTTCTGCTCTCTGTGGTTTGGCGGCTCTCATTGGTAATGGCGTGCGAGTTGCTCCAAAACAGTATGATGATTGGACAATTGTTCCTAATCTCTGGGGGGCTCTTATTGGACAGCCTTCAACCATGAAAACACCAACCATGCAAGCCGCTTTAGCCCCTATCACGCGCCTTCAAAAGCAATGGTATAAAGAGTGGTTAAAACAGAAAGAAAGCCAAGAAATTGAAGAGATACTTGAAACTTTAGACAAATCAGAAAAGAAAAAACAAGCCTATAAAGCGATCAAAAAAGGAGATCTTGAAACAGCCCGTGCTCTTTTGTCTGAAGCCCCCTCTAAAGACAATATCCATGATGATGGCTCTCGTTTTATTGTCAATGATACGAGTGTAGAAAAGCTTGGGGAATTGTTAAAAGAAAACCCCCGTGGTCTCTTAATGGTTCGTGATGAGTTATCTGGTTTCTTAACAGATATGGAACGGAAGGAATATCAAACAGACCGTGCTTTTTATCTCGAAGCTTTTAATGGAGATGGTCAATTTACTTATGACCGTATCGGGCGTGGAACCATTTTTATTCCCAATGCAACCCTTTCGATTATAGGAGGCATTCAACCCTCTCGCATTCTGCCCTTTATACGCAATGCTTTATATGGCAAAGGCAATGATGGTTTTTTACAACGGTTTCAAATGCTGGTGTGGCCCGATGAGACAAAAGATTGGCAATGGATTGATAGACCACCTAATCAAGAAGCATGGAAAACTTATGAAGGGGTATTTCATTCTCTTTATGATAAACCCCTTGGTTCTCCAGAACACCCGCTTGTCATGCGTTTTTCTGCTGATGCTCAAGAGATCTTTCGTGAGTGGATGCAAAAGATTTTTAAAGAAGCTAAAGAGAATAACCTTTCA
>NZ_CABFVS010000049.1 GCF_902150025.1 Bartonella massiliensis
GATAAAAAAATGGTAAAAAATAAAAACATTATATTTCAATGCGTTAATATTTTTAAATCTTTCAAAAAACAACCCATATTGATAATGTAACCTCTAAATTCAATCAATAGTATATGTTTCGAGGGGGTTTTGACAATTTTTGCACCGTCAAAACCTATTTGTTAAAATTACTCATAAAACTTATCAAAATAATCATTATGATATTTTAAAAGAACGTATTGCATCTGTCTTGATTAACACATCAAACGATAAGCAAATTTCACTATTTTGCTGATCTGATCTCTCTCATAGGCTGTGGATAAAGTACCTTTAAAAACCTCTTTTGAAAAAAATTATCCGTTTTTTCGCAATTTTCTGCAGTTTTCACACTATTCATTCAAAATGGATTTAATAAGCTTCATTTCGATTCTTTTGAAAAGAATTAATTCGTAGAATATTTTGTCATGGAGTTTATTCTTTATGCTTCGCTCTCATAAATCTGATCATGAACACGTCACTCTACGATCTCTGTTGGAAGAGTATCGCGAACAAGCAACTTCAAAAGCTCAACAAGGAAAAATCTTTGAAGATTTTGTTAGCAAATATCTTATGCATGACCCTATCCATTATGGACGCTATGAAAAGGTTGAAAGCTATTTTGAATGGGCTAAAGAGCGTAAAGATTGGAATAAAAATGATATCGGCATTGATCTGGTTGCAAAGCTTCGCAATCAAGAAGGCTATGTTGCTATTCAATGTAAGTTTTATAAAGCAGACCATCAGATCAGTAAAAAGGATATTGATAGCTTTATCGCAGCCTCTGGAAAAGACATCTTTAAATATCGCCTTCTCGTTGATAGCACTGAAAGTGAATTAAGTGACAATGTGAATGCCATGATTAAAGGACAAGCGATACCCGTTTATCGTATTGACCTTCGTCATATGGAAAACAGTCGTATAGATTGGCAAATATTTGCAACAAAACAAAAAGTTGTTCTGAAATCAACAAAAGAGCCTCGTCCCCATCAGAAAGAAGCCATCAAGAAAGTCTGTGAAGGTTTAAAAGAAGCAGACCGTGGCAAGCTGATTATGGCATGTGGTACGGGGAAGACGTTCACAAGCCTAAAAATAGCAGAGACCATAGCGGGAAAAGGCAAGCGTGTGTTGTTTTTAGTGCCTTCTCTTGCTTTAGTCTCACAAACAATCCGTGAATGGACACTGGACACACAAATCTCCTTGCGTTCCTTTGCGGTGTGTTCGGATACAAAAGTAGGAAAGCGTCGTAAAAACCAAGATGACATGGTTGGCATGGAAACATCAGATCTTGTGCTGCCTGCGACAACAGATGCAAAAGCCCTTGCCAAAGAAGCTTGTGAAAGCTTCTCAGAGGCAATGACCGTCATCTTTTCAACCTATCATTCCATTCAAGTGATTTCGGATGCACAAAAAGAGCATGGATTACCCGAGTTTGATCTGATCATTTGTGATGAAGCCCATAGGACAACTGGCGCTTCATTAGGAACTGATGACAATGAATCTGAATTTGTCAAAGTTCATGATAACAGCATCATTCAAGGTAAAAAGCGTCTGTATATGACAGCAACGCCTCGTATCTTTAGTGAGACTGCCAAAAGACGGGCTGATGAGATTAATGCCGTTTTGGCGTCCATGGATGATGAAGCGCTTTTTGGAAAACAACTTCATCATTATACCTTTACTGAAGCTGTCGAGAATGAACTTTTAACTCCTTACAAGATTGTAGTCTTAGGTATTGATGAAACCTATATCACACCAGCCATACAGAAGATTATTGCCAATGAAGACCGTGAAATTGATTTAGATGATGCGGCAAAAATTATTGGCTGTTATAGAGCACTGACTAAAATAGATAAGGAAGCAGCTATTGATGATGATGATACAGAGCCCATGCATTGTGCTTTAGCTTTTTGCAAAGATATCAATACTTCTAAATATGTTACAAAGCTCTTCAATAAAATTATCGAATCTCATATCAATGATTTCCTTAAAGATGTTCCCTTTCTGAACTGTGAAGTAAGACATATTGACGGAAAGCAAAGTGTCAAAAAACGCAATGAAGAATTGGATTGGCTGAAACAAGATGCTGGTCACAATGTTTGTCGGATCTTAAGCAATGTTCGGTGTCTTTCAGAAGGAATTGATGTTCCTGCTCTTGATGCCATCATGTTTTTACACCCGCGCAATAGCCAAGTGGATGTGATACAGGCGGTGGGGCGTGTGATGCGTCGTGCCAAGGGAAAAAAGACAGGTTATATCATTTTACCCGTTATCATTCCTTCACACCTCGAAGCCAAAAAAGCTTTACGAAACAATAAGAAGTACCATGTTGTTTGGCAAGTTTTGAATGCTTTACATTCTCATGATGAGAGGCTGGCTCGAACGATTAATCAAATGTCTTTAGGACAAGATAGCAGCCATACGATTGAGATTATAGAGATTAAGCGTGACAATGAATTAAAAGAACTCACCACAACGGTTGATGATGTCCAGATACAATCAAGAGCAGAAAGCTCTGGACATGTTATTGGAACAGCAGCAAGCAACTCTCAATCGACTACAGAGCAAGGAGAATTATTCCGCCCTTCTGAATTTGTTGATTTTATCAAGACAATTTTTCTGGATAGTTTTAAAATCACGGATTATTGGGGCATTTGGGCGAACAATGTTGCTGAGATTGCACAAAATCATATCAATCGTCTTAAAGATATGCTTGTGGACGAAAAGAGTGAAACTTTTCATGCTTTTGATACCTTTCATAAGGAACTAAAAAACAACGTAAACAGTGAAATCAAACAAGAGGAAGCCGTTGAGATGTTAGCCCAACATCTTGTGACGCGTCCCGTGTTTGAAGCTTTGTTTGATGGCAATAAATTTGTACAGAACAATGCCATTTCACAAGCCATGGAAAAGATTTTAGCGAAACTTGATAAAACAAATATTGAAGAAGAAGCAAAAGATCTTGATAAATTCTACAAAAGTATCACGTTCTGTACAGCAGGGATTACCGAACCCCAAGCAAAACAGAACCTTATTATCAAGCTTTATGAAGATTTTTTTACCAAGGCATTTAAGAAAACTACGGATAGGCTTGGGATTGTTTATACCCCCGTTGAAATTGTTGATTTTATTATTCACTCTGTTGATGATGTCTTGCGCAATGAATTTGGCAAAAGCTTAGGATCACGGGGGGTTTCTATTCTTGACCCTTTTACGGGTACAGGAACCTTTATCACACGGTTGTTACAATCCAATCTCATCAAACCAGAGGATATGGAATATAAATTCCGTCATGATATCCATGCCAATGAGATTGTCTTGCTAGCCTATTACATAGCAGCGATTAACATTGAATCGACTTATCATAGTTTGATGAAAGGTGATTATATTCCTTTCAAACATATTGGTTTGGCTGATACGTTTCAGATGTTGGAAGAGAGAAATCTGCTACAAAAATTATTTAAAGAGAACAGTGAATATTTAGAACATCAAAAGAAACTGGATATCAAAGTTATTTTTGGTAATCCTCCTTATTCAACAGGGCAAAAAAGTGCCAATGACAATGCAAAAAACATCACTTATTCTATATTAGATGATCGTATCCGTGAGACTTATATAGCTCAATCAAAAGCAGTGAATATGCGAAATCTTTATGATAGCTATATCCGCGCTATTCGCTGGGCAAGTGATCGTATTGATAATGCTGGAGTAATCGGCTTTGTTTCTGGTTCTGGTTACATAGAAAAGCCAACAATGGACGGTTTACGAAAATCTTTAGCCAAAGAATTTACGAGTATTTACGTACTTAATTTACGGGGTGATATTCGTAAAAATATGTTAAGCAATGGGAAAGCTCAAGAAGGAGAGAATGTTTTTGGTAATGGTAGCATGACGGGTATTGCGGTAACGCTATTTATCAAAAATCCCAATGTTTCTGGAGATTGTAAAATTTACTATCATGACATTGGTAATAATCTCACAACAAAAGAAAAACTTACAGCTCTCGAGTATTTTGGTAGTGTTGGCGGCATTACGGATCAAAAGGGCTGGCAAATCATTACACCAGACAAACATAGTGATTGGATAAAGCAACGTGACGAAAGTTTCAAAACATTCTTAACTATGGGTGTCAAAAAGGGGCATGATAAAAAGCTCTTTGAAATTTATTCTCTTGGTGTTTCAACCAATCGTGATGCTTGGGCGTATAACTCAAGCCGTGAAACTGTAAAGAAAAATATGAGTAACATGATTGCCTTCTATAATAGCGAGGTAAAACGTTTTAATAATAGTTATCCACATACTGACCGTAGAACACTTACAAAAGTTGTAGATAATTTTGTCAATTCCGATAAAAGTAAAATCAGTTGGAGTCTTAATCTTAAACAACATTTAGCTAGAGAAAAGGTTTTGGAATTTGAAGAGATATGCATCACTCAGAGCTTATATCGCCCTTTTACGAAACAGTGGCTCTATTATGATAGAACCTTTAATGAAATGGTCGCCAAAATGCCATGCATATTTCCAATAGGACAAACAATTGAAAATAGAGTGATACAAATTACAGGAACAGGAGCAAGATGTGGCTTTTCTGTACTTATGACTAAGGATGTACCTAACTTGGATTCAATAGAAAAAAGCCAGTGCTTTCCACGGTATATTTACGAAAATACTACGGTCTCAAAAGATAAAAGTGAAAACCAATCTCATTTATTTGCAAATGCTACAGAGGAAAACAAAAATGCTGGTTTACAGAGGCGTGATGTCATTATGGATGAGGGTCTAGACCATTTTAAAGCAGCTTATCCTAATGAAACCATAACAAAAGATGATCTATTCTATTATGTTTATGGGATCTTACATTCGGAAGATTATCGTACCCGTTATGCTGATAACCTCTCTAAAGAATTGCCTCGTATTCCTTGTGTAAAAACTGCTGAGGACTTTTGGAAATTTGTTACAGCAGGGCGTGAACTGGGT
>NZ_CABFVS010000050.1 GCF_902150025.1 Bartonella massiliensis
TTTTTTATAAAGAAACTTATGGCTGGATATGTTGAATGGATACAAAGAAGAATGTATTCAGACCATGTTAATTAAGCTTACGTTTTTTATATAAGAATGAGAGAGGTTTTCTGTTTAGATATAAAATGCTTTACTTAATAAAGGTCTGTTTTTTTAATAAGATAGAAAGTAAAAGGTGTTTTGTTATTTAATATAAACTTTCACTTATTTAAAAGGTTGTTAACAGCCGGTAAGTAAAGAGCTAAATATTTAAAGAGATGTTAGATTTTCTAGATCTGTACCTAACTCAGTAAGGTTGTTTCTTATTTAAGCTTTAGTGCAAAATATGAAGCGTTTTTGGGATTTTTTTACGCATCTTACCTCCCCCCTCTTGAAACCTTTTTATCAAAACGAGTCCTAGTTTGAGACTATTTCATCCCTTGTATAGACTATTAAGACAAATGGCAAGAAAAAAATGAATTTTATTATTTTTACAGAATGAGTCTTTCCAATTTAGGCAATTGTGAAATATCTCTATCATTTAAAATTCGTCGCTTCATTGCTGTTATAGGCTTATATAGAGGTTCTGTTTCATAATTTATTTTAATTATCCCGTTTTGACCAAAATGAGTCTTACTTATCATTACCGCTGTTATATCACTCATCATTGCTCCTGCTGTGTACAGATTCAATAAACAAAATAATAAATGGGATTTTTGATTTTTTTAAACCTATTCCCCAATGAATCTTTTCTATCAATGAAACTATAGAATGCTTGCTTTTAAAATAGTGTGCGACTCTGCATTCTCTTCATTTATATGAGAGCATTACTCTGCATTTGTAAAATTTTTGTTAAAGTGCTTTATTTTTCACAAAAATCAACCTTACTCAACGTCTTATGAAACTTCATAATGATATTACTTCATCGCTTTTCTATATAAAATACTCCTTCTTTATAAGATAAAATTTGCACCCTTGCCTAATCAAGACAAGGGTGCAAATTTGGTTCAATTATCGTTTTTCGTCTTATCTGGTGTTATTTTAATTTCAGAGTTATTCCACCCCCGACACCCCAATGACCTTCGGCACTGGTTGCTGAGAGATTAGAACGAATCTTGCCATCTTCAGATGTATAACCTGCACCAATAGCAAAAGCAGATTGACCACGCCACAAACCACCACCAAACGAAATACTTAAAGATCCTGGATCATCGAAGTAACGTAAGTTAGACACTGCTAGACCAATGGCTGCGGCTTGTCTTGCCTCTTTTCGGACATCCTCAACGGCATAACTTAATGCCGAAAACTTCATATCCGTATAAGAATTCGCCTCACCAACTGCATCTCTTACAATATTAGAAACTTTCTGATTCGTATACTCTTGTGCTTCTTTAAGAACAATATCCATCTGCTCTTTGGTATGGTTATATAACTGACCACCGTTTACTGCTTCCTTAGAATCTTCTTTAATTGCACCATCCTTTACATTTTTTATCAAAATAGGTTCACCTTCATTTTCGCCTGCTAACGTGATGCTATTTTTTTTCTTTCCACTTTCCTTATCGAAATCATAGCTGACTGCAAGATCTACCTTGTTTTCAACGGTTTGAACCCTGTTTTTAACGTTTTTAACCTCAGTTTCAACGTTATTAACCTGGGTTTCAACGTTTTTAACCTGATCTTTAACGTTTTTAACCTCAGCTTCAACGTTATTAACCTGGGTTTCAACGTTTTTAACCTGGGTTTCAACGTTTTTAACCTGAGTTTCAACGTTCAAAAGCTGACTACCATTCACGGCATCTTTTGAGTCTCCGGTTAGAGCACCATCCTTTACATTGGTAATCTTACTTGGTTCGCCATCATGACTAGCGTCATACCCTTTTTGTTCTTTATTCCACGTTAAACCATTAGAGGCTGTATTAGGGGGCGTTCCATTCTTCTCAACATTAGTAAGACGATTGTTTATATTGGACAGAGTCTCATTCATACCAGAAAAAGCAGATGCAACATTATCATATGCCTGTTCTAAAAGATTACCATCTTTGAACACGTTTACCATAAATTTAGGAGCGTTCCATTTTCCATCTTCATAGCCTGCGCCACCGCCAAAATAACCTGCAAGGGTATTGCCCATGGAATAGAGTTGGGAACCATTGATTGCATCGTCTGAATTAGCAGAAATATCTCCCATAGAAATACCAGACAACAGCTGCTTTTCATCTGCACTGCTCACAAGGCCCACTTTTGTTGTTGGTATTTCAGAAGCAAAAAGTGTTGCTATATCCCCATCTTCCCTCTCGCCTAAATTTATAGGTAACATTCTCAAAAAAGGAAAACCTTCTGTAATAATATCATCTGGATCAACATCTTTTTCATCAATATTAAAGTTATCTCTTACATCATTAAAGTTATCTCTTACATTTCTAATCTGTTGATTTAAACTTTCAAAAGTCTTGTTAACGCCAGCAAATGCAGATTCAACACTCGTATATTTTTTATTTACCTCATTACCATCCACATCAAAGGATTTAACTGTAAAAATAGGACCTTTCCATTGTCCATCTTCATCATATCCAGCTCCACCGCCAAAATAATTTGCAAAGGCCTGAGACATTAAATAAAGTTGACCACCATTGACTGCCTCAGTTGATGTTCTTGTAAATGCCCCCCCCTTAACACCAGAGAGAACGCGTGGGACATTATCTCTGTTTGCAATATCTATTCTCTTGCCACTTTCG
>NZ_CABFVS010000051.1 GCF_902150025.1 Bartonella massiliensis
AGCTCCGCTACCATCCTTATCAAAGACCTTAACCGTAAAAGTAGGAGCACTCCATTTTTCATTTTCATAGCCAGCACCACCACCAAAATAGCCTGCAAGGGTATTGCTCATCGAATAAAGCTGGGAACCATTGACTGCCTGATCCGATATTGAACCAATCCAACCATCATGAACACCAGTAATGAACCGCATTTTACCAGAATTATTTGCAACATCTATTGTATCACCATCTCTGTTTGCTCCAATTGTAATAACCTTTAAAGAATTTTGCTTAACAAGCATATCAGCTTCTAACATTTTGAAATCAGATGATAAATCTTTAAACTTACGATCTACCCCTGTAAACGCAGCGCCAACATTTCTGTACAATTTACCGTCAATCACATAGATTGGAGCAATACTTTTTTTTACATTTGCACCACCACCAAAATACATTGATACATTACCCCAAACATCACAAGCAGAAACAGGAGAAGCATTTGATAAAAAGATAGCTGCAGACACCAATGAAAGCGTTTTAATAAAAGATAACCCATAAGGCGAACAAGAGTTTTTTAAATTACTCACTGCTGACATTTTGGGGGTGGTATATATTTTTTTCATAATAACTTCTCCAAGTAATAAAAACATATTAAAAACATTAAAAAGACATATTCTGACGCTAAAAGGCTTCAGAGATTTTTTAAAGATTAGGGTTGTCGTAACGGAAAAAAGGACTATCTAAGCCTCAAGGGAATTGTAATTGGCATTGATTGATAATCCAGATAATAGGATTGTTTTTCCGGTGCTAGGGAGGGTTTTCTTTTTGAAAAAGAGCCCAAGGGGTTTTGTGTGCGAAAAAATGGAATAATCGAAGAGACATATTCGTGCGCTATTTAAATGTTCTGTATTTGAGAGGCAATAAAGAATATTTATTGCAAAGGGATTGGATTATTTTCTGAGTAACTCAGGATACTTATTGTGAGATTACTCTGTTTTTATTGTAATAAGTGAGACATGCACAACTTTAGAGTTGTATCTCTTAAAGCGCTGTGGAATAGATTGATAGTGGATGTATGATCTTTTCATAATCACAGCCCCCCGTTTTGTAAAAATATCTCTCAATGTCTTTGAGAGCCTTTTATAGGCTATTAAAAAAAATAGCAAGAGAAAAATGCATTTAATTATTTTTTTATAGAATAATTCTTTCTAATTCATGAAACAATTCCGAAATTATATTTTTGCAAATAAAAAAAATGGGAAGCGTAAAGTATTATAGCTTATGAAGCTACTAAAAATCTTGTTATAGCGGCTGCTATTGGGGTAGTTGTGTAGGTTTTATTGTATCATCTGTACTTTACCTAACTCTAACCATCAATCTCTCATTACGACCAATATCAAATAAGAACTTAATGGAGTTGATGATTAGAATCTTTTTTATTTTATTTAGAATAACCTTTTTGGATTTTTGTTGTTCATTGTCAATTCAGCGTCACTCTAAACCCCGCACCTATCCCAAAATGACCTCCAGCACTCGTCACCGATACATTCGAGCGTATCTTTCCATTTTCAGACATATAACCAGCTCCAAAAGCAAACGCTGATTGGCTCCGCCACAAACCACTACCAAAGGATAGGCTAATTTTTCCCAGGAGTGTCATCATAACTCAAGTTGGACACTGCCAAACCTATGGCTGCGGCTTGTCTTGCCTCTTTCCGAACATCCTCAATGGTATAACTTAACGTTGCAAACTTCATATCCGTATAAGAATTAGCCTCACCAACTCCATCTTTTACAAAGCTTGCAACTTTCTCATCCGTATACTTCTTAGCATCTTCAAGCACAAGATCCATCTTCTCTTGTAATTGACCACCATTAACTGCTTGTTTCGAATCCTTTTCAACCTTTCCATTTGCAACTTGATCTATGACTACTGGTGCACTTTCATCGCCACCAACTAATGTGATTGTATTGCCCTTCTTGCCTGTTTTTTTATCTTTATCATATTGAACAGCACCATCCGTAACTTTATGTTCAACATCTTTGATCTGATCGCTGATCATCTGCTGCGTTTTCCAAAGCTGACCTCCGTTCACAGCATCTTTCGAGTGTTCCTCTACCTTACCATCATCGACATTGACTATCTTACTGGGCTTCTTTACGCCCTGATCATCAACGTGAGCGGCATTATAGCCTCCTTCTTTGTCATCCCAATTCAGACCATTCGATGAGACATCCTTTTCAACTTCCTTGATACGATCGTTAATCGTGCTCATGCTCTCATTAACAACATCAAATGCTTCTGAGACACTCTTACGCTCTTCTTTCTTTTCTTTTTTCGTACCATCCTCATTGAAGCCTTGAATGGAGAAGGTAGGAGATTGCCATTCACCTTTATCATTATAGCCAGCACCTCCGCCAAAGTATCCTGCAAAGATCTGTTTTAGATCATAAATCTGACCACCAGTAATCGCATCACTCGAATCTTTCGCAATATCCCCATCCGCAAGGAACGTGATCTTGCTGTTTTCCTTTTTACCTTCTTTCTCATGCTGCGCGACAAATGCACCTTCAGCTTCACTCCATAACAACGCATTCTGCTCAATGTTGTCTGAAATTTCACTATGAAGCTTCTTGAAGACATCATTTACACCAGCAAATGCTGCTGAAATACTATCATAATCCTCTTCTTCAAAGCTGCCATCTTCCTTGAAGGTCATCATCTTGAAACCGGGAAGCGTCCATTTCCCATCATCATACTTCGCATCTCCAC
>NZ_CABFVS010000052.1 GCF_902150025.1 Bartonella massiliensis
GGTCGCAAGCGTCTGATTCAGATCATAAATCTGACCGCCTGTAACTGCATCCGTCGAATCTTTCTTAATATCTCCGGCTGCAAGCGATGTGATTTTGCTATTAGTCTTTTCTCCTTCTTGGCCATGCGAAGCTACAAAGGCATCTTTCTCATTGCTCCACAACAAAGCATCACCTTGGACTGTATCTTTGAGGTTATCTAATTTCTCATTAAAATTATTAACGACATTCTGAACATTCTTATTCACATTCGTGAAATTCATATCAATGCCCGCAAAAGCTGCCCCTACATCGGCATAGTCTTTTGGATCACCTGTCGTACCATCTTCGTTGTAGGTTTTAAGTGTGAATTTCGGAAAGATCCAAGTGCCATTCTCATAGCTAGCGTCACCACCTAAAGTCTTTGCAACACTGCTACCTAAACTGTAAAGCTGTGAACCATTGACCGCATCGCTCGATTTCTCAGAAATATCTCCAGCGGCTAACGACATAATCTTGCTGGCTGTTTTATCTTCTCCATGCGAAGCTACAAACGCGCCTTTAGTCTTATCCCACAACAAAGCATCATCTTGGACTGAATCTTTGATGTTATCCACTTTCTCATTAAAGTTATTAACAATGTTTGTGAAATTCTTATCAATTCCTTCAAAAGCTTTCGCAACACTATGATGTTCCTCTGGATCTCCTACAGTACCATCGTCGTTGTACGTTTTGACCTTAAAGGTTGGTTTCTTCCATTGACCTTCATCATTATAACCTGCGTTAACATCTAAATACTTTGCAAACTGGTCTTGCAACGAATAAATCTGACCACCTGTTATCGCTTCTGTGGAATCTTGCGTAATATCTCCGGCAGCAAGGAATTTGATCTTACTGTTTGTCTTGCTATTTTTTTCTCCATGCAAGGCTACAAAGGCACCAGCTTTTTCATTCCACAACAAGGCATCACCTTGGACAGATTCCGTAATGTTATCCACTTTCTTATTAAAATTATTAACAACGTTCGTGAAAGAATTGCCTACACCTTTAAAGGCATCTGATACACTGTCATAGCTTGTCTCTTCAATTTCATTCGTTTTTGAATTGAAAGCTTGAACTGTGAATTTTGATTGGCTCAATTGACCATTTTCAAAGCCAATACCGCCACCTAAAATCTTCGATAAATCATCAGTGAGCGTATGAACCTGACCACCCGTTACTGCTTCTGTCGAATCTTTTGCAATCTTACCCGCTGACACATCTAAAAGAATCCGTGCTGTACCATCACTGTTGGCAAAACTAACTTTCGTTCCATTCGTTTCACCTCCAACAGAGATAACATGCGTTCCTTTATCCTGCTTAACAAGACTATCACCTACAACTTGCTCAATCTGCTTATTCACTTCATTGTGAATATTCGTGAAAGAACTGTTTACAAGATCAAAAGCTTCTGAAACGCTGTGACGTTCTTCTGAAACTTCCTTTCCATCGTCACTGTAGGTTTTTACTGTAAAGGTTGGTGCTGTCCATGCGCCATCCTTATATTCAGCGCCTCCACCAAAATACTTCGCTAACGTCTCATTCAAAGAATAAATCTGTCCACCTGTAACCGCATCACTCGACGCTTTCGCAATATCTCCGGCTGCAAGTGACGTGATCTTGCTGTTTGTCTTGTCACCATTTTCCGTTTTATGCTGAGCGACAAAGGCACCTTCATTCTTGCTCCATAATAAAGAATCTTGGGCAACGCCTTCTGAGACTTCCTTAATGCGAGCATTCACATTCTTGATATTATCATCAAGTCCTTTAAAGGCTGTTGCAACACCTTCATACAATTCATCTTTGACCTCACCTTCTTTTGAAACCTTCGATAAATCATACTTTGGTTTTGTAAAGCTTTCGCCATCAAAGGATACATCTCCACCTAAAATATTTGATAAATCATCAGTGATTATATGAAGCTGACCACCTGTTATTGCTTCTGTGGAATCTTTCGTAATATCTCCGGCAGCAAGGAATTTAATTTTGCTTGCTTTTCTACCATCACCTTCCCCATGCTGCGCGATAAAGGCATCATCATCCTTGCTCCATGATAAAGAATCTTGTGCAACGCCTTCTGAGACTTCCTTAATGCGATTGTTTACATTCTTAATATTATCATCAAGTCCTTTAAAGGCTGTTTCAACTCCTTCATACGATTTATTTGTGACCTCACCTTCTGTAGAAACCTTAGATAAATCATAGGTAGGACCTGTAAAAGTTCCTTCGGAACTAAATGATGCGTTTCCACCTAATGCACCTGTAATACCGGAAACAATCGTTTTAATCTGACCTCCCGTAACAGCATCACTCGAACCTGTCACAATAGAACCATCAGCAAGTGATGTGATTTTACTGTTTTCCTTTTTACCGTCTTCCGTTTTATGCTGCGCGACAAAGGCATCACCTCCCCATAATAAAGCATCACCTTGAACGGATTCCGTGATGTTCGTGACTTGTTCCGTAAAGTCATTAACGACATTTGTGAAATTGGATTCAATGCCTGCAAACGCATCCGCAACATTATTATAAGTCTTGCTACCATCTTCTTTACCATCTTTAAAGATTTTAAGCGTGAAGCTTGGTGCCGTCCATGTGCCATTTTCATACTTAGCTTCACCACCAAAAGACTTTGCAACATCATTCCCTAAAGCATAAAGTTGAGAGCCATTCACTGCATCTGTAGAGTCTTTCGTAATATTACCACTGGCTACATTATGCAAGGCAACTGGACCTTCCTTCGGATCTCCAAATGTGACACTCTTTCCCTTCCTACTTTGTGTTAGTGATCTTTGAAATGGATCGGAAGCAACTTCTGAATCTTCGTCATCATTATCATAAAAGACAGCTGTAGAATTAACCTTGTTAATCTCTTCAATACGAGCATCTCTTTCCTCATCAAGCTGTTTTTTGTTAACAGCTTCATTATCATTAACCGCATCCTTCACACCAGAAATCGTACGCGCATCTTTGTTTTTATTGGCTATATTAATTTCACTGCCTTCGGTTGTTTCTCCGCCAATATTAATATGTTTTGTCTCTTTATCTTGCTTAATAAGACTGCCACCCTTCACATTATTAATTTGGTTGTTAACCTCATTTTTAATATTCGTGAAAGAATTACCAACACCTGCAAAGGCTTCTGCTACGCTCCCATATTCCTTTTCTTCTGATGTACCATCGTCTTTAAGGTGTATAACCTTAAAACTTGGTGCTTTCCATTCGCCATTCTCGTACTTAGCGCCACCGCCAAAATACTCCGCAAGCGTCTGATTCAATGAATAAAGCTGTGAACCATTGATCGCATCGCTCGATTGGTCTGAAATATCTCCGGCAGCAAGGAATTTGATCTTGCTGTTTTGCTTTTTACCTTCTTCCCCATGCTGAGCGACAAAAGCACCTTCATCCTTGCTCCAATTTAAAGAATCTTGTGCAACGCCCTCTGAGACTTCCTTAATACGAGCATTTACAGTCTTGATATTATCATCAAGTCCTTCAAAGGCTTTTTCAACACCGTCATACGATTTATCGGTTACCTCTCCTTCTTTAGAAACTGTCGATAAGCCATAGGTAGGTCCTTTAAATGTACCATCAGAACTCAATGATGCATTGCCACCTAATGCACCTATAAAACCAGAAACAATCGTATTAATCTGACCACCCGTAACAGCATCACTCGAACCTGCCACAATAGAACCATCAGCAAGAGACGTAATCTTGCTATTTATCTTGCTATCTTTTTCTCCATGCTGGGCGATAAAAGCATTATTCTCATTGCTCCATAACAAGGCATCGCCGCGAACTTCTTTATTGATATTGTCTAACTTGTCATTAAAATCATCAAAAACACTGTTTAAATGCTTGTTCACATTGATGATGTTTGTATCAATACCAGCAAAAGCTGATCCTACATCGGTATAGTCTTTTGAAACACCTAATGTGCCATCTTCGTTGTAGCTTTTAAGCGTGAATTTTGGAGAGGTCCAAGTCCCATTCTCATAGCTAGCGTCACCACCTAAAGACTTCGCAACACCGCTCCCTAGAGTATAAAGCTGTGAACCATTAACCGCATCACTCGAACCAGCTACAATAGAACCATCCGCAAGTGACATGATCTTGCTATTGGCTTTTGCTTCATCTTTACCATGCGAAGCGACAAAGGCGCCTTCACCCTTATCCC
>NZ_CABFVS010000053.1 GCF_902150025.1 Bartonella massiliensis
GGTTATACCCATTGCCATCTAAAAGTAAGTCCCCCCTAAGTCAGTCCCCCTGCCTTGTATAGATACACCAGATTTTTCCGTTGTATCTAGAGCGGGTATTTTTTATGCTGTCTAAAGTGAGATCTTTAGCGAGATCAAATTTCACATTATTGTCTTTTTCGTCTTTCGTAATGTTAAAATTTGCACTGCCAGCGGCTAAATCTAACGCATGGCTTGCATCAATAGCTGTTTTATTTTTACCCTCAATAGAAAGGTCCCAGCTTGGGTTGATAGAATCTTGTAATGCCTTTAACTGGGCAACGTTAACGGCATCATAATCATTCGTGCCAGCGGCAACACCTATAATCTGTCTGGTTTTACCTTTTTCACCTTGCGCAGCATTCCCAATGCTGAGTGCGCCAAGGGAGGATCTCCATGCGTTATCCTCTATATCAGAAAGACGCTTAGTGCTAGGATCATACCCTGCTCTACCACCAACAACATCAGCTACAGAATATGAACCCAAAGCAATGCTGCTCTCAGCTTTCGCTTGTGACTCGGCGCCAAAAGCCATCGCAGACTCAGTATTTTCACTAACTTTGGCCCTGTAACCAAGAGCTAGCGCTTCGATGGAGCTTTTACCAATGCTGGCGCCGCCACCAATGGCAAGAGAATTCATGCTTAGAGCACTAACTTTGGCGCCATCACCAATGGCAAGAGAACCATCAGCAGTCGCTATCGGTTCTTTAAAATTTGCGATAATAGTATTGATTTTTAAACCTTTTGTGGACGCTTTTAGCTGCGCAACATTGACAGCATCCGTATCGTTGGTACCAGCGGCAAGTCCTACAATCTGTCTGGTTTTACCTTGCTCAGCATTCCCAATGCTGAGTGCGCCAAGAGTGGATCTCCAAGCACTGTTCTGACTTGGTAGTCCTATTTCCCCAGCAGGATCATAACCTTCAATGCCAAATTCAACATTCGCTAGAGAATCTGAACCCAAAGCAATGCTGTTCTCAGCTTTTGCTTGTGAGTTGATGCCAAAAGCTATCGCGTTATCAGCACCTTTATGAACACTTGTATTGCTCCCTATAGCGATTGAATTTTTCCCATCCGCTATAGCATCTTTAAAATCTTTGTCATTCGTATTGATTTTTAAACCTTTTGTAGCTGCTGTCAGTTGTGCAACGTTGACGGCGTCCGTGTCACTCGTGCCATTTGCAACATTTGTGATTGTTTTATTTGCAGTATCAATGCCATCCTTAGTGATTTTCGGACCATTCTCAATGGTTATGCTCTTTAAAGTGAGGTCTTGGGCGAGGTCAAATTTTACCTTATTGTCTTTATCACCTTTGGTAATGGTAAAATTTGTACTTCCTGTAGATAAATCTAACACATCCTCCGGCTCAAAGGTTGCAACATCGACACCATTAAGAGAAAGCTGCCACCTTTTTTCTACAAGTGTTCTCATAGCTTTCAGCTGCGCAATATTTACTGCATCGGTATCCTTAGTACCAGCGGCAACCCCTGTAATCTGCCTAGCAGCAGTGTTATTACCCACACTAACTGCACCGTAAACAGATTTCCATGCAACACTATTGTCTTCTGAGACAGTATTTGAGAAAGGATCATAACCACGAACACCACCAGCAACTGTTGCTATAGAATTTGCCCCTAGGGCAACACCATTTTCAATAAATGCATGCGCTTTTAGACCAATAGAAACTGAATTTTCCTGCTGAGCTATAGAATTAACACCTAAAGCAATACTATCTTTACCAGATGCAACTGCAAGCCCTCCAAATGCAAGAGCAGCCTCCCCTGATGCCTCCGAACTAATCCCCATAGCAACACTTGCTTTCCCCGATGCAAGCGCTGCAACACCAAAAGCTTGTGCTCCACCAGCCTTTGCAACCGCATTGGCACCAAAAGCTACTGAATAGTTTCCCGTTGCAGAAGAACCACAACCCGTTGCAAAGGAATAAACCCCTAAAGCTTCAGGCAAAATATTCACATCACCTTGAGTACTATACTGCCCCATATACCCAATGTCATTTTTTGTCAGTCCACTACCTGTCCAAGAAACCTGTTTATTACTCGTGCCATAAGGATGAGTATTCTTCCCCCATACATTATTCTGGATAAATCTATTAAATTCTTCTTCTGCAGATATTGG
>NZ_CABFVS010000054.1 GCF_902150025.1 Bartonella massiliensis
TTTTTTTATAAAGAGACTTAAATGCAATGACTAGATATGTTGAATGGATATAAAGAAGAATGTATTAAGACTCTGTTGATTAAGCTTACGTTTTTTATACAAGAATGAGAGAGGTTTCTGTTTAGATATAAAACGCTTTACTTAATAAGGGCCTGTTTTTTAATAAGATAGAAAGTAAAAAGTGTTTTGTTATTTTAATTATAAACTTTCACTTATTTAAAAGGTTGTTAACAGCCGGTAAGTAAGGAGCTGGATATTTAAAGAGACGTTAGATTTTCTAGATCTGTACCTAACTCAGTAAAGTTGCTTCTTATTTAAGCTTTAGTGCGAAATATGAAGCATTTTTGGGATTTTTTTACGCATTTCACCTCCCCCTTTTTGAAACCTTTTTATCAAAACGAGTCTTACTAATACATCACCTTGAGATTTACGAAATGTAAAATAAAATAGCAAGAAAAAAGTGAGTCTTTTTAAGAAAAATATATCATTACGGATTATAGTGTGATCTTTTTGCAACAAAAAGAGAGGGAAATGTAAAGTATTATCGCTTATAGCTCTTATAAAAAATTTTATTACTGAAGTCACTTTTATTACTGAAGCCACTATCGGAGTAGTTTTGTAGAGGCTATTGTGTCATCTGTACTTATATATACTCTAACCATCAATCTCTTATTACGACTAATATTAATAAAGACTTAATGGAGTTGATGGTTGGAGTTTTTTGATTTTGTCTTCTCTAAGATAAACTTTTTGATATTTGATTTTTTATTGTCACTTTACTGTTACCCTCAACCCTGCGCCTATTCCCCATTGGCCTCCGGCACTTGTCACCGATATATTCGAGCGAATTCTTCCACTTTCAGACATATAACCAGCGCCAAAAGCAAAGGCTGATTGATTCTGCCATAAACCACTGCCAAATGATATGCTTATTGTTCCAGGACTATCATCATAACTTAAATTAGACACTGCTAGACCTATGGCTGCGGCTTGTCTTACTTCTTTTCTAATATCTTCAACGGTATAACTTAACGCTGCAAACTTCATTTCTGTATACGAATGAACCTCTTTAACACCATCTTTTACAATATTAGCCACTTTCTCATCCGTGTATTCTTTCGCTTTATCAAGAATAATACCCATCTGCTCTTTCGTGTAATCATGTAATTGATCACCATTGACCGCTTCTTTCGAGCCTTTTTCAATTTTGCCATTGGCCACATTGGCTATGATAACTGACTCACTCTCATCTCCACCAACTAAAGTCACTTTATTGATCTTTTTACCTTTTTTATCTCTATCGTAACTCACAGCACTATCAGTAACTGTATTTGTAATATTTTTTACTTGCTCACCTATCGTGTCTACTTGTTCTTCAACCTTTGTAATCTTCTGGTTTGTTTCCCATAGCTGATCACCATTGACAGCTTCTTTTGATTCTTTCTTTACCTTCCCCCTCTCTACATTGATAATTTTACTTGGCCCCCTTTTCTCCTTATCACATTACCATAAGCAGCATTGTAGGCTCATTTTTCTTCATCCCAATTTAAACTATTTGATGATACATGCTCTTTCACTTTCTTTATGCGATCATTGATCTTTGACATGCTTTCATTCACACCTTCAAACGCACCAGCAACATTATCGTAGCTTTTTTTATCGCCTTTCGTACCATCTTCATTGAAAACTTGAATTTTGAACTCAGGGACTATTCATTTACCATTCTTATCATACCCAGCTCCACCACCGAAATATGCTGCAAATTGGTTTTTCAGAGAATAAATTTGGTTCCCCGTTATAGCCTCTATGGAACCTTTCGAAATATCGCCATCCAAAAGATATTTTATCTTGCTCTTACCTTTTTTCTCCATGCTGGGCGACAAAAGCATTTTTATCATTATTCCATAACAAGGCATGCCTTGAACTTCTTGTATAATATTCGTCACTTCTTTACTCAATTGATGAACAACATTCGTTAGATGATCATTCAAACACTCGAAATTCCCATCAATCCCTGCAAGCGCGGAACCAACATTATCATATTGTTTTTCTTCGCCTGCCGTACCATCATCTTTGAAAGTTTTCAGTTTAAAGATTGGAACCGTCCATTTCTTCCCATCATAATTAGCGCCACCACCAAAATACTTTGCCACTTGGTCACCTATTGAATAATAGTTGAGCCCCTGTCACCGCATCCGTGGAATCTTTTGCTATCACCCCTGCTGCAAGAGCCGTTATCTTGCTGTTTTCTTGCTTCTTTCCATGTTTTGCAACAAAAGCTTTATCCGCCTCACTCCATGATAAAGAATCTTGCGCAACCTCTTTTGAAACTTTCTTAATGCGATTGTTTATATTCTTGATATTTTCATCAAGTTCTTTGAAAGGCTAAACCAACATCGGTATGCGATTTGTCTGTTACCGCTCCATCTTCTGCAATACCGGATAATTTATACGTTGGCACTATAAAGTTGCCATCACTAAACTTTTACAATCACAAGAAAACCAATATGTCCTGAAGCTTAAAGGGATTAAATTTTGGAGGGTTAAATGATAGGCTCATTCAATTCTGGAAATAAAAAATCCTCTGACGTCAAAGAAGATATTTTCTTCTTCAAACGATAAGCTGTGCGCACATGCATACCAGAAACAGCTGCCGCATCATCGGCAGACCAGCCTTTTTTTAAGGCTTTGATCATTTTTTGCCGCCGTGATACATTGGTACAAAGAGGGATCAGCAGGCGCACACCCGAACCATTAAAACAAAAATAACGAATAAGTTGCTCTGCCTCCTCAAACCCTATAATTTCAATCAACCAATCCGCATTTTCAAGCCGCCCTGGTAGATAAACTTGTCGTCCTCCAAAAGCCCGCACCATATTCCATGCTGTATCAACACCAGCAACCGTCACAATCTCACGCAAGATAAGGGGAAAATGGCTATAAGCTTCACCCTGCATACAGGCTTATTCCTCTTTATTTCACACCTCGACGGATAACCCGCCCCCAATCATTCATCACTTTTATAAAATCGCCCCCATCCATCTCCCCCAATGCTTTACCACTTAACCCCATAACACTTTGATGAAACGCCTCCTCATCAAACAAAGCATTTGAATGCAAACGCCTCCATTGGGCACACAAAATAGCAATACTGGGCTTGTCCCCCTTGAAATCTTGAAGCTTTTTTCCTCTCCAGTCAACCCCACCCTCACGCTGCAACCAGCTTTCCAACGCTTCAATGGCGCAGCCCGCATCATCGCTATCGCGTAAAAATCGAATATGATCAAGCCCCGTTTGCCTTTTGACAAAGGCAAGTAAAGCTTGATCTGAACGATCACGAATAATGCCAAGATTCCACCCTGCAATCCATAAAGCTTGAATCTTTTTGGCATATTTGCCCTCTAAAAGCTTAGCTTTTGGTTGAAAGCCCCAAGCATGCATTTCAGCCATCACCAAACGCCTTTCTGAAAGGCTCAAATCTTTTGCCGAATATTTTCCTGTCAGGCGATAAAGCATCGCCCGATAGGTTTCATCATCAAGCGCTAAAGCACGCCTTCCCATATGAAGTGCCGCTAAAGACATCTCAACAAAATCCTCACGTCTTCACCATATCAAGGGTGACGGGGCGCCAAAGGCTTTCTAATGTGTCGCGTTCATAAAAACGCACATATTCCTTAGAGGTCGTCACACGGATAGCTTCACGGATTGCCCGCATCGCTTCCCTCCAACGGGGATCACTAATATCCAAGCGCAACAGCATAAAAATTTCACCCCGATTCACCTTGCCTTCTTTATCCGTATTAAAAGCACGCGTAATAATCGCGCGGATTTCCGGGCGCGCATCCGCAGACCATTCATTCAAACACTCATCAAGAAGGCTTTTGGCAATTTGCAATTGCGGACCAAAATCAAAGCTTTCTTGTACCTGCACCTTAATACGCTGCAAACCATCAAAACTTGTGTAAGTACAATTGCCCTTTTTACCACGCCGCGCTACACCATATTCTTGCGCAAGCAAATTATCAAAATCACTCAAATCCGCAACCGTATGGCTGTTAAAACGCGCAATCCGTGCTGACAATTCTTTGGCATACCCCATAACCTTCCGCACCGTCTCATCTTCCAGCAAATCCGCAGGGCGGATCATATCCACCGGCACCAAAGCGCCTTTCGCATCCTTCATATAACGCGTGCCATCAAGTTCAATCTGTTTATTCATCGCAGAACTCCTCCTTCTTTTCTTGAAAACGACGAAACGGCAAAACAACACCCGATAAAGGGGCGTATCCCGCTTTCAATTGCCAACGACACCGCAAAAGCTCATGACCTAAAATGTGGTTATAGCCCGCTAAACGGCGTAAATACGCATTTAATTCTCGAACATCTTGCGCATGTAAAAAAATGCCATCCATCTCATAGGGCAAAAAACCAGTGCGCAAAGCCATCAAGCACTCTCTCACCAGATAAGGGGTTGCGTTCCATTATTTATCTCCTCCAAAATCCATATAAATCACACGATTGCTCTCATCTTTATCCCCATCAGAAACGCTATCATCAGACAAAACTTCTGCAACTTGTCCTTCCAAAACCGCATCCGCTTCCCCCAAACGATGATTTTTACGCTCAAATTCCAATTTTCGCTCTTTTTTACCATTTTTTGCAATTTTAGGTGTAAAAATCTATTTTGACAAAACACGCATTTAATGCTAAATTTTATACATAAAAACAATAAATTATCACGTATTCCTATCTAATCCCACTTAGTACAAAACCTACTGTCAAACTACAACTTATTTGTTATTTTTTGCAAGTTAAATTAGTTTTTCGTTTTTCATATTGTTCACAAATTATGTTATAGTATCTTGAAAAGAAAAGGCTTTTTTCTTTTTATCTGCGTGTTAAGCAGAGATGTTTTTGTGTAAAATAAATCAATAAAACCTATGATTTTTCTTGAAAAATACGCAAAGGGGGAATTTTTAGCTTCATTTTTATCACTTCCCTAATCAAACTCAATATATTTGTCTTTACCCGAATGTGAAGCGTTAATTTACAGTTTTGTCGAGCGTCAAGGGAAATTCCTTTTTTCTCTTTTTTAAATGCTACAAAAAATTCTAAAGTAAAATAAAAAAATGCATCATTATTGAAAATAATGTATTATTTTTCTTTTGAAAAAGTAGGCTCTTGAACGAGAGTGTAACAGTTTTTCCTGTTTTTAAAGCCTATCGTTATCATTATATCCCTTATCAATCTTCTCTATACATATTTTTATAGATGTCATCCGTATATTTTACAGATGTTAAAAACAATTCACCCCTGCCTCATGAGACAAGGGTGAAAAGAATTTTTATGCGTTTTGTTGCTTATCAATTCAATGTCATATTGAATCCCGCACCTACACCCCAATGACCACCAGAAGTTGTTGCAGATACATTAGAACGAAATTTTCCATTTTCTGAGGTGTAACCAGCACCAAAGGCAAATGCAGACTGACTACGCCATAAACCAGTACCAAATCCAACGCTTAACTTTCCAGGGGTATCATTGTAACGTAAGTTAGACACCGCCAGACCAATAGCTGCTGCCTGTCTTGCCTCCTTCTTCACATTCTCAATGCTGTAGTTTAAAATATCAAACTTCATATCTGTATATTGTTTAGACTGATCAACAGCATCGTCAATCGCATCAACCGTAATATTCTTAATCCGTTGATCCGTATACTGCTTTGATTCATCGAGAACAATTTTCATCTGTTCTTTGGTGTAATCATGAAGTTGTCCACCATTTACAGCTTCTTTTGATCCTTTCTCAATTTGACCATCAGCGACATTATCAATCACAACAGGCTCACTAGCATCCCCCCCCGCTAATGTGATTTTATTGGTCTTGTTGCCGTTTTCATCTCTGTCATAGCGAACAGCATCCTCAGCAATATCGTTAACTTTGTTATCAATCTTATCGACTTTGTTTTCAATATTGTAAACAGTTTCACCAATATCAGTAACTGTGCTCGAGATATTATCAACTCTGTTGGTAAGATGCTTAACATCTTTTTCAACACCTGTGACACGATTTTCAACATTTGCAACACGCTCATTGGTTTTCCAAAGTTGTCCACCATTTACAGCTTCTTTTGAACCTTCTGCAACTTTCCCATCGGCTACATTGATAATTTTATTCGGCTTATCATCGCGTTTAGCATCATAGGCCCCTTTATCCTCATTCCACTTTAAAGCCTCTGAATCAACCTTGTTGACGACATCATCAATACGATTATTAATATTTGACATTCCATTGCTAATACCATCAAAAGCCTCAGAAACTGTGTTATAGCTATTTTTAATCGTTTTACCATTCGCGTCAACTTGAACAATATTGAAAGTAGGCGCTGTCCATTTGCCATTTTCATACTTAGCACCGCCACCGAAATAAGAAGCAAGCTTGTTGCTCATGACATAAAGCTGGCTGCCATTAATCGCATCCGTTGAATCTTTAGAAATGTCACCATCCGCGAGATACTTAATCTTGTTGTTTGTTGTCTTGCCATCTTTTTCATGACGTGCAACAAACACTCCTTCATCATCATCCCATAATAAAGCGTCTTTTGAGATCCCTTCAATTTTCTGATTAAACTCATTGGATACCTTCGTTAAACGCTGATTAACACTCTTGACATTCCCATCAAGCCCTTTCAATGCCGAACCAACATCACCATAATCAGCTTTTCCTACCGTACCATCTTCGAAAATAAGAGATAAAGTATATTTCAGTCCTTCAAAAGCACCGTTAATAAATTTTGCACCACCACCAAAAAACTTTGCAATATCTGCTGATATTTTATTAATTTGGCTACCATTAATGGCATCGTGAGAACCTTCAGCAATGCTACCATCTTTGACATTATGAAGAGCAACTGGTTCTTTGTGCTTATCGCCACCTAGAGTTACGCTACCATAATTAACTTTACCCTCTTCATTTTTATCATAAAGAACCGCAGCAGCAGTTACTGTCTCAATATCTTTAGAAATTTTGTCTATGCTTTTATCAAGCTGACCTTTGTTAACAGCCTCATCATCATTTTCTGCTGCCTGAACACCAGAAATCTTGCGTGCGACTTTGCCATATCCTGAAATATTGATCTCAGTACCAGCTTTATCCTTACCAATAGTGATAAGTTTCTGTTCTTCATCCCATTTAACAAGACTATTTTTTTCTAAATCAGAAATCTTATTATCAATTTTATTTATAGAAACATTCACACCCGTGAAAGCATCAAAAACATTATTATATTCTTTTCCATCAATCAGGAAGGCTGGTTTTATACCTTCAAGTACATCTGTACTACCACCAAAATATTTTGACGTATTTTGAGCAACCTTGAAGAGCTGGGAACCATTTATAGCTTCTGTTGAATCTTCACGTACCGCTCCGTTTGCAACTTTGGAAATAGTCCTTTCTTTACCATCTTTATTGGCAATACTGATTTTTGTCCCCCCTGTTTCTTTACCAATAGTGATAAAACCGTTTTCTTCCTCCTGCTTAACAAGGCTATTTTTTGTTATATCAGAGATTTGGTTGTGAATATTTGTGAAAGTATTGTTTACATCTTCAAAAGCATCAGCAACATTTTGATGAGGTTTCTTAGAGACAGTCCCATTATCGTTGATATTATAGACATAAAAAGTAGGAGCATGCCATTCTCCATTTTTATCATATCCAGCACCACCACCGAAATATTTAGCAACATCATTCATTGCATTTATAAAATGATGATTAACATTCCTGATATTTGTATCAAGCCCTGACAAAGCTGAGCCAACATCATTATATTCCGCCTGTGCTACTTCACTATTTGCATCAATAGTCGTTAAATTATACCTTGGTCCTGTAAAAACACCATTTTCAAACGAGGTATTCCCACCAAAATATTTTGCAATGTCGCTTCCTATAGAATGAATCTGGCTACCATTAATGGCATCTGTTGACTCTTTAGAAATATGACCATTCGCGAGGAACTTAATCTTACTATTTTTCTTCTCTTCACCTGTTCCATGACGTGCAACAAATGCACCTTCTTCTTCACTCCACAATAACGCATCTTGAAAAAGTTGATTAACCTCCCTACTAACATCGGTAACCGTACTTGATATATTATCAACTCTCTTGCCGAGATGTTCAACTGTCTTATTTGTATCCCAAAGTTGTGAACCATTTACTGCTTCTCTTGAACCTTGATGTACCGCTCCATCTTTCACACCTGCGATAGTTCGCTCTCCACCAGTACCTGTAATATCAATTTTCGTGCCATCTTTTTGTGCACCAATAGTGATAAGTTTCTTTTTTTCATCCCATTTAACAAGACTATTCTCTGTTATCTGATTTTTTACTTCATTTAACTGTGAAACATTAACAGCATCGTTTTCCAATTTACCATCTGCTACCCCAGTGATTTTTTTCTGTCCAGCATTAATGCCTCCAGTAGTCATATTTGGACCACCAGTAATTACGAAACCATCATCGCTTACGTTTGCTTTGCCTGCTATTACACGTTTAACTCTGATAATATCATTTAAAGCAAATTGTACCTTATTGTTATCACCTTTAGTAATTTTGATATTTTTACTTTCTTCATTCTCCTCTTCCGCATTGATACCTACAAAATCTACTGTACTGCCTGCTGCAACATCTGTCGCTTGATCACCATTGACAGAAAACTTCCAGCCTCCTGCTTTTGATATCAATCCTTTCACCTCTGTTAATTGCTTGAAATTCACCGCATCGGTATCTTCTTCCCCATCTGCTACTCCTGTAATCTTTTCATTGCCAGCATTAATACCATCTACGGTTATTTTTGCTCCATCCGCAAATATAAAGCCATCATCGCTCATAGAGCTTCTACCTGTGGTGACACTTATCAATTTAAGATTATCATTTAAAGCAAATTGGATTTTATGCTTATTGTCTCCATTGATTTTTTCAATCGTTAAGTTACCTTTTCCTACTGTTGTATCTTCCACTGAAAAATCTATTGTACTGTCTGCTGCAACATCTGTAACACTATCACCGTTGACAGAAAGCTTCCAACCTCCTTCTCCTGCCATGACGTTTGCCACAGCTTTTAACTGTGCTACGTTTACAGCATCAGTATCTTCCTTACCAGCAGCAACACCGGTAATTTGTCGTGTTAACTGACCTTGACCGTCACCGTCGCTACCACCAACTTCACCAACGCTAAAAGCTCCTGCTGTGCTTACCCATGCTATACCATTTTTTGTGGCCTCTTGACCTGAAGGGTCATAACCCTTAACACCCCTTTCCGTACGAGAAACAGAGCCACCACCGATAGCAACACCATCTTTAACACGCACCTGCGCATTTGAACCAATTGCAACAGAATCTTCCATCGCGGCATGAGCAAAGGAGCCTATAGCAATCGCATCTTTAGCATTTGCCTGTGCGTATCTCTCTTGTCCCTTATTTTCACCATCTTCCACAGGTTCACTACCACCTATTGCAATAGCACCTGAAGCTGTCGCTTCAGCCTTTGAGCCTATAGCAATCGCATATTCCTTGCTTGCCTTTGTTCTGAAACCTAAAGCTACGCTCTCTTTACCAGAGGCCGTCGCAAGACCACCAAATGCAATAGAAGATTCACCAGAGGCTTCTGAACCTATGCCTATAGCAACCGTTGCTTTACCACTGGCAAGTGCAGAAACACCAAAAGCTTGCGACCCACCAGTTTTCGCAGTTGCTCCAGCACCAAATGCCGTTGAATAATTCCCCGTTGCAGAAGAACCACAACCCGTTGCAAAAGAATAAACACCAAAAGCTTCAGGCATAATATTTTCAGCCCCCCCAGTATTTGTTCCCATATAACTCGCTTTAGGATCACTCAATATCCCCCCTGCCGCACTCCAAGTAACTTTTTTAGTGGTTGTGCCATAAGGATTACGGCTGTTGTTGTCTGCTTGGTTATTAATAAATCTTTTATATTGGTCTTCTGCAGTTATTTTATTAGAAGCATTCTCTTGTTGCTTACCGCCACGACCAATAACATTATCTACACCACAGAAATCATCATCACCAGCCAAGACAATACTGCCATGGCTACCATTCGGATAAGGAACATCAAGACCACTCGAGTTCCGAACAATCCCTCCTGTTATAGAAACACCCGCAGCAAAAACAGGAGAAACACTCGACAAGAGTGTGGCCATTGCCGCGCTAAGCGAGACAGCTTTAATTAAATTTGGTGTGGAATATTTTTTTTTCATAAGGACCCCTCCAACAGAGTTCAACATCATCACAACGCGCAAAAACACTCATGGCAAAACACTTGGTTCGCGCACCTAAAAAAACCAATAAATCAAGACAAAACTCCCCCTCTGATACCGCTATCTATTACGGCATCAGCCTAAAATCTCTGTAACAACATCGAATCTAGAAAAGTCCCCAACCCTTTTAGCTAGAGGGATTCAAGCTAAAAAATAAATAAAAACACAAAACTTTGAAAATATACCGTTATCTCCATTCAAAAATACTGTGATTTATCTCTTAACAAAAATAATTTCACTAAAGAGCAATTCTACTTTTCAAATAAAGCGCAGCAACAAAATGGCAAGAGTGTAAAAATAATTTTTTGTCAATTTGTAAAAATACTTCTTAAATAAAATAACTGTTCTTATAAGCGTTAACTTATAACGTCTTTTAACTTATCGCATAATCTCATAAATAATGATGATTATCATAACCTCACTCTTTGCTATGCAAGGTTATTTGTCTCAATATATGATGCATATCTTTTGATAAGAAAAATTCCTTAATATAATGATATAATGAGCAGCTTTTTAATGTCCACGTGCTCATTTAATCATCTTCGTCAAAGGATAAAAGCGCGCTATAAATGATCTTTCGTTCTTTTTTCTTCTGGACTGTTCCCTTCACAAGAGCCATGCCCCCACGAAGAAAAGAACACCATTAGGTTTTATATCCGCTTGCTTGTTTTATAGAGGCACCAAACATCGTCATTGTATTTTCACTGTTATATAAATTTTTGAAACATCACAAACCGAAAAGAAGCTGTTTTCTAAACTCTTTTCCCTCATATAACACATTATATTTTCAATATTGTCCGTATTTTTCCTTCACCAACAAATATTAATGGTGCCAGCTTCTTTTTAAATAATTTTCTATTTGTATCATCAATCGTTATTCTTTTTATGAACGGTTTTTTCTTTATTAAATCAACATATTGATTTATAATGGTGATTTCTTTTATGGTGAATAAACGACCCAAAAACCGTAAGCTTTTCCCATTTCAAACCTGTTCATACAGTAGAAAATCAAAAAAAACTATTTTTTAAAAGAGCTGTTCATTTATATCTTGTGAGGTTACTCAAGGCACTTTCTCACCTTCGATTTTACGCTTTAAATGAAGTTTTAAAAGCGGAAAAGTTGCTTCGACTTCTTCCATATCATTGAGGTTTTGAATAAGCTCTTGCAGTTTTCCATAAAGCTCTGCAGCAAGTTCTGCTATATCTTCAGGAGGTATATCTATTTTTGCATCATGATACGTCGTATAAGCTAAATATCCAAGCTTTTTCATCAAACCAGAAGGAATCGCTTGCGGTTTTAAACCAGATGCTTTCGCCTTTGCTGTATCTGAAAACATCTCACCATTACCTGTTACAAGCCAGTTTAAATTGACTTTTAATTTCTGTGATAGAACAACCAAAAATTCTACATTAGGAAAGGTCGTACCTCTTTCAGCGTGGTCATAAATGGCTTTATTAATACCTAAATGGGTCGCTATTTGATGCCTACTAAGCAGCAAACTTTTTCGTATCAAACGTAATCGCTTCGCCTGTTCTGTTTTGGGTTCAATTTCTTTTTTTGCCAAGTTGTACAATAATACAAATATTGCGTTGACTCAATGCAATATTTGTATTATACCTCTTATTACTGCCCTTTATGTTGGGCAAAAATTTAAATACATAACCCCACAAAAAACGGATGTTGCCGCATCCGTTTAAGCAGGAGCGAAAATTATGACAATCCATAAAAAGAGCAATCGCCATAGTATTTTGCCAAGCCCACATTCTTATATACCTTAGTCAAAACGCTTGGAATTTTACCAAATACCACCCTCCAGTGTCAAAAACATTTGGGCACTTTCTCACGAAAAAATAATATTTGCCAATTGTACACTCATCGAGCAAAGTCTTATCACTTGCTCCCTCAAAAAGCGCCTTCATATGTTTTTAGAGCAGTAAAAATCCAATACGTTTTTTCATTGCGTGTTGTGCACTATACCACTGAAACCCTATTACAAAAATATGCTAATACATCTCTCTCACAGTTTTATAAGATAAAAGGTTTATCAATGTCTAAAAATCAATATAAAAGAGGAAAAATAATCGTACATTTACAGAAAATGAGATTATCATGCCTTTTTAAGAAGCTGAGCGTTTACAAACCATGCTGGCTTATTGTAAACATTAATGGCATTGATTTAGCTGTAATTGGCAATAAAGATTTCAGGGTATTTGTTTTACCGTCAAAATACGCTTCCTCTACGCAAATTAAAAGCCTTTTGGCAATGTATTTTAAATGCTATAAGTTCTATAGTAAACGCATTGTCATCCCTATTTACAATTGGGCGCTTCAAAATCTTGAAGTGATAAAGTTTTTAATGGGCATTGATTTAAAAGCGTATATTTTGCAGAAAATTAAAAAAACCATGAGGTTCGTATACATGGCAATTTTGAGTAATGATAGTGGAATAATGCTTAAACATACCAAAGCTGCACAGAAAAATGCAACGTGGAGGAATTCAGCATGACCTCTTTATGCGATAAAGAATTATCCGATACACTGGTTGGTCTTTATGACGACTATCAACGTGGTTTCGACATTGGAGAAGAGCTTAAATTGTGTGTAGATTTAGCTTTATCTCTTGAATTGGAACTCAGTATTCTCCGTTTAAGTGAAACAGATGCGCTTTTAAAAAAAGAGATTGTTCAAACCTTGCATCGTCGCAGAAATGCTCATTCCAACGAGGATGAAATTGATACAATTTTTCATATGGATTTTGAAAAACAAAAATAATGTGACAATCTTTCCGTATGATGAGAGATTGTCTAGTCACTTTATTTCCTGCTGTACTTAAACTAAGAAACTTTTAAAGTGTCGTGTCTTTGCCTCTTTACAAAAATGCAATAAATTAAAGAAACGTATTAACCCTTTTTGGTTATCGTAAAAAAATAAAGAATATTACAACATCAATCTATGTTTTCTTTATTAAAGGCAGAACAACATTTTCGTATTTTCTCACCTATCCTTTAAAAGAAAAATATAAAATATGCTGCATCGTAAATGTTTATAAAATAGCGTATAGTTTTAACCCACTTCAATGTAATTTATCGTTTTTCATGTTTATAAAACAGCACGATCAATATTCCAACAAGTGCAACAATGCTTTGAAGAAAATATATCAATTGAGGTGATATGCGACTGCTATCGATTGCCATAATGAGATAGACTCCGAGGATAAAACATCCAGACAGACCATTAAAACTTGCCTGCAATCTTCCTTGGTATTGGGGATCACAAGAGAGTTGCGATAAAGAAATCGAAAGAGCCCAACTCGAAAGTCCAAATCCAATTATAAAGTAAACAGGAAAAACAACAAAAGTGTATGTATTAACAGACAGAATGATAAGCCCTATAGCCATGAAAGCTAATAAAAATGCCAACGTTTTCCTTATGGATAAAACTTTACAAAGAAGTGGTGAAAAAAACGCCCCTGTCAATACACCCATAGAATAAAGCACTTCAAATATTGCAAAGGTCTTGCTATCCGCGCTTAAGACCTCTTGTGTATAAGGCACCAGAATAACAGGGATAGTCATCAACAGCGTCATAATAATCAATTTGGCTTATATAAGGCATAAAAAGAACCGGATTCTGCTTAAAATAATGAAGGGACGCTGTATAATTTTCCCACCAATTTTGCTGGTTTTGATTTTTAGATCTTCGGGGTTTAGGTACTTTCATTGCAAAGTTAAACAAACCAGCAATAATAAAAAATATACCACCCATCAGAAGTGCTCCTTTTATTCCTACATAGACGAGTATAAATCCACTCAAACCCATACCTATGATCGTACCAAGTTCATAGACCATGTCGATAGTTGCATTTGCATTGATGAGCTGTTTTTTAGGCACAATACTTTGGATTAAAGGAACAGCTGATGGCATATAAAAAGAGATAAAAATACCCAATAGAGCAGATAAGATCATCAAATCAATTTCTATGCCCAATTGCCCAAGTATACTCCACCCCACAATTACCAAACCTCTGACAAGGTTTGAAAGTATAATCTGTGCTTTACGATTATATTTATCTGCCAATATGCCCAAAATAGGTGTAAAAATAATACTAGGCATCCAGAGAAAAAACATCATCAACGCTACACCACGGATTGAACTTGTCTGATGGTAAGCAAGCCATGACAATGCAATATAATTTAGCCCATTTCCAAATGTAGCAAACAAACCGCTCAGGATAAAATAGAGAAAAGTTTTATTCTCGAATAGTGTAACGCGTTCTTTCAAATTTGCAACGAACATAAATTATTCCCTCATACACATGTCATTCAGGATGCAGTATAACCACATTTTAAAATATATACTGAGCTCTTATTTTCGTTCATTAAACTTAAAGAAACAAAATTCCTCATTTTGTTAGAGCGTGATTTATTTTTTTATGAAAAGAAAACATTCTCAACATCATATGGTGTAATCTTAACATACTGAAAATTCATAAATATTTCTATTCTCATTGCGCGTTACATTGGCATCATAGACGTAAAACAGTAGTAATGAAATGAATTATTTTGACTGGACGCAGAAAAATATTTTTGGCACATCTAACGAGGCTTATTTGCTCCAAGAAAGATTGGTGGGAGAAGAATACATCGTAGATGCCATTGTAAAGGGAGGGGCTATAAAGATATGCGCTTTATCGCGATTATAAAAAAGGGTTCCATAATGGAAGTGACTTTGTTTATGAATCGCTTGATGTGCTTGATGCTCAAGTCCTCTTTATGCCACTCTTATCTCTTACGCAAAACAGTGCATTCGCGCGGTGGGGAGTGAATATAGACCCGCGCATATGGAAATTATGCAAACCGCTCGCGGTCCAGTGATGATCGAAGTAGGAGCCCGCCTCCACGGAAGGATAGCACCCACTTTGTTTGCACATTGCTATGAAGATGATTTACTTGAAAGCTCCGTTAACCTTATTGTGGGCGTGTTCTCGCAAACACCCAGTCGTTTTAAGAAAAAAGGGCGTATTATCTTTCTTATCAACAAGATCGACGGTCATATCATAAAAGATGTTAATCTGTGGCAGAAAAAGCTTCATTCTTGGGAAAATGTGGTTATTTTATGCTCTTTTTTAAAGAAAATGAGCCTCTACCTCTGACCATCGATTTAAATACCTGCCCAGCCATTATAGCAATTTCGGGATAGATTGATGATAAATTATCAACTTTGGAAAGAAGCATTCGTAGCAACTTCTTATAGAGAAAACGTCAGTTGAAAATAAAAAAGCCCGAGAACACTGAATCTATAAAACTATACCATCAAGATAGTATAGAAAAATCCATTTAGGGAGGCATAGGATAGGTAAAAAATAAGTTAAAAGAATCAATGAAATAAAATTCCCTTATATAACCCATTGATTTTACGATAAATGGCGGAGAGAGAGGGAATGCTATGTTTATATAAAATCAATAAGTTATATAAAGGTAAGGGAATTTTATGGTTATTGATTTTATTAGCTTATTTTTCTGTCTATCCCGAACCTTTTTAGAGATTATTTTCAATCATTTTATCCAAATATGAAACTAAATTTGGTCGTATAGAACTTGACTCTTATTTTTATTAATCGTATAGTATCAGTATACGACAAGGGGCGGTAATGGCGATTGTGAGTTCAAACATAAGGGCTTAAAATTATTTTATACAACAGGGTCGACAAAAGCTATTCAAGCTGATCACGTAAAGAAACTACGCGTTATCTTGACAGCTTTAACAAGTGCTACGACGCCCGAAATGTTGAAAGCACCAGCCTTTAAAATGCATCCTCTTAAAGGTGAACTTACAGGATATTATTCTATATGGGTGAATGGAAATTGGCGTGTTACTTTTCGCTTTATAGGAACAGATGTGGAGCTTGTTGATTATCAAGACTACCATTGATGAAAGGAATAAAAAATGATGCATAATCCTGCACATCCGGGTGAAGTTCTAAAAGTAGCTTTTTTGGAAGAAATGGGGCTATCAATACAGAAATTAGCTGATCACCTCCATATGACAAGAGCTTCTCTCTCAAGAGTGATTAACGGACACGCTTCTATGAGTACCGAGCTTGCGATTAAATTAGAGTTGGCTGGTTTTAGTAAAGCAAAATTTTGGTTAGATATGCAAACTAACTATAATTTATGGCAAACAATGCAACAGGCACAACCAACTATTTCTCCTCTAGTTTCTGAGGATAATCAAACACACATTTGATTTTATTCATAATTTTTCTTGTGCTTTGCTTTGTTTTTAGCTGCTATCCATTGTTTTAGTTTTTTTGAAGTTTTTTAATTGCTTCTATTGCTAGACGTTTTCTATCGGCTGTTTTGGTATAAAGAGATGCCATTTTATCTTCAGTCCAGCCAAATAGTGCTTTCATTTGTGAAACTGTAGCACCAGCATTAGCAGCCCGTGTTGCTGCCAATTTTCTCAATCCATGGGCTGATTTTTTAATTCCTGCTTGATTACACGCTTCACGAAATAAGTTTCCAAAACTTTCTTTTACAAGCTTATTTCCACCTTTACCACAAATGAATGTTTCATCACCTACAGGACCAATTTTAAGGGTTTCTGCAAGCTCTGGTAAAATAGGAAGAAAAACATCTGTTTTAAATTGGCTCTTTTCTGTTTTGAGATGAATAATATTATCTTTGACATCTTTCCAGCCAATGCGAACGGCATCACCACGGCGTAAGCCCGTATATAAAAGAATATCAATCCAAACGCGTTCATGGGTACCGACAGACCAATGTTGATAATATTTCTCAACATCTTCTTCTAACCATGGGGTGAAACCTTCTGCGTTAAAAGATTTGGGGGCTTTGATATTAAAAGCGGGGTTTCTGTTTAAAAGAGCATTATCAACCGCCCAATTAAAAAGACCATTTAAAGAAGTCAAAAAGTGTCTTGCTGCTGCGGGAGTATTGCGTCTTCTTTCTACGGCATCAAGAATATGTTGTTTTTCTATGCTTTTATAAGCGCGATCACCAATATGTTTAGAAACATTGTTTAGAATTCTATATTTAACTTTTTTCGTTGACTCTGATTGATTATGCCATTGCATGCTTTGTAAATACTGATGCAATAACCAATCGAAAGAGCCCTCTACAAATCTGATTTGTTTTGTTTTCTTGGAGGTGCCATTTTGCGCATGCTTAAGGGCAAGTGTATAATTGTCAACAAATTCTTGCGTTCCGTAAGTTCCTTCAATCCGAAGCCGTGGTCCATGACCAATACGGACATACCATATGATTTTACCATGGCGTGTACGTTCACGAACAAGATAGGGTGGACGACGTTTAGGCATGGTTAGAATTCTATGCCGTCAACAGAGGGACAAGATGACTGAGTACGACATTCTTCTTGTTCGTTTTCAAGAGGTGGAAAGTCTTCAATACTATAAGCATTATGCCTTGTTGTTGGTGGTTCTACAGTTTTATTGATATGAATGAGTAACTCTCCAGTGGGTTTTATTTCTACAATCTCTGCACCTTGTTTTTTGGCTTCTCTTAAAGCGCGTGCAATGGCTGGTTGGGTTATGGTAGGTGGGCGGTGTGCCATGTCAGTTCCCCTTAATTTAGGTGCAATTCT
>NZ_CABFVS010000055.1 GCF_902150025.1 Bartonella massiliensis
CCCGTGGTGTGAAGCACGTATTGATTAAAAATTATTATGAAAGGGTGGGGGTGCTGGGAGGAGAGAGCACCCCCATAATATCAAGCGGCTTTCGCTAAAATCTTTTGCATCTCTTGGTCTATTTCTGCTAAAAAGATTTCAACCGCTTGATTGATTTTTTTAATTTGTTCTTCATCACGGTTGACGCGTTTGATTTTCATACGGAAACCAGATGATCTGCCTACAAAACGTGGGTCATAACTGATAAAATCACACCATTGGCGTCCAGTGCACGCCATTTGAAATTGCATTTGTGCGTGATATTCAGGCTTGATATGACTATCGATAAAGAAGCGTAGATGATTTGGTGATTGTGGGCATTTAACCTCTACCAGACCGTTCTCACCAACAAGCCCATCTGGACTTGCACCAGCCATTTGAATTGTGGGATGTTGAATGAAACCACACCCTGTGATTTCAGTATCATAAATGAATGCATATTCTTTTAGTGCATCTTCTTCATGTTCAATGCCCCATTGCATAGCAGGCGTTGTGTAAGATTGGCTTATTTCCTCTGTTAATCGCTCTGTCATAAGCTTTATTTTGTAATCTTCATATTTGCTTGTAGGTATTCCTTTTGCCGTTTTACTGAGTATGTTATAAACGTTTGAAGCGGTGACTTTACCTAAACGGGCTTGAAACCATTCTGCTGTTCTTTGTTCCATTTTACACCGCCTTTTGTTGCTCTTGTTGTGCTTTATTCATTTGAGAGCGTTTCTTTTTTTTCAAAGCAAACAAAACGGTTTGTGCTTGTTTATAAGACATCTGTGTTAGATTTTTTACTCCTATGAAAGAAAGAATATCGCTTTCCTTTGCTTGTGTCTGTTCTATTAATTCTTTGATCTCATTCATTTGTTCAGATGTGACACCTGCGATAAGTGTGTTGCCATCAGTATCATCTTCATCACTGGTTACATTAAGAAGCATGCCTAACAAGTATCTTCGTGCATAGGTAATTGTAGAACCAACAGATTGAATGTTATTTTTGCTGCCTTGTCCATCAATTGGAAATGTTCCTTCGGTTGAGATTTGATTGCCAGAGGGATGAGACAGAGTTATTTCTATGGCAATGTTTGTTGCGGTTTGACTTTTAACACGAGAAAACAAAGCGAAGTGGTATTTTGCAAGAGTATCCTTTACGGCGTCAATATACTGATCAAGCGTTGCATATGTACTCTTGGTATGGGTATTAATAGCGTTTTTTTGGATTTTTTGATATTCCGTTTGCATAGTGGAAAGATCAAAGACAAAGTTTTGATAATTTTGTCGTTCTATTTCCTTTTCTCGCAATGCAATAAGGCGCTCGAGACGATCCATATCGACGTCATTTTCTAAAGCTCTGTTTAAAATGCGGTCCATAGCTGTTGTTTGATTTTTACTATCATTTGTTTGTTTTTCTAATTCGGTTTGCGTGATAGTTAACTCACTCATCTTGATTTCCTCCATTGAAACGCAACTCACTCGTGGCGTGAATCACGCATGTGTTAAAAATTGTTTGGTTTGGTTGTTAAAAATTGAATTTCAGAGGCGGTATGATGTCATCAATTTCTAATATTGATATAAATCTACGTTCATCATTAGACTTAAGTGAAATAAAGATTTTGTCTTTATCATTAGAAAATCGTCCTATTTCAAATCCAATACATCTAAATACTTTGCTTGCGTATGATGCATATGTACATTTAGGTGTGTGATTTGATATCATTTTTTTAAAATTCTCTTCACCTAAAAGGTCATTGATGACGTCCTTAGGAATTATGGTCTCTACATAGGGATCGTCTTCATATCCAGAGATAGTTGTACAAAGTTCACCGGGGTTTTGATCACTTCTCACAACTGTCTGTACACACCAAGTAGG
>NZ_CABFVS010000056.1 GCF_902150025.1 Bartonella massiliensis
TTTAATTTCATATCTATACATGATTATTCCCTACCTAAAAAAGAGGGTCCATTATGGATATTTTTGTATTTCCAGTTATTTCGGCGTCACCAAAAATCCGTGCATCACCAAAAATCTTAGCATTTCCAAAAATACTAGCCCTGCTACCAATAATTGCATTCCCAAAAACCTTTGCATTGTCAAAAATCTTGGCGCCGCCAAAAACTCGTGCATTATCATAAACTACAGCATCACCATAAACTTTGGCATTTACCTCTGTTTTCCCACAAACACGGGCATTATCCCCAACCCAGCAATTGCCTTCATGGCTTAAGTTGTCTTCTTTTTCTATAAAACCGCCTAGATCACCAGCTTTAACATATCCAAAGTCTCGTAATGCTTTAATTCTATGAAGTGTCTTAAAGGCAAATTCGATTGTCTCATCAGTCAGTTTGTATTTTTTCATCTGGTTTTTCCCTACCTTAAAATAGCGTCACTTCCATAAAATGCTGTATCGCCGGCTACTATGGCATTACCACGAACTTTTGCGTTATTATAAACTTCGGCATCATCATAAACCTTGGCGTTTTCATAAACTTTTGCATTTTGATAAATACAAGCATTGCCTCCAACCCAGCAATTGTCATCATGGCTAAGATTTCTTTCACTCTCGACAAAGCCTCCAAGGTCGCCTTCTTTGACATCATCAAAATCTTTTAAGACGCGTATGCGATAAAGCGTTGTTCCATCAACTTTTATTGTTTCATCAGTGAGTTTATATTTCTTTTTTATCATGATAACCTCCTCTTAATGCATGCTTTGTCTTTTAAGTTCTTGAGACAGCAGCCCCATGCCTTTAGTGGTAATTTTTGCACAAGGAATGACTTTTTCTATTCCACTGGCAGTTTGAAGTGTAATGGTTGGACAGTCCATTAGTTTCTTTTGGATTTTGTCTTGATAAGGGAGCAAATTTCCACCTATTGTACGTCTGTAAACCCAACCTTTTTTCTGTAAGAATTGAATGAATTGTTTTGGTTGCATCTCGAGGATTTTAGCCGCTTCAGTAAGACCAAAGAGCCCATTATGGCGCTGTAAACTTTCAAGAGCCATGGCTTTTGGTGTTAAATCTTCAATAATGCTGTCTTTTTGATCTATTTGTCCTTGTAGGTAATTCAAAAAGCCAATCATAGCTTTTGGACTTGAATAATCGATTTGTGGTACTGCTACCTGTTTTGCACGCTTTTCACATTCGATAAAGTATTGACGCGCTTTTTTCCCTTGTTCATTACGCTCTACCATGGAAAGTTCTTTTGCCATTTCTAAGGTGAGATGGTAATTAATGGCGATAACAGCTCTAGATTTTGTGCTCCCCAATTTTGGGGACCGCAAATCTTGTGTTTTTATAAAATCATTTCCCTCTTCAAATTCATATTGATTAATACGGTCCTTAATCCAAGTTGAAAAATCTTTTCCTATTTCCAAAAATGCATGCAAATCACGTGCATTGACTGTTTGAACCGTTTCGTTTTTGATTGTGTTGTGCTGAATGGCAATAAGCTTTTTCATTACAAACCTCATTTTAGTGGGATTAAAGGGGGCGCTTTTTAAACGCCCTTCAGAATTTTAAAGCACATCACAAGGACGCAAACGGTGCTGTTGTTCATAAGTACCGTACATTTCATCTTCATATTTTTGTTTTTCTAAATCAGATAAAAGGTCATGGTAAGCATCACTTTCACGTATAAACTCATGAACCTCACTCTCCTCATGGAGATGGTCGATATTTTTTTCTACATATGCTTCTGCAATTTCTTCAGAGATATCTTCACAACTCTTTTCAGAAGGATTTATACGAAAGATTTGGATAACATCATCTACCCCATTAACAATGCTTAGAATTTGACTTGCATCAAGCGGTCCAGATTCTGCAATGTGTTCATCTCTATCGAAGTAAACTAAATGAACTAAGAGAATTTCATCGGAATTTATAAGAATTGGCTTTTCCATTTTCCCCTCCCTAACGCCTAATAGCGATTGTTTGTGTTAATTTATAATATATTTATATAACTATAATTATAAAATAGCAAGAGAAAAATTATAAAAAGTTATATTTTTTTATAAAAAATATTATAACATCTTGTAAAATAAGAAGAGAAAAATGTTTTTTAATATAGATGATAATTAGCGATAAGACCGAATCGGTTTACTGTATGAATTCGTTGGTAAGATAGCAAAGATTTCTCCAATCCATGCAATTTTAACATTTTTAATGGGGAGTGCATTCCAAGAAAGCAAATCTATCTCTCCATTTATCCCTCTGCTAATCTGTTTTATATATCTTTTATTATCATGCGTGAGAATAACGGCTTCTTTGCCAAAGAAGGATTCTACTGTTTTGATTTGGCGCCGTCTTACAATAACCATATCCCCATCTTTGTATGCAGGAAGCATAGAATCGCCTTTAACTTCAAAAGCAACCATATCATCAGGTAAAGCAAACGGGATTTCTACTTGTTCAAGACCATCTTCTGGAATTTGTTCAAAGCTTGGATCTATCTGTGTTCCTGCTCCGATATACCCCATAAGAGGAACAAAAGTTGTTAAGTGATTATCGCCTGTTAGTTCTTTATATAACTCTAAAATGGCGTCTCGATTAGAACCACGCGGATCAGAATCTTTTAACCACTTAGACACTGAAGCTTGCGTTACGTTTAGCCGCTTGGCTACATCTTCTTGCGTTAAGTTAAATTCAGTTAAAATCTTTTTTAACGTGCTTATGATGTTAGATTTATTACTCATACTTTTGTCTACCTTATTTTTTTGTCATTGATAAAGATAAATTTCCTTGACTTTATATAACTATAATTATATGAATAAAATAAGACAAAGCTGTAATTGGAGCTTTTAAATGGATCAACGAGAAGATTTTAAAAATTTGACTAAGTCAATACGAGGCAAATTTAATTGGACACAATCAGAAATGGCTAAAGTGCTTGGTGTAACTCAGGCAGCTGTTTGCAAATGGGAAACAAGAGGATCTATCTCTGTAATAAATTACCTAAAATTGCAACAATTAAAGAACAGTTCTATGCCTGCTTTCACACCTGCTTCTACAGATAATAACGAGCACCAGCAGCACCATTCACACTCTTAAGAAGAAAGATCAAAGATGATACAACCACAATATGAAGAAAGGAAATAAAAAAGATGGATTACGGTTTAGCAATATCATTACTATCCATATCGGTTATTGTTTTGAATATTATTGTATTTTTTCATTGGTACAATAACAGATAGGAGAAGAAAATAAGACGATACAGTCACAATATGAAGAAAGGAAATAAAGATGGATTACGGTTTAGCAATATCATTACTATCCATATCGGTTATTGTTTTGAATATTATTGTATTTTTCATTGGTACAATAATAGATAGGAGAAGAAAACTAAGATAACTAAAGACTTAAACCTTACAGCTTGTTTTTAGTGTATAGCTCTTTATTTTATCTTTTCTTCATTGCGAGTGAGGGAACGATATAGAGCGCGTTCTGTCTTGGATATCTTAGCCAAAAAATTCACTCTTTGCGTCTCTGAAAAACGGAAAAAGCCAATGCAATAAAAAGCTTTAAGTGTTTTATTGGGGTAGTTAGAGGAAGTATGTTCTAAAGTAATATTTATAGGATTTACTATATCTGGTTGCATAGCTTGAATAGTCAATAAAATTGTAAGTTCCTTCTTACTCTCTACATTAAACAGATCAAATGTACTCTCTGGTTCCGGTTTTAACTTAGGATCTATTAAGTTGATGTATTTAGGTTTTATAGAGATATTGATGCTTTGTTCTCTAATAATTTTGTGATTTGGACTGGGATAGAGGGCTTCGACAAATTGAAACGGACTTTGGGGATCTAGCCAGATATTATTTATCTTAATGGCTTGTTTTGTGGGATTGTAGCAGGTTAAATCTACTTTGAATGTGGGATTTTCATTTGAATCGTAAGGTACATTTGCTAGCGTTTTCGTATAATTAATTTGTAATTTAGGTCCTAAAACTTGTTCTTTGTGTTTTCTGTATCCTAACCAAATTGAAACACCAGCATGAATAGTAGTAGCAGTGAGAGAGATTATAGAAAAGCATTCAAATATCATTAACATTTCCCCCCTCATTTCGAAAATAATAAACGTCGAATGGTTTTATGAAAATAATGTTTAATGGAATTTCAAATGAATAACACGATTCTTTGTCTTGATCTAGGTACCAAGACTGGTTGGGCTATATGCGGTGCTGATGGTCACATAACAAGCGATACAGAACATTTTCAATCACGCCGTTTTGAAGGCGGTGGTATGCGTTATCTGCGCTTTAAGAAATGGCTTTCTGAACTAAAGAGGTCTGTTGATGAAATTGATGCCGTGTATTTTGAAGAAGTACGCCGGCATGTGGGTACTGATGCAGCGCATGTTTACGGTGGCTTTCTAGCAACTTTAACGGCTTGGTGTGAACATCATCAGATACCGTATGAAGGCATTCCAGTTGGTACGATTAAGAAAGCGACAACGGGGAAGGGGAATGCTTCAAAAGAAGAAATGATTAAAACGGTGCGTGCAAAAGGGCACGCGCCTAAAGATGACAACGAAACAGATGCTTTGGCAATTTTATATTTAATGAAAGAAGGGGGTATGCATGTCTAATGGTATGCCATGGATAAGGTTTCATTTGTATGACTGGATAAGTGGTACAGATGGAATGACATTGGAGCAAAGGGGGGCTTATATGACGCTTCTCGTTCGCATGTACGATAAAAAAGCACCAATTAAAACAGACTTTGGAACGCTCGCACGCGCTTGCAATTGTTCGCAGAAAAAATTTGCAGCTATTGTCGAATATCTCATAAGGAATGATAAACTTATTGAGACAGATGATGGATTATGGAATACGCGTGTTGAAGAAGAGCTAAAAGATTTTTCGGATAAAAAAGACCACATATCACAAGTTCGTAGTGAAGCTGGTAAAAAAGGTGCGCAAGCAAAAAATGCGATAAAACAACATGTTAATAATTTTGCTGAAGCAAATGACAAGCAAAACAGTTTTTTTGCTGAAGCAAACGCTAAGCAAAATCAAGCTATAAAGAACCAGAATAAGAATATATATAAAAAAACTAAAACTATCGTTTTAGCAAAAAAAGAAATTGGTTCTGAAAATTTAGAAACAAACGATTTGCTTGAAGAGCCAATCGAGGGTGATACCCTCCAGAGCCAATCAGAACAAATCGAAACGGTAGAAACTAACCAATCAACCCTTCACGAGCAAGAAAACGTTCCGAAAAAAGCAAAACGAACAAAAGCTAATCGGGGTTGTCGTATCCCTGCGGATTTTGAACCCGATTACGATTTTGCACTTGCAGAAGGCTTGCCTCCAGAGCGTATCAAAGTCGAAATCGCAAAGTTTAAAGATTACTGGCGTTCAAAAGCCGGAGCAAATGCAACCAAAACCGATTGGCAAGCAACATGGCGTAATTGGGTACGCAGGGCGGTTGATGATTTAGAAAAAACAAAAAACACAAACAACAATGGTGGAAACAATGGAAACTTTTCAAAAGATCAAAGAACTCGTGGTGGTACCGGAGAGACAATCCGTAACCTTATACGTGATGCAGGATTTAGTGAATCCACTTCAAAGCATTGCAGATCAAATGGTGCGATACGTCACAAGGGAATATCCATGGACCTTGATCAATGGCGTGAAATTGACACCAGCACTAGAGGAACAAGCTTTCACAACCTATCAGACAGTCCAAAACTTACTTACCTTGAAAGCGTCTGTTGAAGACATTGCAGAGGCTCTTGATGTGCTTGAAGGTGGTTTGACCATGCAAAAAGTTTCAAATCCACAAGCGCGTGCAAAGGCTTATATCGCTGCTCTTAACGGCATTTCACTATGGGCTTTGTTGCAGGCTGTTAAAAATCTTATACGTGGAGAAGCCAAAGGTATGTCAACAACGTTTGTACCAACATCTGCTGATCTTGCGCAGTATTGTCGTGATTTGGAAGGCGGGCTTTCTGGAGCTTCTAAGAAAGTTTTTATAGCCATTGAAAATACACGCAACAAGGCATTGGGTGGTAAACGCATTTCATTCACGAGAATAGGCAAGCCCGATGAAGACCGTCATAACAATGATCGTTCAAAAGCAGCTTAAAATAGCAAAATAGTGAAAAGTGCTGATCGTTTTATGATTAGATATGCGTTTAAATCGTCAAAAAGGTACCATACAGCGCGATTTAAAGATTTTATGATGAAAACAACATCTGCAATATACTGTATGATCAAATTTGAGATAAATAAGCCCATAGGTAAAATTAGGATTAAAACATGCCAATTTTAAAATATTTATCCTTAATAAACCGTAAACAGTTCATGCAAAAGAAGTTTGTTGCAACAGCTGTTGGTTATGTTCCTTGGGGTGATGGAGCAGCAGAGTATTTTTACAACCTCTATGAATATGAAGATGGCACAAGAGAGTGTGAAAAGTTTGATGGTGGTCAGTATTACACCATACCAGAGAATGCGGATTTTAGCACCAAAGCGCAAGTGAAAGCATGGGTTTACGGTGGTACGGTACCTAAAAGCATTCTCAATTACGAACCTCTCATTGATGAGATCAACAAAGAAATCAAGCTGCGTTTTTAATTGTGATAACCACCTGCTTACCAAGAACAGTCAGTGCTTGCTCTAGTGTTTGAAGTTTTGTTGGATAATTTAGATCAAGAATGCGTCTTGCTTCTGTTTCTTTCTTACCCAAACGACGAGCCAATTCTGTTTTTGTAATATTCGCTTCATTAAAAGCTTCTACCACTGCGAGCTTAAGAGCATTCCACGCATCTACCGTTACCTCTACAAGACCTTTATACTGCTGTGGTGTAGGGAGAGGCAAACCACGCATTGGATAGCTTCGTAATGCCAACCCTAAAGCTTCAACAGCATTCTCTAATGCCTCTGCTCTATTTTCTCCAGCTGTTATTGCTTCTGGTACATCTGGAAAGGTTACAACAAAACCACCATCTGGATCAGTTTCAAATTTTGCTTGATAAGTATATTCCATATCTAAATCTCCTTTCTATTATCAAAACGCCTCTAAGAGTGGTATAAAAACATTCAAATGAAAACTTCACACTCCCAACTGTTTTTTGATTATTTTCACATAGAGCGGGGTTAATTCACCAGATTTTATAACGGTCGTCTTATCTCCAAAAGTGACTAAATAATGGGATCCCTTGCCTGCATCTGGAGCCTCACTGTAATGAATACCTCTTTTTCTGGCTTCTTTACGTAACTCTCTAAGCAGTGCTTCTCTTTTCATTCACCCTCTCCTGTTTTTACAAAATCAATATCGCACAAAAAAGTTCGTTAGTCAATAACAAATCGTACAAAAAAGTTGATATAGACTTTGCTAATTTAGAGGATGCTTATTGAAAAACTGAAGGCAAAACGAAAAAGCTATACCATTTGTAGACATAGCTTTTTGCTTAAATAATTTATCAAATAATATTATAAATGTAATACTTTAAAAAATATGATTAATAAATTGAAAATATTGAAAAAATAAATAAATTATGATAGGATTTTACGTATATAAAATGCAAATCAAATGGAACTTACAAACATGTTGAATAAAGTGACTTTAATTGGCTATTTAGGGGCTGATCCCAAAAGCAAAACTATGAATTCTGGTGCCGAAATAGTCAATTTTCGGTTGGCAACCTCTGAGAGCTATACAAATAAAAATACCAATCAAAAAGTAGGGAAAACGGAATGGCATTCCGTGGTGGTTTTTAATCCGCATTTGGCAAAAATCGCTCTTCAATACTTAAACAAAGGTTCAAAAGTTTACATAGAAGGCAAATTACAAACCCGTAAATGGCAAGATAAAAACGGTATTGACCGTTACACAACAGAAATTGTCTTGTCACAATACAAAAGTGAATTGTATTTGCTTGATGCAAAAAAAGAGCAATCTACCCCCTCACCCGTTACTTCTCAAAATTATGCTATCGCCTCTGGTGCCTCCGATTATAGCGCATCTTATAATGACAGCATGCCATTTTGATTGAAAAAATATGACAAAAAGAAAAAAACGAGCGAAACGCGGTCGTCCACGCATTGAAGGATGTATCAGAGAACCAAATGGTCGTATTTCACGAACCAAAATGCCCCATGACCCTATCGATAAATTGGCAATTGAAATGCGTGCCAAATGCTTTGGTTTGACCATAGAAGAGGCTAAAAATCCGCTTTCCGGTACCTATATCGGACGGCTTTATCTGCAAGGCAACCTTAATCAAGATCAATACGATGCTGCACAAAAATATCTTGAAGTGAGAAATGATTATTTATGTGCAAAAACATTGCCTAGTGCAATTTATGATGAAATGCCCTCATCTTCTGATGAAGCAGCTAGAAAAAAATGGGTTAAATTTATAACAAAACAATTTTCAAATATGCAAGAGGTAATAAAAGAAACACAACATCTTTACAGACAGTATAATTTTTATGCTGCATTACAATATCTTGTTATAGAAGATCTAGAATTAGCATATCTTGTACCTTCATTACATATCGTCCTTAATGCTCTTCAAAAATATTTTGGTTATTAAAAACATTGACTTAGAATAAGAAAAAGTATAGTGTGTAAATATATACACATTATGAGATTGGGTAATGGAACAAAACAGCCGAAAGATAATTGCAAAATTAAAACGCGACGGCTTTGAACTTGTTAAAGTGAAAGGTTCACACCATAAATTTAAAAAAGATAGCAAGGTTGTTATTGTTCCACATCCTAAGAAAAATCTTCCAATCGGTACAGCGCGTTCTATTGCACTACAAGCAGGCTGGTTAAAAAAAGGAGAAGAAGAATGAAAAGATTTTTTGCTCTTGTTCATAAAGATGAAGATTCTGCTTTTGGTGTTCAGTTTCCTGATTTTGAAGGTCTATTCTCTGCTGCTGATGAAGAAGAAAATCTTATCATAAATGCTACCGAAGCCTTACAACTTTATTGTGAAGATATGGATACAGTGCCTGTTCCTTTAAAATTTGAAGAAGTGATACAACAAAAAGCTGTTAAAAAAGCTTTGTCACAAGGAGCTTTTTTAATACAAGTTCCTTTTATTGAAAATGATGCAGAAGTCGTGCGTACCAATATATCAATTGAACGAGGACTTTTGCGTGCAATTGATAATTGTGCACAAGAGAGAGGTTTAACAAGATCTGCTTTTTTGGCAACAGCAGCCCGCCATGAGCTTAATATTTAGCTATTATTAATGAAAATCAAAAAGCAGCAGGTAAACAAAATGCTATAGTTAAGAGGGATATGACTATCATTGATATCATATACATGGCATCTAATATTTTTGGACCTGTCATTTCTCTTCCCTTCTATAATAATTGCTCAGTAATTTATAAATAAATAAGTTTTAAGCAGCATCTTGGATACTAATGGTAACTTCTTTGCCAAGAGTAATAAGAGTGGATTCTAAAGTGTCTAATTTTGTTGCGTGGTTTAAATTCAACAATCGGTCAATTTGTATTGGATTGAGTTTTAAAAGACGCGTAAGATCAGCTTTGCGTAAATTCTTTTCGACCATAGCGTTATGTATTGCAATTTTTAAAGTAACCAATGAAGATACTTCAACAAAAGGATAGGCAGTATCACGAGCTCCCAAAGGGACAACTTCTCGATCTTGGAAACGCCCCATAATAACTGTTAAAAGGGCATCTTTAGCGTGTTCTAAAGTCTCTTTTTCGTCGTTACCATAGGTAATAAATTCTTGAAAGTCTTTGGAAACGACAAGAAGAGTATCATTGTCATCTTTGATAAATTTAAGTGCATATTTCATTTACATCTCCATATTCAGACTTACTTTAGGTCAAGATCTTTAAGAATCTTTTGAACTAATCCCGTTCCTAATTCTTTCCGCGTACCATGCATAGGTAAAATGAACTTTTTAGAACCACGTTTTACAAGCAAATGGCCGATAAAATACTAAGTTTTGATCAAAAAATGAAAAAAAATACAAAATATAGATTTTTTCTATTGACAATACGTAGAAAATTTTATTTAATGCCTGTGCTGTCACGGGTCGTATTGTGTCTAAAATTCAAAAATATTCCCTAAAATTTGATAAAATATTAAGCTTTAAAAGTAGTTTAACTTATTGTTTTTATTGATAAAACTGGCTTATCTATTTTGCACACATCAAAAGCCATTCATTGACCAATAATGTCATTAATTAACTTCCTCAAAAGGAGTGAAGATGAAAGCAATCATTACCAAACCAATGTGCGTTGTTGGCGACAACAAAAGCACTGTTCGTTTTGAAACATCAACTTTAAATAATCCATTTGTGGAAATTTCCAATCAAGTCTACGCCCGACTTAAACGAGCAAACGCCGCAAAACCCTTTGTGGAAAGTAAAACAACAACAAAACCAGATAAGGTAATTGAACCAATTAAGCCAATAGAAAAAGAAGCCGTACAGATATCCTCTGAACCAAGTGCAGAAGAAACTTCACTTCAACAGACCGAAACATCTAAAGTTTCCAAATCATCAACACCTACGATAAAAAAGCTTAAAAGTTGAAATTAATCATCCATCAAGAATGGTATCTTCAACAAGCAAAAGATACCTTTACCAATCTTCAAGCACCACGCCTTAATTGGGCTTTGCGGAACGCTATAAACACTTCAGCAAAACAAGTCGAACGCTTTACTGAAAAGCAAGTTGCCGACCTCTCATCAGCCCAACTAAAACGTATCAAAAAAGGTATTTATATTAAAGGAAAAGCTACCGCAAAATTTCTCGAGACAGATATCATTGGTTCTGGAACACCCTTGCCTCTTAAATTTTTTCAAGCAAAAGAAACAAAACGCGGTGTAACTTACAAATTGTTTGGAAAGAAAGAAATCTTGCCGCATGGTTTTATTAAGGGGGGAAATTTTCCAAAGCGTGTTGAATTAAAAATGCATGGTAATGTCTTTCAAAGAGATGACGGTGATAAATTCCCCATTGCAAAACAAGAAGGACCTTCAATTGCTACAGTAATGTCTAAGCCAGAGATTACAAATGCTATTATCCAAGAAGCCAATGAAAGATTAACCAAAAACATACAGATCCAACTTACACGTCAAGAATACGCTGCCAATAAAAGAGGCTAGATCATGTTCTTAAGCTTTATCTCTATATTACATATAGTTATTAGTTTACGCATTACATATTCTTATTACAATTTTAACAACAGATTATCACTTATGCTTTGTTTTTTCCATAAAAAAAACCAATAAAATCAATGCAAAAGGTACTTTCCAGCAGGTTGGCTTCGTTGCGGGGCGGCCGAGCGCGAACTATCGCTAGCGACAGAATTTTGAAATCAACTGGACATTGTACACTTAACATATTGATAAATAACAAAATTAATGTGCATTAATATACACATTATACAATCTAGGATTATTTAAAAAAATGTGAAGTCACCACTTGACAATATGGCAATAATGTGTCTACTGTTGAGCTAGGTGCCTCAAAAACACCCAACGATAAGCGGATAGATTACCGAAATAATCTCTTCCCGCCGAGATTTAAAAACTTTGACTCATCACATGCTTTGTAGCATATAGTGATTTTGTCGGGTGTGGTTACACTATACAATACCTTTGCAGGGAAAGTGTAACGACGGACTTATCGCCGTGTTTTTGAGCACCCGACACTCTTTTTAGAGTGTCAATCAAAAACATCTAACGATAAGGAGTTCACATGAACACTCTCATAGAAACTAAAGAAAGCACTTTTAGCGAAGCAACAGTTCAGACTATGTCTAGTCGTGAAATTGCTGAGTTGTGCGATAAGCAACATAAGCATATCATGCGTGATATTAAGAAAATGCTTGAAGAATTATATTCTGAAAGAACTGCCCCCAAATTTGGGGTGAGTAATTTTACTGAGCCCAAATCTGGGCTGAGTGAATTTATAGGGGTCTATAAAGATTCAACGGGTCGCACCCTCCCTTGTTACAACCTCCCAAAGCGTGAATGTTTAATTCTCGTTTCTGGTTATAGCACTGCCTTACGAGCAAAAATAATTGATCGTTGGCAAGAATTGGAAAAACAAATAGCCGCACCACAGATTGATTACTCCAAACCCGAAGCCTTGCTTGGTGTATTAAATCACCTACAAAGTCAAATCGAGCAGAAAGATCATGTGATTGCTGAATTAACTCCAAAAGCAGAGGCTTTGGATGGTTTAAAGCGTTCTGATGGGCTGTTCGGTCTTATTGAAGCAGCAAAGATGTTAGAGATACGACCAAAGGATTTAAGCGATTATTTGCGCAAACATGATTGGGTCTATCGACGGGCTCCAGGGGCGCCTCTGTTACCCTATCAAGATAAAATTAAGAAAGGTTTTATGGACTGCCCCGCGATTATTATTCAAAGACCAGATGGGACAGAAAAGGTACTGCCTTCAACGAAAATCACCTCTAGAGGATTGGCATGTTTAAGAGAACAAATCCATGGAGGTGTACAATGAATACTAGTATTGATTTTTTATGCGATTTGTGGATGGCGTTGTATCAGTTTTCTGATCGTGATGATGTTGAAGACAAGGCTTTTAATACTCTCATTGAGACTATGGATGCGATAGAAAAAGCTTTAATTTTAAAACTTCAAGATGAGACCCCAAATGCACTGAAAATTTTGGCAATGATTACAAATTTTGGAACGTTAAGACCACCTCCGATTATAGAATCTTTATTGAAATCTTACGAACCAGATTTAGACAACCCCATTAAAAAGGTTGCTTAAGGTAAAATATGCCCCCTCCTCGCTCTCAAAATGGGGAGGTGGTAGTATACTCAATCGTCCGCATAGAGATCATCAAATAATTCGTCCACGGAATGAAACTTTTTTAAATTGCCTTCATCAAATTCAGCAAAAGCCGCTATCGTTTCTGCATTGGGTTGAAATAAAAAAGAAGGAATAGCTTTATCTTGTGCAATACGTGTCATCAACACTCTCACGACATCACTTACTGACAAACCAGAAGCTTGAATAACTTGACGAGCAACATTTTGAATCTCTTCCGGTACGCGCGCTTGAACCATACGACTGGTAGCCATAATGATTTCTCCTTTCTTAATTGTATTTCAATGTAATACAATTGGAGTTTAATTTAAACTGTACAGCACTTTTTAGGGTGGAGAGATTGGCTTAACAACCGCTTACTTTTTAAAAGGATTCACCCACGTTTACGGCGCTCTTCTGCTACGTACTTAAAGAAAGAGGGTGGTAAAACATCTTTGGCTGGCTTTAGGCGTGCAAGTTCTTCATCTGTCAATGGTGGAGAATCCACGGCTTCCAAATCTTCTTTTGTGTAACCATATCGTATTTCAGAGCTTTTTTTAAGAGCTAACAATTTTTGTGTAATTTGGAGTGTATCTGTTTGCATACCGGAATACATACCCGATTATACCCAATTGTCAATTATTCGTAAAACCGTAAAACCTTACTTCTTAGAGCAAAGAAGAAAGCAAGGGGCAATTATGAATAAGAAATCTCGAAAAGGTCTATCGCTTCGTGCCTTTGCCAAAAAGATGCGTGTTTCCCCTAATGCGGTGGTTTCTCGTTTTAAAACTGGAAAATTTGATAAGGCTATTTTTGAAGATGGTTCTGTTAATGAAGCGCTTGCAACAGCTATCTGGAATGAGAATCCAACAAAGCGCCTTGCCCCATTTTTAGCACCGGATGGTCAAGCGCGGACAAAGATCAAACAAGCCTCATCGGAGGGTGCTAATGAATACGAAATTAAACTGGAGCGAATGCAAGTTGCCCTTGAAAGCGAAAAGATTGCTCTTGAACGTTTGCGCAAAACAACCGTTGACCGTGAAGAAGTAAAGAGAGCAGCCCGTGAGTTTGGAAGAGCACACCGTGATGCCATGTTGAATTTCCCTCACCGCTTTGGAGCAAGTATTGCCGCACAGGTTGGATGTGATGCCGCAAGCCTTATCGGTGCTATCGATTATTATATACGAAAAGCTTTGCTTGAAGCTGTTCATATTCCAGTTCCTTATCATGATCATCAACCTCCAGAATGAGAGCGTTTTAGGGCACGCAAAGAATGAATAATGGATGAGAATGCTGTTAAAGAATTTTTCGCCAATGCCAATGATGCAAGACAACCGGACCCACCGTATACGGTTTCTCAATGGGCGGACAAGAATAGATACCTTAGCACCGTAGCAAGTGCTGAACCTGGATTGTGGAGAACAAAACGCACCCCTTATTTGCGCGAAATCATGGATAATCTTTCCTCTTATGTGCCTATTGAAACAACCATTGTTATGAAAGGGGCACAAGTTGGCATGTCAGAGGCAGGACTGAACTTTTGTGGTTATGCTATTCATTATAGTCCAGGACCAGCCCTTTATGTCATGCCCACCGTTGAGACAGCCAAAAAGCTTTCAAAGACGCGGCTTGACCCCATGATTATGGCCAGTCCCGTTTTAAGTGAACGCATAGCCCCTGCCCGTGCGCGTGACAGCGGTAATACCATGTTTTCTAAAGAATTTGATGGGGGGGCGTTGATGCTTACAGGAGCCAATAGTGCTGCTGGTTTACGCTCTATGCCTATTCGTTATCTGATTTTGGATGAGGTTGATGCTTATCCTCTCAGTGTCGATAACGAAGGTGATCCAGTGATGATCGCAGAAAAGCGTACCTCGACCTTTATTCAACGAAAGATCTTTAAATTGTCCACGCCAACCCACCGTGACACAAGCCGTATTGCCAAGGATTTTGTTTTAGGAGACCAGCGATATTACAATGTCCCTTGTGATGCATGTGGTGTACTCCAGCCTATTGTTTGGTCACAGATTAAATGGCCGAAAGGTGCCCCTGAAAAGGCTGTTTTTGTTTGTGCGCATTGTGGTCACGAGCATGCTGAACACCGAAAAACAGATTTGATGTGTGAAGAAAGAGGTGCGTGTTGGGTTCCAACGAGCGAGTCAAGCAGACCCAATTTGCGCTCTTATCATATTTCTGCACTCTATTCCCCTTGGCTAACGTGGAGGGAATGTGCAAGAGAGTTTTTAAATGCCAAAGATGATCCAGCCCTTCTGCAACCTTTTGTGAACACTGTTCTTGGAGAACCATGGGAGGATAGAACCGGTGAAGTTGTTGATCCAGACAGTCTCTATGCAAAACGCGAAGAGTATCCCCTTGCACCAGAACAAGCCGTGGTGTTGACAGCAGGAATTGACGTACAAAATGACCGTTTAGAGCTTGAAGTGGTGGGTTGGGGACGCAGCGAAGAAAGTTGGCATATTGATTATCAAGTTATCCTTGGTGATCCCTCTTCTTTTGAAGTATGGGACCAACTGGATGAATATCTTGCAAAACGTTGGCCGCATCCAGGCTATAAAGAGGGTATTAGGATAACGGCGGCTTGTATTGATACTGGTGGTGGACATACACAGGCTGTTTATAATTATGTGCGCCCCCGTGAAGGACGGCGCATTTGGGGCATTAAGGGACAGGCTGGCTGGCGTGCGGTATGGCCACGCCGCCCAAGCAAAAACAACAAAGGACAGATTAACCTCTATATTGTTGGGGTTGATGCGGCGAAAGATATCATTACAGCGCGCTTTAAAAAATCGGGTCCCGAAGCAACGGGGGCTGGTGCAACACATTTTCACAAAAGCCTTGATCGAGAATATTTTGACCAGCTAACCGCTGAAAGAAAAGTGATCAAATATTTTAAAGGCTTCAAGCGTATTGAATGGCAAAAAAGTGAAAAGGCAAGAAACGAAGCCTTGGATTGTAGGGTCTATGCTTATGCGGCTTTACAAGGTCTGATTTCGGCAGGAATAAACCTTAATCGAGAAGTTGATATCTTAGAAGAGCGCTTGGAAAAGCTTAAAATTGAAGGTTCTGTAAAGCAGACAACATCAGAACATGTGCTCTCTCCTTCTCCCAAAAAATCTCAGATAGCACAGCCTCAAAAGAAACCATTCAGAACAATGATGAATCCTTATATGCGAGGGGATTGGAGGTAATTTGTGGATGAAACTTTAGGACAATTTAACGGCAAAATTGAAAGACTTGAAAGTTTAAAAAGGCGGCGTGAGAAAATTGAAGAAGCTCTTTATTCGGGAGCACAATCGGTACGCCATGGCGATAAGCAAGTAAGCAACCGCTCTGTTGAGGAACTGCGCAGAGCGCTTGAGATGCTGAACACACAAATAGCAGACCTTGAAGGACGCAAACGTTCACGCGTGTTCTATTTTAATATATCACGAGGCTATTAATGGCTGGTTTGTTCAATAAAATTACGGGATTTTTTACAATTTCTCGTCAACACAACCCCCATTTTGAAGCGGCAAGCAAAAGCCGTCGTATGAGTGGTTTTGACCCCGCAAAAAAACATATCAATAAAGCCATTGAAGAATGCGGTGATACCGTTGTTGCCCGTTCAAGATGGCTTTATGACAATGAATCTCTTTATGGTTCTGCAACAGAGGAATGGGTTTCTGCCGCGGTGAGTGATGGGATTAAACCCTATCCTCGTATTGAAGGTTTTCAAGAAGAAAAGAAAAAGCTTTTAGACTTATGGTGGCAATGGGTTGATGAAGCCGATTATGATGAAGATGCCAACTTTTATGGGCTGCAAGCAACCATTGCACGAGAGGTCTTTTTAACTGGTGAATGCTTTGTAAGACTGCATTATGTTGACCTTTATGGACGCTCTGGTGTGCCTCTTCAGTTACAAATTTATCCTACCGAAATGTTGGACCTTTCCTACAATGGACCTGCTGAGATTGAAGGCAATTACATTCGTATGGGGATTGAATTTAATGAAAGTGGTAAGCGTGTTGCTTATCATTTCTGGAAACATCACCCTTATGATGATTGCCCTTCCAATACAATTTTTGAGAGCCAAGAGCGCATACGCGTGCCTGCTGAAATGGTCATTCATATCAAAGAGCGCCGGATTGCTGGACAATTGCGCGGTTCTCCAAAAATAACGCGCTCTATGACAAAAATCTTTCAACTTGAATCCTATGATGATGCAGAACTTGAACGAAAAAAAACAGCGGCTCTTTTTGCAGTGTTTATTACAGGGAAGGAATCTCATGAAGCAGAGTTAGAGGGAAATCGCGCCCCCCCCCCCCAAAAAAAAAGATTGAAGAGGTCCCTGAAGAGCACCCAATTTACCCTGGCTCGGTTAACGTGGTCGATGGTGAAAAACAAGTTACATTCTCAAATCCTGTTGAGGTTGGTGGTTCTTATGAAGCCTTTCAGTATCGCAATATTTTAAGAATTTGTTCTGCTCTCAATATGCCTTATGCCGTTGTGACAGGAGATGTTACACGGGGGAATTTTTCTAATGTGCGAACCTCCATCATTCAATTTAGACGCCATATTAAACAATGGCGAGAACATATCATTGCCTTTCAGTTTAATCGCATTGTTTGGGAACGCTTTGTCGAAATGGCAGTGCTTGGCCAATGCGTGAATTTACCAGGATGGGAAGAAAGTCCCTTGCCATGGCTTCAATGTGAAAGCTTTGCACCACCCCTTGAAATGATTGACCCCATTAAAGACATTTCCGCAGAAAAAGAAGAAATCCGTGCTGGCTTGAAAACACGACGTATGGCGTTGGCTGAACGGGGCTTTGATATTGATAACATTCATGCCGAACTTGAAGAAGAACGCACAGATGCGCACAAGCGGGGTTTATCCTTTGATACCGATAATGCGCTAGCGCCCTCTGGTGGCAATCAACTGATTGATGATGAAGATTCAGATCCTTCTGAGAGTTATGAAAGCAACCAAGACAGTAAGGCACAAGCAAATGGTGAATAATCTTGATATGCCTTTTTTGGCATCACGGCTTTTTGGTGTTCCACACATGCTTGCTTCTACAAAGCTTGATATTATTCTCAATGCGCTTGCTCCACGGCTTTTTGCAGGAGAAAAGTTTGCCGTGAAAGTCTTTTTGGAAAAAGATGGGGCTGCTTTAAGACCACCAGAAACTTACGTGGTGCAAAACAATATTGCTATCATACCGGTTCATGGCACGCTTGTGCGCCGTGGTGCATGGCTTGGGGCTTTATCGGGATTGACCTCTTATGAAGGTTTGGGCGCTTCTTTTCGTGAAGCCATTGCACAACCTGATGTTCATGCAATATTGCTGGATATTGACAGTAGCGGTGGAGAAGCCGGCGGTGTGTTTGATCTGGTGGAAAAGTTTCAAGCACTTTCACAAAAATATAACAAGCCGATTTGGGCACATGCCAATGAATTTGCTTGTTCGGCAGCTTATGCCATTGCTTGTTCTGCTTCTCAAATCTGGATTGCACGCACAGGGGTTGTGGGCTCCATTGGTGTTGTTTGTGCACATCTTGACCAGTCCCGTGCAGATGAAAAACATGGGCTGAAATGGACCTTTGTCTTTGAAGGTGATCACAAAGTTCATGGCAATTCTCACGAACCCTTGAGCGATACAGCACAGATAAAAATGCAAGCCGATTGCGCCCTACTCTACGAGATGTTTGTGGATTTGGTTGCAAAAAACAGACCTCTGAATGCGGCTACAATTCGCGATACTAAAGCAGAAACTTTTATAGGTGCCCGAGCCATCACGCTTGGATTGGCAGATGCGCAGGGAACTCTTGCGCAAGCTTTGGAAGCCTTAATGGATTCCATTAACTCACCCTCAACAGCAACAAAAAAAGGACAAAGCCCATGGCACGCACACACTACCGCGCCGAACAAGAGGATGATGAAAAGATTGTCGACGTCACCCATGAAGACGAAGAAGACACTCTCGACATTGACGCAGACGACGAAGACTTCGACGATGACGACGAAGAAGAAAGCGAAGACGAGGACAACGAAGATAAGCAAGAAAACATAAAAGCAGCTCTTGAAAAAGAAAGAAAACGCGCACAGGCACTCACAAACCTTGAAAAGCAAGCAAAGCGTTTAGGTGTTTCTTTTGATGCAGCAAAAGCAATTCAAAGCGGCATGAATGTTGAGAAGGCTAAAAATGTTGTTTTATCTGCTGCTGTCTCAAAAAGTTCCTCTTTAAAACTCTCGACCACAGCGCCCCATAGTGATGGGACGAGCAAGGCAAAAATTAATACAAAATGGGAAGCAGCTTGGAGGGCAATAAAATGAGTCAAGTTTTTTATGAAGATGTTCGCAATGGCGCTTATCTTGGACGCTATGATACGGATATGTCCAATGAAGAAGTGGTTTTTGCATCAGGGGCATTTGTTGAAGCCGGCACTGTTATGGGAAAAGTAACAGCAACAGGAAAATATGTTCCCCTTAATCCAGCACTATCAGATGGCAGTCAAACGCCGGCAGGGATTTCTTATGCCACTGTTGATGTAACAGAGGCAGAGCAACGCGCGGTGATTACAGCGCGCTTGAGTACCGTAAAGGCTTCTGAACTGCTATGGCCAGATGCCATCACCGATGAACAGAAAAGTGCTGCCATTCAGTCTTTAGAAGATAATAACAAAATACTGTTGCGATAGGAGAATGCGCACATGGATATGAACTTTTTTAAACACGACGCTTTCTCTGCCGTTACCATGATGAAAGCGATTGAAAACTATGAGTTTCAACCGGGGCTCATTAGCTCTCTTGATCTTTTTGAAGAAGTGGAAACAAGCACCACAGTGGTTGGCATTGAAAGACGTGACAATACATTGTCCTTGATTCAAACCAGTGAACGGGGTGCCCCTTTGGTTGAAGGAGATAGAGATGGGCGTAATCTAAGGTTTTTCAAAACAACACGGATTGCCAAAAGTGATACGGTGAAATCTGAAGAAATCCAGAACCGTCGTGAATTTGGTACAGAAGATCAACTCGAGACAGCAATGAAATATATTGCTAGAAAACAAAAGAAGCTGATTTCTGAAATTGAATTGACATGGGAAAACATGCAACTTGGCGCTGTCCAAGGTGTTGTGCTTGATGCCGATGGCTCTGTTATTGTTGATTGGTACAAGGAATGGGAAATTACACCCCCAAAGCCTATTGATTTTAAACTGAATGTTGAGACAACAAATGTTGCCGACTATGTTGACCAAGTCATCATGAGAATGATTGAGGCTTCAAAGGGAGCATTTTCTGATCGTTCACGGATTATTGGACTGTGTGGAAATGAATTCTTTTCCAAATTGAAAAACCATAAAACAATTCGTGAGACCTATCTCAACACAGCGCTTGCACAAACACTCAATAGTGCTGGAGGTGTTGCAACACCAAGTGCCATTGGTTCTGGAAGCTTTGGTAGTTTTGACTTTGCGGGTGTTACGTTCATTAATTACCGCAGTGTTCATAACTATAATGTGAGTGCGAAAGCTGGAACAAAACGCGCCATAGGGATTAAGCCCGATGAATGCCAATTCTTTCCTGCTAATGCGCCTGGGGTTTTCCAAAAAACCTTTGCACCGGGAGAAAGCTTGGATTTTGCCAACACCGTTGGAAAACCTCTCTACACCATGCTGATCGTTGATCACGACCGTAATGCATGGGTAAAACCAGAGGTCTATAGCTATCCGCTTTACATCTGCACACGCCCTGAAATGCTCTTTAAAGCGGTCAGTGGAGGAAAATAACATGCAATGGTACGGGTTGCTTCATAAAATGATTCAAGATGTACGCAATACCTTTGGGCAACCCGTCATCTACACGCGAAAAGACAATCAACAATCCTTTCAGATTACAGCAATTTACGGCATTAAACATTCAGAATCGGACGCTGGCGGGAGAATTCCCACAACAGTACCTCGAAAAGAACTTGATGTTTGTATTCATGATATCGGCGGCTTCCCCCCAAAGCCTCAAGATAGCGTTGTCATTATTTCTCCTAAAGATACTTCTCAAGACCACTTCGTGGTCACAGAGGTACAAGCCTCTGAATCCGGTATGTACAAGCTTATTCTGCGGGAGATAAAGTAAAGGCACGCTTATTAATTTTTTAAAATATGAAATCACCTCTTGACAATATGGCAACACTGTGTCTATTGTTGAGCTAGGTGCCTAAGAAACACCTTAAAACCACAAGCGGATAGATTGCCGAAACAATCTCTTCTCCGCACATTAAAGGCTTTGACTCATTATATGCCGTAGCATATAACGGTTTTGTCGGGTGTAGTTACACCATAAAATACCCTTATGGGGAAAGTGTAACGACGGGCTTGTGGCCGTGTTTCTTAGCACCCGGCACTCTTTATCTAGCGTCATTAAGAAACCTCTAACCCACAAGGAGTTCACAATGGCTCTCATTAAAATATCGGAACAAGTGATCGGAGAAAAAACTGTTCAAACCGTCAATGCGCGTGAACTACACGCATTTTTAGAAGTAGGAAAAGATTTTTCAACTTGGATTAAAAACCGTATCGGTAAATACAATTTTGAAGAAAATCAAGATTATATAGTTTTCCCCCATTTCGGGGAAAACCTCCAAGGTGGTCGTCCCTCTAAAGAATATTACCTCACATTAAGCCTAGCTAAAGAACTTTCTATGGTGGAGAATAATAAGAAAGGTAGAGAAGCTCGTTTATACTTCATTGAATGTGAACGGCGTGCAAAGCAAGTTACAACACCCCAAATAAATCTCGCCAATGCTTTGGAAAATCCGCTTACGATTAAACAGCTTCTTTTAGAGAGTATCAATCAATTAGAAGACTTAAGAAACGAAGTGAGTACACTTAAACCAAAAGCAGAAGCTTTAGATGGCTTAAAGCGCTCTGATGGGTTGTTCGGTCTTATTGAAGCAGCAAAGATGTTAGAGGTGCGACCAAAGGATTTAAGCGATTATTTGCGTAAACATGATTGGGTCTATCGACGGGCTCTAGGGGCGCCTTTGTTACCCTATCAAGATAAAATCAAGAAAGGTTTTATGGACTGCCCCGCGATTACTATTCAAAGACCAGATGGTACGGAAAAAATACTTCCTTCAACGAAAATTACCTCTAGAGGTTTGGCATGTTTAAGAGAACAAATCCATGGAGGTGTACAATGAAGATTGATACCAACTTCTTATGCGATTTGTGGATGGCATTATCTCAATTTTCTAGACATGAAAATATGAGTGACAAAGATTGTACTGCTCTGGTTGATACTATGAGTGTCATAGAAAAAGCTTTGATTTTAAAGCTTCAAGATGATGTGCCAAATATACTTAAAATCTTAACAGTTCTAACAGATTTTGGAGATTCAGAGTTACCGCATAGCATGGATTCTTTGTTGCGTGCTTATGAACCCAATTTAGACAACCCCATTAGAAAGGTTGCTTAAGGTAAAAACATTCCCTTCCCCATCTTTAAAGGTGGGGAGGTGTCAATCAAGACATTATTTAACCTAAATATACAGTTATTGTTTTATGGTGATTATTAACAGAAAGATTAATTATGCCAAAGCTGAGAAATTTACTAAAAATAATCTGCTGTTCAAAACAAAAAGAAAAAGTTGTTGTTGTATCTGAAAAAGAAGAAAGTGCTAGAAAAAGACGTGATTTTATATTTGAAGATGATGAAACATTAGAAAGTATTATTAGGCATCTAGAGAATGACATCACTAATGGCGATTGGATTAAGACTCTTTATGGAAAAATAGATCTCAAAATGATGCCTGCTCTAGTGGAACAAGCGAATAGAAAACACCCACAAATGAATCTTGGATTTTCTAAAACACCAGAAGATCTTCCCAGATTAATAAAAAATACAATTAGTGATGAGATCAAATCTTCTAGGATAATAGTTAATCTTGGAGATGATAATATCCACTTTGCAGTAGTTGATCATAAAACTATCAATAATAAGACATCTTTGGTATTATTTGAACCTGTAGCATTCAAGCATATGCCACCAACGATGTTAGCAATGAGGGCAAAAATAGCTCTTGAAGAGAGTCAATTGCCTAATTACCATTTTTCTATGGTAGAGATGGATATTCAACGGAGTGCTTCTGAATGTGGAATTTTTTGCTTAGCTATAGCTAAAAAACTCTACTGTGAATCTGATAAATTAAATAAATTACATAAAGCTAATATTGATGGTACCTTATGTAAATCAGATGATCTTTTTTTATCTTCTGATCAGTTAGATAGCTATCTTCCAGTCACTTTTTATAAACATGTGCAAAGTAGAAACCGTCTCAATAAGTACATAGAATCAAATCCGCACGCTAAAAAGAAATTCATTAATAAGAAGAATGAAAATATTTATGAAAGATTTGATAAGAATTCAGTTTTAATAGATAGTAAAAATATGTCTGTTTCATCACACAAAAAAAGGGTTCGCAAATATCAATCTTTGATTGCGTTATGATATCATTATTTAATATTGTTCACCAATATGATTAAAAATTAAATTATACACTCGAATTTATTAATTTTGGCAAATTCGTCTGCTTTTTCTGCTTGCAAAATATGAACATCATAAGCAGCTTGCATATTAAGCCAGAACTCGGCTGTCGTATCAAAAAAGGAAGCTAATCTAAGAGATGTATCTGGAGTTATCGGACTATTTTCCGCAACAATACGTTCTATCCTCGTGCGTGGAACATTCAATGCTTTTGCAAGAGCATAAGCAGAAAGAGCATATTCTTTTAAATATTCCTCTCGTAAAATTTCTCCCGGATGAATAGCAATATAATTTTTCATCTCGACCTCCTACAGATCAATGATAATCTACAATTTCAACTTCATTTGTCACGTGACAAAGGTATTGGAACTTGTTCTCCATTATGTTGCATATCCTTAACGACTTCTGAAACGAGGTCCATAATACCTTTTAAAGCTTTCTCTGCTTGAACATCTAATCATGAAAGGGATGAAAATTCCGCACACAAACCAACATATTCTTCATCTTCTGGTGACCCGAAAACACGATACGTATAACGATTATTGTTCATGTTTTTACTCTATCTTTTCCATTATCCTCTATAAAGGATATATTAACTACGATGTCTCTTTCGTAAATCTTGTTCAATCAAATGCCGCACATAGCGTGTGTAAGGAACAGCTTGTTTTTTCGCTTTTTCCTTTAAAGCCTTCATAAGCGCTTGCGGTAAGCGAATATTGATAGAAGCTTCTTTAGGTAAGAATTCGAAATGAACGGGTTTAAAACCCGTTAAATCATAATCTGTAAGATCCGCAGTATCAACAAAGTTTTCTGCTTCTTCATCTGTCTTGAAAACGGGCATTTGTTTTAAATGAGAGGTTTTCATAAAAATTAATCTTCTTTTGGCGTATTTTGACCTTTAAAAGCTTCACAGTTTAGAAGAAATGTATCTGTTTAAGCTTACACCATTTTCGGCGGCTTGAATTGCAAGTTGTCTGTGGAGTTCTGGTGGTATTCTTAATTGAAACTTACCGCTATATTTGCCATGCGACAAAGGTATCGGGACTTGTTCTTCATTATGTTGCATATCCTCAACAACTTCTGAAACGAGGTCCATAATACCTTTTAAAGCTTTCTCTGCTTGAGCATCTAACCATGAAAGGGATGGAAACTCTGCACACAAACCAACATATTCTTCATCTTCTGAGGACCAAAAAACACGATAGGTATAATGATTATTGTTCATGCTTTATCCTTTCTATTGCTTGTAAAACCTGCTTAACTTGATAGACTTTTGCCTTATTTCCAGAACCTTTCTGAATATTGACACGAGGATCTCCTACCCATGGGGTTTTAAAAACAAAATGACTTGAACCACTGTTCCTCGGTTCTCCAAAGAAATAGACACACACAGCCAACAAATCTGAAAACTTGACGTTTTTTGATGATGTTTTCATCAAGCGGACTATTTTTTCAATTCTATTATTCATAACTCATAATAGTACTATTATTGATACTAGTCAATCATTTTATATGCCTACTCAACAGGAACACTCATGCATCCGCGCGAAACGATAAGAGAAACATTTGTTGGATTGATCAAAGCAGCAAAGACAACAGCTGGTGACAATGTTTTTAATATGCGTGACTTCAATTTATTCATTGAAGCAATGCCCGCCATTAATGTTTCAACGCAAAACGAAACCATTGAAGATGGGCATGATTTTGGCTTAAGGCGGCGTGTTTTAACAGTAGATGTTGAATGTTATAGCACACAAGAAAACGGAGCTGGCTTCGTTGATCAATTAGCATGGCACGTTGAGAAGATTTTCCATGCCAATCCTAATCTTAACAACACCGTTGAGGCATGCCGCCTGCAAAATATTGCTTTTGCCTTTGGCGATAATGGCGCCCTAGCACTCCATGGTGCAATCCTAACCTTTGAAGTCACTTATGTGACCAATATCCCCTCGCCCGATGAAGGAAATGCAACCGCAGGAATTGTTGAACCTCTTGTCGGTTTTAAACCAGAAACTGGTGTGGAAAACGAAGAGAAATATGTAAAAATTAAGGAACCCCATGTTAGAGCGACGCGATAAAGAGATTACCGATTTAAAAAGACGCATGGCCAATATGGTGGTGGTTGGAAAAATTAGCCATATCGACCATAAAAATGCACGCTATCGGGTAAAAAGCGGTCATCTGATCAGTGATTGGATTCCAGATACACAAGCACGCGCCGGTAAAACGTGTTCTTATGAAGGGCGTGACGTTGGAGAGCAAGTTATTGTTGTCTCTTCATCAGGCGATTTATCACAAGGGGTGATTGTTGGTTCACTTCACACGGATGCAAATCAAGCAGCCGATAAAGGCAATATTCATAAGACACTTTATCCAGACGGCACCACTGTTGAATATGATGATGAACAAAATAGCTATACCCTTAATCTCACATCAGGAGGAAAGTTCAGTCTCACGATTTCTGACGGTGTGTCAATAAAAGGAGATGGCAAGAAATTAGAGCTGCAAGCACCAGAAGGCATCAAAATTGTTTCAAAAGGTGATCTGAATTTAAACGCAGAAAAAGCCATTGCTCTAAAAGCAGGCGGGGGAATATCACTCCATTGTGATAATGGCATTGCTCTTCATTCAAGCAATTTAAAGCATAATGGCACCAATGTAGGAGCAACCCATGTTCATGGGGGTGTTTTCCCTGGTGGCGCTATGACAGGAGGTCCAAAATGAACAGTGGAATGGACCGTATGACAGGAAAGCCCCTCTCCGGTATTGATCATTTGCGCCAATCAATTCTTGATATTTTAACAACACGGATTGGCACGCGAGTGATGCGACGTGACTATGGTTCGCGTATTGGAGAACTCATTGATGCACCAGCCAATCATGCGCTTACCATTGCCCTTTATGCCGCTGTTGCTGAAGCGTTAGACAAATGGGAACCCCGTTTTAAGCTTCAAAAGATTGATTTTCAAATGTGTGATGCTGGAAAAGTATCCTTGTCCTTTGAAGGCATTTATTTGCCATCTGGCAAACCCATTACCATGGAAGGAGTGCTGATACAATGAAGAGTCTTGCCAATCCGGAAATCATCTCAGAACTTTCTTTTGAAGAAATCCGTGCTGCAAATATTGAACATTTAAAAGAACTTTTGCCTAGCTACATCTTTTTAGAAAGTGACCCTGCTTTAAAAATCATTGAAGCTTTTAGCTATCGAGAACTGCTTTTAAGACAACGCATTAACGAAGCCGCACGCAATAATATTCTGGATTTTGCAAAAGATGAGGCTCTTGATGCTTTGGGCAATTGGCATGGGGTTCAACGCATGGACGACGAGAGTGATGAGAGATACCGCGAACGCATAAGACTTCATACCCGAAGTGGCAAAGGCAGTGGAACAGAGCCTTATTACAAATTTATTGCTTTATCCGCAGATAACCGCGTAAAAGATGCCATTATTTACCGGAAGGGTAAAAACCCAACCATTCATGTTGCCATTTTTGGTAACAATGAAGAAGAAACCGCAAGCCAAGACCTGCTAGACAAAGTCTCACAAGCGCTTCACGATAAAAATGTCATCATGACTAATGACACCATTCTTGTGCATGCGGCTGTTGCAAAAGTTGTGGACTTAAAAGCAGACGTTTGGCTGTTACCCGAAACAGCACTGACCGTTTTAACCCAAATGGAGACACATTTGCGCACCGCTTGGAAACAAGAACAAGCCCTTGGACGTGAATTAAGCCTCTCATGGTGGATTTCAAAACTGATGATCCCTGGTGTGCAAAAAGTTATTGCTGTTGAACCTACAACGGATAATACTGTTTTGGACGAAGAAGTGTTGTCCATTGGCAAGGTTACCTTAAACTTTAAAGGACGTGCACGCTGATGGGTAGCACTTTACTCCCAACAAATGCAACCGAATTTGAAAAGCGCCTTGCTGATGTTTGCGACTTTCATCAAGATGTTGATGGTTCTGTTTTGGGGATTTCACGCTCTAAACTCATCACACGCCCTCCTCGCTTCTTACCATGGTTGATTGAAGAATACGGGCTTGGAGAACTGACCCCTTATGTTCCAAACCTTTATGATCTTCTTGACCAAGGACTTGAATGGCAGCGGATACGTGGCTCTGTCGCTGCCATTGATAGGGGGCTTGAATGGCTTGGACTCTCAGCACAATTCACCCCCGCATGGTCAGAGCGGGCTTGGTGGAATTCTTTTCAACTTGAATTTGACCAATTGCCTAAACGAAGTGATCTTGAGGCGATTGAAGCGATTGTGGACCTTTCCAAAAGCTTGCGCTCTGATTTTCGCCGTGGTGTCACGGGTTATGAGGTGCAAGCTACGCAAGCCAATATGTCACGGCTTGATGACAGCATGCTGGATTTTGAGAGCGGTATCCGCTTAACCGCTGGAGATACGCTGTTTTCTTTTGGACGCACCACAGAAATCAACCAT
>NZ_CABFVS010000057.1 GCF_902150025.1 Bartonella massiliensis
CGCCATTAACATTGAATCGACCTATCATAGTCTTATGAAAGGAGAGTACATTCCTTTCAAACATATTGGTTTGGCTGATACGTTTCGAATGCTTGAAGAGAGAAATCTGCTACAAAAATTATTTAAAGAAAACAGTGAATATTTAGAACATCAAAAGAAACTGGATATCAAAGTTATCTTTGGTAATCCCCCTTATTCAACAGGTCAAAAAAGCGAAAACGATAATAATCCAAATAGATCTTATCACGTATTAGATAAACGTATTGGTGAAACTTATGCTGCTCAATCAAAAACAACTTGTGTGCAAGCACTTTACGACAGTTATATCCGTGCTATCCGCTGGGCTAGTGACCGTATTGATAATGCTGGAGTGATCGGCTTTGTTTCTGGTTCTGGTTACATAGAAAAGCCAACAATGGACAGCTTGCGTAAATCTTTAGCCAAAGAATTTACCAGTATTTATGTACTTAATTTACGGGGGGATATTCGTAAAAACATGTTAAGCAATGGGAAAGCCAAAGAAGGAGAAAATGTTTTTGGTAATGGAAGTATGACCGGTATCGCCGTAACACTATTTATCAAAAATCCTAATGCTTCTGGAGATTGTAAAATTTACTATCATGATATTGGTAATAACCTTACGACAAAAGAAAAACTTGCCGCTCTTGAGTGCTTAGGTAGTATTGGAAATATTGCATCTAAACAAATCTGGAAAACAATTACACCAGACAAATATGGTGATTGGCTACATCAACGTAATGATAGCTTCAAATCATTTTTAGTCATAGGTGATAAAACTACAGGTGATAAGAAAAGTCATGATAAAAAACTTTTTGAGATTTATTCTTGTGGTCTAAAAACTAATCGTGATGCTTGGGCTTATAACTCAAGCTGTGAAGTTTTAACTAAAAACATGAGTAATATGATTACTTTCTATAACCGTGAAGTAGAACGTTTTAATGCTGTCTATCCACATGCTGACCGTAAAACACGTACCAATATTGTAGACGATTTCGTAAATTCTGATGCTAAAAAAATAAGTTGGAGTCTTAATCTTAAACAACATTTAACGAGAGAAAAGATTTTTGAGTTTGAAGAGACATGCCTTATTCAAAGCCTATACCGTCCTTTTACACGGCAATGGCTCTATTATAATCGTATTTTCAATGAATCTCTCTATCAAATACCATGTATGTTTCCTATGAGGAAAATTGTTGAAAATAAAGTAATACAAGTTACAGGTATAGGAGCAAGAAGCGGTTTTTCTGTTTTGATGTCTAAAGTTTTGCCTAATCATGACGCAATGGATAAAGGTCAATGCTTTCCACGGTATATTTACGAAGACACTACGGTCTTAAAAAGTAAAAATAAAGATCAGTCTTATCTATTTACGAATTCTACAGAAGAAAACACAACATCTGATTTACAACGGCGTGATGCCATTACGGATGAAGGTTTAACCCATTTTAAAGCGGCTTATCCTAATGAAACCATAACAAAAGAGGATCTATTCTATTATGTTTACGGAATCTTACATTCGGAAGATTATCGCGCCCATTATGCTGATAACCTCTCTAAAGAATTACCTCGTATCCCTTGTGTAAAGAGTACTGATGATTTTTGGAAATTTGTGATAGCAGGACGTGAACTCGGTCATTTGCACGTAAACTATGAAGATGTGGAACCCTATCCAGTCACATTTAAAAAAGGCAATCCAAAACAGACTGATATTTCTAATCCAGAAGAATTTTACTACGTCACAGAAATGAAATTCGCAAAAATTAAGAATAGTAAGGAAAAGGATAAAACAACGGTTATTTATAATAGCAATATCATTATGACAGATATCCCTCTTGAGGCTTATGAGTATATCGTCAATGGTAGACCTGCTCTTGAATGGGTTATGGGGCGTCAATGTGTAAAAACAGATAAAAAGAGTGGTATTGTGAATGATGCCAATCGCTATGCTGTTGAAACCGTTGGAAACCCTGCATACCCTCTAGAATTGTTTCAAAGGGTTATTACCGTAAGTTTAGAGACAATGAAAATCGTTAAGAACTTACCAAAATTAGAAATTAAAGAAACTGAATAAGCTTATTAAGGTATGCTCATATAATGGGTATGCTATCTTATAAGGGGTATAGAGTCTTATAACCATAATCTATACCTCTTTTATTAAGTTGATTAGATACAATCTTAAAAGAAGTGTTTATATGCGTTATTCTAAAAAAAGAGCATTTGCACTTTTAAACACCCTTATTTGGATTGCTTTAAGACTTATAAGAAATCCACTCTTAAATAGAGTATGCTTCTTTTGGATTACCTTTAAAAGGTTATACCGTCATCTCAAATGATAGCTTTATTGTTTTCATAAGCTCGTTTAAATTATTCACTATTTAATGAAACTGAATAACATATATCATTAATGGTATTTATAGATGTTATTAATATAAGTTATTTTTTGAAAATTCACTTAATATGGTTTTTAAATAACTGCTTACTCTCATTATTTTTTAAAATACCTCTATAAATACGTCTTAATAACATTTCTCATAACTATAAATCTTTTTTTTGAAATGCTTTAAAGGATCATATGCTTTTCATAAGATGTGTTAAAACCACTAACTAAAATCATAAATTTATCTATTAAAGTGAATTGATAAAAATACCTTAAAGATATTTTGCTAATCTTTGTAATTATCATTCTCTTTTTAGATGTTTTCATAAAAAGCAATAAACCACAATTATCATTTATCTTATGAAAATGAAAAATGATGCGGTGGCTATAAAGAAGATAACAGCTATAGTGAATACATAAAAACAGCCGGTTTTCATAATTACATTGCAAATGAAAGCATTGGTTATAAGGTTATGTATCATAAGGCTGTTTAAATGCCCTCTAAATTATAAACCATTGTAAATAGAAATAACCAAAATCATTAAAAGCCCTTCTATAAAAACACCCTCTCTTTATAAAACAAAAGAGGCGCGTTTAATTTTATGAAAAGTAAGAACAAGAGAAAATACACAAGCTAAAATATGTATATTTATCTTGATAGGTTTTGAAGGTTCCTAACACCTTCAAAACATATTGTTAGTTGTGTTTATAGCTTTATAATATCACTATAGGTTGTTTTTTGAAAACTTCATAAAAATTAACACATTGAAATATAATAACTTTTATTTTCGATTTACAAAATAAATAAGAGCATCCTAAAAGGAACCTTCAAAACCTTCAAAACTCATAACCAATAATGATCTTGATAGCATTTCTTATGATTATAAACTGTCTTTTTAAGGCTTTAAAAGATCACATGTTTTTTTAAGACGTGTTTTAATCATTCTCTAGTTTATTAAAAGGGATTTTGCTCATCTCTATAGTTATCAATCTCTCTTTTTAGATGTTTTTATAAGAAGCAATAAATCAAAATTATCATTTCTCTTATAAAAATGAAAAATGATGCGGTGGCTATAAAGCAGATAAGGGCTATAGAGAATGTGTGAAAAAAGCAGGTTTTATAATTACATTGCAAATGAAAGCATTGGTTATAAAGACAATCCCTATAAAAGACTGTTAAGTTGCAAATGTGTTATAAAAGAAATTAACAGAAATCTTTAAAAACCATTTAGTAAAAAACATGATAGGTTATAAAGTTAAAAATACTCATGATGAGAGCGTTTCTAAATATTATAAATGTTATAGATTCAAAAAATAACGCAATCGCTTAATAAAGCCCATAATATAGCTTTAAAAGCACATAATACAAAAGAAGTGTTTTATAAGCATATGATAAATATTTACACATAATGTATTTTAAAAAAACATAAAAAATATCAAAAAAGTTCATAAATTAATTGACAATAAATACGTATTTTGTTATATGAAGGCGATACGCTAATTTTTGTATTGTTATCCCCATTTCTTCTAAAAAAGCTACTTTTAGAACTTCACTAGAATGGGCGGGGTTATGCGTCATTTGTTTTCATTCCTTTCATCAATGGTAATCTTGATAATCAACAAGCTCCACATCTGTTCCGATAAAGCGAAAAATAACACGCCAATTTCCATTCATCTTAAAAAGTATATTACTCTTTATGCGCATTGGGAACGGCTTTTCTAGATCCTAGTAAGCTGAATATATAGCCTTGTCCGATTAGAACTCCAAAAATCGTAACAAAAACGCCTATGATTTGCATGATTTGAGGGATGAAGCCGAACAGGATTTGCACCAATAAGGCTGAAATAGGTACAAAATTGAAAAATATCGCCGTCTTACCCGGACCTCGGATCGCTATTCCAATATTCCAAAATAGGTAGGCTAAAACTGATCCTGCAACCCCTATCCAAAGGAGTGCGAATAAACTAGCGCCGGACATAGACATCGTTTCTTGAAGAGGGGATTCGAATAAAAAGGTTAGGACGCCAAGGGCGACGGTGCCAGAGAGCATCGTCCAGCTTGTTGTTTCAAGCGGGGTTGCGTTCTTGACAAATGACCGCGTGCCCACGGTATAGAACGCCCAACCAATGGAACCTAAAAGAATCATAATATCTCCTTTGGCAAAGGAAACATGGTTAGACAAAAATCTCCCATTTGTTATGACTAAATAGACCCCGAACATGCTAATGAGCATCCCTATAACCCTCTCACAGGTTGGGAAAGATTTATTCATGATAGCTTCAATAATATTAGCACTAATAGGGGTTGTCGCCATGATGAGGGAGGCTGTTATGGGATTTGACGTTTGCAAGCCAACAAATAAAGCGCCATTAAACCCTGCCACACCGATAATCCCTAGGAAAATATAAGAAATAAAATTTTGCGATAAAACATGCCACCGCAAGCCTTCTTTGAAAATCATAATTAAAAATATAGCGATTACGGCAATGAGAAACCGCTCAAAAGAAGCTGTCCATGGAGAAACAGTCGTTAAAGCTATCTTAGTGGCTTGGAAATTGGAACCCCAAAAAAAGGTTCCTACGAAGGTTAAGACAAGAGCTATTCTGGGCGTGATTTTCATTGGATAGATCCTTATACTTGATACCAAAGTGGAGCATCGAGACGTATAGAAGAAATTTGTGCGGTATTAGATGAGGAAAGAATAAAGTTGACCGCAGAAGCAATGTCATCTGGGTGAAGCATTTTGGCAAGATTCTCTGGAGGTATCTCTGGGAATCCTTTAAAATTGCGACGAAAATCCGTATTAACTTTATCAACTTGGATTGAACAAACACGAATATTTTGTGGCATTCCCCATAAGCGCAACCCACCAGTATAGCCCTCTACAGCAAATTTAGAAGAAGAATATGAAATTAAAGAAGGATTGTATTCTACACCCCATATGGATGAAATATTTATAATATCGGCGCGAATTTCCTTTTTTAGATAGGGTAAAGTAGCAGCTGTTATATAGAACATTCCTTTAATATTCACATCAAATGTTTCAGCACATTCTTGAGCATCAATTGTTTCTGGATCGCCACTATAACAAATGCCTGCTACATTAACTAAGACATCAAGACCACCAAATTCTGAGATAACCTTATGGACAGAAGAGTCAATGGCTTCTTTATCGCGGATATCAACAATCAATTTACATAAGTTTGCCGTATCGATGGAGGTTGGTAGTTCTATGTCAATGATGTCTGCACTTGCTACCTTATGACCATTTTTCAATAAGTTTAGAACAATTGCTTTACCGATGCCGCGAGCGCCTCCTGTGACTAAAATACGTTTCTGTTGTTGTGAGTAAATTCCGGTCGTGTTTTTTATCATTTCGTTTAGCATTTTCTATACATGAAGTTGTAATCATTAATATTCAGCTAGTTTATTTTTAGCCATGCATTATGTATTACTGTATTATGTTTAATGTATTGAGTATTATTAAATTGTTTAAATAATAAGATAGCCTTAAAGTTTATTGTGATTAGGTTGAATAACTAAAGAACTAATATTTCATGTAAAGACGTCTCATTAAAAGGAAATACCTTTTTAGAGGAGAATGCTAGAGTTTGGTTTTCTTTAGGATATATTTCTGTAATTAAAAGATACGGTGTAGACATTAAATTCTCCTTGAAATTAAGAAAAAATTAAATTCGTAAGTATCACGCTTTTGATAATAATGATGTTGCTGGCAAATAAATTTCTCTATGTCTCCTTGCGTGAGGCAAAAACTTCTTTAGCAATTTCAACGACATTAATCGCTGCAGGAAAGCCTGCATAAGGAGCAATGTGACTTGCTAATTCAATCACCTGTTCGGGCGTGCCACCTACATTAAGCAGACCCTGTATATGCAGCTTCAGCTGTGGAATCGCAGTTCCTAACGCTGCCACCGTTATAATTTCCCGTTCAAAGAAGCTGAGGATAGGCCGTGTGTAGATATCACCAAACCCAAACTCAACAACAAAACGAGATAAGTCTGGAGCAATGCTACCCAGTGTCTTAATAATCATTTGTCCATCGGGCCATCAATATGTTCTAGTGCCTTCAGTCCAGATTCGTAGCGATCCTCGCATACTAATGGCGAGCCGCAACTAGATATGAAGTCTAGTTGCTTTTCATCAAAGACCTCTTTTGCAGCAAAAACACCATTTAAGGCTGCTGGAACCCCTGCATAAAGTGCCAACTGTATCATTACTTCAATCAGCTCAGCAGGACTACACCCAATATTAAGAGCACTGGTAAGGTGGAATTTGAGTTGCCGTCTTGCATTACCGAGAGTTGCAAAGATGGCAACGGTGGCAAGCTGCCGAATACGGCTTGTTAAGTGAGGTCGCTCATAAATTTCTCCATACACAAAAGAGATGATGAATTTTGCAAGATCAGGGGCAGCATCGGCCATTTCTTCAAGAATTGAAGGGGTCTCGACCAATTCCATGGAGCGTAAACGCTCCACGCCCAATTCATAAGCATTTTTCTTATAATTTACAAATGTTTGTTCTTGCATGTAATGGCCCCCTCCCCACGGAGCCTTAGTTGGATAAGGCTTTTACTTTCCTTAAAAACTAAACCTTCAATTAAAATGCAATACCTTATCTCCTCTTGCGGACTTGCATTGCATGAATCGTTATCGTGTTTTAATATCCTAGTCAATCATTTTTGTAAATTTATTTTATATTATTTTTCATTACGTCGTACTTAAGACTGAGCTAAAATTAGCAGATTAAACCCTTCTTATTCGTATTTGCGCAAGAGAACTGAGGTGTAACTTGTTGAGCGTAGAAACACCATGCATGATTATGTGCGCATTGAGCTATAGGACTTAGTTGTATTTAGTATTTTGCGGTTTGAATTTACCGAGGAAAGTGCGAAGCGTTAAATTTATAACAGATGCTACTGACTTACCTCTAATCTAGTAAAGTTCTATCATGACAAAGCCATTTGTTGGGGGGTACGGAAGAGCTTTGTTTTTAACTCAAGTTAGAGGTATGTAATAGCAGATGAGTGCAGTACTCCTTTGCTGCAAAGTCCTCCAATCGGTTTAGCTAAAAATATTATGCCGCAATTAGGTGCCCAATATAGCTTGATCATGTCTATAAATTTTGGCTTAATACCTTTAGCACTGGAGAACTTTAGTAAAATTAATGCTGTGTGCCTCTATCAAGTTGTAAAATATATTATGCTTTAAGATCTCGGTAAAAATTTTCATGAGAGCCAAGTGCTAACAAGGTCAAAGTAATCGTGTGATCTTCATAGCTGTAAGCAAGCAGCGTCAATTGCTTGGCCATTTTAAATTTATAGACAAAAACACCAGAAAGATCACCTGTTTTGGCTTGACCAATGGTGGGCGTTTTCATAATGACGCGAACAGCTTGGTCTAGATCTTGTTTTTGGTTGGCATGCAGTTTTTTGACAGTTTTTTTAAATGAATGGGTTTGTAAAACTTGCATAGATTCAGCCAAATTCGAATGCTGTTACATCGCCATCTGCATTTTCTTGTTGTCCAAGTAAGATTGCTTGAATAAATTGAAAGGAGAGATCTGGATTTTCTTCGGCTATTTTGCCCATACGCGACCAATATTCAATTTGCTTAGGAACCGAGCGGCTATAAACAGACGCGTAACGCTTAGCCTCATTAATGAGATCATCAGACAGTTTAACAGTTGTAGCCATGACTATACTCCTACCTTACAATAAGGTGGTAATATAGTTCAAAAGGTGTTAAAAAGCAACCTTTGAAACACAATAACCTTAGCAGATCTCTAACACAATTCCTTCTCTCACAGCCATCTTTCTTAATATCTGAAAGAAGAGAAAATAAAAGATAAATTTAGAACTAAATGATCGAGAATAAGCTCTAAAAAGGTTCGGGATAGGCAGAAAATAAATTAAAAGAATCAACGGAATCAAAATTCCCGAACTTCTATATAATCTATTGATATTTATATAAATATAGCATTCCTACCCCCTCCGCCACAGCACTTTTGTCGTGCTATAAATTATTGATTCTATACGTCTTGTATGTAGCTTGTCAGCAGGTTTTGCAGAATTTGACAGCAGGTTTTGCAGCAATTCATTTTTAAAATTCACGTCTTTTTTAAAAAATTAAAGGGGTCTTCAAAGATCATTTAAAGACCCTTTAAGGCAGCTTTTTCTCCTTTGCTAAAAGTCGCAATTTGAGATGATGAGCTCTTGAGCTGGAATTGGATTATTTGAACTGCATGTATAAGATATGGTGACCTCTTTTATCTTAAATGGGCTAAAGCTTGTGCGAATCTCCGGCACATCATTGATGTGACAGAAGAAACTTTCCCTTTAATTGTGCAAGCAGTGTGGACATCCTCTGATAATCCTCTCGCTTAAACAAATCCTTGCCATAGTAATCCTCAACACCCCAATAAGGCGGATCAAGGTAAAACAAGATGTTGGGACGATCATAGCGCCTAATAAACTCAAACCAATCTAAATGTTCAATGGTCACACCTGCTAAACGACGGTAAATAAGCTTTAAGGAGGATTCAAGTTTGAGACTATTAAACCGTGCACCACGGTGTGGATCAACTCCAAACGTCTGTTGTGCCACTTTGCCACCAAAACTCAACCGCTGCAGATATAAAAACCGCAATGCCCGCTCTAAATCTGTCAGGGTCTTGGGATCTTGGGTGCGTAACCGTTCAAACGCCTCACGGCTACTCACCTGGAACTCCAACAGATCCATGAAAGGGTAATAATGGCGTTGCAACACCCGAAAAAAATTCACCACATCACCTGAACGATCATTGATCACTTCATATAAAGGAACTAATTTTCTCCTTAAAGATATCCTTTCTGATAAAACCAGTAAAGCCTATTATGCTTTTGAGAGCTTTCATAAGGAGTTAATAGAGTAATTTAAACGACAGTATTACCCAAGAGGAAGCGCTAGAGATGTTAGGACAACATCTTGTGACGCGTCCCGTATTTGAAGGCAATAAATTTGTCCAGAACAATAGTATCTCGCAAGCCATGGAAAAGATCTTAGCGAAACTTGATAAAACCAATATTGAGGAAGAAGCAAAAGATCTTGATAAATTCTACAAAAGTATCACGTTCTGTACAGCAGGGATTACCGAACCCCAAGCAAAACAGAACCTTATTATCAAGCTTTATGAAGATTTTTTTACCAAGGCATTTAAGAAAACCACGGATAGGCTTGGGATTGTTTATACCCCCGTTGAGGTTGTGGATTTTATCATTCACTCTGTTGATGATGTTTTACGCAATGAGTTTGGAAAAAGTTTGGGGTCACGGGGTGTTTCTATTCTCGACCCTTTTACAGGAACAGGTACTTTTATCACACGGCTTTTACAATCCAATCTCATAAAACCAGAAGATATAGAATATAAATTCCGTCATGATATCCATGCCAATGAGATTGTTTTACTGGCTTATTATATCGCTGCCATTAACATTGAATCGATCTATCATAATCTTATGAAAGGAGAGTATATTCCATTTAAGCATATTGGTTTGGCTGATACGTTTCAGATGCTTAAAGAAAAAGACTTGATGGAAGGTATACTCAAAGAGAACAGTGAATATTTAGAACATCAAAAGAAACTGGATATCAAAGTTATTTTTGGTAATCCCCCTTATTCGGTAGGACAAAAAAACGCTAATGATAATAATCCAAATACATCTTATCACGGATTGGATAATCGTATTCGTGAAACTTATGCTGCTCAATCTAAAGCTACTAATATACGAAAACTTTATGACAGTTATATCCGCGCCATTCGTTGGGCTAGTGATCGTATTGATAATGCTGGAGTAATCGGCTTTGTTTCTGGTTCTGGTTACATAGAAAAATCGATAATGGACGGTTTACGAAAGTCTTTAGCTAAAGAATTTACAAGTATTTACGTGCTTAATTTGCGTGGGGATCTTCGTAAAAATATGTTAAGCAATGGGAAAGCTCAAGAAGGTGAGAATGTTTTTGGCAATGGAAGTATGACAGGTATTGCCGTAACGCTGTTTATCAAAAATCCCAAAGCTTCTGGAGACTGTAAAATTTACTATCATGACATTGGTAATAATCTCACGACAAAAGAAAAACTTATAGCTCTTGAGTATTTTGGTAGCATTGATGGTATTACACATGAAAACGGTTGGAAAATGATTACACCAGACGAACATGGTGATTGGATACATCAACGTGATGAAAGTTTTAAAACATTCCTAACAATAGGTGTTAAGAAAGGTCATGGTAAAAAGTTTTTTGAAATATTTTCTCTCGGAGTTGTAACCAATCGTGATGCATGGACGTATAATTCAAGCTGTGAAGTTTTAGCAAAGAACATGAATAACATGATTGCCTTCTATAACAGTGAGGTTGAACGTTTTAATAATAGCTATTCATATGCTGATTATAAGTTACGCAAGAATGCTATAGATAATTTCGTCAATACAGATGAGAGCAAGATAAGTTGGAGCCGTGCTCTAAAACAAGAATTGGTCAAAGGAAAAATTTTTGAATTTGAAGATACATGCCTTATTCAAAGCCTTTATCGTCCTTTTACACGTCAATGGCTTTATTATAATCACACCTTTAATGAAATGATTTATAAAATGCCTCGAATATTTCCTATGGGGAAAGTGGTTGAAAATAAAGTAATACAAATTTCTGCGATAGGAGCAAGAAGTAGTTTTTCTGTTTTAATGGCTAAGGATTTGCCTAATCTTAATATGATGGATGGTGGTAACCAATGTTTCCCAAGATATTTTTATGAAAATATTGAACCCTTAAAAAGTAAAAATGAAGATCAGTCTCATTTATTTGCAAACTCTATAAAGGAAAGCAAAAATGCTAGTTTACGACGCCATGATGCCATTACGGATGAAGGGCTAGCCCATTTTAAAGCAGCTTATCCTAATGAAACCATAACAAAAGATGATCTATTCTATTATGTTTATGGGATCTTACATTCGAAAGATTATCGTACCCGTTATGCTGATAACCTCTCTAAAGAACTGCCTCGTATCCCTTGTGTAAAAACTGCTGAGGACTTTTGGAAATTTGTTACAGCAGGGCGTGAATTGGGG
>NZ_CABFVS010000058.1 GCF_902150025.1 Bartonella massiliensis
ATAAAAAGCTTTTTTTGACATATGCAAGCAAGCTATCAAAAAACGTTTTAAAAGTTATCGTTTAAAAATACAAAGTTAAATGGGGGCACCTATTGAGACAAGATAAGCAAGCAAAGTTCAAAATCGTTGTAACATCATAAAGACATGGAACTTTACTCAATTTTGCGTCAAAAGCGACGTTGTTTAAAGGAATGCTCTATTCTAAAGATAACGAACTTAAATTTGAGCTGGTTAATTTGCAAAGAAATTCAGTTTTAAAGAAAAGTAAAAGACGCTTATAAGAATCTCTTTAAGTGAATATTTAAACGTTTGAAACATAAAATAAGATCTTTATAAGAAACGTTTAAAACCTCTTTTTATAACAGCTATAATTTAGTTATCATTTGCTCTTAAGAACGTTTCATTTACGAAAAAAAGAAGATCTAGATTTCACAGCAGAGCCAATCTTGAAAGCCTTATATTTTTAAAAACGGTTGTTTGTTTGTCTTATGAAAAGCTGCTTAAAAAACAACACTTGTAAATATTAAAAACGGGTTTTGTTATAGACATTTCACTTAATACATATTTGCTTTTGATTTGTTTGATAGGTTTTGATTTTAGAATGTCATTTATTTCAATTCACTCAATTCAATTTTAAGCTTAGTAATATATTGAAACGTTTTAAAGAAGCGTTTTGACAATGTGCTTTATTTCAAATGAATCTCTTTAAAGAAAAGGTGTTATTCTTAAGACGTTTGATAACTCATAAAGCGTTTATATTTTCTCTCATTCAAATGAATGCTATCAAGATTATACCTATCCTTTACGTTCCTTTTGATAAGTTTTCATAAAGACAATAAAACGCTTGCAATATGATACGTTTTGTATACAGGCATGCATTATTGATTTCGTTTGTATGAATATCATTTACACAATACCTCTATTGAAAAGCCGCGTCATATCATTTGGCACGGCTTTCTTGTTTGGAATTCTCTTTTTTTATTATAGTTGCATCTTATAATGTGTTTATAGTCATTAAAGGCGCCCCCCATGCGCCGCTCTTTATTCTGTTTCATCAACAATCTTGACAAGGTTATCGCTTTCATAAACTTCATAATTTATAGGAACTTCCCTTACTTTGCTTTTCTTGGTTAATTTCGCATTGCCATAAGCGCGCCCCCAGACCTTGGTATAGAATAAAACCTTGGCGTTGCCAAAAACAGAGCCATAAATCTCAGCACAACCACCCACCAAAGCACCGCCATAGACCTTGCCATGTATTTTTGCACGACCATTAATAAGAGCATAATTATAAACCTCGGCATAGCTATGAATACGAGCCGAGCCAGTAACAGAGATTTATTTGAAAAAACATATAGTCACAATGCTTCTTTAAAACGTTTCAATATACTACTAAGCTCAAAATTGAGTTGAGTGAATTCAAATAACTGACATTCTAAAATAAAAACGTATTAAAACGCTTGGTAGCTTTATCAATACAATCAAGAGAAAATGCCTATTAAGTGAATGTCATAACAAAACCCGTTTTTACATTTACGCGCGTTGGTTTTTAAAAGTCGCTTTTCATAAGACAAATAAACAAACGCTTTTTAGAACCTAAGTTTTAAGATTTGCTCTGCTGTGAAATCTAGATTTTTATTTTTTCGTAAATGAAACGTTCCAAAAAGAAAATGATAACTAAGTTTATAGTGTTATAAAACATCAGTTTCAAACGTTTAAACGTTCATTTAGTAAAGTTCTTATAAGCGTCTTTTACTTTTCTTTAAAACTTAATTTCTTTGCAAATTAGCCGGCTCAATTTTGAGCTGGCAAAATCAACCAATTCAATTTTGTAGACATTATCTTTAGAATAAAGCATTCTTTAAACATTTCGCTTTTTTCTAAAAATTTAGTAAAATCCCATGTCTTTATGATGTTACAATGGTTTTGAGCTTTGCTTGCTTATCTTTTCTCTTAAAGTAACTGCCCCCTAATTGGGGTGCCCCCATTTGGTTTCATATTTTTAAACGATAACTTTTAAAACATTTTTTGATAGCTTGCTTGCACACGTTATAAAAAGGCTTTCTCTTATCATAAGATATAACGTTTTGAATTTCATATCTGCTATTTCGTACCTCGGTAAAAAAATACCGTGGTTATAAAACTGATCTTATTTTTAAATATTTTATGCCCCCTTAATAAATGAAAATCTATAAGCTTATAAAAGTTTCAAATGATTACCCTCTTATAGAATGATCTAATGTTAATATAATATTTTTAGATTTTACGCTTCTCAATTTTGGTAAATGTTAATTTGTTCTTTGTTATGCGATTAAGAATCCAAGCTTTAAAACAAGCTGTGATCTTTAAACGTATGGTATTGAAAATTTCAAATGATTAAATTTTTAACAATGCGATTTGTGAGTAATAAAAACGTATCATAAAATTTATGAACTGTTATGAATGATAGCTGCTTTTCATTTTATTTGAATACACACATGCGTTATAATATTTACATCATGATTTGCTTTTTATGCTCTATTCATACATGGCAATTGTTTATAAAAAATGGTCGAATGAATCACGTATAAAGGGATGGATTCTTAAGTGGACTCATATCAAATAATTGCAAACAACATATTGACTTTATTATCTTTTTATGTATAATATCTCTTCATTCTTCTATAAAAAAATTAAAGGTAGCTTTGATGAATCGTTTCAAGTGTTGAGAGCTGTCGCAACATTGGGGGCCGGGAAAATATCTGATGGTGTAATGATGGTGGTACTGGGGGCCAAACGTAAAGATGTTGGTGCTTAATGGATTTTATAGTATACTCTTTATGAGCACTGTCGCGAAATGGGTATGACGAGTATTGAAAAATGTCTCTTTAAAACAAGCGCATGAATATGCAATACAAAGGCGTTTTGTTCTTCGATGCAATAGGGGAGCGGAGTGATGATATGTTTTTTTGTGACTAAGGAAAGAGTTTTTTTTTCAGGACTTTACCAAAGGGGTAAGCAGAAAGATTAAACATTATGTTGAAATTTAAATTGTTCCTTTTCTAAAGAGATAAATGTGTTAATTTGCTCTTCTATAAGAGATTTTATTTTGGAGTCTATTTTATATCATAAGGTAAGAAGGGCCAGTTCTTTATTTTGATGGTTATGATATGTTATAGACATAACGAGAGGATAGGGATGAAAATAGTCTGTGAAAATCTAAACTCAAGGCTTTAGTTAGATTAAAAGTACAGTGTACAGTTTAAGTGTTAGATTATTATGAATCGGTCAAGGATATAATCGTGGATAAAACAAAAGCTCTCGATGCTGCTCTCTCACAAATTGAACGTTCTTTTGGTAAAGGCTCGATTATGCGTCTTGGGCAAAAAGAGCAAGTGGTTGAAATTGAAACCGTTCCAACAGGGTCATTATCCTTGGATATTGCTTTAGGGGTTGGCGGCTTACCGAAGGGGCGTATTGTTGAAATCTATGGACCAGAAAGTTCTGGGAAGACAACATTGGCTCTACATGCTATTGCTGAGGCACAAAAAGGAGGGGGGATTTGTGCTTTTATTGATGCTGAACATGCTCTTGATCCTATCTATGCGCGTAAGCTTGGTGTTGATTTAGAGAATTTGTTTATTTCTCAGCCAGATACCGGTGAACAGGCATTGGAAATTACAGAGACATTGGTTCGTTCTGGTGCCGTTGATGTGCTTGTTGTGGATTCTGTTGCAGCTTTAACCCCACGAGCGGAAATTGATGGTGAAATGGGCGATGCTTTACCAGGATTACAAGCGCGATTGATGAGCAAAGCTTTGCGAAAACTTACAGCTTCTATTTTTCGCTCTAACTGTATGGTGATTTTTATTAATCAAATTCGCATGAAAATTGGTGTGATGTTTGGTTCACCTGAAACAACAACAGGGGGAAATGCTTTAAAGTTTTATGCTTCTGTTCGTTTGGATATTCGCCGTATTGGTTCTATTAAAGATCGGGATATGATTGTTGGCAATCAGACGCGTGTTAAAGTGGTGAAGAATAAGTTGGCTCCTCCCTTCAAACAGGTTGAGTTTGATATTATTTATGGGGAAGGTATTTCCAAGCTAGGCGAGTTGATTGATTTGGGAGTCAAAGTGGGTATCGTGGAAAAATCTGGCTCGTGGTTTTCTTATAATTCTCAACGTTTAGGGCAGGGACGTGAAAATGCGAAACAGTTTTTACGCGAACATGCAGAGATAGCGACAGAAATTGAAACGGCTTTGCGTCAAAATGCTGGTTTGATTGCGATTGAATTGTTAGAAAATGCAGGCGCAGACAATACAGAGAGCGATGAAGCCATTTGATGGAGCGTTTTTTCGTTAATAATTTTTCTGTTTTTATTTGTTTGAGTTTTTTTAATATACAGTCATTTTTTTCTCAATTTTTTTGAACAAATATTCTATGTTTTGATTAAATTGACTCTATGCGTGGCAAAGAGGATATTTAATGGGGGAGGTTTTTTTATGGTTTTGCGTTGTATTGGGCAGGTATTCATATGAATAGTGTTAATAATATCCGATCAACATTTTTGGATTATTTTCATCGGAATGGGCATAAAGTTCTTTCTTCTAGTTCACTTGTTCCACGCAATGATCCTACACTTATGTTTACAAATGCAGGGATGGTGCCGTTTAAAAATGTTTTTACTGGACTTGAACAGCATTCTTATAAAAAGGCTACAACGGCACAAAAATGTGTTCGTGCTGGTGGAAAGCATAATGATCTTGATAATGTTGGCTATACAGCACGCCATCATACATTTTTTGAAATGCTGGGTAATTTTTCTTTCGGTGATTATTTCAAAGAAGAAGCCATCTTTTTATCATGGGATCTTTTAACAAAGGAATTTTGCCTGCCCAAAGATAAATTGCTGGTCACTGTTTATCAAAGTGATGATGTGGCTGCTGAATTATGGCGTAAAATCTCAGGTCTTCCAGATGAAAAGATTATCCGTATTGCTACAGCTGATAATTTTTGGGCGATGGGCGATACAGGTCCTTGTGGTCCTTGTTCGGAGATTTTTTATGACCATGGTGACGAAATTTGGGGTGGTCCCCCTGGAAGTATCGAAGAAGATGGTGATCGCTTTATTGAGATTTGGAATCTGGTTTTTATGCAGTATGAGCAGCTTTCTAAGGAAGAACGTGTTGATTTACCACATCCCTCTATCGACACAGGTATGGGATTAGAGCGTATTGCTGCTGTTTTACAGGGTGTGCAGGATAATTATGACATTGATCTTTTTCGTGCATTAATTGGAGCATCAGAAGAAATTACAGGGATTAAGGCAAAGGGTGATTTTATTGCCAGCCATCGTGTTATTGCTGATCATCTTCGCTCATCGGCATTTTTGATTGCGGATGGTGTTCTTCCTTCCAACGAGGGAAGGGGATATGTTTTGCGTCGCATTATGCGTCGAGCTATGCGTCATGTGCATCTTCTTGGTGCTAAAGAACCTTTAATGTGGCAGCTTTTGCCTGCTTTAATCTGTGAAATGGGACAGGCTTATCCTGAATTGGTGCGTGCGGAATCTTTGATTTCGGAAACTTTAAAATTAGAAGAAATGCGTTTTCGTAAAACGCTTGAACGAGGACTAGGTTTGTTAAATGAAGAAAGTGCTCAGCTTAAAGAAGGGGACCATTTAAATGGTGAAGTTGCTTTCAAGCTTTATGATACCTATGGGTTTCCACTTGATTTAACGCAAGATGTTCTTCGGCGTCGTGGAATATCTGTTGATGTTGATGCTTTTGATAAAGCAATGGAACGCCAAAAAGAGGAAGCTCGTGCTCATTGGTCTGGTTCAGGTGAAGTTTTGATGGAGACAATTTGGTTTTCTGTTCGCGATCAGGTAGGGGTTACAGAATTTTTAGGGTATGAAACAGAAAAAGCTGAAGGTATTCTTACAGCTCTTGTGTGTGATGGTAAAATTGTTGATAAGGTTTCTGCAGGAAAGAAAGCCATTCTTGTGCTCAATCAGACCCCTTTTTATGGTGAATCTGGGGGGCAAATTGGTGATAGTGGTATTATTTCGGGTGAAAATTTTATTTTTGAAGTGCATGACACCCAGAAAAAGGCTGATGGGGTTTTTATTCATCTTGGAGAAGTGAAGTCTGGTCATGCATCAAGGTCTGATTGTGTAGAATTAACCGTTGATGGTGTTCGTCGTAAAAAAATTCGTGCCAACCATTCTGCGATCCATTTGTTACACGAGGCTTTACGTCAAGTATTGGGATCTCATGTCACTCAAAAGGGCTCTCTTGTGTCGCCGGAACGGTTGCGTTTTGATTTTTCTCATCCAAAAGCTGTTTGTGCAGAAGAATTAAAAAAAATAGAAGATTTAGTAAATGAGATTGTTTTGCAAAATAGTAAAGTAACAACGCGCCTTATGCTCATAGATGATGCTATTTCTGAGGGAGCAATGGCGCTCTTTGGGGAGAAATATGGTGATGACGTTCGCGTTGTTTCTATGGGAGACTTACTTGAAAAGGAAGACTTAAAAAAACATTGGTCCATTGAGCTTTGTGGAGGGACGCATGTGGAAAGAACAGGCGATATTGGTTTGTTTCATATTGTTTCTGAAAGTTCCGTCTCTGCTGGAGTACGGCGTATCGAAGCTTTAACAGGCAAAGAAGCGCGCCTTTATTTTAGCCGCCAAGATGAGTGTATTCATGAAGTCGCTGATCTTTTAAAAACTTCTCCTTCTGGTTTAGAAGAACGGGTGAGAGCTTTGCTTGATGATCGTCGTAAACTTGAAAAAGAGTTGAATGATGTACGCAAAAAAATGGTGTTGAGTGGTGGAATAACAGGAAGTGGTCAAGGTGATATTACCATCATTAAGGGGCTTTCTTTTATGGGGCGTATTGTCAAAGATATTTTACCACGGGATCTTAAGGCACTCGTTGATTCTGGAAAAAAACAAATTGGATCTGGAGTGGTTGCTTTTATCAGTGTTTCAGAAGATGGCAAGGGGAGTGCTGTTGTTGGCATTACGGATGATTTAACGGATAGGTTAAATGCTGTTGATCTTGTTCGTATTCTTTCAAGTATCCTTGGTGGTCAAGGTGGAGGTGGCCGTCCTGATATGGCGCAGGCTGGTGGTCCTGAAGGAGAGCGGGCTGGAGAAGCGATTGCAGTACTCAAAGATTTTTTGGAAAAAAATTAAAAAGTAAAATTCTTTCTCATTGGTGCTTTTTATATTTTTTATTGTTGGATTGGCCTCTAAAGATCATGAATATCGGTGTATTGCTGAAATGCAGATACAGATCAGTGAAAGAGATAAAATTTTAAAGATAAAAAAATCCTGTTCGTTTTGAGTATTATCTTTTCATTTAGTTTTATGATTTTCAAAAGCTTCAAAAGGTATCGTTTTACATAAGACAAGATTGTGCGGTGCTTCATGTTTTTATTTATGATACAGATGGATCATATCTTTCATAAAGAATAGCAGCTATTATATTGATTTTTAAAGAAGGACTTTTTCCTCTTTCAAAATAGGAATTGTGAAGAGGATAAAGAAAGATTTATTGTGGAACAGTCTCTTAAGCTTATGAGTTTATACACTATCATTTTTTTTGCTGTCAAATGGCTTAAGTTATTGCTCGCTCTTCATAAGAGAGCTGTTTTTAGAGTCGTTTTATTCAGTCTCTTTGCGGATCATGTGTTAAGGGAACAAGTTTCTATTGCAATTTATAAAACGTATATATTACATGATGTAAATCAAATAAATATGGCAAGGTTTATGGCAATGCGATTGTGAGTGGTTTTGCCTATGGTCGCGCAAAAATAGATACACAAAGTAAGATAAAATTGGTTCCCGATAATTATGAGGTCTATAAAAGCGATGAGGTTGTAAAGATTGAGAGATAAAACAAATAACAAGCGTGAGGGGCGCCTTTATGGCTATAAACGCCTTATAAGATACATTGTTTAAATGTACCATAAAAGAGAGAATTCAAAAAGAAAGCCGTGCCAAGTGATATGACGCGGCTTTTCAATAGAGGTATTGTGCAAATGATTCATACAAACGAAATCAATAATGAATGCCTGTATACAAAACGTATCATATTGCAAGCGCTTTCTTGTTTTTATGAAAACTTATCAAAAGAACCGTAAATGATGGGTATGATCTTGATAACACTGATTTGAATGAGAGAGTGAATTTAGAGCCTATAAACGCTTTTATGACTATCAAACGTATTAATCATAACGCCCTTTTCTTTAAAGAGGTTCGTTTAAAACAAAGCACATTGTCAAAACGCTTCTTTAAAACGTTTCAATATATTACTAAGCTTAAAATTGAGTTGAGTGAATTGAAATAAATGACATTCTAAAATCAAAACCTATCAAACAAATCAAAAGCAAATATGTATTAAGTGAAATGTCTATAACAAAACCCGTTTTTAATATTTACAAGTGTTGTTTTTTAAGCAGCTTTTCATAAGACAAACAAACAACCGTTTTTAAAAATATAAGGCTTTCAAGATTGGCTCTGCTGTGAAATCTAGATCTTCTTTTTTTCGTAAATGAAACGTTCTTAAGAGCAAATGATAACTAAATTATAGCTGTTATAAAAAGAGGTTTTAAAGGTTTCTTATAAAGATCTCATTTTATGTTTCAAACGTTTAAACATTCACTTAAAGAGATTCTTATAAGCGTCTTTTACTTTTCTTTAAAACTGAATTTCTTTGCAAATTAACCAGCTCAAATTTAAGTTCGTTATCTTTAGAATAGAGCATTCCTTTAAACAACGTCGCTTTTGACGCAAAATTGAGTAAAGTTCCATGTCTTTATGATGTTACAACGGTTTTGAACTTTGCTTGCTTATCTTGTCTCAATAGGTGCCCCCATTTAACTTTGTATTTTTAAACGATAACTTTTAAAACGTTTTTTGATAGCTTGCTTGCATATGTCAAAAAAAGCTTTTTATCATAAGATATAACGTTTTGAATTTCATATCTGTTGTGATGATATGTTTGTATAATGCCTGCCTATCATTTTCTAAATTTTTAAAAAGCGTTTTAAAAACGATTTTATCTTTAAATCTTTTATGCAATCTTATAAATGAAAACCTATAAGCTTATAACAGTTTTAAACGATTATCTTCTTATAGGATAATCTAATGTTACTATAACATCCTTAGATTTTGCGCTCGCAAGTTTGGTAAATGTTAATTTGTTCTTTGTTATGCGATTAAGAATCCAATCATTAAAATAAGCTGTTTTCTTTAAACGTATGGTATTGAAAATTTCAAACGATTGCGTTTTTAACAATGCGATTTTGAGTGATAAAAACGTATCATAAAATTTATGAACTGTTATGGATGATAACTGCTTTTCATTTACATTTGAATACACACATGCGTTATAATATTTACATCATGATTTGCTTTTTATGGTCTATTCATACATGGCAATTGTTTATACAAAATGGTCAAATGAATCATGCATAAAAGGATGGATTCTTAAGTGGACTCATATCAAATAATTT
>NZ_CABFVS010000060.1 GCF_902150025.1 Bartonella massiliensis
AATAAAGGCGCCGGGCGCTAGAAACACGGCGATAAGTCCGCTGTATGCTTTCCCCTAAAAAGGGTATTGTATGGCATAACCACACCCGACATAAATCATCATACGCTATTCAGAGCATAAAAGACAGTCAGTATTTTAAAGAATGGGAAAGATCTTATCGTGATCTACCCGCTTATCGCTTAAGTGTTTCTACACACTTGATGCTTTTCTAAAGGAACATCTCTTTAATGTCAACATGCCTTTGCAATTTTTTTCACTTTTTGTCATTTTGATAATTTTTTGATTTTTTTGTTGATCTCATCAATGAGAGGTTCGTAATTGAGAACGCTTTTAGGTACCGTACCACCGTAAACCCATGCTTTCACTTGCGCTTTAGTGCTAAAATCCGCATTCTCTGGTATGGTGTAATACTGACCACCATCAAACTTTTCACACTCTCTTGTGCCATCTTCATATTCATAGAGGTTGTAAAAATACTCTGCTGCTCCATCACCCCAAGGAACATAACCAACAGCTGTTGCAACAAACTTCTTTTGCATGAACTGTTTACGGTTTATTAAGGATAAATATTTTAAAATTGGCATGTTTTAATCCTAATTTTACCTATGGGCTTATTTTGTCTCAAATTTGACCGTACAGAGCGTTTTATATTGCAGATGTTGTTTTCATCATAAAATCTTTAAATCGCGCTGTAAGGTACCTTTTTGTCGATTTAAACGCATATCTAATCATAAAACGATCAGCACTTTTCACTATTTTGCTATTTTAAGCTGCTTTTGAACGATCATTGTTATGACGGTCTTCATCGGGCTTGCCTATTCTCGTGAATGAAATGCGTTTACCACCCAATGCCTTGTTGCGTGTATTTTCAATGGCTATAAAAACTTTCTTAGAAGCTCCAGAAAGCCCGCCTTCCAAATCACGACAATACTGCGCAAGATCAGCAGATGTTGGTACAAACGTTGTTGACATACCTTTGGCTTCTCCACGTATAAGATTTTTAACAGCCTGCAACAAAGCCCATAGTGAAATGCCGTTAAGAGCAGCGATATAAGCCTTTGCACGTGCTTGTGGATTTGAAACTTTTTGCATGGTCAAACCACCTTCAAGCACATCAAGAGCCTCTGCAATGTCTTCAACAGACGCTTTCAAGGTAAGTAAGTTTTGGACTGTCTGATAGGTTGTGAAAGCTTGTTCCTCTAGTGCTGGTGTCAATTTCACGCCATTGATCAAGGTCCATGGATATTCCCTTGTGACGTATCGCACCATTTGATCTGCAATGCTTTGAAGTGGATTCACTAAATCCTGCATCACGTATAAGGTTACGGATTGTCTCTCCGGTACCACCACGAGTTCTTTGATCTTTTGAAAAGTTTCCATTGTTTCCACCATTGTTGTTTGTGTTTTTTGTTTTTTCTAAATCATCAACCGCCCTGCGTACCCAATTACGCCATGTTGCTTGCCAATCGGTTTTGGTTGCATTTGCTCCGGCTTTTGAACGCCAGTAATCTTTAAACTTTGCGATTTCGACTTTGATACGCTCTGGAGGCAAGCCCTCTGCAAGTGCAAAATCGTAATCGGGTTCAAAATCAGCAGGGATACGACAACCCCGATTAGCTTTTGTTCGTTTTGCTTTTTTCGAAACGCTTTTTTGCTCGTGAATGGGAGGTTGGTTTTCTGATGATGTTTCGATTTGTTCTGATTGGCTTTTGAGAGCATCATCTTCTGTTGGCTCTTCAACCAAATCGTTTGTTTCTAAATTTTCAGAATTAATTTCTTTTTTTGCTAATACGATAGTATTAGTTTTTTTATTATATATGTTATTGTTATTGTTAATGGCATCATTAAGCATTGCATTAGCATTGCTTGTAGCATGCTTAAGCATATCGTTAGCATCATGCTTAGCATCCTTAAGCATTGCTTTAGCATCATGCTTAGCATCCTTAAGCATTGCTTTAGCATCATGCTTAGCATTTTGATCATCGCTAATTGTTTTTTCTTTATGATGTTTTGCCCATTTTGCTTGCGCTGCCTTCTGTGCTCTCTCTGAAAATTTATTTATATTTTCATTTGAGTTATTGAGTTCTTCCTCAACATCTGAACTCCACAAACGACCATCTTCTAAAGAAATGATGTGCCCAGATCTAAATAAATAATCTAACGCCTTTTCAAATCTTTTTACTGTACAACAAGTAAAATGAGATAATACTCGTGAATCATTCAAAAGAGGTTCACGCGTGTGTAACATTCTTATTCGCAACTTCACATAAACATTGACTTCCATAGGTGGTAAATCAGAAAGTTTAAATAGCCACTGATCTGTATTAAGTCTCGTCCATGGTATTTTACTGGACATATATACCCCCTTCTTTCTTTAAATATAAAATTGCCAAAGCATCTGCTTCGTTGTCATCTTTAGGCGCGTGTCCTTTTGCACACACCGCCTTAATCATTTCTTTTTTTGAAGCATTTCCTTTTCCCGTTGTTCCTTTTTTAATCGTACCAACAGGAATACCTTCATACGGTATCTGATGATGTTCACACCAAGCCGTTAAAGTTGCTAGAAAGCCACCGTAAACATGCGCTGCATCAGTACCCACATGCCGGCGTACTTCTTCAAAATACACGGCATCAATTTCATCAACAGACCTCTTTAGTTCAGAAAGCCATTTCTTAAAGCGCAGATAACGCATACCACCGCCTTCAAAACGGCGTGATTGAAAATGTTCTGTATCGCTTGTTATGTGACCATCAGCACCGCATATAGCCCAACCAGTCTTGGTACCTAGATCAAGACAGAGAATGGTTTGTGCATGAGTGATCATAATCCCCCCTTAAGGCTGTTGTGTGTTTATGCGTACGTCATGACAGAGCGTGTTGTGATTGCCCGTCTTGCAAAAATGTTTGTGAAAAAGTAACCTCTTAATGATTCTAAAAAAGTGGGGGAATTTATGATGCAAGAAGAATGGATAAAGATATTTATTACAGGTTTTTTGTCATTTATTTCATCTCTTTCTGTGGCTCTTATTTTAAGACACAAAGACCAGAAAGAAGCAGCCAAAATCCGCAAAGAAGATTTAAACAATGTAGAAAGGCAATTAGAGCAGCTAAAAAAACAAACTGAAGCAGAAAAAGAGCATGTCTCCATTTTATGGGCGGAAAAACAAATACGAGATTTGGGTCCAAAGTTGGAGGTTACTATGAAAGAGTCAACAGCATACAAATATGACAAAGACTTCTTCATAGAGGTCAGTGGCATCATAAAAAATCCTACAGAGCAAACAATGAAAATAAATAATTTTCGGTTATATAACGAAAACCCATTTGCGTTTGATAAAGGTGCTTTTTTGGGAAAATATCCAATGCATTTAGAACCAGAAAATGAAAAGTATATATCCTTAAAAAGTCCTCTTATAGCAGATTTAGAAACACAGCAGATCTTCGATTTTTTTAATTTAGATGCATCTGAAGAAACAGAATTTTCTTTCACAGTTCGCCACCTAAAACCAGATATCGTAAGCACACCAATTTTTATCATTGAACACACTTCATCAAATCATGCAGAGAAAATACTTGAAACTACTTTTTGGCCCAGCTTTTTACTACCACTCGAGGAGAGTAGTCTCAAAAGCGGTTAATTTTTTCCATTAAATCTTTTTGTGTTTGAATTAAATCTTCTTGTCGACGTATTATGTTTTTCATTATTTCATCCGTCTCTTTTTCTTGCGTTTCCGTCATTTTATAAAAGTAAAAGCCAGAAAAAAACATGATTACATTGACTATAAAAAACGCAATCATCGTCGCCCAACTGGAATCCATCTTTATTTCCTTTCTTCATATTGTGACTGTATCGTCTTATTTTCTTCTCCTATCTGTTATTGTACCAATGAAAAAATACAATAATATTCAAAACAATAACCGATATGGATAGTAATGATATTGCTAAACCGTAATCCATCTTTATTTCCTTTCTTCATATTGTGGCTGTATCATCTTATTTTGTTCATACGGTTTCTCACTCAAACTCAAACCGTTGACAAAAGAAGACGGTGGGAGATACTCTTCTTTGTTCATCAAATTTTGCAAACGCTCAGGGTAGAAAAAATCTTCGGGACGCAAGTCAATATTATGTTTACGAGCATAATTTAAAAGCATGACTTGATATTTAGCCGGAATAATTCCACCTTTACCTTCTCTTTTTTCAAGAGAATAAGCCCATTTTCTAACTACAATAACATTACGATTAACAATATTTGCAACCTTATGATGCCCACCAAGATATGTAATTATAAGTTTCGCTGTTTCTGTATATGCTTTTATCATAATCAATAAAAATACGATATAAGGAACATTTAGTCAATACGATAAACGTATTTTTTTGTTTTTTAATATTGTAAGGTTTTTTAAAAATGGTAAATAACTCAAGTATGGTTAAACAAAGAGAACTAAAAATTTGGATAAAGCAAGAACTCGATAAAATGGGCCGTGGAAGTCAAGCAAAACTTGCAGCCCATCTTGGAGTGCGTAGACCAGCTATATCTAATATTGTCAATCTTGATCCTAATAAAGAAATGAGAGACGTTAAAGCTGATGAGCTTGTTAAAATTATGGAGTTTTTTAAAGACTCTTCACCTGTTTCTGGATTTTGTTCGGATGATTTTCTTTATTTGTATTCTCAAGCAAATGATTCTGAGAAAAAGATTGTTGAGGATCTTTTAAAATCTTTGCTCGCAGCACGAAATCTATAAAAGCTGTTCTTTCATTTTCTGCTAATTTATTTAGCATTACAGATAGTTGTTTTTTACTTTCACTGTCCAACATAAATTCCCTATTTAAATTTTGAGATAATAAATAATCATGTGGATTATAAATATATAAAAATACGTTTATCGTAATTTTTTTTCTTGACATCTTATTACGAAAAACGTATTTTACTTTCATAAACCACAAACAAGCTCTTGCCAATAGGCAAAGGCATTAAGGGAGGAGAAATTATGGAAAAGCCAATTCTTATAAATTCCGATGAAATTTTATTAGTTACCTACGATGATGATCAAAACATTGCAGAATCTGGACCGCTTGATGCAAGTCAAATTCTAAGCATTGTTTATGAGGGAGATGATGCCATCCAAATCTTTCGTATAAATCCTTCTGAAAAGAGTTGTGAAGATATCTCTGAAGAAATTGCAGAAGCATATGTAAAAGACAATATCGACCGTCTCCACGAGGGGGGTGTATCTTATGAGTTTATACGTGAAAGTGATGCTTACCATGACCTTTTATCTGATTTAGAAAAACAAAAATATGAAGATGAAATGTACGGTACTTATGAACAACAGCACCGTTTGCGTCCTTGTGATGTGCTTTAAAAATTCTGAAGGGCGCGTTTAAAAGCGCCCCCTTCCCCCGTCAATATTTGGTAATTAACGAAGAGATCATAAAATGGATAATCCTATCGCTATTACAAATAACACCATTAATGAAGAAAGCGTTCAAACAGTCAATGCCCGTGATTTACATGCGTTTTTAGAAAGCAAACAAGATTTCTCTACTTGGATAAAAAAGCGCATCATGACATACGCTTTTCTTCAAGGGCGGGACTTTATTCGCTTCCACAAAAAAATGGAAGCGAACAATGCCATAGCAGTGGAATATTATCTTACCTTAAACATGGCTAAAGAACTCGCCATGGTAGAGCGTAATGATAAAGGAAAACAAGCCCGTCAATACTTTATCGAATGCGAAAAGCGTGCAAAGCAGGTAGCAGCCCCACAAATCGACTATTCAAGCCCCAAAGCTATGATTGGCTTTTTGAATTACCTCCAAGGGCAAATAGACCAAAAAGATAGCATGATTGAAGATTTAACACCAAAAGCAATGGCTCTTGAAAGTTTACAACGCCATGATGGGCTCTTTGGTCTTACAGAAGCGGCTAAAATCCTCGAGATGCAACCAAAACAATTCATTCAATTCTTACAGAAAAAAGGTTGGGTTTACAGACGTACAATAGGTGGAAATTTGCTCCCTTATCAAGACAAAATCCAAAAGCAACTAATGGACTGTCCAGCCATTACACTTCAAACCACGAGTGGAATAGAAAAAGTCATTCCTTGTGCAAAAATTACCACTAAAGGCATGGGGCTGCTGTCTCAAGAACTTAAAAGACAAAGCATGCATTAAGAGGAGGTTATCATGATAAAAAAGAAATATAAACTCACTGATGAAACAATAAAAGTTGATGGAACAACGCTTTATCGCATACGCGTCTTAAAAGATTTTGATGATGTCAAAGAAGGCGACCTTGGAGGCTTTGTCGAGAGTGAAAGAAATCTTAGCCATGATGACAATTGCTGGGTTGGAGGCAATGCTTGTATTTATCAAAATGCAAAAGTTTATGAAAACGCCAAGGTTTATGATGATGCCAAGGTTTATGGTGATGCTAAAGTTTTTGGTAAGGCAAATGTTTTTGGTGATGCCAAGGTTTATGACAATGCCCAAGTTTCTGATCATGCCAAGGTTAATGGCAATGCACAAGTTTCTGGGAATGCCAATATTTATGGCGATGCCCGTGTTTACGGTAAAGCAAATGTTTCTAGTGAAATGAAGATTTACGGCAAAGCTTGTATTTTTGGTGATGCACGTGTTTATGGTGACGCAAGAATTTATGGTTATGCACAAGTAACTGGAAATACAAAAATATCCATAATGGACCCTCTTTTTACGTAGGGCGATAATCATGTATAGATATGAAATTAAG
>NZ_CABFVS010000061.1 GCF_902150025.1 Bartonella massiliensis
CCCTTCACGAAGAACAGAACGCCACCCCGTTGCCAATTCACGGGCTTGTTTTAAAGAAACATCTCTTAAAGCACCCAAGCCCATTTCACGACGGCGCCCGTGAAGGGTATAACGGTAAATCCACTGAGCACCACCATCTTTACGCTTATGGAGTAACAAGCCGGCACCATCATTATATTTGCCAGCCCCCAATGTTGCAACAGATCTTGCATTAAGACGATTCATAAGGACCATTTTTACTCCTTTCTTATACAAATTTGATCCACACACTCATCCCACTTGTGATGTGCAAATGAGTGATTTTGATTGATGCAAGATAAACAGATTTGAAATGAGAGAATCTTACGTTATTCGGGATTCTTATTCAATATGAATAACGTTATATTATCATTATAAATCAATATCTTATAAAAGGTAGCAAAGTCTATATTGAAGGACAGCTTCAAACCCGTAAATGGCAAGATAAAAACGGTATTGAACGGTATGTAACAGAGATCATTTTGCCTAAGTACAAAGGCGACTTAAAGCTTTTAGACAGCAAAAATGATGATGATCAAGAGCAATCATCAGTTTATGCAAGCATTCACAGACCTCTTGATATGTCTACAAACGCTTTAAATGATGATGTTCCTTTTTAAACAGAAGGCGGTGTTGTGAAAAAAAATAAAAAGAGGGGACGCCCTAAAATCACAGGGCAGATAAGAGAAGCCAATGGTCGTATATCACGTGCAAAAGAACCGCGTGAAGCCATTGATAAATTGGCTATAGAAATGCGTGCAAAACGCTTCGGTTTAAGCTTACATGAGGCAAAAAATCCACTTGCTGGGTCCTACATAGGGCGGCTTTGTTTGCAAGGTGTACTTACTCAAGAGCAATATGACACCGCGCAACAGTATCTACAGATAAGAAATAATTACCTTTGTGCAAAAGGCTTTCCAAGCGCGATTTATGATGAAATGCCGTTATCTTCTGATGATAAAGCAAGAGACAAATGGGTAAAATTTGCGACAGAGCAGTTTTTAAATATGCAAGAGGCAATAAAAGAAGCGCAACACCTCTATAGACAATACAATATCTATGCCGCGCTACAGTACCTTGTTATAGAAGATAAAGAATTACCACATCTGGTGAATTCATTACGTATTGTTCTTAATGTTTTTTATTATTATTTTAGAAGGGATGTAAGATCTATAATGGATAAAATTAATAATGAAAGAAATACAACCACCACGTTTGAAGCCCCGCTTAAAATCAGCTCCACGCATTCGGCAAATTTTTTGGTGTGATTTTCCTGAAGATGCTCAATTACCAGAATTTTGGAAACAGCGTCCTGTACTGATTGTTTCTAAAACTTCCAAGTTAAATGGGTGTGTAACGGTTTTGCCTCTAACGTCTAAATCACAACCTGATAATCATGCTGCCTATCTCATAAAATCATTTCCAAATATGAAATCATCATGGGTTATATGCAATTATTTAACGACAATTGCTGTTAGTCGATTAAGCGCGACTGATTGCATCTTTAGGTTATCAGAAGAAGAGTTTAATAAGGTTATTAACCTAATGTGGGAATATCTTCCACGCCCTAGTTATTGACAATGATAAGTCATAGGTCTATATTTAATTCAGATACGGCGCTGTAAAAATAGTGACCGCTCCCTTGTAAAGGGGTCAGGTGCGAAGAGGTGGCTTGCTGCCTCTTTCGCTTTTTATAGATTCTTGCATATTGCTCTTAATGCTCTTCAGAAACATTTTGATCGTTAAATGACAATCTCTATTACGGTTTCATTATATTGTATATCGTTTGTAAGTTTCTGCATTGTTCAATGACTGCCTTTAACCCTTTATGATCATTTCTTTTCACTTTAGATACTATGTTATTTACTTGCTCTTTTCTGAAATCGTAATGCTTATCTATGGACATCATAAGTTTTTTTGCATAATAAATCATTGGATCTTTGTTATCATTGACTAAGTCGTATGCCCACATAAAATCGCTTTCACTCCAATCATATTCATCACGTAAACGCTTTATTACATTGGGTAGCATTGCCCATGACATTTCCTCATTATACTCACCCCGCAATAAACTCATAAAGGATGCACAACCAAGAACCGATATGTGACGATACAATATATCCTCCTGTTTAAAAAATGAATATTCTCCGCCATTTCTGAGTGAAAGTTCTTCTGCTCTGCGTATCTTTTCAGAATGCATAGAGCCAATATATGATTCACTTACGTATTTATTGTAAAGTTGATTATACTTCTCTATAGTATCTACATTTGTAAACATACGCGTCAATTTGTCTATAAATCCAAATGACGCTGATGCAGGTAGCGCTGATATAAAAAAGAAAGCTATAAATGTTATGATGCGTGTTATGGATAATAACTTCATTATTTTGAATCCTTAATTATTCATAAGCGCTGTTTAACCGATTCGTTTTAAAAATATCAATATGTGTTATTTTTGTGTTGACAAAGTGATGCAAATCGTATTTAATGACATTACTGTACTTAGGCGTATTGTGTCTAATGAGGGTGATGTACAGTAGAAAATCCCCGCAAATGCGGGGTTTTTTATTATCTGGAGGGCGTATTTTATGACATCTGAAAATACAGAACAGGCTCCACAATCAAAAAGAAAGTTGATACCACCCAATGCAGGTATGGGGCGTGTTAAAGGTGTTCCAAACAAAATGACTCGCCTTTTAAAGGAGGCAGTGGTTAAAGCTGCGGAGAATGCAGGCAATAAAATCGGTAATGAGGGGTTGATATCCTATCTCGAAAAGCAGGCAATGGAATGCCCCGCGGCTTATTTAGCGTTGCTTGGTAAGGTCTTGCCTTTGCAAGTGACGGGGGAAGATGGGGGTGCGATTAAGATCATAGGGCGTGTAGAAATTGCTCCTTTAACAATGAATGACGACAAGACAGATTAAGATTGTACCAAAACTTATTCCGATTTTTGCAGGGGATGCTTTGGTCAGAGCGGCTTGGGGTGGACGAGGGTCTGGTAAGACAAGATCATTTGCCTTGATGGCGGCTTTAAAAGGCTATCAATTTGGTATGGGAGGAATATCGGGCACTATTCTTTGTGCACGTCAGTTTCAAAATTCGTTGGCAGAAAGTTCCTTGGAGGAAATTAAGCGCGCGATTGAAGCCCATGACTTTTTAAAAGATTATTACAAAGTTGGGGAAGCTTCGATTAAGTCAAATGATGGTCGTATAGCTTTTCAGTTTTCTGGACTAGACCGCAATATTGCGAGCATCAAATCGATGGGTCGTATTTTGCTCTGTTGGGTCGATGAGGCAGAGCCGGTTACAGAGACAGCTTGGCAGACGCTTATACCGACGTTGCGTGAAGAAGGAGAGGGCTGGAGAGCAGAGTTATGGGTGACATGGAACCCATTACGGGATAACGCACCGGTTGAAAGGCGTTTTCGCTTTTCAGACAATGAAGCGATTAAACGTGTAGAGATCAATTGGTCCGATAATCCGAAGTTTCCCAAGATCTTGAATGAAGCACGGCTTGATGATCTAAGAAACCGTCCAGAAACCTATAAGCATATCTGGGAAGGGGCTTATCTTACAGCGGTTCAAGGGGCTTACTTTCAAAAGGAGATGTTGGCAGCCGAGCAAGAGGGGCGGATAGGGCGTGTTGCACGTGACCCTTTAATGCAGATACGCGCCTTTTGGGATATTGGGGGAACGGGTGCTAAGGCAGATGCCACAGCGATATGGATAGCACAGTTTGTTGGCAGAGAGATCAGAGTGCTGGATTATTATGAAGCACAAGGGCAGCCCTTATCAGAGCATATCGGCTGGTTACGTCACAATGGTTATGAGAAAGCACTGATGGTGTTACCCCATGATGGTGCGACGAGAGACCGTGTGCATAATGTGAGTTTTGAGAGTGCTCTCAATGATGCGGGTTTTGAAACGCAAGTGATCCCTAATCAAGGAGCCGGTGCTGTCAAAATGCGAATAGAGGCAGTGCGACGTATATTACCTTCTGTCTGGTTTAACGAAGAAATGACTGTAGCGGGTCGTAAGGCATTGAACTGGTATCACGAGAAATGGGATGAGAAGCGCAATATAGGGTTGGGGGCAGAGCATGATTGGTCGAGTCATGGTGCAGATGCTTTTGGATTAATGTGTGTGGGTTATGAGCAGCCGGTGCAGCAACATAAGAGACAAGCTTACAGTGGTAGAGAAGTTTATGAGAGTACGTCATGGATGGCAGAATGATGCATGATGAAGAGCATTTAGAGCAAGATAGCAACGCTTCAGATCTGTCGACAGAAGGCTTGTTTCGCAAGCTTGTGAGTTGGTACAAAGAAGATGTTGAGCATGTGAACAAATGGCGTGAGCATGCAAGGGAGGATTTTCGTTTTTACAATGGCGATCAGTGGAATGAGGATGATTTAGAGGCACTAAAAAAGCAACGCCGCCCCATTATGACTTTTAATCGCATTGCCCCGCTGGTCAATGCGGTTGTGGGGTCAGAGCGTAATAACAAACGTGAAGTACAGTTTATTCCCCGTCAAATAGGAAAAGCGTTGCCAAGTGAATTGCTTACGGGGGCAGCCGAATGGTTTCGCGATATGGCACAAGCCGAATATGCGGACTCGGATGCTTTCCAAGATGCTGTCATTTGTGGCATGGGGTGGACTGATACACGTCTTGATTATGAGAATAGCCTTGATGGCGAGCCGGTTATCACGCGTTTAGATCCATTAAAGATGGTTTGGGACAGCGCGGCAGTGCAACCGAATTTAACGGATGCACAACGTATGTGGTATGTGGACCGCAAGCCTTTGGAAGTTGCTAAGCAAATGTTTCCAAAAGCCCATTGGAGTGAACTGAGTGCAGATTGGATATTATCATAAAAAACACAATAAAGTCAATATGTTGTTTGCAATTATTTTATATGAATCCACTTAAGAATCCACACTTTTATGCATGATTCATTTGACCATTTTTTATAAACAATTGCCACGTATGAATAGACCATAAAAAGTAAATCACGATGTAAATATTATAACGCATGTGTCATTTAAATGAAATGAAAAGCAGTTATCATTCATAACAGTTCATAAATTTTATGATACGTTTTTATTATTAAAAATCGCATGCGTTTAAAGAATAGTATGTATTTTGCTCTTTTTTGAGCGAAACCTTAAAAGGAAAATAATCGTTTGAAACTTTTATAAGCTTATAGGTTTTAATTCATAAGGGAGCATAAAATATTTAAAGATAAGATCAGTTTTATAACCACGGTATTTTTTTACCGAGGTACGAAATAGCAGATATGAAATTCAAAACGTTATGTCTTATGATCAAAAGCTTTTTTTGACATATGCAAGCAAGCTATCAAAAGACGTTTTAAAAGTTATCGTTTAAAAATACAAAGTTAAATGGGGGCCCCTATTAAGACAAAGATAAGCAAGCAAAATTCAAAACCATTGTAGCATCATAAAGGCATGGGATTTTACTTAATTTTTAGAAAAAACAATGCTGTTCAAAA
>NZ_CABFVS010000062.1 GCF_902150025.1 Bartonella massiliensis
TATAAACAAGATCACCATCGATTTTCAGTGGTCCTTTAAGCGAGCTTCCGCTTGTGCTTAAGTTAGTGATCACTTCACCATTATGGATAAGATTCAGTGATGAGTTTCCCAACAGCTCCAAACCGCCACTCATGGTGACTTTGCTGGTAAACTTGTTGTAACTTTGCCATTCATTGGCTTGTTTTAAGCGTCCATAGCTGGTCAGATCTTCATTGATCTTGGCTCTAAAGTCATCCAATCCCACAATATCCTCGGTTTTATGCTGGTGTGACCCTAACAGCGATATCGCACTGCCAAAGGTAAAATTATTGTTTCCTGATTTATAAAGCACATAATTGTTGGCAGCATCTTTTGCCCCCTCGATATCGCTTAAATCGGCAAAAGTGAAGGTTTTATTCGCTGCCATTTTGCCATTAAGAGCAGTTTCTAGACCCGTCACATCGCTGATTGTATGCTTATGTTGTAAAGGGGCTTTTTCGTCTGCCTTTTCCACAACTTCTATAAGGGCTTGATCAAGTTTGCCCAAGTTTTCACGCAAGATTGGGAATTCAGAACTGATAAAACGTCCTTCTTGAGGCAATTCCATGTCGAGTTTTTTAGTTTTTGTCATCTCTCATTCTCCCATCATATGATGCCGGCGCCAAAATCACACACCATGGACCGTGCCGCTGGTCCACCCGTAAGGGTAAGTTTAAGGCGCGCTTGTTTGGCAGTTTTGTCACCACTAATGAATTTACGCTCTGTCCAAAGGGGCTCTGATAACTGTTCTGTTTCATCGAGTTTTAAAGGGATAAAAACACCATCATCCAGTTGCATCTCGAGGGTGAGAGAAGAGCCACCTGGTAAAAAGCTTTTGATATAGCTGGTTAATCTTGCCTTTTCCCCAAAGGCAAAAGCCCTTGTGACATAGGTTGCTTTCTTATGAATCTTTCCTGCAATCAATTGCACGGGAGCAAATAACACCGGCGAGAGCTTCTCTGTACCTTTGAGAATAGCGCGAAGCTTGACTTTTTCACTGATATATTCGGTCAGACTGAGCAATTGAAAGGGCAGCAATTGATAAACCGTGCCATTATTGCGTTCAATTTCAAAGATGACAGAACAATCGCTGGAAGGCAATTCAATGGCGGCACGGATTTGTAAATCAGAACAGTCCACAAGATCAAAGCTGCCTAAATCCACTGTTTTTTCTGTTTGCCTGTAGCGGGCTGCCAACACCCGAAACGCCAAGGTTTCATCTTGATGTGCGCTCCAGCTTTTCGCATTCACAGAAGAAAAGCGTGGACCCGTCACATAAGGGTGACTGGAAACATATCTTTGATGTTCTTTATCGAAATCCCCAAGTTTGGCAAGTGAGAGGGAATGATCACCATCATCGGTCTTAATGACAAAGGCGGTCAAACGGTCATCGGGCACTAACAAGGGTACAGCATAGCGTGCCCCAGCCCAGCCTATCTTGGCACCCTTCATGGAATAGGAGGTTTGGGCTTGAATATCAGCGGTTGGATAACCGTTTTCAGTGGTGACCAAATCAATGACGAGATCATGGGCTTGATTACCAATTTTACAAAGATGAAAGTCAATGCCGGTGATTTGTCGTGTTTCATCGGGGGTAAAGACTTGTGCTTGCGGATCATAGGCTGTCCATATTTTTACCGTGGTGGTGCGTCGCATCACTTTTACATCAATCACCCCTTGTCCGGTAAAAAGCCCCGTTGCAACCGTTCCACCTTTGCCGCGTGCAATCACATTCTTTGTTCCAGCGGTAATGTCTTTAGGAATGGTAAAGGTTCCTTGCAAGACCCCCTTGGCATTGGCAACAAGGCGGCTTTTGGGTAAGACACTCACACCATCAAAGCTAAGGCTTTCCAAAATTTCCCCACTGCCAAAGCCTTCAATCTTAAAGTTCAACGGAATGGGTCTTAAAAAGTCGATTTGCTCCCTCGTTGTATTCACCAAATCATCACTGGTTTCTGTTTTGCGAATGCTTCTCCCACGGTTCCAACCCATATTGAGTTGATTGGTGACACCAGAGAGCCAATCAGTGCGTTCAACATGCCAAAAGTCTGTTGCGGGGGTAAGGGTAACGGTTCCAGGGAGAGGCGCAAAATTTTGATAAGGATTGATTTTTTCACAAGCCGTTGTCAATTCTTGCGCAATGATGACTTCATTGCTCCAATCAAGGGTGATAGGTGAATTCAAGGGGGCGGTATAAAATGTTGGGTCAATGGCAAGCTGTAAAATGCCATTACCAACCGCCCCTGTTTGTTCAAAGCCTTCATCGCGATAACTGTCATCGAGAAAAGGATCTGCAAACATGCCTTTTTTAGCAACCGGTTCTTTAGAATCCACATTGCTTTTAATACGCTCTAATTGCATTAAGCGGTCAAGGGAGAGTACGCGTTGAAAATAACGCCACATCTCATCATAGGGGGCAACGCGCGTGCCATCATTGACCACACGCGGTACATCCAGCCAATTATTGCTAATGGTTGCTAAGGACAACACATCTTCAGGAACGCTTGGCGCCATGGGTTGGTCTGCCGAAACCCCTTTGATATAGACCACATTGCCCCCAGTATTGAGACCAATCCGGTCAATGCGGGGGAGTTTATAAGCGTAACGCACAATAATATCACCTCCATCAGCACCCCCTGAGACGGTGATTTCTTCTGTGGTTACTTTATCTGCTTGCACACTTGCACGGTATCGATAGGTCACCGTATAGCTGCTGCCAGGAAGGGGTTCGTCGCCAGCGAGGACCCAATCAATGGTGTCTCCGGTTTTTTTAAAGTCCTTGCCTTCTTTAAATTCTTTGTCTCCTTGCACAATTTTAAGAAAAGCGGTGATACTTTTATCGGGAACCCCATCACGCCCAGATGTAATAGCCCCGCGCGTGAGGGTGACGGTTTTTTCTTTTGTGAGTAAAATAGAATGAACAGCGGCAATGGGGGTGTAATAGGGTTTAAAGGTAAAGCTTGTTTTTTTGCTTTGAGGCGCAAAAATATAGGTTTCACTAGGAATCTCACTTGTGGAAAAATCCTCTGTCTCTTCATGGCGCAAAGCGGCTAGACGTTTGCGTTTAAAACCATTGATATTGGCTTCGCCTTCTTGGATTGTGAACACTTGCTTTTGTCCCTCTTGTCCCAAAGCTGTGACACGACAACCATTCACGATATAATGTCCATGGGCGCGATCATAGGTCGCAATGGCTTGCATGGCCGGTTCAAGCAGTGATGGGGACTTCTGATCAATCAAAACACCATCTTGTAAAATATAAACCGGAAAAAATGTGCCTTGCTGTCCATCATCTTTGAGAGCCCAAACAAGCCTTGCTACCTCGCGCGCAGCACCAGGCTCTCCTTCGGCTAAAGTGCCTGGAACTTGCCCCAAGAGCTCTGGATCATCTTCATGAGTTACCCATGTTTTTTGCAGTTTTACACCGATTTCCACACGCCCAATCATGGCAACATTCTCTAAGACGGCATTTGAGACAGGAAAAATATCACCGGCGATATAAATCTTGCCATCGGTTAGCGTCACCGTCTTTGTGTCTTTATTGACAAAGGCATCCGCCCGTTCAACGCGGTCTCCTTCTTTGGCCACAAGGCGCCCCAAACGGTTATGGCGCCCTTTGATAATGGTTTGCATTTCATTGAGTTCAGCACTTTGCAGAAAAGGGCGCTGTCCATAAAACACAACGCTTTGTTGTTCATCTTTGCCGATAGATCTGTCAATTGCAAAGGGCAAGCCACTTTCATGTTTCATGTTAAAACCTCAATAAAATCTTGAATTGTTCGCGAACATCAGCGCGCAAAGGAATGTTGATCGGTGTTTTGAGAATCTCCACACCACTACTTAAGTCATCAGCGCAAAGCCAAAGTTTGCCAAGGGGTGTCTGTTCTGCGAGATTGCCATGAACGAGGAGGGAAACAGAGGCGGCGTGTTTATCCTCAACATCATTAAAATCTGTGCGCGCGGCAAGAAACAACATTGTCCCTGCGGGGCAAGGGTTAAATCTGTTGCCACAATGGCTGTAAACACCCTCTAACGCTTGTTCAACGGGCGCTACAGCATAGCATCTGCGATAGCCAATCAGAGCGTTGTTTGCATCTCTTAAAGCCAAATAAAGCGTGCGGTTTTTAAACCACTTTGCCATTAATATGTCGCGTTCATGTTTTTTGACCGAACACCACGGAAAATTTGCCAAATCCCATGGATAATCAATTTGATCCCAACTTAACTCTTCATCCCCATCATCAATCCAGTTGCCAATGCGTTTGCCTTCTTCTTTTGTGAGAAC
>NZ_CABFVS010000063.1 GCF_902150025.1 Bartonella massiliensis
TCTTTTTCGTCTTTCGTAATGTTAAAATTTGCACTGCCAGCGGCTAAATCTAACGCATGGCTTGCATCAATAGCTGTTTTATTTTTACCCTCAATAGAAAGGTCCCAGCTTGGGTTGATAGAATCTTGTAATGCCTTTAACTGGGCAACGTTAACGGCATCATAATCATTCGTGCCAGCGGCAACACCTATAATCTGTCTGGTTTTACCTTTTTCACCTTGCGCAGCATTCCCAATGCTGAGTGCGCCAAGGGAGGATCTCCATGCGTTATCCTCTATATCAGAAAGACGCTTAGTGCTAGGATCATACCCTGCTCTACCACCAACAACATCAGCTACAGAATATGAACCCAAAGCAATGCTGCTCTCAGCTTTCGCTTGTGACTCGGCGCCAAAAGCCATCGCAGACTCAGTATTTTCACTAACTTTGGCCCTGTAACCAAGAGCTAGCGCTTCGATGGAGCTTTTACCAATGCTGGCGCGGCCACCAATGGCAAGAGAATTCATGCTTAGAGCACTAACTTTGGCGCCATCACCAATGGCAAGAGAACCATCAGCAGTCGCCATCGGTTCTTTAAAATCTGCGAGAATAGTATTGATTTTTAAACCTTTTGTGGACGCTTTTAGCTGCGCAACATTGACAGCATCCGTATCGTCGGTACCAGCGGCAAGTCCTACAATCTGTCTGGTTTTACCTTGCTCAGCATTCCCAATGCTGAGTGCGCCAAGAGTGGATCTCCAAACACTGCTCTGACTTGGTAGTCCTATTTTTCCACTAGGATCATAACCTTCAATGCCAAATTCAACATTCGCTAGAGAATCTGAACCCAAAGCAATCGCATTCTTTTCAGTGGCTTGTGCGTTGATGCCAAGAGCTATCGCGTTACCAGCATCCATCTCAACACTTGTGTTGCTCCCTATAGCGATTGAATTTTTCCCATCCGCTATAGCATCTTTAAAATCTTTGTCATTCGTATTGATTTTTAAACCTTTTATAGCGACGGCGGCTTGTAATGCCTTTAGCTGCGCAACGTTGACAGCATCTGCATCGCTCGTGCCATTTGCAACATTTGTTATTTTTTTATTTGCAGCGTAAATACCATCTGTGGTGACCTTGGGACCATCATCAACCTCTAAACCTTTTACTCCAAAAGTATTTTTTCCTACGGTTATACCACTCGCTGCTATTTTTACACTATTATCTCCTATTTTTACGCTATCTAAAGTAAGATCTCTGGCGAGGTCAAATTTTACCTTATTGTCTTTATCACCTTTGGTAATGGTAAAATTTGTACTTCCTGTAGATAAATCTAACACATCCTCCGGCTCAAAGGTTGCAACATCGACACCATTAAGAGAAAGCTGCCACCTTTTTTCTACAAGTGTTCTCATAGCTTTCAGCTGCGCAATATTTACTGCATCGGTATCCTTAGTACCAGCGGCAACCCCTGTAATCTGCCTAGCAGCAGTGTTATTACCCACACTAACTGCACCGTAAACAGATTTCCATGCAACACTACCGTCTTCTGAGACAGTATTTGAGAAAGGATCATAACCACGAACACCACCAACAACTGTTGCTATAGAATTTGCCCCTAGAGCAACACCATTTTCAATAAATGCATGCGCTTTTAGACCAATAGAAACTGAATTTTCCTGCTGAGCTGTAGAATTAACACCTAAAGCAATACTATCTTTACCAGATGCAACTGCAAGCCCTCCAAATGCAAGAGCAGCCTCCCCTGATGCCTCCGAACTAATCCCCATAGCAACACTTGCTTTCCCCGATGCAAGCGCTGCAACACCAAAAGCTTGTGCTCCACCAGCCTTTGCAACCGCATTGGCACCAAAAGCTACTGAATAGTTTCCCGTTGCAGAAGAACCACAACCCGTTGCAAAGGAATAAACCCCTAAAGCTTCAGGCAAAATATTCACATCACCTTTAGTACTATGCTGCCCCATATACCCAATGTCATTTCCTGTCAGTCCACTACCTGTCCAAAAAACCCGTTTATCACTCGTGCCATAAGGGTGAGTATTCTTCCCCCATACATCATTCTGGATAAATCTATTAAATTCTTCTTCTGCAGATATTAG
>NZ_CABFVS010000064.1 GCF_902150025.1 Bartonella massiliensis
CATTTGCACGTCAATTATGAAGATGCGGCCCCCTATCCAGTAACCTTAAAAAAAGGCAATCCAAAACAGACTGATATTTCTAATCCAGAAGAATTTTACTACGTTAAAGAAATGAAATTTGCAAAAATTAAGAATAGTAAGGAAAAGGATAAAACAACGGTTATTTATAACAGCAATATCACAATGACAGATATCCCTCTAGAGGCTTATAACTATATCGTCAATGGCAAACCTGCTCTTGAATGGGTTATGGGGCGTCAATGTGTAAAGACAGATAAAAAAAGTGGTATTGTGAATGATGCCAATCGCTATGCTGTTGAAACCGTTGGAAACCCTGCCTATCCTCTAGAATTGTTTCAAAGGGTTATTACCGTAAGTTTAGAGACAATGAAAATCGTTAAAGACTTACCAAAATTAAAAATTAGAGAAACTGAATAAACTTATAAAGCATGCTTACATAATGGGGGTGCTAATCTCATAAGGGGTATAGAATATAGCTATACCTCTTTTGTAAGTTGATTAGATACAATCTTAAAAGGAGTGTTTATATGCGTTCTTCTAAAAAGAAATCATTTGCACTTTTAAACACTGTAATTTAGATTGCTTTAAAAGGTTATACCGTAATCTAAAATGATAGCTTTATTCTTTTCAAAAGCTTTGTTTAAAAAGAATTATGTATATTCATTTTGCTTATAGGTTTTGACGGTGCAAAAATTGTCAAAACCCCCTCGAAACATATATCATTAGTTGAATTCATAGGCTGTATTGTTGATATAGGTTGTTTTTTGAAAGATTTAAAAATATTAACGCATTGAAATATAACGTTTTTATTTTTTACTATTTTTTTATCTAAAAGTAGCAACCGTCAAAACTCAAAACCCCTTCAAAACCCATAACCATAATGATCTTGATAGCATTTCTTATGATTATAAACTGTCTTTTGAAAGGCTTTAAAAGATCATATGCTTTCTTTCATAAGACATGTTTTAATCACTCACTAAAGTGATCACTTTTGTCAGTTCAATTTACTGACAGATAACTGACACATATATATTATAAGTTGAATTTATGGTTGTATTGTCGATATAGGTTGTATCATTAAAATATTAACATATTGAAAAATAATGATTTTAATTTTCTCTCATTTTAAAAAAATAATATAGGGTCTAGAGTTAACTGACAAAACTGACAAGACTGACAAAAGTCTATTAAAAGGGATTTTGCTCATCTCTATAATTATCAATCTCTCTTTAGATGTTTTTATAAAAAGCTATAAATCACAATTATCATTTCTCTTATAAAAATGAAAAATGATGCGGTAGCTATAAAGCAGATAAGGGCTATAGAGAATGTGTGAAAAAAGCAGGTTTTATAATTACATTGCAAATGAAAGCATTGGTTATAAAGACAGTTCCTATAAAAAATTATTAAGTTGCAAATGTGTTTTAAAAGAAATTAACAAAAAAATTAAAAACCATTTAGTAAAAAACAAGATAGGTTATAAAGTTAAAAATACGCATGATGAGAGCGTTTCTAAATATTATAAATGTATAGATTCAAAAAATAACGCAATCGCTTAATAAAGCCCATAATATAGCTTTAAAAGCACATAATACAAAAGAAG
>NZ_CABFVS010000065.1 GCF_902150025.1 Bartonella massiliensis
CGTGACCCTATTAAAGAACGTGAAAAACAAAAGCGTGAGGCAATAAGCAATCTCCATTATTTAAAAGATATTGCTTTAGACACTTTTGAAAGTCGTAAAGCTGAATTAAAGAATGATGGAAAAGATGGGAACTGGTTTTTACCATTACGCCTTCATATTCTCCCTAAATTAGGCTGTCTGCCCGTTTCAGAAATTACACAAACAGAGATACGCAATGTTCTTTCTCCTATTTGGCATACAAAAGCTGGAACTGCTTATAGAGCTCTTAATCGTCTTAATATATGTCTCAAACATGCGGCTGCATTAGGTTTGAATGTTGATTTACAAGCAACAGAAAAAGCAAAAGCTCTCTTAGGCAAACAACGTCATAAGGTTATTAATAGACCAGCCATGGATTGGAAAGATGTTCCGGCTTTTTATAAAACGCTTTGTCAAAAAACAACTATGACGAATTTAGCTTTGCGCTTGCTTATTCTGACAGGCGTTCGCACAAATCCTTTACGTTATATTCATAAGGATCAAGTTGATGGGGATATATGGACAATCCCTGCTGAGAATATGAAAGGAAAGCGTGATGCTACAACAGAATTTCGCGTGCCTTTATCAACAGAAGCATTAGAAATTCTCAAACAAGCGCGATTGCTTTCTCGCAATGATTTCTTTTTTTCTGCTAAAGGTCGCGGTCCCCTCGCTGAGAAGTGTATGTATATTTACATGAGACGTAATAAACTTGAAACCTGCCCGCATGGTTTTCGCTCTAGTTTACGTGATTGGCTTGCTGAAACAACCGATGCCCCCTATGAGGTCGCTGAAACTATTCTGGGGCATGTGGTCGGGGGGCAAGTGGAACGTGCCTATCGTCGTACTGATTATTTAGAACAGCGTCGTGTTTATATGGATAAATGGGCGGCTTATGTCACAGGTCAATCTTAAGATATGGGGTGTAATACCCCATTATCTGTGGATAACTTTAGCTCTCTCTTCTCTCATTCTTTCTCAATAAGATTCATAAATTATCGCATTAGAAAATATATGATAAAATACTGTTTTCTATAAACTAAATACCTTTCATATGATGCAAAAATATGGTTAATAAATGCTTATGATTTGTTCTCATTTTTTTAATATTTGAAAGGAATTTAGTATGATAGAAAATGATGTTCTTTTAACAGACCGTGAAAGTGCAAAATTGCTTCATATGAGTGTCTCAACTTTCCGCCGTCATGTGACCAATGGCTCTTTACCAAAACCTTTAAAATTTGGTTTTTTATCCCGTTGGTTACAATCGGATCTTTTGAATGTTATCGAACAAGCAAAACAGCAACGTCAAAGTGATGCGGCATAAAAAAAACCTTGTCACATAAGGATGGACAAGGCTTTTCATTTTCACACGATGATTATCGATAGCAGAGTCCGTCCTATGATGCAATCATTATAGGATCAAAAAATATGTTTTCTTTTACGAATGCGCAGGGCATTACACGTGCCTTGCATGGGGTTTGGTATGGGCGTTATGGACTTGCCCGTTGTCCA
>NZ_CABFVS010000066.1 GCF_902150025.1 Bartonella massiliensis
AAAAAAACTTTCATAAAGCTTGATAATAAGATTTTGCTTTGCTTGGGGTTCAGTAATCCCTGCTGTACAGAACGTGATACTTTTGTAGAATTTATCAAGATCTTTTGCTTCTTCCTCAATATTGGTTTTATCCAGTTTCGCTAAAATCTTTTCCATGGCTTGTGAAATGGCATTGTTCTGGACAAACTTATTGCCGTCAAACAAAGCTTCAAACACGGGACGCGTCACAAGATGTTGTGCTAACATCTCAACGGCTTCCTCTTGTTTGATTTCACTGTTTACGTTGTTTTGTAATTCCTTATGAAAGATATCAAAAGCATGAAAAGTTTCACTCTTTTCGTCCACAAGCATATCTTTAAGACGATTGATATGGTTTTGTGCAATCTCAGCAACATTGCCAGCCCATATGCCCCAATAATCCGTGATTTTAAAACTATCCAGAAAAATTGTCTTGATAAAATCAACAAATTCAGAAGGGCGGAATAATTCTCCTTGCTCTGTAGTCGATTGAGAGTTGCTTGCTGCTGTTCCAATAACATGTCCAGAACTTTCTCCTTTGATTGTATCTGGACATCATCAACCGTTGTGGTGAGTTCTTTTAATTCATTGTCACGCTTAATCTCTATAATCTCAATCGTATGGCTGCTATCTTGTCCTAAAGACATTTGATTAATCGTTCGAGCCAGCCTCTCATCATGAGAATGTAAAGCATTCAAAACTTGCCAAACAACATGGTACTTCTTATTATTCCGTAAAGCTTTTTTGGCTTCTAAATGCGAGGGAATGATAACGGGTAAAATGATATAACCTGTCTTTTTTCCTTTGGCACGACGCATCACACGCCCCACCGCCTGTATCACATCCACTTGGCTATTGCGCGGGTGTAAAAACATGATGGCATCAAGAGCAGGAACATCAATTCCTTCTGAAAGACACCGAACATTGCTTAAGATCCGACAAACATTGTGACCAGCATCTTGTTTCAGCCAATCCAGTTCTTCATTGCGTTTTTTGACACTTTGCTTTCCGTCAATATGTCTTACTTCACAATTCAGAAAGGGAACGTCTTTAAGGAAATCATTGATATGAGATTCGATAATTTTATTGAAGAGCTTTGTAACATATTGAGAAGTATTGATATCTTTGCAAAAAGCTAAAGCACAATGCATGGGCTCTGTATCATCATCATCAATAGCTGCTTCCTTATCTATTTTAGTCAGTGCTCTATAACAGCCAATAATTTTTGCCGCATCATCTAAATCAATTTCACGGTCTTCATTGGCAATAATCTTCTGTATGGCTGGTGTGATATAGGTTTCATCAATACCCAAAACAACAATCTTGTAAGGGGTTAAAAGTTCATTCTCGACAGCTTCAGTAAAGGTATAATGATAAAGTTGTTTTCCAAAAAGCGCTTCATCATCCATGGACGCCAAAACGGCATTAATCTCATCAGCCCGTCTTTTGGCAGTCTCGCTAAAGATACGAGGCGTTGCTGTCATATACAGACGTTTTTT
>NZ_CABFVS010000067.1 GCF_902150025.1 Bartonella massiliensis
ACTCTTTTGAAAAAATTATCGGCTTTTTTAGCAATTTTCTGCAGTTTTCACACTATTCATTCAAAATGGATTTAATAAGCTTCATTTCGATTCTTTTGAAAAGAATTAATTCATAGAATATTTTGTCATGGAGTTTATTCTTTATGCTTCACTCTCATAAATCTAATCATGAACACGTCTCTTTACGATCTCTGTTGGAAGAGTATCGCGAACAAGCAACTTCAAAAGCTCAACAAGGAAAAATCTTTGAAGATTTTGTTAGCAAATATCTTATGCATGACCCTATCCATTATGGACGCTATGAAAAGGTTGAAAGCTATTTTGAATGGGCTAAAGAGCGTGACGATTGGAATAAAAATGATATCGGCATTGATCTGGTTGCAAAGCTTCGCAATCAAGAAGGGTATGTTGCTATTCAATGTAAGTTTTATAAAGCTGACCATCAGATCAGTAAAAAGGATATTGATAGCTTTATCGCAGCCTCTGGAAAAGACATCTTTAAATATCGCCTTCTCGTTGATAGCACTGAAAGTGAATTAAGTGACAATGTGAATGCCATGATTAAAGGACAAGCGATACCCGTTTATCGCATTGACCTTCGTCATATGGAAAACAGTCGTATAGATTGGCAAATATTTGCAACAAAACAAGAAGTTGTTCTGAAATCAACGAAAGAACCTCGTCCCCATCAGAAAGAAGCCATCAAGAAAGTCTGTGAAGGTTTAAAAGAAGCAGACCGTGGCAAGCTTATTATGGCATGTGGTACGGGGAAGACGTTCACAAGCCTAAAAATAGCAGAGACCATAGCGGGAAAAGGCAAGCGTGTGTTGTTTTTAGTGCCTTCTCTTGCTTTAGTTTCACAAACAATCCGTGAATGGACACTGGACACACAAATCCCCTTGCGTTCTTTTGCGGTGTGTTCGGATACAAAAGTAGGAAAGCGTCGTAAAAACCAAGATGACATGGTTGGCATGGAAACATCAGATCTTGTGCTTCCTGCGACAACAGATGCAAAAGCCCTTGCCAAAGAAGCTTGTGAACACTTCGCAGAGGCAATGACCGTCATCTTTTCAACCTATCATTCCATTCAAGTGATTTCCGATGCACAAAAAGAGCATGGGTTACCCGAGTTTGATCTGATTATTTGTGATGAAGCACACCGTACGACTGGTGCTTCATTGGGAACTGACGACAATGAATCTGAGTTTGTCAAAGTTCATGATAACAGCATCATTCAAGGT
>NZ_CABFVS010000068.1 GCF_902150025.1 Bartonella massiliensis
AAGACAGTTCCTATAAAAAATTATTAAGTTGCAAATGTGTTTTAAAAGAAATTAACAAAAAATTAAAAACCATTTAGTAAAAAACAAGATAGGTTATAAAGTTAAAAATACGCATGATGAGAGCGTTTCTAAATATTATAAATGTATAGATTCAAAAAATAACGCAATCGTTTAAGAAAGCCCATAATATAGCTTTAAAAGCATATAATACAAAAGAATTGTTTTATAAGCATATGATAAATATATACACACAATGCATTTAAAAAAATCATAAAAAATATCAAAAAAGATAAAATATTATTTGACAATAAATACGTATTTTGTTATATAAATATTCAAGTGCTAGAAACACTTAAACAGTAAGCGGATAGGTTACGAAACAGCCTCTCCCATGTCTTTAAAAATACTGACTATCTTTTATGCTGTGATTGGCATATAACGATTTTGTCGGGTGTGGTTACACCATACAATACTCTTATGAGAAAAGTGTAACGACGGACTTACTGCCGTGTTTCTACCACCCGGCGCTCTTATAGGGTGTCAATAGGAACCTAACAGTAAGGATTTAGTTATGAAAACTACATCACAAAACACTACAATTTCTTCTAACATTTCAAATGAAACCGCCTCTGTTAATAAACAAGAGCCTGAAAAAAAATACGAATTTATTGATGATTGTGAATATATAGATGGTCATTTCTTAAAGCGAATTAGAGCTTTAAGAGATTTTGATGATGTCAAAAAAGGCGACCTCGGGGGGTATATTGAAAGTGAAGATAATCTCTCACATGATGGCAATTGCTGGGTTTATGATAATGCTTGTGTCTATGGCAATGCCCGTGTTTATGGCAATGTTTATGGGTATGCCCATGTCAGTGGGGGTGCTTGCGTTTTTGCTGATGCTCATATTCATGATCATGCTCATGTTTCTTATGATGCTACGGTTTTTAATTATGCAAGGGTCTATGGTCGTGCCATTGTTGCTGGCTCGGCTCGTATTCATAGCTATGCCGAGGTTTATAATTATGCCCTTATTAATGGTCGTGCAAAAATACATGGCAAGGTCTATGGCGGTGCTTTGGTGGGTGGTTGTGCTG
>NZ_CABFVS010000069.1 GCF_902150025.1 Bartonella massiliensis
CAGTGCACTCCATGTCACCTTTGGTTATGAGAACAGCATTCGTGCATTTATGGGGCGTTTTGTTGTGGAATCGGTGATCAGTTGTGGGGGCAGTGATGGAGAGATTTTACGCCTTTGTGGCAAAAGCGCTTCCATGCGTGAGGAGATCAAAGAACAAGCTAGCGAACATTTTGACCACAAAACCATTGCTGAGATTGTTAAGACCCTTGCCAAACGTCATGGCTATCAAGCAAAGGTCAGTCCACAATTTACCAAACAAACCTTGCCTTATGTGGTACGCACGGATCAATCGGCGATTGATTTTTTAACCCGCCTTGCTGATCGGATGCAGGCACGTTTTTTGATCAAAGACAATAAGTTTTTATTTTTAAGCGGGAACAATCTTCCTCTCCAGACAATCCATCAACAGGATTGCTCCTATTGGGAATTTAGTCTTGAGCCGCGCACCCAATACGGCACCATTGAAGCCTCTTATTTTGATCGCACAAAAGGACAACAGCATTCTGTCAAACATCACACGGGGTATCATGGTCCCGTGCGCCGTCTGCGGACCTGCTACCCCTGTGAGGCGGAAGCTTTAGCCGCTTGCGCTTCTGAATCGGATAGGCTTTGCCGCGCGATGGGCAGTGGTTCTGTAAGCCTTGAGGGGCGCCCTGAGATCATGGCGGGGCAACCGCTTTTGCTTCAAGGGTTTCGAGGCGAAATCAATGGCCCATGGCATGCTGCAACCGTGACCCATCGCTATGAAAAGCAAAGCGGATACATCACAGAAATCACCTTTGAGGCACCAAATCAAGGAAAGGAACAAAAATAGAGGCTGGGCTGGTCACCCAGCCAACGGGAGATAGTTTAGCGACACCCCCGTCCGATGCAACATAACTTAACATCGCAGCCGCTTCTTATCACTTAAAGCAATGAGAAGACGGCTAATATAGATGAAAGAGTGTTAAAAAATGATGGATATACTTCATAAAGAAAAATTAAAAA
>NZ_CABFVS010000070.1 GCF_902150025.1 Bartonella massiliensis
TTATAAGATGATCAATAACCATCAAAAGAATCAAAACGAATTCAATTAAATGCGTTTAAAACAAATATCGATAAAAATGGGAAAAAACTGCTAAAAAGCCGATAATTTTTTCAAAAGAGGTTTTAAAAGGATACTTATCAACAGCCTATGAGAAAGATCAGATCAGCAAAATAGTGAAATTTGCTATTCATTTGATGTCTTAATCAAGACAAATGCAATACGTTCTTTTAAAATATCATAATGATTATTTTGATAAGTTTTATAAATCATTGAAAAGGGCATTTGTGTCAGTTCAATTTACTGACAGATAACTGACAGGTTTTAATCAATTTACATCATTGGTTATCTTTAAAGATTGCACTATTGATATGAGTTGTGTTTTAAAGTCATTAATCTATTGAAATATAATAACTTTTATTTTTGATTAAAAAATATATAGAAAGGGGGGCTAAAAAGAACTGACAAGACTGACAGCACTGACAAAACTCTTTTTACAAAGTCATTCAGATCATTTTTTTTGGAAAAAAATTACTTAATGAGAATGCTATAAAAAGAGTTTTGTGTGATTGTTTTAAAAACTTCAAAAGAGGTGTTATTGTTTTATGCTGTTGTTTTTGACCAAAGGATGCCATTCATAATAGGCGCTAGAGTGTCCACTTGTCTGATGTGTTATAAACTTTTTTCGCAGGTGATTAGAACGACATAAAAGCTCTAAAGCTTGCTTCACAGCTTCTTTATTTTTTAAAGAACTCCAACATCGTCTATAGATATCCCTTGCCGTAAAAACATCGGGTAAACAATCACAGCGTTCGACAATCAATTTTGCACGCTCTGCTGTTAATGTATCCCCCGCCGCATAAAGACGTTTTGCGTGACTTATCAGATATTTTTCCCAACGCAACGCTGTTGTGATAGCATAGAGACCAATTTCAAAACGCCCGCTGTCAAGAAGTTCAAAAATCAACGCAAGGCTTGCTAT
>NZ_CABFVS010000071.1 GCF_902150025.1 Bartonella massiliensis
AAAAAAATACGAATTTATTGATGATTGTGAATATATAGATGGTCATTTCTTAAAGCGAATTAGAGCTTTAAGAGATTTTGATGATGTCAAAAAAGGCGACCTCGGGGGGTATATTGAAAGTGAAGATAATCTCTCTCATGATGGCAATTGCTGGGTTTATGATAAAGCACGCGTTTTCCAAAATGCTAGGGTTTTTGAGAATGCTAAAGTAAAAAGCTTTTTTGTAGACGTTTATGGCAATGCTAAAATTTATGGCAATGCTATTTTTGAAGGCATGGCAATAAATGATTATTGTGAGGTTTATGGCAATGCTCATATTGAAAATGCCGTTATAATTGAAGGGAATGTTAAAATTTATGATAACGCCCGTGTAAGTGGGCATGCGCATATTTCTGATGAGACTGTCATTTGTGATAATGCTCATGTCGGTGGCAATGCAAAAATAAGTGATGGTGCTTATATATGTGATTATTCTCAAGTTTATGATGATGCGGTTGTGTGTGGTTCTTTAATCTGTGGAGATTCTTATATTCATAGCGCCGCCTCTTTAACCTCTGATGATCAAATTCATGATGAGGCAATTCCAAGATTTGGTAGTAAAGATGATTATTATCGTCATGAATATTATGATGATTATGGCTATGATGATGACAGCGCATATGAAAGTGACGCTGCTTAAATAAAGCACGGGCGCGGCGGGGGCGCCCCTTCTTTAAAACATTTCATTTAAAAATTTAAATCTCTTTATAAAGGAATTGTGCTATGCAAAAAAAGTTTGCACTCACAAATGAGACACGTGTATTAAATAATCAAACTCTTTATCGTATTAAAGCATTAAGAGACTTTGCTGATGTTAAAGCCGGCTCTTTAGGTGGCTTTATTGAAAAGGAAAGCAACCTCTCTTATGATGGCAATTGCTGGGTCTATGATAATGCTTGTGTGT
>NZ_CABFVS010000072.1 GCF_902150025.1 Bartonella massiliensis
AACAACGCCGTGTCTATATGGATAAATGGGCGGCTTATGTCACAGATCAATCTTAAGATATGGGGTGTAATACCCCATAATCTGTGGATAACTTTATCTCTCTCTTCTCTCATTCTTTCTCAATAAGATTCATAAATTATCACATTAGAAAATATATGATAAAATACTGTTTTCTATAAACTAAATACCTTTCATATGATGCAAAAATATGGTTAATAAATGCTTATGATTTGTTCTCATTTTTTTAATTTTGAAAGGAGTTTAGTATGATAGAAAATGATATTCTTTTAACAGACCGTGAAAGTGCAAAATTGCTTCATATGAGTGTCTCAACTTTCCGCCGGCATGTGACCAATGGCTCTCTTCCAAAACCTTTAAAATTTGGTTTTTTATCCCGTTGGTTACAATCGGATCTTATCAATGTAATCGAACAAGCAAAACAGCAACGTCAAAGTGATGCGGCATAAAAAAAACCTTGTCACATAAGGATGGACAAGGCTTTTCATTTTCACACGATGATTATCGATAGCAGAGTCCGTCCTATGATGCAATCATTATAGGATCAAAAAATATGTTTTCTTTTACGAATGCGCAGGGCATTACACGTGCCTTGCATGGGGTTTGGTATGGGCGTTATGGACTTGCCCGTTGTCCAGCTCATGATGATAGGCTGCCTAGTTTATCCATTACCAATGGACTTGATGGGCGTCTCTTGCTCATTTGTTATGCTGGTTGCTCTTTTAGAGAGATCATACAAGCGCTTAGAAGAATTGGCTTGCTTGGAAAACAAGCCTTTTTTGATAAAGCTTATGATCATACGCTTTCTTTCTCAAAACAGTTTTGTGCTGATTTCAAAAGAGCAAAACAAAAAGCAGAAAGAGCAAAAGCGATTTGGCAACAAAGTCAACCGATCAAAAATACTTTAGCAGAAA
>NZ_CABFVS010000073.1 GCF_902150025.1 Bartonella massiliensis
GACTTTTATTTGTGGCATACCTTTATTCTGATGGTTTAAAATTTTTATGTTGCGTTTATATTTTTGCTGGCGGATCAGTGTTTGCTCTGCATTCCGTAAATGCGCAATCATTTGTAATTTTGTAGATTCATTCTGGATCATAGCGTGCATGCCTTTAATGTGCGTTTGTAGCTCGACAACAGCTCTCAAATCTTGTGTATCTCTAAGCGCCATTAAATATTGTGCAATTTGTACAAAACGATTTTCTGTTTCTTCAAAAATTTGTAAACTTACAACCTTATCCATAATAGAAGCATATTGGCTACGTAAATCAGTAAGTGTGCGCATTGCATGGGTAGATAGTGCGGAATGTTCTTCTTGTTTTGTAATCTTCTTAATCAATAGAGGAAAATCCGGAGAAATTTCTGTTTCTTTATTCTCATCATAAATATGTTGCGGCTCCGTAAGTAGAAGATCGTTATCCTCTGTCATGATGGTGTTTCGCATTCGATAACCCGTTATAGAGTTATATATTTTTTCAATTTCGTAGGTTTGTTCTTTTGTTTTATTAATCTGTTTATTTAATAACTCAAGAACTTTGTTTGCTAACTTCCTTTGTAGTTCAGGAGAAATCGTTTCCACTACATGACCTTGTTTTATAGATGGCAAAGCTAGACTTGGTATTCCAAAGAACATAATCATTGCTGTTATAATCTTTTTCATATAGCTCCTCGCTGAATTTCGGCAGGGATTGTTTTATTGACCGGTATACGGTTTCTATCATTTGGTTGCTTTAGCTTTGGTGCTAACGCACAAGCTGATAAAAGGTTAATAGTCAAAATCATAAAAACAATCAATTTCATTTTAACACTCCTCTATTTTTTTACAATAAATAAATTATATTATTTCTAATCATTATTATAATTTTAATTATAAAGTAAAGT
>NZ_CABFVS010000074.1 GCF_902150025.1 Bartonella massiliensis
AATGCTCTATTCTAAAGTTAACGCCTCCAAAATTGGATTGGTTGTTTTTGTCAGCTCAAATTTGAGCCGGCTAATTTTTAAAGAAATAAGGTTTTAAAGAAAAGTAAAAATACGCTTATGAGAACCTCTTTAAGTGAATGTTTAAAATCTCTTTTTATAACAGCTATAATTTAGTTATCATTTGTTTTAAAAACGTTTCATTTACGAAAAAAAGAAGATCTAGATTTCACAGCAGAGCAAATCTTAAAAACTTATATTTTATAAAAGCACTTTGATTTGTTTGATAGGTTTTTATTTTAGAATGTCAGTTATTTGAATTCATTCAGCTCAATTTTGAGCTTAGTGTTTTAAAACGTTTTAAAGAAGCATTGTGATTATGTGCTTTATTTCAAATGAATCTCTTTAAAGAAAAGGGCATTTTATTAATACGTTTGATAGCCATAACAAGCGTTTATATTTTCTCTCATTCAAATGAATGCTATCAAGATGATACCTATCCTTTACGTTCCTTTTGATAAGTTTTCATAAAGACAAGAGAGCGCTTGCAATATGATACGTTTTGTATATAGGCATTCATTGTTAATTTCGTTTGTATGAATCATTTTTACATACCTCTATGGAAAAGCCGCGTCATATCAATTGACACGGCTTTCTTTTTTGAAATTCTCTTTTTATGATACGTTTTAAACAATGTATTTTATAATGCGTTTATAGCCATAAAGGCGCCCCCCATGCGCCGTTCTTTATTCTATTTCATCAACAATCTTTACAAGGTTATCGCTTTCATAAACTTCATAATTTATAGGAACTTCCCTTACTTTGCTTTTCTTGGTTAATTTCGCATTGCCATAAGCGCGACCCCAGACTTTAGTATAGAATAAAACCTTGGCATTGCCAAAAACAGAGCCATAAATCT
>NZ_CABFVS010000075.1 GCF_902150025.1 Bartonella massiliensis
TAATAATGTGAAATTTGATCTCGCTAAAGATCTCACTTTAGACAGCATAAAAATACCCGCTCTAGATACAACGGAAAAATCTGGTGTATCTATACAAGGCAGGGGACTGACTGTAGGGGGACTTACTTTAGCCAGCGATGGTATAACCATTGAGAATGGTCCCAAAGTCACCACAGATGGCATTGACGTCGCAAATAAAAAAATCACATCACTAGCGGATGGTTCTGTAGTCGCAGGTTCGAGTGATGCGGTTACGGGAGGTCAGCTTTATAGCCTAGGAAGCGGTGTTGCGGAGTCTTTAGGTGGCGAGGCTAGCTATGAGAATGGTACTTGGACCGCACCTAAATTCACGGTTAAGACCTTCAGTGAAGATGGTGGTGTTACTGACTCAACGTATGACACTGTCGTCTCAGCCTTTGCTGGAGTTGGTAAGTCATTTGAGAACGTTAAAGATAAATTTGAGAGTGTTAAGGATGAAATTACCAAAGAGGTGACTAAAGAGATTACGACAATCCAAGGCGATGCCTTGTTGTGGGATGAAGGTACAGGAGCCTTTGTTGCAGTGCATGGCAAAGATGGAGACAGAAAATCCAGCAAGATCACGTCACTAGCGGATGGTTCTATAGCCGCAGGTTCGAGTGATGCGGTTACGGGTGGTCAGATTAATGCCATTACAGCGGATTTGGCAAAAATTTTAGGTGGTGACGCATCGTTTAACGGCACGGGTTTTAATGCTCCCACCTATAAAGTATCGAATGTTTCTAAAGATGGAGAGGTTACAAGTAAATCCTATTCCGATGTAGGATCAGCCTTTGCCGGCATTGATACGAATTTCACAAACGTCGTTAATAACTTTAATAAGAAAATAGACAGCATTACGGAATCTGTCCAAGGCGATGCTTTGTTGT
>NZ_CABFVS010000076.1 GCF_902150025.1 Bartonella massiliensis
GTAACTCTCTAAGCAGTGCTTCTCTTTTCATTCACCCTCTCCTGTTTTTACAAAATCAATATCGCACAAAAAAGTTCGTTAGTCAATAACAAATCGTACAAAAAAGTTGATATAGACTTTGCTAATTTAGAGGATGCTTATTGAAAAACTGAAGGCAAAACGAAAAAGCTATACCATTTGTAGACATAGCTTTTTGCTTAAATAATTTATCAAATAATATTATTCTTTTCTTGAGAGGAACAAAGATTCTTTAAAAGAAAGGGCACTAAACTGTGTTGCAAGAACTGTATTGTTCCCCCTGCTCTCTGGCTGATAATGCCTCAAATTCTGCGTTGTATTTTTTTTGAGCTTTCGCCGCATCCTCCATAATAAGATTGTCCGTTTTATCAAAGAATAATAAAGTATCAAAACAACCTTCACGGTAGAAAAAAGCACCATAATCCATGCAGAATAAATAAAGAGACCTATCCCTAAGGAGATCAATAATAAAATTATTAAAAAAGTGCTCACTTTTTCCCCCTATCGTATTTTGTCAAGAGATTGCTTGCCGGGCATATTGCTGCTTTGAGACTGTTTCCCATTGCTGCATCATTTCCTTCACATCCCGTTTCAATATGGCGTGAAAGAGAGAAAAGAGTGGAAAGAACACCGAAAGAACCCCCTAAAATGATCTGCGGTAAAAAAACATAAAAAAAACCACACACTCTTACCAACCCAGCATTACG
>NZ_CABFVS010000077.1 GCF_902150025.1 Bartonella massiliensis
AAAGTTTTATTCTATACTAAGGTCTGGGGTCGCGCTTATGGCAATGCGAAATTAACCAAGAAAAGCAAAGTAAGGGAAATTCCTATAAATTATGAAGTTTATGAAAGCGATAACCTTGTCAAGATTGTTGATGAAACAGAATAAAGAACGGCGCATGGGGGGGCGCCTTTTTAATGGCTATCAATGTATCAATCATAACGCCCTTTTCTTTAAAGAGATTCATTTGAAATAAAGCACATGATCACAATGCTTCTTTAAAACGTTTCAATTACTACTAAGCTCAAAATTGAGTTGAGTGAATTCAAATAACTGACATTCTAAAATAAAAACGTATTAAAACGCTTGGTAGGTTTATCAAACCAATCAAAAGCAAATATGTATTAAGTGAAATGTCTATAACAAAACCCGTTTTTACATTTACGCGTGTTGGTTTTTTAAAGCAGCTTTTCATAAGACAAATAAACAAACGCTTTTATCAAATGTAAGGTTTCTAAGATCTGCTCTGCTGTGAAATCTAGATCTTTGTTTTTTCGTAAATGAAAGGTTTTTAAAAGCAAATGATAACTAAATTATAGCTGTTATAAAAAGAGGTTTTAAACGTTTTTTATAAAGATCTCATTTTATGGTTCAAACGTAAACGTTTATTTGAAATGCTATGCGTCTTTTCACTTTTTTCAAACATAATTTCTTTAAAAATTAACCAGCTCAATTTTGAGCC
>NZ_CABFVS010000078.1 GCF_902150025.1 Bartonella massiliensis
GTATAAGAAAGGAGTAAAAATGGTCCTTATGAACCGTCTTAATGCAAAGTCTGTCGCAACATTGGGGGCTGGCAAATATAATGATGGTGCCGGCTTGCTTCTTCATAAGCGTAAAGATGGAGGTGCTCAATGGATTTATCGTTATACCATTCATGGGCGGCGCCGCGAAATGGGCTTAGGCGCTTTAAGAGATGTTTCTTTAAAACAAGCGCGTGAGTTGGCAACGGGGTGGCGTTCTATTCTTCGTGAAGGTCGTGACCCCATTAAAGAACGCAACAAACAAAAGCGTGAGGCAATAAGCAATCTCCATTATTTAAAAGATATTGCTCTAGATGCTTTTGAAACTCGGAAAGCAGAATTAAAAGGTGATGGTAAAAATGGAGATTGGTTTTCACCTTTAAAACTTCATATTTTACCAAAATTAGGCTGCCTGCCCGTTTCTGAGATTACCCAAACAGAGATACGCAATGTTCTTGCTCCTATTTGGCATTCAAAAGCTGGAGTTGCTTATAGAGCTCTTAATCGTCTTAATCTTTGTCTCAAACATGCGGCTGCCTTAGGTTTGAATGTTGATTTACAAGCAACAGAAAAAGCACGCGCGCTCTTAGGTAAACAACGTCATAAAAAGCAAAATTTACCAGCGATGGATTGGAAAGATGTGCCGGCTTTTTATAAAACGCTTTGT
>NZ_CABFVS010000079.1 GCF_902150025.1 Bartonella massiliensis
GCATTGGTTATAAAGACAGTTCCTATAAAAAATTATTAAGTTGCAAATGTGTTTTAAAAGAAATTAACAAAAAAATTAAAAACCATTTAGTAAAAAACAAGATAGGTTATAAAGTTAAAAATACGCATGATGAGAGCGCTTCTAAATATTATAAATGTATAGATTCAAAAAATAATGCAATCGTTTAAGAAAGCCTATAATATAGCTTTAAAAGCATATAATACAAAAGAAGCAATTCATAAGCATATTATAAATATTTATACACAATGAATTTAAAAAAATCATAAAAAATATCAAAAAAGATAAAATATTATTTGACAATAAATACGTATTTTGCTATATAAATAATCAAGTGATCAAAACACTTTGTGATTAGCGGATAGATTACGAAACAATCTTTCCAAAGCTTTTAAAAACTGACTATCTTTTATGCTATGATTAGCATATATGATATTTTTGTCGGGTGTCGTTACGCCATATAATACCCTTATGGGAAAAGCGTAACAACGGACTAATCACCGTGTTTTGAACGCCCGGCGCCCTTATAGGGTGTCAATTTCAAAACTCTTGATTAGGACATATTAGTATGAATACTACAGTAAAAAACACCCCCGTTATTTCTTCCATTTCAAATGAAACCGCCTCTGTTAATAAACAGAGCCTG
>NZ_CABFVS010000080.1 GCF_902150025.1 Bartonella massiliensis
CGATAAAGATTTATAATATTTCGAGTACGTGCGTGTTTGATTTGTTTAATTTCGCTGGTTAATTCATATTTTTTAGACATAAGAATACCCTCACAATCTAATGTGATAAACATTTGCTAAAATTTGGAATGGAAAGTTTGAAAGAGGGGCGCCCCCGCAACGCCGCTGCTTTTATTTATGCAACGTCTTTTATGGTTTGATCACAGATCTTCATATGACCATTCAATTTTTTGGTATCTATATATGAATTGCCAAAAACACTCACTTTATCGCAAATGTATGTATAGCCTGTAATTTTTGCATTTTCATAAATACAAGCATCATCACAAACCACAGCAAAAAACCAGACTTGAGCATTGTCATAAATTTTAGCATTGCCATAAGCTTGCGCATAGCCAGTCAATAAAGCGTTATCATAGATTTTTGCATGCCCTTTTATAACAGCCCTGTCAGAGACCTCAGCATGATTCAAAACGCAGGCATAATCGTAAACAAAAGTTCTTCCAAAAACCAAGGCATTATCAGCAACCCTTGCATTGTCATAAATTCTTGCACAATCAAAAACTTTAGCATTGCCTTCAATTTTTGCATTGTCGAAAACATAAGCTTCATTCAAGACTTTAGCATTATCAGAAACATGAGCATTATTAT
>NZ_CABFVS010000081.1 GCF_902150025.1 Bartonella massiliensis
CAATAATGTGAAATTTGATCTCGCTAAAGATCTCACTTTAGACAGCATAAAAATACCCGCTCTAGATACAACGGAAAAATCTGGTGTATCTATACAAGGCAGGGGACTGACTGTAGGGGGACTTACTTTAGATGGCAATGGTATAACCATTGAAAATGGCCCCAAAGTCACCACAGATGGCATTGACGTCGCAAATAAAAAAATCACATCACTAGCGGATGGTTCTATAGCCGCGGGTTCGAGTGATGCGGTCACGGGAGGTCAGTTTTATAGCCTAGGAAGCGGTGTTGCGGAGTCTTTAGGTGGCGAGGCTAGCTATGAGAATGGCATTTGGGCCGCACCTAAATTTACAGTTAAGAGTTTCACTTCTGATGGCGAGAATACAGATGCCAGCTATGATGATGTCGTCTCAGCCTTTGCTGGAGTTGGTAAGTCATTTGAGAACGTTAAAGATAAATTTGAGAGTGTTAAGGATGAAATTACCAAAGAGGTGACTAAAGAGATTACGACAATCCAAGGCGATGCCTTGTTGTGGGATGAAGGTACAGGAGCCTTTGTTGCAGTGCATGGCAAAGATGGAGACAGAAAATCCAGCAAGATCACGTCACTAGCGGATGGTTCTATAGCCGCAGGTTCGAGTGA
>NZ_CABFVS010000082.1 GCF_902150025.1 Bartonella massiliensis
ACCCTGAATGATGCTGTTATCATGAACTTTGACAAACTCAGATTCATTGTCGTCAGTTCCCAATGAAGCGCCAGTTGTACGGTGTGCTTCATCACAAATAATCAGATCAAACTCGGGTAATCCATGATCCTTTTGTGCATCGGAAATCACTTGAATGGAATGATAGGTTGAAAAGATGACGGTCATTGCCTCTGAGAAGCTTTCACAAGCTTCTTTGGCAAGGGCTTTTGCATCTGTTGTCGCAGGCAGCACAAGATCTGATGTTTCCATGCCAACAATATCATCTTGGTTTTTACGACGCTTTCCTACTTTTGTATCCGAACACACCGCAAAAGAACGCAAGGGGATTTGTGTGTCCAGTGTCCATTCACGGATTGTTTGTGAGACTAAAGCAAGAGAAGGCACTAAAAACAACACACGCTTGCCTTTTCCCGCTATGGTTTCTGCTATTTTTAGGCTTGTGAACGTTTTGCCTGTTCCACATGCCATAATAAGCTTGCCACGGTCTGCTTCTTTTAAACCTTCACAGACTTTCTTGATGGCTTCTTTCTGATGGGGACGAGGTTCTTTCGTTGATTTCAGAACAACTTCTTGTTTTGTTGCAAATATTTGCCAATCTATACGACTGTTTTCCATATG
>NZ_CABFVS010000083.1 GCF_902150025.1 Bartonella massiliensis
CATTATCATTGAATGAAATATTTTGGTTGTTTTTATCTTCTATCATTTATTTATAACCTTTCAGAATTAAAAAATCATTGAAATCTAAAGCGTTAGGGGCTTGCATCATAAAGACCTCAAAGCCTTGGCTATAAGCACGCTTTGCTAGGGTAAAACCTGCTTTACGACCCACATCATCACCGTCCATTGCAATTGTCAGACGTCCTTTTATCGGGGGAAAATTCACATGCATCATGCCACTGGTGTAAAGAGACGCCCATACATTCACGGGCTCTGATAACAACCCAGACAGCAACGCCAGCCCCGTTTCAATGCCTTCACAAATAACCAGATGTTTTGGATTGTCTTGCCTTAAATGCACAGCACCACCCATGACAGAACCCAACATGGCTTTGGCTGGTTTCTGATCTGTTTTGCAGCCATTGGCTTTTAAAAAGGTCCTATGAATGGCAAAAGAGCCAGCACCCTTAACAAGAGCCACCAACGCGGGCAGTTTCATTCCTAATGGGTGTGGACATTTGTCGTGAAAACGTAAATCAGCAGGCAATTCACATGTGAGCCCCCGCATGCGTAAATAGGTTTCTGCTAAAGTATTTTTGATCGGTTGACTTTGTTGCCAAATCTTTTTT
>NZ_CABFVS010000084.1 GCF_902150025.1 Bartonella massiliensis
TTCTTTACAAACGTAAAGAGGGGAGTGCTCAATAAGTTTTATATTATTGGGGATTTATCATTATACCATTCACGGACGTCGTCGTGAAATGGTGTAGGCTTTGTCTGTAAAGGGTATACTCTTTGAGTGGAGTCATTGTTCCGTTGGTGAAGTAACGGACAGACGTTATCGTTATACTCTCTATCCCTATATTTCACATTTTTTGTATGAGAAGAGCTACAAAAAGCATGCTTGAGTGTATTTTAAAGGATTATTATTTAACAGTTTAATTTTTATGATGTGCCAATATTTTTTAATATCTAGAGAAAAGGATAAAACCATAATATTCGATATTATTATTGACTATAGCAGTGGATAAAGGATCATTATAAATCAATGTTTATCTATTTAATAAATAACAGCTAAAGCATATGTACTATAAAAAATAACGCCATTAAAGTCACAAATAAATCTTCTATGGCTTGGAAAAAGATACTTGGCTTCTATCTCCCTATTAGAAAAAGAGCCCATAATACATCTCATTAAAGAAACATCTGTCAAGGCACGTCATATCCATTTCTTGGCAGCATCTGTGAAGGCTATAACGATAATCCCCCAATAATATAAAACTCATTGAGCACTCCCC
>NZ_CABFVS010000085.1 GCF_902150025.1 Bartonella massiliensis
CCTATTTACGCATGCGGGGGATCATGTGTGAATTGCCTGCTGATTTACGTTTTCACGACAAATGTCCACACCCATTAGGAATGAAACTGCCCGCGTTGGTGGCGCTTGTTAAGGGGGCTGGTTCTTTTGCCATTCATAGAACCTTTTTACAAGCCAATGGCTGCAAAACAGATCAGAAACCAGCAAAAGCCATGTTGGGGTCTGTCATGGGCGGTGCTGTGCATTTAAGTCAAGCCAATCCAAAGCATCTGGTTATTTGTGAAGGCATTGAAACGGGTCTGTCTCTGCTGTCTGGTTTATTATCAGAGCCCGTTAATTTATGGGCGTCTCTTTCTACCAGTGGCATGATGCGTGTGAATTTACCCCCAATAAAAGGACGTCTGACAATTGCAATGGATGGGGATGATGCGGGTCGTAAAGCAGGTTTTAACCTCGCTGCGCGTGCTTATAGACAAGGCTTTGAAGTCTTTATCATGCAAGCTCCTAACGCTTTAGATTTCAATGATTTTTTAATCTTAAAAGGTTATAATAAATGATAGAAGATAAAAACAACCAAAATATTTCATTCAATGATAATGCCTCTTTAAACGATAATA
>NZ_CABFVS010000086.1 GCF_902150025.1 Bartonella massiliensis
TTCAAAACTTATAGAGGTTAGTTTTGGAGAGTGTTGACACAAGGTTTAAACGTTGCTTCTTTTTTAAAATTATAAAATAAAAACCCTCAAAGATCATTCGTGATATGTTACTACGATAAGATCTTTGAAGGTTTGAAGAATAATAAATAAAATTATCAGCATTTCATTGTTTTATGCTGTCGCTTTTGATTAAAGGGTGCCATTCATAACGTATGGTAGGACGACCGCCTTTAGAGCTATTGTCACTTGATATTTGACGAATATGATTGGAACGACATAAAATCTCTAAAGACTGTTTTAGAATGGCATGGTCTTTTAAATGCGTCCAACTTCTTTGATGAATATCACGTAAAGTAAAAACATCGGGTAGATGATCACAACGTTCGATAATCAATTTTGCACAATCTTCTATAGAGGCATTCCCCGCCGCATAAAGCCTTTTGACATGGCTTAATAAATATTTTTCCCAACGCAACGCTGTTTGAAGAGCATCTTTAGTGATTTCAAAACGCCCCCCTTCAGTCAATTCAAAAATCAAGGCAAGGCTTACTATGGTCTTAGGCATTTTTAAAAGATGCGATTGTAAGCTTTC
>NZ_CABFVS010000087.1 GCF_902150025.1 Bartonella massiliensis
TGCCTCCTTTTGACAGACAAAAAAGGGATTGATGCAATGAAAAAAGATAATCTAAAAAAGTTTGAAATGAAAATATCTTAGGATATTCAGAACGCTCATTAAACATGAAAAACAATAAATTATATTTATAAATCAACGCCCTGCCCCCTTACAGACAAACTTCCCCTATGCCCTTCGACGAATAACCCCGCGGATCCGACAGACAAACCTTAATCTGCACCTGCACCCAACCTTCACCCTACCTTCACGACGCCCTCACCACATCGCCACGCCCCCTATCTCCATCGCCCCCCCTATCCACACCGCTACGCCTTCCTATCTCCATCGCCATCGATAACCTGCACCACCCCGCCCGATAAGCCCCCTTCACCACAAACCTATCTCCACCATCACGGCTCTCCGTATCCGCACCCTATCCACCTACCACAAGCATCCTATCCGCCCCACGGACAGCCATACCAGCCTTCACGACAAGCCTATGCACCGCCACCAAAAAACCTTTTAAAAATATTCATGAAAAGATATTTTTCTTGTTCCCCCTTTTTTCTTTTCTCTGTTGCTTTTCCCCCGTTCAGGCGCTTTCCCCA
>NZ_CABFVS010000088.1 GCF_902150025.1 Bartonella massiliensis
AATTATTTGATATGAGTCCACTTAAGAATCCATCCTTTTATGCATGATTCATTTGACCATTTTGTATAAACAATTGCCATGTATGAATAGACCATAAAAAGCAAATCATGATGTAAATATTATAACGCATGTGTGTATTCAAATGAAATGAAAAGCAGTTATCATCCATAACAGTTCATAAATTTTATGATACGTTTTTATCACTCAAAATCGCATTGTTAAAAACGCAATCGTTTGAAATTTTCAATACCATACGTTTAAAGAAAACAGCTTATTTTAATGATTGGATTCTTAATCGCATAACAAAGAACAAATTAACATTTACCAAACTTGCGAGCGCAAAATCTAAGGATGTTATAGTAACATTAGATTATCCTATAAGAAGATAATCGTTTAAAACTGTTATAAGCTTATAGGTTTTCATTTATAAGATTGCATAAAAGATTTAAAGATAAAATCGTTTTTAAAACGCTTTTTAAAAATTTAGAAAATGATAGGCAGGCATTATACAAACATATCATCACAACAGATATGAAATTCAAAACGTTATATCTTATG
>NZ_CABFVS010000089.1 GCF_902150025.1 Bartonella massiliensis
GGCATTCCCAAAAACAGAGCCATAAATTTCAGCACAACCACCCACCAAAGCACCGCCATAGACCTTGCCATATATTTTTGCACGACCATTAATAAGGGCATAATTATAAACCTCGGCATAGCTATGAATACGAGCCGAGCCAGCAACAATGGCACGACCATAGACCCTTGCATAATTAAAAACCGTAGCATCATAAGAAACATGAGCATGATCATGAATATGAGCATCAGCAAAAACGCAAGCACCCCCACTGACATGGGCATACCCATAAACATTGCCATAAACACGGGCATTGCCATAGACACAAGCATGGTCATAAACCCTTGCATATTGAGAAATGAAAGCCTTGCCATAGATTTCACAATTCCCATAGACTTGACCACACACTTGAGAAAAATGACGTATTTTTGCATTGTTATAGACATGGGCATAGCCATACACACAAGCATTATCATAAACCCAGCAATTGCCATCATGGGATAGATTAGCTTCCTTTTCAATAAAGCCGCCTAGAGAACCGGCTTTAACATCATCAAAATCTTTTAAAGCACGAATG
>NZ_CABFVS010000090.1 GCF_902150025.1 Bartonella massiliensis
TAAATGTATAATTCAAAAAATAACGCAATCGTTTAAGAAAGCCAATAATATAGCTTTAAAAGCATATAATACAAAAGAATTGTTTTATAAGCATATGATAAATATATACACACAATGCATTTAAAAAAATCATAAAAAATATCAAAAAAGATAAAATATTATTTGACAATAAATACGTATTTTGTTATATGAATATTCAAGTGATGAAAACACTTAACCGTAAGCGAATGGGTTGCGATAAACCTAATTCCTATTATAAAAACTGGCTTTCTTTTATGCTGTCATTGGCATATAACGATTTTGTCGGGTGTAGCTATGTTATACAATACCCTTTTATGGGGAAGGCATAGCAACGGACTTACGGCCGTGTTTTCAACACCCGGCGCCTTTATAGGCTGTCAATTGAAAACAATATTAAACCGTAAGGATTTGACTATGACAAATATATCACAAAACACCCCCGTTATCTCTAATATTTCAAATGAAACCGCTTCTGTTAATAAGCAGCAATGTGT
>NZ_CABFVS010000091.1 GCF_902150025.1 Bartonella massiliensis
AAAAGAACAACAGATCTGATAAAATATACGCTGTGTTTTCTGGAAGCAGATTCTGCAATTGTCGCTTTTCGCTTTGAGAGATCTCATATTGATTTTTTGTTGTACGAAAAGATTGGTTGCCAACTGAAACAGTGGCATAAGGTTGATTTTCCAATCCTGCGAAAGGACAAGCCTAATAATTCCTAAGGCTGCTCGTCTTAACGCATAGGGATCTTTTGAGCCTGTTGGTTTTTCATTAATGAGCCAAAAGCCAACCAGCATGTCAATTTTGTCGGCGAGCATAACGGTTATAGCAAGAGGTTCTTGCGGAAGATGATCTGTTGGTCCTTGAGGTTTATAATGCTCTTTAATGGCTTCAGCTACGCGAGGATCTTCCCCTTGAAGAAGGGCATATTTTTGCCCCATTATCCCTTGTAGTTCAGGAAATTCTCCGACAATTTCTGTTTGCAAATCAGCTTTTGCAAGGATTGCTGCACGTTTCGCTAAAAGAGGATCTGCTTGG